>JAETOJ010000006.1 GCA_021768085.1 Bacillota bacterium
CAAGGAAAAGCACGGCATGCGCTATACGCTTTACAGAGGTCTGGCCCAGGTTTCCAAATGGGTGAGGCTTAAGTTTGCTGCTATGAATCTCAAAAAGCTGGCCAGATGGAAAGCAATATGGCCAGCTCGTCTTCTTTTCCTGCTGTTTTCCGCCCGTACGTATCTTTTATGCTCTGCGGCCTGCCTGGACATTTCCCAGGCAGGCCGCTTTTCGACAGGCTGGAAGCGCCCGGTCGAATGACCGGGCGCTTTTTCGCCGCCTCTCTGTCAGGATCCGGACAGAAAAACGCCCCTGATTTCCCGGGAAATCAGGGGCGTCTGCCTTGATTAGCCTACGGCCACCACCGCGCCGCCATAGGTCTCCTGGATGAAGGTTTTGACCTTCTCGGACTGGAGGGCCTTCACCAGGGCCTGGATGGCCTCGTCCTTCTCCCGTCCCTCCTTGACGGCCAACACGTTGACATAGGCGGTGCCCGCGGTGCCCTGGGCGGACTCGATGGCCAGGGCGTCGTCGATCTTCAGGCCCGCGTCAATGGCGTAATTGCCGTTGATCACCGCCACGTCCAGGCTGTCCAGGGAGCGGGGCAGCTGGGCCGCCTCCAGCTCCTCGATCCGGTAGTTGTGGGGGTTGTCCGCGATGTCCAGCTTGGTGGGCTCCAGGCCCACGTTGTCCGCCAGCTTGATCAGCCCCTGCTCCTGGAGCAGCAGCAGGGCCCGGCCGCCGTTGGTGGGGTCGTTGGGAATGCCGATCTGGGCGCCGTCGGGCAGGCTGGCCAGGTCGGCCACCTTGCCGGCGTAGATGCCGAAGGGCTCGTAGTGGATCTCGGCCACGCTGACCAGATGGGTGCCGTGCTCTTGGTTGAAGTTGTTCATATAGGTGATGTGCTGGAAATAGTTGGCGTCGTTCTCGCCGGACTCCACCGCCTCGTTGGGCACAATATAGTCATTGTACTCCACGATCTCCAGGGTGATGCCCTGCTCCGCCAGGATCTCCTTGGCGATCTCCAGAATCTCGGCGTGGGGGGCGGGGGAGGCGCCCACCTTCAGGGTGGTGTTCTGCTTGCCGCCGCAGGCGGACAGCAGGGTCAGGCACAGCGCCGCGGCCAGAGCCAGGGCCAAAGCCAGAGCTTTCTTCTTCATATCCGTATCTCCTTTTCGCTTTGATGATATGTGAACCGCTCCCGCGGGATTCACCGGATCCAGGTTTCCAAGGCACAAAAAAACGCCCCTGACAGATTGTCAAGGACGAGAGCGGCCTGACCGCTTCGTGGTACCACCTTGCTTCACCCGCCCCTCGCGGAGCTGGGCCTTACCGGGTGCCGACACACCCTGGCGCTGTGACGGGCGCTCCCGTCGCGGCCTATGGCTGGAGTACAGCGGTCGGCCGCGCGGCTCCGAGGCCATGTTCAGCGCGGCCCTCCGTACCCGTTTCCAGCTCCCCGGGCTCTCTGTGCCGTATCTCCGCGCCTACTCTCCCCATCATTGCCTTTTGTCCACTATTTGAATTGTGGTTGTTAGTTTAACGCATTGAAGCGCCTTTGTCAACCAACATACTGCACAGAGAAAAAACGGACAAAGCGGCCTGCTTTGTCCGTTTTCACAAGGGCCGGTCACATGGCCCCGGGGATCTGCTTGTCCCGCTGGATCTGCTTTTTGAACGCCCTCCGGCCGCCGGAGGCCAGCCGCTTATCCAGCCGGGCCGCCAGGCGGGAGCCGATGGACTGGAAGATCTGCACCAGGATGACGATCAGCACCACCGCCACCAGCATGACGGCGTAGTTATAGCGGTTATAGCCATAATTGATGGCGATTTTGCCCAGCCCGCCGCCGCCGATGGCCCCCGCCATGGCGCCGTAGCCCAGGATGGTGATGAACGCGGTGGTGAAGCTGGAGATCAGGGAGGGCAGGCACTCCGGCACCATCACCTTGGAGACGATCTGCCAGGTGGTGCAGCCCATGGCCTGGGCGGCCTCCAGCACACCCTTGTCCAGCTCCCGCAGGGAGGTCTCCACCAGTCGGGCGATAAAGGGCGCCGCGGCAATGATGAGAGGCGGGATGGAGGCGGGGGTGCCGATTTTGGTGCCCAGCAGCACCATGCTCAGCGGCAGCACGCACAGCATGAGAATCAGGAAGGGCACTGAGCGCACAATGTTGATGACAAAGTTCAGTACCTTCATCAGAGGGCCGGGCAGGGGCCGTATGCCGCCCCGCTCCCCCATGATCAGCAGCACTCCCAGCACCAGGCCCAGCAGATAGGCCACCGCGGTGGCGATCACGGTGGAGTACAGCGTCTCCCAGATGCCAAACGCGAACTCATTGAAATACTTGGGGTTGGCCAGCATTTCGGAAAAGTCGGCGAAAAACTTATCCATGGTAATCCCGCACCTCCTCCATGGTGATGTTGGGCTGGTTTTTCAGGTAGGCTACCGCCTTGGCGGCCTCCGGCGGATCCTCCGGCAGGCCCAGCAGCATGGTGCCGAAGGCCTGGCCGTTCACGTTCCGGGTGTCCGCCCCCAAAATATTCACCTTCACGCCGCAGTCGATGGCCAGGGACGCGATGAGGGGCTCATAGCTGGAGCCGCCGTTGAAGGCGATGCGGATCACCTTGGCGGCGGGGAGCTGGGCGATATGTACTCCGTCGGGGTAGACCAGGCGGCGGCCCGCCTCGGTCTGGGGGTTGGAGAAAACCTCCTCCACCGTGCCCGTCTCCATCACCCGGCCGTGATCCAGGATGGCCACGTGGGTGCAGATCTCCTCCACCACCGCCATCTCGTGGGTGATCACCACCACGGTGATCCCCAGCCGCTTGTTGATGTCCTTGATCAGCCGCAGGATGTCCCGGGTGGTTTTGGGATCCAGGGCGGAGGTGGCCTCGTCGCACAGCAGGATCTTGGGATCTGAGGCCAGGGCCCGGGCGATGGCCACCCGCTGCTTCTGCCCGCCGGACAGCTGAGCGGGGTAGGCGTCCGCCTTGTCGGGCAGGCCCACCACGTCCAGCAGCTCCCGGGCCCGCTTCTCCGCGTCCGCCTTTTTCACCTTGGCGATCTCCATGGGGAAGCAGATGTTGCGCAAGCAGGTGCGCTGCATGAGCAGGTTGAACTGCTGGAAGATCATGCTGATGGAGCGCCGCTGAGCGATGAGCTCCTTCTGACCCATGGCGCACAGATCCGCGCCGTCGATGAGCACCTGGCCGGAGGTGGGCCGCTCCAGCAGGTTGATACACCGCACCAGGGTGGACTTGCCCGCGCCGCTCATGCCCACGATGCCGTACACGTCACCGTCGCCGATGGTGAGGGTCACGTCCGTCAGGGCGTGGAGCTCCCCCTCGGCGGTGGGGAACACCTTGGAGATGTGTTTCAGTTCAATCATGGGGTTCTCCCCTCTCTCTGGGGTTCTTCATAATGGCCTTTATTGTATGCCGAAATGGGGAGATTGTCAAGGAACGAAAACAGCTTCCCTCCGTGGGAGAGGGAAGCCTTATTCCATCGCATACCATTTCAGCACTTCCGTGCTGCCCGCCTGTCGCAGGGCAGCGCAAGACACCACCACGTCCGCCGCCAGCACAATCAGGGCGGGGGGCGTCAGCCAGGCCGGGATCCGGGCCACCACCCCCGCCGCCAGGGGATGAACCCCATACACCAGCAGCAATGCCAGCGCCGTCCAGCACAGGGAGAACGCCGGACATACCAGCCCTCCCAGGCTGCCCGGGATGCCCTCATAGTCCCAGAATTTCACCCCCAGGGCATAGCGATAAAAGGCCCCCAGAACCAGCTCCGCCCCGGTGGCCGCCAGTCCTCCGGACAGCGCCACCCACAAAGGACCGTTTCCCAGCGGGGCCAGCCCCAGGATCAGGCAGGCCCCCAGGCCATACACCGGGCACAGGGGCAGCAGGATCAGGCACTTCCGATCCCGCTTGGGGTGGCCGGACACCCGGGCAAAGGCCACCTCCAGCAGGAAGCCCAAAAAACTATATAGATAAAAATACCAGAGCCACCGCGCCATCAAAATTCCGCCCTCTCATGTCGTCCTGACGGTTAGGATGGATCAGAGACGGCATTTCATGCGGGGAACTTTTTGGGAACCGCTGGAGAATTTGGTGGTGCAATTTTTTGACGGAGGCGACGGCCTCGGCGCACCGTCCCTGGTGGTGGGACGTTCAACTCCTGCCGCTCTCCAGATCGTCCACCCTATTGAATCCCGGCAGAATTTATGGTATTCTGTAAAATACTATCCTTTCCGGGAGGAGGCCCCGCCGTGAAACCGAACATTCTGGTGATCTGCGGCCCCACCGCCTCCGGCAAGACCGCCCTGGCCGTGGAACTGGCCCGCCAATTCGGGGGGGAGGTGGTGTCCGCCGACTCCATGCAGATCTACCGCCGCATGGATATTGGCACTGCCAAGCCCACCCCCGAGGAAACCCAGGGCGTCCCCCACCACATGATCGACGTGGCCCAACCGGGGGAGAGCTACTCCGTGGCCCGGTACGTCCAGGAGGCCGTGCCCATCGTGGACGGCATCTTGGCTCAAGGGAAGCTGCCCATTGTGGCCGGGGGGACGGGACTTTACATCGACCACCTGGTTGCAGGACGGCAGTTTGCCCCCTTCGCACCAGACAGCGGCCTGCGGGAGGAGCTTCAGACCCAGGCAAAAGCGGAGGGCCTGCCCGCCCTGTATGCACGGCTGGAGCGGGCGGATCCCCAGGCCGCCGCTCGCATCCACCCCAACGACGAGAAGCGGATTATCCGAGCACTGGAGGTGTTTTTGTCCACCGGCAAGCCCCTGTCCCAGTTTGATGCGGAGAGCCGCGCCCTGCCCAATCGCTATACGCCGCTGACCATCGCCCTAAACTTCCGGGAGCGCCCCTGGCTGTGGGAGCGCATCGACCGCCGGGTGGATGAGATGATGGCCCGGGGGTTGGAGAGGGAGGTGCGATCCCTGCTGGCAGAGGGGATCCCCCCGGACTGCACCGCCATGCAAGCCATCGGCTACAAGGAGATGGCCGCCGCCATTTTGGAGGGTCGCCCCGTCCGGTCGGGGGCGGAGGAGGTCAAGCTCCGATCCCGGCAGTACGCCAAGCGGCAGATCACCTGGTTTCGCCGGAACCGGGAGGCCCACTGGTTTGAATGGGAAAAAATACCAAATCTTTCCGCCGCCCTCTCTTTTTCGACAGAACTTATCAGGGAAGCTGGATTACAATAAACAGGCTCGAATCCAAACGGAACCCGGGGCAAATTCCTGCGCCGGACTGTCCCGCGGCTCCAAAATAAAGAGGAGTGTTTACCATGAGCCTTACATCCACCATTTCCGTCAACAAGCAGCCCAACATTCAGGACGCCTTCCTGTCCGCTGCCCGCCGCGCCGCCGCCCGGGTCACCGTCTTCCTGATGAACGGCTACCAGCTCCGGGGGGTGATCACCGCCTTCGATCCCTATGTGGTGGTGGTGACGTCCGACGGCAAACAGCAGGTCATCTACAAGCACGCCATCTCCACCATTGCCCCGGAGCACCCTGTTGAACTGGAGGGGTAGGGGGGAGCTCCCTTCCCCAATTCCCCTACCCCCTGGGGGTGCCGGTGGAACCACCCCCAGGGGTGGTAGGGGTGCGCCCCAGAGAAAGAAAGGAACCATACCATGAGAGAAAGCACCCTCGCCACTAAGATAATGATCGCCATTCTCTGCCTGGGGGTGGCGGTCTACCTCGCCGTCTACTTCGTCCGGGGCTGGGAGGAGCCCCTGGTCACCACCCGCGCCTACGCCTATACCCAGGACGTGGGCATGGAGGCCAGCGGTATTTTGGTACGACAGGAGACGATTCTGCCCGACGCCGGAGGCAGCTATGTGGATCACATCCTGGGGGAGGGGGAGAAGGCCGCCGCCGGCCAGGCCGCTGCCCTGCTTTACACCGATCCCGCCGCCCTCACCACCCGGCAGGCCATCCGCACCCTCACCGCCGAGATCGAGCAGCTCCAGTACGCCCTGGACGACCGCACCCAGACGGGGGACGCCTCCCGACTGGACAGCCAGGTGCTCGCCTCCATCACCGCCCTGCGATCCCTGACCGCCCAGGGGGATCTCACCACGCTGGAGGACTGTGCCCTCAACCTGCGCACCATGGTATTCAAGCGTGACTTCGCCTATGGCGATGGCAGCGCCGCCGGCCAGCTCAGTCAACTTATCCAGAGCAAGCAGGAGCAGCTGGCCCAGCTCAACGCCTCGCTGAATCAGGTGGCCCGGGTGGTGTATACTCCCTCCACTGGGGTGTTCTCCGGCACGGTGGATGGCTGGGAGGGCCTTATCAACCCCAGCCAGCTGGACGATCTTACCGCCCAGTCCCTGTCCGCTCTGCTCTCCCAGACTCCCGCCCCCGCCACCGGGCCGGTGGGCAAGCTGATCACCGGCTCTACCTGGTACTTTGCCGCCCTGGTCCCCGGCACCGATACCGGGCTACAGTCCGGCAAAACCTATTCCCTCACCTTCTCTGGCGACTACTACGGCCAGATCCCCATGAAACTGGAGCGGGTGTCCCTGGACGGGGAGCAGACCCTGGCCATCTTCTCCTGCCGCACCCATCTGTCCGACACCACCCTACTGCGGGTGCAGACGGTGGACGTGGTGATCCACCACCTGGAGGGCATCCGCATCCCCCGAAAGGCCCTGCGGGTGGAGACAATAGAGGAGGAGCAGGAGGACGGCTCCACCCGGACGGTGAACCGCTACAAGGTCTACATTGTGGAGCGATCCCAGTCCTGGGGCCGAGAGGTGGAGATCCTCTATACCGACGAGAACTTCTACCTGGTGCGGCCAGTGGATCCCTCTGCCGCCAAACGGCTGCGGGCGGGGGACGAGGTGATCCTGAATTCTTCTGACATCTACGACGGCAAGGTGGTGCGCTGAGCAGGGGAGGGGGCAATGTGGGCCGGTGGCACACGTCTATCTTACGACCATGTAGAGGAGGGGCTTGCCCCTCCCGCCTTACCGATGTGCGCCCTGTTCCTCGGGAGAGACAAGCCCCTCTCCTACAACGTAATGTGCATCGCAGCGTACGAAAATTGGAGGTTGGTGCGGCATGGATATAAAAGAAAACATTGTGAAACTCCAGGCGGGTATCGCGGAGGCCGCCCGGGCTGCGGGCCGGGATCCGGCGTCTGTCACCCTGCTGGCCGCCACCAAAACCCAGAGCTCGGACACCATCCGGGCCGCCATCGCCGCCGGGATCACCGTCTGCGGGGAGAACCGGGTGCAGGAGCTCACCGCCCACTTGGCGGACAACGCCTACCAGGGGGCGGAGATTCACTTCATCGGCCACCTTCAGACCAACAAGGTGAAGTACGTGGTGGGAAAGGTGGCGCTGATCCACTCCGTCTCCTCGGACAAGCTGCTCCGGGCCATTGCCGCCCAGGCGGACAAGCTGGGACTCGTCCAGGACATTTTGCTGGAGATCAACCTGGCGGGGGAGGCGTCCAAGTCCGGATTTGCCCCCGAGGAGGCCTTGGCCGCCGCCCGGCTGGCCGCCTGTCTGGACGGTGTGCGGCTCCGTGGCCTGATGTGTATTCCCCCCGCCGCCCGCTGTTCTGGGGAGAATTTCCACCATTTCATGACTTTGCGACAATTAGCTGTTGACATAAGACAGAAAATGGTGGATAATAACAGGGATATGGACATGCTGTCCATGGGCATGAGCGGCGATTATCAAGACGCAGTCGCCGCGGGCTCCACCTGTGTCCGGGTGGGCTCGGCGCTGTTTGGCCCCCGCCCACCTGTTTTGCCGGAGGGCTGATCCACCTCCGTTACCCTCTCGATTGGAAGGAGAACCGTCAATGAGCATTTTTGATGAACTGAAGCGTCTGGCCCGCCCCTACGAGGACGAGGAGGACGAGGACTATGAGGAGGAGTTCGCCCCGGTAGGGGCCGCCCGGGAGATCCCCAGGGAGCGGGAGCGGGATCGGGATATGGATCGCCGCAGCAATAAAGTGGTGAACATCCATACCACCACCCAGCTCCAGGTGGTGCTGGTGAGCCCCACCCGGTTTGAGAACGCCTCTGAGATCGCCGACCACCTGCGGGACAAGCGCACCGTGGTGCTCAACCTGGAGCAGACCGACAAGAACATCGCCCGCCGCCTCATTGACTTTTTGTCCGGCGTGGCCTACGCCAACGAGGGCACCATCAAGAAGGTGGCCCTGTCCACCTACATCATCACCCCCTACAATGTGGAGATCCTGGGCGATCTCATCGACGAGCTGGAAAACAACGGGCTGTATTTCTGATAGACACGGTAACCGCCCCCGGAGGGGGCGGTTACCACCAGTCGAATACTGCAATCGAGATACATAAGGGGGATTGGATCCTATGCTGACACCGCAGGAAGTGGCCAGCCGCTCCTTTGCCAAGGCCACCCTGGGCGGATATAATCTGGCCCAGGTGGACGAATTTCTGGACACGCTCACCGAGGATTACACGGCGCTTTACAACGAGAACACCATTTTGAAGAACAAGCTGAAGGTGCTCTCCGACACGGTGGAGGAGTACCGCGCCACCGACGACGCCATGCGCAAGACCCTGCTGGCCGCCCAGAAGATGGCGGACGACCTGGTGGATCAGGCCAAGAAAAAGCAGGCGCAGCTCATGGGCGACGCGGAGAAGGACGCCCGCAAGCGCATCAAGGAGCTGGAGAAGTCCGTGGCCGCCGAGGAATACCGGCTAAAGCAGGCCCAGGAGTCCACCGCCGCCTACGTGCGCAAGCTGGCGGAGTTCCACGACAAGGAGATGGAGTTCCTGTCCGGCCTGGGGGAGCTGGTGCCCCCCGAGCTGGCCCAGGCCCAGGAGGAGAGGGATGATCCCTCCGCTGAGATTGAGGCTGCGGTGGCCGCCCAGGTGTTCACTGAGACGGCGCCTCCCCCCCAGGAGGAGGACAAGCCCGGCCCTCGGCTGGTGGCAGTGGGACCGGACGACGACGTACCCCCCATGCCCGATGACCTGCTGCCCGGCATGGACGACGGGGAGCTGGACGCAGACGCCACCCGGCGGTTCTCCGATATGCAGTTTGGGAAGGACTATAAGATCGAGTGACAGGTTGCCGGGGAAATTCCCGCTTGCATTTTTTGGCCGGCCGTGTTATACTGGAAATAGCCAAGGAATGTTATTGCCAGTTCCATAAATCCACCCCCTTCCTGTTGCCAGTATGGGGAAGGGCAGCGCACTCATTTTACCGCAATTCGACAGCCCGCACAAGGCGTGGATCAAAAAAGCCCGCACGGTTCTCACCGTGCGGGCTTTTTGTACTGGTAACGGGTTCGGATTACTTGTGATCCACGCCGTTCATGTGGCGGATCAGATCCAGCACCTTGTTGGAGTAGCCCATCTCGTTGTCGTACCAGGACACGACCTTCACGAAGGTGTCGGTCAGCGCAATGCCGGCGCCCTTGTCGAAGATGGAGGTGCGGGAGTCGCCCAGGAAGTCGGAGGACACCACGGCGTCCTCGGTGTAGCCCAGGATGCCCTTCAGCTCGCCCTCGCTGGCCTTCTTCATGGCCGCGCAGATCTCGTCGTACTTGGCGGGCTTCTCCAGGTTGACGGTCAGGTCAACCACGGACACGTCCAGGGTGGGCACCCGCATGGACATACCGGTCAGCTTGCCGTTCAGCTCGGGAATGACCTTGCCCACGGCCTTGGCCGCGCCGGTGGAGGAGGGGATGATGTTGCCGGAGGCCGCGCGGCCGCCGCGCCAGTCCTTCTTGGAGGGGCCGTCCACCGTCTTCTGGGTGGCGGTGGTGGAGTGCACGGTGGTCATCAGGCCGTCCTTGATGCCCCAGTTGTCATTGAGCACCTTGGCGATGGGGGCCAGGCAGTTGGTGGTGCAAGAGGCGTTGGACACGAAGGTCATGTCGGGGGTGTACTTGTCCAGGTTGACGCCGCACACGAACATGGGGGTGTCGTCCTTGGAGGGGCCGGTCATGACGACCTTCTTGGCGCCGCCGTCGATGTGGCCCTGGGCCTTCTCCTTGGTGAGGAACAGGCCGGTGGCCTCCACCACGTACTCCACGCCCAGCTGGCCCCAGGGCAGCTCGGAGGGGTTCATCTTGGCATACACCATGACCTTCTTGCCGTTGACGGTGATGGACTCGTCGTCCCAGCTGATGTCGCCGTCGAACTTGCCCTGCATCGTATCATAGCGGAGCATATAGGCCATATAGTCGGGGGTCATGCCGGGGTCGTTGATGCCCAGGAACTCGATGTCGCTGCTGTTGATGCCGGCGCGGAAGACCAGGCGGCCGATGCGGCCAAACCCGTTAATACCTACTTTGATGCTCATTGGTATCACTCCTTCATAATGATTGGGGATTGCGCGGTAATATTATACTCTATCCCGCCTCCAAAGGGAAGGGGATTTGTGAAAAAATTTTCAATCTTTTTTGGCGGATTTTTGGCCGTTTACTCTATGGTGAGCTGGATGTTTTTGGCGCTGGCGTCAAATTCCTTGAGAATGCCGTCGTCGTTGGTGGTGTAGGCGAAGGCGTAGGTCTTATCAGCGTTGATGGACACCAGGATCTGGGTCACCTGCTGGCCCTCATATTCCAGGACATAGCTGTACTGATAGGCGGGCAGGCCGCACACGGGATCCTTGGTGAAGTAGCGGTCGGTGATGGTGGGCTCGCTGCCGTATTGCTCCTTCCAGGCGGAGCTAATGGTATCCCGGGCGATGTCGGCGGTGATGGCCTTAAAAGCGGCGTTGGCCGTGCTGGCCTTGGCGGTGATCTTCAGGTTGACGTTGCCGGTCAGTCCGGCGTTGGCCCAGCAGGCGTCCACGCCCTCCATCTCAATCTCCTCAAAGCCGGCGGGCAGGTCGATCTGATAGTCCGTCACGTGATCGTTGAGCTTGGGCCCGCAGCCCGCCAGGAATACCAGCATCAGGGCAAGCAGGGGCAGGATTTTCTTCTTCATTGCACTCTCTCCTTCACAGCAGCATTGTCCGGCCCGGAGGCCGGCCTCCATTATAGCATCCCCAAAGGCGTGGCGCAACCCCTTGACAGGGCTGGTATGATAAGGGGTGGATTCTCTTTGAGAAACGGAGGAAAACCATGAGTATGGAGCTGAAAAACCGGATCCGGGCGGCGGGGCCCTCCCTCCGGACGCTGGGGCGCTGGCTGGTGCTGGCGGGATTGACGGGGCTGGCCTGCGGGCTGGCGGGGGCGGCCTTTACCTGGACGGTGGCGGAGGCTACGGCCCTGCGGGGGCAGTTCCCCTGGCTGCTGTTCCTGATGCCGGCGGCGGGGCTGGCCATCGTGTTCTCCTACCGGGCCGCCGGCCTGGAGCACGACACCGGTACCAACCAGATCATTGCCAGCGTCCGGGGCGGGGCGCGGCCCCCGCTGCGGCTGGCACCACTGATCTTCCTGGGCTCCGCCCTCACCCACCTCACCGGCGGCAGCGCGGGCCGGGAGGGCGCCGCCCTCCAGATCGGCGGAAGCCTGGCCGCCGGGCTGGGCCGCCTGCTCCGGCTGGATCAGCGCAACACCAACACCATCATCCAGTGCGGCATGGCGGGGCTGTTCTCCGCCCTGTTCGGCACGCCGGTGGCCGCGGTGGTGTTCAGCCTGGAGGTCATCAACGTGGGCCATTTCCACTACGCGGCCTTGTTTCCCTGCCTGCTGTCCGCCCTCATCGCCGCCGGGGTGCCCCCTCTGCTGGGCCTGCCCGGGGAGCGGTACGTCCTGTCAGGTGCCCCCGATCCCACCGCCCTGCCGCTGCTCCAGTGCGGGGTGCTGGCGGTGGGGACGGCGGTGCTGTCCATCCTGTTCTGCGTCCTCATGCACGGCGCGGGGCGGCTGTATCAAAAGTACCTGCCAAACCCCTATCTGCGGGTGCTGGCCGGGGCGGGGCTGGTGATCCTGCTCACCCTGCTGGAGGGCAGCGGCGACTACAACGGCGCGGGAGGCCACATCATCCAGCTGGCGGTGGAGGGCCAGGTACACGTGCCCTGGGCCTTCGCCTGGAAGCTGCTGTTCACCGCCCTCACCCTGGGTGCGGGCTTCAAGGGGGGCGAGATTGTCCCAACCCTGTTCATCGGTTCCACCTTCGGCTGCGCCGCCGCCCCTCTGCTGGGGCTGGATCCCGCCTTCGGGGCGGCCATCGGCATGATCGCCCTGTTCTGCGGGGTGACCAACTGCCCCCTGGCCTCCCTCTTTCTGGCCGTGGAGCTGTTTGGCGGCGGCGGGCTGCCCTTCTTCGCCCTGGCCTGCGCCCTGGCCTTCCTGCTCAGCGGGCGGTACTCGCTGTATTCCAGCCAGCACCTGGTTTACTCCAAGCTGGACGCCCAGCTGGATGAACAATACAAGAAAGACAAAGAACTGGAAAAGGAGCACATATCATGTTAAGACTGATCAAAGAAGCGGAATTTGACCGCTACATCGGCTTCGCCTACGAGCTGGCCCTGGATCCCGCCCGGTCGGGCTACCACGTCTACTACGACGGGATGAAAACCCGGGAGGACTTTGTGTCCCGCGCCCGGAAGGCCCTGGAACGCCCCGGCGAGGACGTCCTCCTGTTTGAGGAGGACGGGGAGGTGGAGGGCCTCATCGCCTTTGAGCATCCGGAGGAGGAGCACTACCTCCACACCTTTATCTTCAGCATCCGGCGGGACACGGGGACGGCCCTGGCGGAGTTTCTGGACTACTGCCGGGAGCGGTGGCCGGGATTCACCCTGGATCTGGCCTTCCCGGCGGAGAATGTGGAGGCCACGAGCTGGCTGGAGGGACAGGGAATCCCCTGCAACGAGCGGTCATGGAACTTCCTGCTCAACTTGGATCGGTATAAGCCCCTGCCGGAGCCCTCTGGGGTGAAGCGGATCACGGCGGAGAATTTTGAGGAGTTTGCCGCCGTCCACCGCCAAATCCAGGAGGATATGTTCTGGAACTGCGAACGGGTGCGGGCCGCCCTGAACCGGTGGGTCATCTTCGTCACCGGGGAGGGAGAGACCGCCGGGGAGGTGCTCATGACCCTGGACGGCAAGCCCCACGAGGAGATTTTCGCCCTGGAGTTTGTGGACGGGCAATCCCATGACGAGGCCTTCCAGGCGCTGCTCACCGCCGCGCTGAACCTTTTGAACGCCCACGGGACAAAGTGGCTCACCTTCTTTGTGGACGAGGGCTGCCCCCAGGGGGAAACGCTGAAGACCCTGGGCTTCCGGCTGGTGGGGACGTTTGTCTGCCACCGGGTGGCGCTGTAAAAACCGGGTCCTGTCCGTGTGGACAGGCTGAGAGGGCCGGGATTGCTCCCGGCCCTCTCTTTTTCTTTTCTGGTACCTTGTGGAACTTGTCGAATTGTGTTATTCTGTGTTTGCTGCCCTTCCCTATACTGGCAACAGGAAGGGGGTGGCTTGAATGGAGCTCGTAATCAGCTTTTTGGTGTCGGTAGGAGCGAGTGTAGTTGGCTACTACATAAGCAAGTGGCTGGACCGGCACGGCAAGGGCAGCTAACCAGCACATAAGGAGACGCGGGGAGTGGCTACCTCCCCGCGTCTCAATTTTTTGCGTGGCTCGCATGGTTGTGTCGTAATCAGCTTTTGGCTATCTTTAGTATACCACTATCAGATAAAAAACGCAAGGAGAATTTTATCTCTGATATTCAAACTCCAGGTTGTAAAGGCACACCACGTCCCCGTCCTGGATGCCCCTGTCCTCCAGCTGCTGGTACACCCCCGCGTCCCGGAGCCGCCGCTCGAACCAGTTGCGGCTCTCGTAGTCGCCGAAGTTCACGTTGGCCATGAGCTGGCGCAGCCAGGGCCCGTCCACCAGCCAGGTGCCGTCCTCGTCCCGCTGGATATCCAAGGCGGCGGATGTGTCCACCTCGGGGGGCCGCTCCACGTAGGTGGGCTCGAACACGATCACCGGCGGCAGGTCGGACAGCTCCCGGGCGGCGGCGTACATCAGCTCCTTCGTCCCCTGGTGGGTGGCGGCGGACAGCTCGAACAGGGGGCAGCCCTTGGCCTCCACGTGCTGGCGGAGCTTCTGCAAAAGCTGGGGATCCTCCATGATGTCCACCTTGTTGGCCGCCACCAGCATCCGCCGGGAGGCCAGCTCGGGGGACCAGCGCTGGAGCTCCTCGCAGATGGCGTCGAAGTCGGCCACCGGATCCCTGCCCTCGCTGCCGGACACGTCCACCACGTGGATGAGCAGGCGGCACCGATCCACATGGCGCAGGAAGTCGTGGCCCAGCCCCGCGCCGTCGGCGGCGCCCTCGATGATGCCGGGGATATCCGCCAGCACGAAGGAGGTGTCCTCGTCCACCGCCACCACGCCCAAATTGGGGAACAGGGTGGTGAAGTGGTAGTTGGCGATCTTGGGCTGGGCCCGGGTGACCACGCTGAGCAGGGTGGACTTGCCCACGTTGGGGAAGCCCACCAGCCCCACGTCCGCCAGCAGCTTCAGCTCCAGCAGTACTTCCCGGGTCTGCCCCGGCAGGCCCGCCTTGGCGAACCGGGGGCACTGGCGGGTGGGGGTGGCGAAGTGCTGGTTGCCCCAGCCGCCGTTGCCACCCCGGGCCAGCACGAAGTCCTGATCCCCGGACATATCGCAGATGATCTCCTTCGTCTCCAGATCCCGCACCACGGTGCCCCGGGGTACCCGGATCACCAGATCATTGCCGTCCTTGCCGGAGCACCGCTTGCCCTGGCCCTCCTTGCCGTTCTCCGCCACGTATTTCCGCTTGTAGCGGAAGTCCATCAGGGTGGACATATGGGGATCCACCCGGAGGATGATATCCCCGCCCCGGCCGCCGTCCCCGCCGTCGGGGCCACCGGCGGCCACGTACTTCTCCCGGTGGAAGGCCACGGCCCCGCCGCCGCCGTCCCCGGCCCGGACGGTGATCCGGGCGGTGTCGATGAATTGATTGCTGGCCATAATGACCTCCTTCTTTTGTCAGCGCTTCCGCCCAGCTTGCCGGCGGAGGGCCCGTCAACCGGAAATCTTGTCCCAGGGGATTTTCCGATCTTTGAAATAGTATTCCCGGTCGTGCTCGTTTATCTCCCGCAGCACCCGGCAGGGATTGCCCGCCGCCACCACGTTGGAGGGGATGTCCTTCGTCACCACGCTGCCCGCGCCCACCACCGTATTGTCGCCGATGGTGACGCCGGGCACCACGATCACCCCCGCCCCCAGCCAGCAGTTACGGCCGACGCGCACCGGGGCGTTATACTGGTAGACCTGCTCCCGCAGCTCCGGCAGGATGGGATGGCCCGCCGTGGCCAGCACCACGTTGGGGCCCAGCTCGGTGTAGTCCCCTACGTAGATGTGGGTGTCGTCCACAAAGGTGACATTAAAATTGCAGTAGACGTACTTGCCGAAATGGACGTGGTGTCCGCCCCAGTTGGCGTGGAGGGGCGCCTCCACGTAGCAGCCCTCGCCCACCTCCGCCAGCATCTCCTTCAGCAGGGCGGCCCGCTCCTTCTGCTGGCTGGGGCGGGTCTGGTTGTACTCGTACAGCTTGTCCAGACACTGGAACTGCTCCACCAGAATGGCCTCGTCCATGCACTGGTACAGCGCTCCGCTGTGCATTTTTTCCCGGAAGTCCATAAGCTCCTCCTTATAAATCCAGTTGATAGATCCGGTGCCGGGGGATGCCCTCGTACCAGGCAAAGTATTCCCTGGGCAGCTCGCAGATCTCCAGCAGCCGCCCGCCCAGCCCCTCAATGGTATGCCAGGAGGGGGCGTTGTCCTCCGTGCAGGTGATATAGAGCCGGCTCATCCCAGGGAACCGGGCCACGTCCAGCACCAGCTCGCAGGCCCGGCGGGCATAGCCGTGCCCCCGGGCCCCCTCGTCCACCTCGTAGCCGATGTGGCCGTTGTAGTAGGTGTGGAAGTTGTCCCCGATGCGGATGCTGATCTTCCCAACCGGTACGTTGTCCACAAGGATCTCATAATAGTAATAGGGAAGCTGTACCCTGCCGGCCTCTTTTTTCTCAATGATTCGCAGGGTCATATCTTCGTTGTCTATCCTATCAAAGCGATCCAGAAATTCAAACATGGCCCCGCCTCCTTTTGAACAAAAAAGCCGCGAACGGGGAACCGTCCGCGGCCTTCTGCGTCAAAACTTACTGGGCGATCTCTACAATAGAAACCTGCTTGCGATCCTTGCCCAGGCGCTCGAACTTCACCTTGCCGTCCTTCAGGGCGAACAGGGTGTCGTCGCTGCCCTTGCCCACGTTGACGCCGGGGTGGATGTGGGTGCCGCGCTGGCGCACGATGATGTTGCCCGCCAGCACGAACTGGCCGTCGCTGCGCTTCACGCCCAGCCGCTTGGCGTTGGAGTCGCGGCCGTTCTTGGTGGAGCCGCCGCCCTTTTTATGGGCGAAAAACTGGATATTGAGCTTCAGCATTGTCGTTTCCGTCCTTTCTGTCAAAGGTTAAGGATTTCCATCCTTGTCGTCCTCGTCATCTAACATGACGGTGAGATTGTCGGGGTATTCCTCCCCCATGGCCTGGAGGTAGACCAACAGGCCGGTGAGCAGCGTCTGGCACAGGCTGTCGCTGGCCTCGTTCAGCTTGGGGGGGAGCTTGAGGGAGATGCGGGCGCTGCCCTCCTTGGCCTTCACCGGGGCGCCCAGGCCCATCACCTCGTTGATGGTGCACTCGGTGAGCCCCACGGCGGCGGAGATGGCGGCGCACACGATGTCCGCGCCCGCCTCGGCGTACCCGCTGTGGCCCTCCACCACGAAGCCGTCCAGACGGCTGTCGGCGCTGTGGAAGGTGACGGTAGTCATGATCTTAAGCCCTCTCAGGCGTTGACCTTGGTGATCTCCACCTTGGTATAGGGCTGACGATGGCCCTGACGGCGGCGGTAGTTCTTCTTGGGCTTGTACTTGAACACCAGAATCTTCTTGCCCTTGCCGTTCTTCACCACGTTGGCGGTGACGGAGGCGCCGTCCACAGTGGGGGCGCCGAACCTGGCGCTGTCGCCGTCCACAACGGCCAGCACCTTGTCGAAGGTGACGGAATCGCCGGCCTCCACGTTCAGCTTCTCGATGTAGAGGGTGTCGCCCTCGGCCACCTTGTACTGCTTGCCGCCGGTCTCGATGATCGCGTGCATATCTGCACTCCTTTCCTTTATTACGGGCTCGCTGTCGGGGGCGGGGAGCGTGTCCCTCTTTCCTGTGGACATACCACACCCATTCAAAGCGGCTATGACAGTATATCAGTGGAAATTTGGAATGTCAAGGGGTTTCCCCTGGCTTTTTTGAAAAATTGTGTTGACAGACGAAAAAAAACAGGTTATACTTTTTGGTACGCGATTCCGCGTGTATGGTTTGCCAACCGCGCCCCCGCGGGGGCGTTGTGGAGGGCCGCGCTCCGGCGCGTGCCAACATGATACAGGAGGTGTTCCCGCATGGTTCGTACCTATCAGCCCAAGAAGCGCCAGCGTTCCAAGGTGCACGGCTTCCGCAAGCGCATGGCTACCGCCAACGGCCGGAAGGTTCTGGCCCGCCGCCGCGCGAAGGGCCGCGCCCGCCTGAGCCATTGATGGCGCACACATCGGGATAGACATACACCACCGGGGCGCGGGAGATTTCCCTCGCCCCTAAGTGCATTTGGCCTGTCCCAACGGAGGTCGTATGAAAAACACCGTTTCGCTGAAGGAAAACCATCTGTTCCGCCGGGCCTACAGCCGGGGCAAGACCGCCGCCGACGGCAGGCTGGCCCTCTACGTCCGCCGGAACGGCGGCCGGGGCAGCCGTCTGGGGCTCACCGTGTCCACTAAGGTGGGCTGCGCCGTGGTGCGCAACCGGGTGCGCCGCCGCCTGCGGGAGATCTACCGGCTCAACGAGAGCAGGCTGATCACCGGCTGCGACGTGGTGGTGGTGGCCCGTGTGCGGGCGGCGGAGAGCAGCTACCGGCAGCTGGAGAAGTCCTTCCTCCGGCTGGCGGACAAGCTGGCCCTACTGAAAAAGGAGCCGGTGGCATGAAGCGCCTGCTGCTGGCCCTGATCCGGTGGTACAGGCGGGATATCTCCCCCTGCCGGCCCCCCTGCTGCCGGTTCATCCCCTCCTGCTCCGCCTACGCCCTGGAGGCGGTGGAGGTGCACGGGGCGGTGAAGGGCGGGCTGCTGGCCCTGTGGCGGATTTTGCGCTGCCACCCCCTGCACCGGCAGAAAACCTTTGTCTACGACCCCGTCCCACCCAAGAAAATCCGAAAACTGTAGGAGGCCAAACATGGATATTTGGCAAATACTCATGACGCCGTTCAGCTGGCTGCTCAAGCTGTTCTGCCAGGTGTTCAACAGCTACGGCATCGCCCTGTTCCTGTTCACCCTGGTGGTTAAGGTCGTCCTCTTTCCCCTTAACCTGAAGGGCAAGAAAAGCATGATCAAGCAGAACGTGCTCAACGGCCAGATCCAGGAGATCCAGAAACGGTGTGGAAACGACAAGGAGCGTTACAATCAGGAACTCCAGAAGTTCTACGCCGAGAACAACGTCAATCCCTTGGGGGGCTGCGGGTGGTCTCTGCTGCCCATCGTGTTCCTGTACCCCCTGTACGCCATCATCCGCCGCCCGCTGAAGTACATGATGTGGCTCTCCGAGGAGGCCGTCACCGCCGTGGCCCACGCCCTGGGCTGGGCCGACTTCCAGATCGGCGGCTACAATGAGCTGACCCTGGGCGCCATGATGAACGCGGGCAACTTGGAGACCGCCAAGGCCGCCGTGGGCGCGTCTGCCGCCAGCCTGTTCGTCGTCAACTTCAACTTCTTCGGCATCGACCTGTCCCAGATCCCCCAGCTCAAGTTCTGGGAGAACGGGATCACCTGGGGCAGCGTGGGGCTGTTCCTGCTGCCCCTGATCTCCGCCGCCCTGTCCCTGGCGTCCATGTTCGTGTCCCAGAAAACCAACCAGATGAACAAGGATCAGCAGGTGAAGATGAGCTTCACCATGATCCTCATGGGCCCGCTCATCTCCCTGTGGATCGGCTTCGCCATGCCCGCCGGCCTGTGTATCTACTGGATCGCCAACTCCCTGCTGGGCATGGTGCAGGAGGTCATCTGCGGCCAAATGCTCCGCAAGGACTACGAGGCCGCCCAGCGGGAGATCGCGGAGCAGCAGAAGAAGGCCAAGGAGGCCGAGAAGGAGCGCCGCCGCAAGGCCGCTGAGAAGAAGGCCGCCGCCATCGCCGCCGGCAAGTCCGGCAAGAAGCAGCCCCAGGCCAAGCACAAGGGCGTGGATCTGTCCGCCAGCCGGGAGGGCCTGCGCACCTACGCCCGGGGCCGGGCCTATGACCCCAACCGCTACCCCACCACCCCCTACCGGGATCCCAACGGCCCCGCCAAGCCTGTGGAGGAGGAGCCCAAGGAGCTCACCGAGGAGGAGAAGGCCATCCTGGCCGAGAGCAACCCCGAGCTGATGGCCCAGGCGGAGCAGGCCTCTAAAGCCGATCTGACCTTTGTCCCCCTCGGAGAGGAGATCGTCATTGAGGCCGCGCCCAGCGACGGCCAGCCCCCGGAGGAGGAGGGCTACGAGGAGGCCTACTCCGACGAGGACGAGGAGCGGTAACCAATCAACAAAAAAGGAGTGCGTTTCCTGTGTTGAAATATATCGAAGTCACCGGCAAAACCGAGGACGAGGCCGTCGCCAAGGGTCTGGCCCAGCTTGGTCTGGAGCGGGACGACGTGTCTCTGGAGATCCTGGAGCGGGGCAGAACCGGCTTTTTAGGCATCGGCTCCGTCCCCGCCAAGGTCAAGCTGACCTACGAGGCCCCGGACGCACCTGCGGTGACACCGGAGCCTGAGCCTATCCCTATTCCTCCCGTGGAGGAGGTCAAACCCCAGCCGAAACCCCAGGCCAAGCCTGTCCAACCCAAGCCCAGGCCCGCGCCCAGGGCGGAGGCCCAGTCTCAGACTGCCCAGTCTCAGACTGTTCCGCCCCAGGCTGCCGCCCCCGCTCCGGAGCGGGCCCAGGCCCCCGCCGCGGACGACGACGTGGCCGCGGCCATTGTCAAGTTCCAGACCGGGCTGTTTGAGCATATGGGCGTGGCCGCCACCCCCGTGGTCACCCGGGAGGGGGACACGTATCAAGTGGTGCTGGAGGGGGAGAACATGGGCGCCCTCATCGGCCACCGGGGGGAGACCCTGGACGCCATCCAGCAGCTCACCGGCTACGCCGTCAACAAGGGCCGCAGCCACCGGGTGCGCATCCACGTGGACGCGGAGGGCTACCGGGCCCGCCGGGAGGAGTCGCTGAACCGTCTGGCCCGCAAGACGGCGGGCAAGGTGGTGAAATACCGCCGGAACATCACCCTGGAGGCCATGAACGCCTACGAGCGGCACGTGATCCACACTGCCTTGCAGGACTACCCCGGCGTCACCACCTACTCCACCGGCACCGAGCCCAACCGCCGCACGGTGGTGGCTTACGACCCCAGCAAGCAGTAAAATTTAGGAGGGAGCAGCCCGGCGCGTTTGCGCCGGGCTGTTTTTATATTTACAAACACAGAAAAATATCGTATGATGGAACAAATCAAATGACAGGAGCGAGTTTCATGGAGATCAACATCCTTCCATTGGGCCAGCTTGGCACCAACTGCTATATCTTCCACCAGAAGGGCAACTCCAAATGCGGCATTGTGGATCCCGGCGATCAGGGGGAGCAGCTGGCCCAATGGCTGAAAAACAAGGGCCTGGAGCCAGAGGCCATTTTGCTCACCCACGGGCACTTTGACCACATTTTAGGCATTCCCGGCCTGCGGACCGTCTGGCCCGACCTGCCCATCTACTGCCACCCCGCCGACTTCGGGACGGGGGAGACCACCAACCTGTTCGGCCAGCGCTTCCCCACCGTCTCCTCCTTCGGGAACGTCACCCCCTGGCGGGAGGGGGATCGGGTGACCGTGGCGGGGGTGGAGCTGGAAGTTTTGGAGACCCCGGGCCACACCCCCGGCTCGGTGACGCTGCGGGCGGGGGACACGCTGTTCACCGGGGACACCCTGTTCGCCGGGTCCATGGGCCGCACCGACTTTGAGGGCGGGAGCGAGGAGGATATGATGGCCTCCCTCCGGCGGCTGGCAGAGCTGGAGGGGGACTACCAGGTGCTCCCCGGCCACGAGGGGCAGACTACCCTGGACGTGGAGCGGAAAACCAACTACTGCGTCCACATGGCCATGAGGGGCTGAGATGAAGATCTGGCTCACCTCGGACAATGTGGAGTGGGACACCCGGCGCTACCGCTACCCCACAGAGCAGATGCTGCTCACCCTGTTTCCCGGCGAGCGGCCGGAGTATCCCGATGATCCCGCCCCTACTGCTCTGGATGCAGAGCGCAACGCCGTGATCATTACCCTTCACCGGGGAAAAAAGCTTACCAATCTGAGTGCCCTGATTCTCCGGGGCGGGCGTTGGCACAATGGGGTGGTACGCTTCCCGTCGAACAAACTGGACGAGCCCGACGAGCAGGTGTACCACACCGTCTCCCACGCCCTAAAGCAGGCGTTTTATAAGGCCGGGACCGCTCTGCTGGACCATGACCTGCCCTGGGGCTCGCTGACGGGGGTGCGGCCGGTGAAGCTGCCCACCCGGGCCATGCTGGCAGGGAAGACGGCCAGACAGGCCCAGCGGGAGCTGGAGCAGGACTACCACGTCTCCGCCCCCCGGGCGGCGCTGGCGGTGGAGTGTGCCCAGGCGGCGCTGGACGTTGGCCGGGGTCTCGCCCGGAACGGGATGGCGCTGTACCTCGGCGTACCCTTCTGCCCCACCCGGTGCGCCTACTGCTCCTTCATCTCGGCCGACGTGAAGGGCTCGCTGGCCCTGGTGGAGCCCTACGTGGACGCCCTGTGCCGGGAGATTGAGCTGGCGGGTACGCTTTTGCGGGAGCGGGGGCTGGGGATTTCCTGCGCCTATATGGGGGGCGGCACTCCCACCACCCTGTCGGCGGAGCAGCTAAATCGGGTGCTGGCCGCGGTGGAGCGCTGTCTGCCCATGGACGGCTGCGAGGAGTTCACCGTGGAGGCGGGCCGACCGGACACCATTACTGCGGACAAATTGAACGTGCTGCGCGCCCACGGAATCCAGCGCATCTCCATCAACCCCCAGACCATGGAGGACGATGTGCTCAAGGCCATCGGCCGGGCCCATACCGCCACTCAGATCGAGCAGGCCATGGCGCTGGCGGAGGAGCGGTTCGGGGGGCTGGTGAACATGGATCTCATTGCGGGCCTGCCCACAGACACGCAGGAGGGCTTTGAGCGCACTCTGGACAGAGTGCTGGCCATGGCTCCGGCCAATATCACTGTCCACACCCTGGCCCTGAAAAAGGGCGCCCGGCTCGCGGAGGAGGGTGCCCCAGGGGCTGGCGGGACGGCCTGTATCCCGGAGACGGTGGAGGCCATGCTGGAACTGGCGTCCCGGCGACTGCGGGGGGCTGGGTACACGCCCTATTACCTCTACCGGCAGAAATATATGTCTGGCTCCTTTGAGAACGTGGGCTGGACACAGCCGGGGGCGGTGTGCGCCTACAACATCGTGATGATGGAGGAACTGCAAAGCGTACTTTCCCTGGGGGCGGGGGGGATCACCAAGTTGGTGGATCCAGACAGGCGGAAGATCGTCCGGCTGAACAACCCCAAGTATGCCAGGGAGTACCTGGATCGCTGGGAGGACGTGGCCGCGGACAAGCGAGCCGCTGCCGACTTCCAGGTGGAACTTTTGAAGTAGGTTTTGATCAGGGCGGTTCCGGCACATCTGACGGAACCGCCCTTTTGCCACCGCTCTGTCTTACATTATTAAAGAAGAATTGTGGAAAATGGCTTGTGTCAAACACCTCTTTCTGGTATAATAGGTTAGTTAACACTCTATGCTTTTTAGGAGGCCCTGCCCATGAAATCTGCCGCCGACGTCTGGGAAAAAGTAAAGAGCCTGATGGAGGGGACAATGACCGCCGTGGCCATTGAAACCTGGTTCGGCGACATGGAGGCGGTGGCCCTGGAGGACACCCGGCTGGTGCTGTGCGTCCCCACCGACTTCAAGCGGAACATCATCCGCACCCGGTTCCAGGCCAACCTGGAGCAGGCCCTCCGGGAGCTGTTCTCCTTCGACGTGGACGTGGCCCTGCTGCTCCCGGAGGAGCGGGACGCCTATCTGGCCCGGGCCGCTACCCCTGCTCCCGTCGGCGGAGAGGGCGCCGAGCGGTACACCTTCGAGCGGTTCGTAGTGGGCTCCACCAACCGCTTCGCCTACACCGCCGCTAAGAAGGTATCGGACGAGCCAGGAGGAGCCTATAACCCCCTGTTCATCTATGGCCAGTCGGGGCTGGGCAAAACCCATCTGCTCCACGCCATCGCCAATCAGGTGCGCCATGACCATCCGGGCTTCCGAATCCTGTACGTCCAGAGCGAGGATTTTGTCAACGAGCTCATCAGCAGCTTGCGCCGAGGCATTGATATGCAGGGCTTCCGGGACAAGTACCGGAACGTGGATCTGTTCCTCATGGACGACGTACAGTTTATCGCCGGGAAGGACTCCAGCGAGGAGGAGTTGTTCCACACCTTTAATACTCTATATGAGCAAAAGAAACAGATTGTGTTCACCTCCGACCGTCCCCCCCACGAGATGCTCCGGTTAGAGCAGCGGCTGAGAACCCGGTTTGAGCAGGGCCTGCCCGCCGATATCCAGCCTCCGGACTATGAGACCCGGGTGGCTCTGCTGAAAAACAAAGCGGTAGAGCGGGGCATCTCCCTGCCTGACCCGGTGCTGTCCTACGTGGCAGAGAACATCACCTCCAACGTGCGGCAGATCGAGGGTGTAGTCAACAAGATCATGGCCTTCCAGGAGCTAATGGGCGCCCAGGTGGACGTGGAAACCACTGTGCGGGCAGTGCGAGACATTCTCCGAGCCAAGGAAAACTTTCTCCCCTCAGCGGACACCATCATTCAGGAGGTGGCCCGGTTCTACGAGTTGGACGGAGCCGCCCTCCGGGGCCAGAGCCAGAACAAGGAGATCAGCACCGCCCGGAACGTGGCTATGTATATTATCCGAGAGATGACCCAGCTATCCCTGGCGGAGATCGGCCAGCAATTCGGCGGCCGGCACCACTCCACGGTGCTCAACTCCATCAATCGGGTGGAAAAGATGATGAAGGCCCAGCCGGAACTGTCCGAGATCATCCGGGATATCACCAACGCGGTGAATTCGGCCTATTAAGGATCTTTAGGGGAAGGTCGATGTGTGCCAGCGTGCACACCCATCGTCAACCATATAAGGGAGGGGCAAGCTTCTCCCAATGAAAGGCCTTCTGACCTTTCAAGACGGGAGGAGCTTGCCCCTCTCCTACGGAATTTTTTATTTCCACAATTTTGCGAGCTGTGGTGTGGAGGGTTGTGGAAGGATATTTGGCTTGTTTTTGAGCGGTGGGGAATGTGGAATATCTGCGGATCCCACTGTGGAGGGCAAACTCCCTGGCATAACTGGGCTTGCAGAGTTTTCCACAGCTTCCGCAGCCCCTGCGATCTACTACGAAATATTAAATCCCTCCCTCTCCTGCGGAGGGGGGAGAAAGGATGCTTCCTATGAAATTTTCCTGTGAAAAGGCGATCCTACAAACCGCTGTCACCACTGCCGGTCGGGTGGTAGCTGCAAAGAGCACCATTCAAGCTCTGGAGGGCGTGCTACTGGAAGCAGAAGGAGATGGCCTGCGGATCAGCGGCTACAACCTGGAAACCGGGATCGTCACCCGGGTGGAGGCCGCCGTGACCGAGCCCGGAGCCATCGTGCTGTCCGCCCGCCTATTGGGGGAGATCCTACGGCGGATGCCGGACGACGCAGTGTCCCTGTCCGCCGGGGCAGATCTATCTGTCCATATCCAGTGTGGGCCCACCTCCTTTGACATTAAAGGCAGCAGTGACGAGGATTTCCCGGAATTGCCCTCCGTCAGCGAGGGAAAGGGACTGGCCATCGCCCAAGGGGAGCTGCGCTCTATGATCGCCCAGACCATTTTTGCCGTCAGCGACAACGAAAGCCGCCCCATCCACACCGGGGCCCTGTTTGAGACGGAGGGGGACAGGCTCACCATGGTAGCTGTGGACGGCTACCGATTGGCCCTGCGCCGGGGAAAGCTGGCCCAGGAGGAGGCAGAGTCCCTATCCTTTGTGGTGCCCGGAGCTGCCCTGAGCGAGGTGGAGAAGATCTGCGCTGACAGTGACGACCCCGCCGCTATCACCCAGGGGGATCGACATGTCACTTTTGAGATCGGCGGCACCTTGCTGGTAGCCCGCCGGCTGGAAGGGGAGTTTCTCAACTACCGACAGACCATTCCCCACAATAACTCCATTGTCCTGGAGGCGGACACCGCTGACCTCCAGCGATCCATCGACCGGGCGTCCCTCATCATCAACGACAAGCTGAAAAGCCCGCTACGTTGTAAGTTTGAGGATGGATCCCTGTCCATCACCTCTAAAACCGCCATTGGCTCCGCTTTTGACCGCTGCCCCATCTCCGGGGACGGCAAGGGGCTGGAGATCGGCTTCAACAACCGCTTTCTCATGGACGCGGTAAAGGCGGCCCCTGCCCAGCGGGTACGGTTGGAGCTGAACACCCCCACCTCCCCCTGCCTGGTACTTCCCCCAGAGGGCGCGGAGGACAGCTTCCTGTATATGGTGCTGCCTGTCCGCCTGCGTGCAGGAGAGTAATTCCTTTTTCTCCAGAGAAAAAGGAACCGATAAGGGTCTTAGACCCGCGAGCTTGAAGGCGTTACCTTTGCTGGCGGTTGAGGGAAAGTTTTATGTCAGCGACGAGATGGATTCTTCATGGAGAAGGAGTACAGGCAGATTTTTATGGAAGAACGGATTAAAATTGAGACCCCGTTTATCAAGCTTCATGACCTGCTCAAATTTGCCGGGGCGGTGGAGACCGGCGGAGAGGCCAAGGTGCTCATACAGGAGGGCGAGGTCAAGGTCAACGATCAGGTTTGCACCATGCGGGGCAAGAAGCTCTACCCCGGGGACTGGGCGGAGCTGGACGGCCGCCGGTTTGTGGTGGAATGACCGTCGATCAGATCAGCCTGGATTTTTTCCGAAACTACGTCCACGGGGAGGCGGACTTCCACCCCGGAGTGAATGTCATCGCCGGGGAAAACGCCCAGGGCAAGACCAATTTGCTGGAGGCGGTGGCCTATCTGTCCTCCGCTTCCTCCCACCGGGCTCGATTTGACCGGGAGTTGATCCGTCACGGGGTGGATCATGCCTATGTGAAGGCGGGGATCACCAGCCGGGGGCGGCAGCTGACGCTGGAGGCGGATCTCCACCGGGGCCAACGGCGGCAGCTGCGGTGCAATGGGGTGCGGCTGAAAACGGCGGGGGAGCTGTCCGGCCTGCTGAGAACGGTGCTGTTTTGCCCGGAGGATCTGTACCTGATCCGGGAGGGGGCAGAAGCTCGGCGGCGGTTTTTAGACAGCTGCATCTGCCAGCTCCGACCCCGGTATGCCCAGGCTCTGGCGGAGTACAAGAGGCTGTATCAGCACAAGACCCGGATTTTGAAAGACGGGTCGGAGCACCCCGCCCTGCTGGACACGCTGGATGACTTCTCCCTGCGAATGGCCCAGTGTGGGGCAATTCTCATTCACTACCGGGCCCACTTTGTCCGCCGCCTGGAGGATGCCGCCCCAGAAATTCACCGGGACTGTTCGGGGGGACGGGAGAAGCTGAGTCTGCGGTATGAGACGGTGTCTACCGTCACTGACCCGGAGGCCACACCTAAAGCCCTCTTGCCCCAGCTGCTGGCCCACCAAGAGGCCCACCGGCGGGCGGAGATCGAGTCCCGCTGCTGTCTGTCCGGCCCCCACAAGGACGAGCTGGTGGTGGAGATCGACGGCGCCCTGGCGAAAAGCTATGCCTCCCAGGGCCAAACCAGGACGGCTGCGCTGGCGTTAAAACTGGCGGCTCGGGAGATTTTCCACGCAGACGGCGGTGAATGGCCTGTGCTCTTGCTGGACGACGTGCTCAGTGAGCTGGATTCCCGGCGGCAGGAGTTCGTGCTCAACCGGATCACCTCCGGGCAGGTGTTCATCACCTGCTGCGAGGAGGAGAAGCTCACCCAGCTTCGGGAGGGGAAGGCCTTCCGGGTGGAAGGGGGAAGGCTTATCCCCTCATAGGGGATGGGGGCAGGGTTCGCCCTGCCGGGGGCGTTCCTTTCTGCTCGTGCAGAAAGGAACCGAAAGACACGCTTAGGGGGTGGCCACCGGTTCGACTCCGGGCCGAAGGGCGGCCCTGCGCTCACAGGATGGCCACCCCCTAAGAACCCCCTTTTTACGGGGGCTGTCAGATCGAGGGGTGGGTGGATACCCTTCCGGCGCGGAGCGAGTACGGACGCAGATCCACCTCTTGCCGCTGCCGCTGAATGGTGTGGGTACTGAAGAATGGGTGGGATCCATGGACAGTGCGCCTAAAAATCTGGTGGTGCCCACCGCGGCGGCAATCGGGCGCGTTCCTGCACCATGGTAGTTAGCCCGAGAAATTCAGGCGTTTCAAAGAGAACCCCGCGTCATCAGTGCCTGAGAAACGCAGGCCCGGTGTGGGCCGGAAATCAAAGGGAAATCCGTTCGTAAACAGCACAAGCCGGTCACTCTCCCACCGCGCCCAAATCGGCGTGCCCTTGACCTTAACGGGGGTTCTTAGGGGGTGGCCGACTAAGGACGCGAAGCGTCCGCCGGAGGTCTCCCCCTAAGCGCGCTCTTTGGTTACTTTCTCTCGCGCGAGAGAAAGTAACGCCCCCCGCAGGGGCCCCCCGAGGGTGGCAATCCTCAGAAAGGAGTCCTACAGGTTGTATCTGCATTTGGGCCAAAATATTATGGTGCGGACACAGGATGTGATCGGCATATTCGATCTCGATAACACGACCTGGTCTTTCCGCACCCGCCGCTTTCTGGAGCAGGCGGAGCGAGAGGGCAGGGTGATCCCTCTGGGGGAGGATCTGCCCCGCTCCTTCGTTCTGGCGGATGGAGAGGAGGGAACCCCCGTGGTCTACCTGGTTCCCCTGTCTCCGGCGGCCCTGTCCGCTCGGGGGTCGCGAAATTTGCCTATATAGGGAAACGAAAAAAGGAGGCTTGTTTCTATGGAGTCTATCGAATACCTGTGGAGGGATCGCAAGCGCCGCCTGGGGCTGCCCCTATCCTTCACCCGGTATGCCCTCTGTGAGGATCGGCTGTTCTGCGAGACAGGGTTTCTGAACCTGAGATCCGACGAGGTGCTGCTCTACCGGGTGCAGGATCTGGAGCTTACCATGACCCTGGGCCAGCGGATATTCGGAGTGGGCACCGTGTGCGTCCACTCGTCGGATAAGAGTATGCCCCACTTGGATCTGAAAAACGTAAAACACCCCCGGGAGGTGAAGGAGCTCATCCACCAGAACGTGGAGGAGGCCAAGAACCGCCGGCGCATGCGGGCTACGGAGCTGCTGAGCCAGGACGATGGGCCGTCCTATCACGATGGGGACGAGCTGGATTTTGACGACGACGGGTGCGAAGCCGACTGATTTAGGGCGGCCAAACCCCAAAGAAGCACAGATTAGCGGAGGAAGATCATGGCTGAAGAACGCAACGAGTTAAACGAACTGAACACCACCCAGACCGACCACGAGTACGGCGCGTCTGAGATCCAGGTGCTGGAGGGGCTGGAGGCCGTCCGGAAACGTCCGGGTATGTATATCGGCTCCACATCCAGCTCTGGGTTACACCATCTGGTGTATGAGATCGTAGACAATGCCATCGACGAGGCGCTGGCGGGGTACTGCGACTCCATCACCGTGGAGATTTTGCCGGACAACGTGATCCGGGTCACCGACAACGGCCGGGGCGTCCCGGTGGACATCCAGCCCCAGACCGGACGGCCCGCCCTGGAGGTGGTGTATACCGTCCTCCACGCCGGCGGCAAGTTCGGCGGTGGCGGGTATAAGGTGTCCGGCGGCCTCCACGGCGTGGGTGGCAGCGTGGTGAACGCCCTGTCCGAGTGGATGGAGGTGCGCGTCCACAAAAACGGGCAGATCTACGAGGTGAAGTTCTCCCGAGGCAACATGACCCAGGAGATGACCGTCATCGGCAAGACCGACAAGACCGGTACCGAGGTGGTGTTTAAGCCCGACCCCGAGATGTTCGACGATACGGTGTACGACTACGAGACCCTTCACCGCCGGATGCGGGAGCAGGCCTTCCTCAATGCCGGGGTGCGCATCCTCATGGCCGACCGCCGCCCGGGCCAGGAGGCCCAGGAGTCCATGCACTATGAGGGAGGCATCCGGGAGTTCGTCACCTTCATCAATAAGAACAAGACCCCCCTCCATGAGCAGGTGATCTATATGTCCGGCTCCAAGGAGGACTCCATGGCGGAGATCGCCATGCAGTATTGCGAGGACAGCTACAACGAGGTGATTGTGTCCTTCGCCAACAACGTTCACACCCCGGAGGGCGGTATGCACGAGGAGGGGCTGAAGCGGGCCCTCACCAACGTGCTTAACGCCTACGGCAAGAAGGCGGGCATCTTCAAAGGGGAGGAGAAGGTGTCCGGCGACGACTGCCGGGAGGGCCTAACCTGCGTCATCTCTGTCAAGCTCACCGAGGCCCAGTTTGAGGGCCAGACCAAGGCCAAGCTGGGCAACAGCGAGATGCGCACCCTGGTGAACGCGGTGGTGTCCGACAAGCTGGAGCAGTTCCTGGACGAGAATCCCGCCGTGGGCAAGGCCATTCTGGAAAAGGCCCTCATGGCTAACCGGGCCCGGGAGGCCGCCCGGAAGGCCCGGGAGAACATCCGCCGCAAGAACGCCCTGGAGGGCTCCACCCTCCCGGGCAAGCTGTCCGACTGCAACGAGCGCGACCCGGCGCTGACCGAAATCTATATCGTGGAGGGCGACTCCGCAGGCGGCTCCGCCAAACAGGGGCGGGACTCCCGGTTTCAGGCCATCCTGCCGCTGTGGGGCAAGATGCTCAACGTGGAGAAGGCCCGGGCGGACAAGATCTACGGCAATGACAAGCTCCAGCCCGTCATCACCGCCCTGGGGGCCGGTTTAGGCGAGGACTTCGACGAGAGCAAGCTGCGCTATCACAAGGTGATTATCATGGCGGATGCCGATGTGGACGGCTCCCACATCCGCACCCTGCTGCTTACCTTCTTTTTCCGGTTCATGCGGCCCCTCATTGAGCGGGGCTACGTCTACGCCGCGGTGCCCCCCCTGTTCAAACTGGTGCGGGGCAAGACGGTGCGGGTGGCCTTCTCCGAGGAGGAGCGGGACAAGATCTCCGCCGAGATGCGGGAGGGCAACCCCAACGCGAAGGTGGACATCAGCCGGTTTAAGGGCCTGGGCGAGATGGACTACGAGGAGCTGTGGGAGACCACCATGGATCCGGAGCGCCGCACCCTCAAACGGATCACCATGGAGGACGCGGTGAAGGCGGACGAGATCTTCACCCTGCTCATGGGCGAAAAGGTGGAGCCCCGCCGGGAGTATATCGAGCAGAACGCTCTTAGGGCCGTGAATCTGGACTATTAAGCAGGAGGATCCTGTAGCATGGCAAAGAATGATGAATATATGACCAGGGATATCTCCTATCCCAACCAGAAGATCGTGGAGATCAACCTGGAGCACGAGATGCAGAGCGCGTACATCGAGTACGCCATGTCGGTGATCAAGGGTCGGGCTTTGCCCGACGTGCGGGACGGCCTGAAGCCCGTCCACCGCCGCATTTTGTACTCCATGTATGACACTGGCTTGACCTCGGACAAGCCCTTCAAAAAATCCGCCACCTGCGTGGGCGAGGTGCTGGGCAAATACCACCCCCACGGCGACCAGTCCGTGTACGACGCCCTGGTGCGGCTGGCCCAGGACTTCTCCATGCGCTATATGCTGGTGGACGGCCACGGTAACTTCGGCTCCGTGGACGGCGACCCCCCCGCGGCCTACCGGTATACCGAGGCCCGTATGTCCAAGATCGCCAACGAGATGCTGCGGGACATTGACAAGGACACCGTGGACTGGGATCCCAACTTCGACGAGTCCCTGAAGGAGCCCCGGGTGCTGCCCAGCCGATTCCCCAATCTGCTGGTGAACGGCTCCTCCGGCATCGCCGTGGGCATGACCACCAACATCCCGCCCCACAACCTGCGGGAGGTCATCGACGCGGTGATCTGCGTGCTGGACAATGAGCACGCCACCCTGGACGACCTGATGGAGCACATCAAGGGCCCGGATTTCCCCACCAAGGGCATTATCCTGGGCCGCTCCGGCATCCGGGCGGCCTACGCCACCGGGCGGGGGAAGATCCAGGTCAGGGCCCGGACGGAGATGGAGGAGTTCGGCCAGGGCCGCACCCGGATCATCGTCACCGAGCTGCCCTACCAGGTGAACAAGTCCCGGCTGGTGGAGGCCATTGCCGAGCAGGTGAAGGACAAGCGCCTGGAGGGCGTGTCTGGCCTGCGGGACGAGTCCGACGGCAAAAAGGGGATGCGGATCGTCATCGAGCTGAAAAAGGACGCCAACCCCCAGGTGACGCTGAACCGGCTGTTTGCCCAGACCCAGATGCAGATCACCTTCGGCGTGATCCTGCTGGCCCTGGTGGACAACCAGAAGCAGCCCCGGATCCTCACCCTGCGCCAGATCCTGGACGAGTACATCGCCTTCCAGGAGGAGGTGCTCACCCGGCGCACCCGGTACGACCTGAAAAAGGCCCAGGAGCGGGCCCACCTGTTGGAGGGGCTGCTCATCGCCCAGGACAACATCGATGAGGTCATCCGCATTATCCGCTCCAGCTACGACAACGCCAAGGAGCGGCTGATGGAGCGCTTCGGGCTGGATGATATCCAGGCTCAGGCCATTTTGGAGATGCAGCTGCGCCGCTTGCAGGGCCTTGACCGGGAAAAGCTGGAGACGGAGTACAAGGAGCTGGAGGAGCGCATCGCCTATTTCCAGGGCCTGCTGGCCGACGAGGGAAAGCTCCGGGGCGTGCTCAAGGACGAGCTTATCGAGATCCGGGACAAGTACGGCGATGAACGCAAGACCGAGATCGGCTTTGCGGAAAACGACATCGACATCGAGGATCTGATTGAGGAGGAGCAGTCCGTCTTTACCATGACGGCCAACGGCTATATCAAGCGCACCTCCGCCAGCGAGTACGCCGCCCAGGGCAAGGGCGGCGTGGGCCGCAAGGGCATGACCGCCCGGGAGGAGGACTACGTGAACACCGTGTTCACCGCCTCCACCCACGACTATATTCTGTTCTTCACCGACAAGGGCCGGGTGTTCCGCAAGAAGGGCTACCAGATCCCGGAGGCGGGCCGCACCGCCAAGGGCACCAACATCGTCAACGTGCTCCAGGTGGAGGCGGGGGAGAAGGTGGCCGTCATGATCCACACCCGGGACATCAGCGAGGGGGAGAATCCACGCTACCTGACTATGTTCACCCGGCGGGGCACCGTAAAGCGGCTGGACGCCTCGGCGCTGAAGAACCTGCGCAACAACGGCCTGCGGGTGATCACCCTGGAGGAGGGTGACGAGCTCATCGAGGTGCGGGAGACGGACGGCAAGCAGAACCTGCTCATCGCCACCCATGACGGCATGGCCGCTTGCTTCCCCGAGGAGGAGATCCGCACCACCGGCCGCACCTCCATGGGTGTGCGGGGCATCAAGCTGCGGGAGGGCGACTACGTGGTGGCCGCCGCCCGGGCCAAGCCGGGGAAGGCGGTGCTCACCATCACGGAGCACGGCTACGGCAAGCGTTCCCCGGTGGAGGACTACCGGATCACAAAACGGGGGGCCTACGGCATTAAGAACTATGGTCTTACCGATAAGACCGGCCCGGTGGCCGGGGTGAAGGTGGTGGACGGCAGCGAGGATCTGCTGCTGGTCACCCAGTCGGGCACCATCATCCGGTTGGATGTGGACGAGATCCGGCTCATGGGCCGCTCTACTCAGGGCGTCATCGTCATGCGGTTCAAGGAGGAAGGGGATCGGGTGATCGCCCTGTCTCTGGCAGACAAGGAGCCGGAGGAGGTGTAAGGGGGGATCCCCCTTCTCCGGATTTTCCCCCTTGCCCTGTGGGGTTGGCAGGGAGCATCCCTGCCAAGGAAAGGAATCCTGTGATGAAAACCGTAACGTTATACACTGACGGCGCCTGCTCCGGCAACCCCGGCCCCGGGGGCTGGGGGGCCATCCTCATGCTGGGCGAGCACAAGAAGGAGCTCAGCGGCGGCGAGGCGAGCACCACCAATAACCGCATGGAGCTCACCGCCGTCATCCGGGGCCTGGAGGCCCTGAAGGAGCCCTGTGTGGTGGAGCTTTACTCCGACTCCAAATATGTGATCGACGCCTTGGAAAAGGGATGGGCTAAGGGCTGGCGGGCCCGGGGCTGGATCAAATCCGACAAGAAGCCCGCCCTCAATCCCGACCTGTGGGGGAGGCTGTTGGAGCTGTGTGAGCTCCACACCGTCAAGCTCCACTGGGTCAAGGGCCACGCGGACAACCCCTTTAACAACCGCTGTGACGAGCTGGCGGTGTCCGAGTGGCAAAAGCTGAAATAATTCACCCGCAGGGCGGGAAAAAATAAAGAAAGAAGGCAGTAAAATGGGTAAATTTGTGATTTCCAAGGCGAAGAATGGCGAGTATACCTTTAACCTGAAGGCGGGCAACGGCGAGGTGATCCTCTCCGCCTCCGAGACCTATGCCTCCCTGGACAGCTGCAAGGCCGGGGTGGAGTCCGTGCGGAAAAACGCCGGCGCCCACGTGGAGGATCAGACCAAGGAGGGCTTTGAGCAGCTCACCCATCCCAAGTTTGAGCTCTACGCCGACAAGGCCGGGGAGTTCCGCTTCCGCCTGAAGGCCCGCAACGGCGAGAACATCGGCCGCAGCGAGGGCTACAAGGCCAAGGCCAGCGCCCTGAACGGCATCGCGTCTATCGGGAAGAACGCCCCGGAGGCCGATGTGGTGATCGAGGAGGAGTAACCCGCCGCGGCCGGGTAGGTCGATGGGAATAAAAAGCGCCGGGTTACCCCGGCGCTTTTCTATTCCTGTGTTTTGTCCAACTCCGCCAGATGCTTTCGCAGAACAAGATTGATATAGCTTGATACTCCCCGGTCATCCATGTCTGCCAATTCTTTGACCCTCTCATAGATCGGCTCATCAATCGTAATACTGATTTGTGTTTTTAGTGGTTTCTGTTTCATAAGCATCACCTATACAAATTATACCATTTCTTATGATTACATATTGACATATGATTTAGAATGATATAAACTATTATAGGGTGATGTGATGAACCGGTTTAATTTGGATAAGGTCTTGTCTGCATTTGTGGACAGCCCGGAGTGTCAAAAAATAAATGAAGCGCTGCTGGAGACGGTGTGCGCGGCATATGAAGCGGGTTGGAATGCGGCAGCGGAGGCCAGACAGATCGACGGTGGACAAACGGCGCCGGGTGTGGTATCATATTTGATAGGGGGGGAGACAGATGCTTGATGAAAAGGACATACAGGTCATTTCCCAGCTTCTTAACCAGCAGCTTTCCCAGCAGCTTTCCCAACAGAAGAAGGAGATCATGGAAGAACTCAGGGGGGAAATGGATACTCGATTTGCCCAGCAGAAAAAAGATATTATGCACGAGGTCAATCTGCTGATGGAATCCTATTTCGACCCCAAGTTCAACGCCCTTGCCGATGGGCTGGAGCTGCTCAAGGAGAAGTGCGTCAGCCGTGAGGATTTGGAGGAGACCACCGACCGAATCGATGTGCTGGAGGCGGTGGTAAAAGTCCACAGCCGGGAGATCGAAAAGCTCAAGAAGTCCAACCATATCGCGTAAAATGTGAAAGCGCCGGGAACGCTCCCGGCGCTTTTTGTTATTCTTCCTCTTTGGCGGTACAAGCGATGTTCAATTCGTCCAGCTGCCGCTGATCCACAAAGCTGGGCGCGCCCATCATCACGTCCTGGGCGTTCTTGTTCATGGGGAAGGGGATGATCTCCCGGATGGAGTCCTCCCCGGCCAGCAGCATCACCATGCGATCCACCCCCGGGGCGATGCCCGCGTGAGGGGGCGCACCGTAGGTGAAGGCGTTATACATGGCCGGGAACTTGGACTTTACGTCCTCCTCGCCCAGGCCCACCATCTGGAAGGCTTTGATCATGATCTCCGGGTCGTGGTTCCGCACCGCGCCGGAGGACAGCTCCACGCCGTTGCACACCAGATCGTACTGGTCGGCGGTGATGCTCAGCGGGTCGATCTCCCCGGCAATGGCCTTCTCAATGGTGGCCAGCCCGCCGGAGGGCATGGAGAAGGGGTTGTGGCAGAACTCCAGCTCCCCGGACTCCTCCCCGATCTCGTACATGGGGAAGTCCACAATCCAGCAGAACTCGTACCGCTCCAGATCCATGTGGCCGGGGCAGAAGGCCCCAAGCTTGTTGCGCAGCACGCCGGCGGTCTTTTGAGCGACCAGCAGAGGGCCAGCCGTCAGCCCCACGAAGCAGCCGGGGGTGAGGCCCAGGGCCTCCACCACCTGATCCTTAACGGGCTGGACAAACTTAGCGATGCCGCCTACGATCTCCTGGTTCTCGTCATAGCGGAACCAGTAGGCCTTCTCGCCGGACTGCACTTCCACATCGGCGCACAGCTTGTCGATCTGCTTCCGGGTGCCCTCAAAGTTGGACACCACGATGGCCTTCACAGTGTTCCCCTCGAAGGGGCCAAAGCCGCAGCCGGCCAGCAGCGCTGTGGCATCGGTGAGGGTCAGGTCGATGCGCAGGTCGGGCTTGTCGGAGCCGTACTTGTCCATGGCCTCCAGATAGGGGATGCGGGCAAAGGGGGCGGCGGAGGCCACATTGTATTTGCCGTACTCGGCGAAGATGGGGGGGAGCACCCGCTCCAGCACGGCGAACACGTCCTCCTGGCTGGCGAAGGCCATCTCCATGTCCAGCTGGTAGAACTCGCCGGGGGAGCGGTCGCCCCGGGCGTCCTCGTCCCGGAAGCAGGGGGCGATCTGGAAATACTTGTCGAAGCCGGAGGCCATGAGCAGCTGCTTGAACTGCTGAGGGGCCTGGGGCAGGGCGTAGAACTTGCCGGGATGCTTGCGGGAGGGCACCAGATAGTCACGGGCCCCCTCCGGGGAGGAGGCGGTCAAGATCGGGGTGGTGATCTCCAGGAAGCCCTCGGCCAGCATGGCGGCCCGGAGGGCGGCGACGACATTGCACCGCAGAATGATGTTGTTTTTCACCTCGGGGTTGCGCAGGTCGAGGTAGCGGTACTTGAGCCGCTGGGTTTCGTCCGCCTCCCGGGAGCGGTTGATCTGGAAGGGCAGCTCGTTGTGCTGGCAGCGGCCCAGCACCTCGATTTTGGAGGGCACCACCTCAATGTCGCCGGTGGGCAGCTTGGGGTTCTTGCTGTCCCGCTCCCGGACCACGCCCTCCACCGAGATGGTGGACTCCTTGTTCAGCTCTTTGACGGCGGCCATCATGTCCTCGGTCTCGATGACGATCTGGGTGGTGCCGTAGAAGTCCCGGAGCACCACGAAGGCCAGGTTCTGGCCCACCTCCCGGACGTTCTCCATCCAGCCCACCAGCTTGACCTGCTCCCCCACGTGTTTTAGGCGCAGGTCGTTGCAGGTATGGGTGCGTGATTGAACCATTGGAATCATCTCCATTTAGTAAAATAAGTCACTGTGATAACACTTTAGAATCACTTTCCACAACAAGTTTTTCCAAGAACAGGTAGACTTCCCGGTAGAATGCCTCCTGATCCGCCACGGCGCAGTACACCTGTGTCTTGTTTTCACCATAATCATAGCTCAGATCCAGCTTGTGGGGGAAAAAGCTGTCCATGGAAAGGTGCAACCCCCCGCCCAACCCAAATTGCCATTGGAAGGGGCTTTTCTCCGTGGAGGTGTAGGCCTGCGGCCGGGGTAGCAGGCTGGTGAGGCTGCGGCGGTAGGTCTGGGCGTTCAAAATCTGGAGCAGTTCCTCGATGGCCTCGCCGGCTTCCTCACCATACAGGTTCACGGAATGGAAAAGCGTATCTACTTTTCCGTCCAAATGGGTTTCTTGGACTTTACAAGAACTGGATAGGGAAGTGACCTTACCCCGATCCAGTCCGGGGCACAGCTCGCCCAGCGTCATGGGCCGGGTGTACCACAGCGCGGCCCCAATCAGCGCCGCCAAAACCACCGCCGCGCAGAGGATCCGCCTGCGCACAGCCCGCCGGTGCTGGGCCTGCCCCTCCCGGAAGCGCGTCCAAAAGGCGTCCTCCTCCGGCTCGGGGGGGAGGGACACCGGGGCCCGGAGCTTTCCCAGTTCATCCCGGCAGGCGGGGCAGTCCTTCAGATGCTCCCGCACCAGCTCTGCGCTCTCCTCGCTGGCCGCCCCGTCCTCGTACAGGGGCAGCAGATCCCGGATGACCTCGCAGCTAACCTCTTTCACCGTTGATCGCCTCCATATGCTCCATAATCTGTACCTTGGCCCGGTAGAAGGTCACCCGCGCCCAGTTGGCGCTCTTGCCGAACAGCCGCCCGATCTTCTCATAGGGCAGCTCCCCGAACACCCGCAGGGTGAACACCTCTTTGTAGGGCTCCGCCATGCCGTGGAGGAACTGGTGGATGGCAAAGGCGGTCTCCCCGTCCTCCACCTTGTCCTCGATGCGCACGCCGCTGGGAAGCTCCTGGGGGAGATCCTCCGCGGAGATGACGCGCTTGTGGGCGCGGCAGTAGGAGTACCAGGCGTTGCGGGCGATGGTGAACAGCCACGCCCGGATGTCCTTGGAGCCGTCAAATTTGTCCACGGCCTTCAGGGCCTTGAAAAAGGTCTCCTGGGTGATCTCCTCCGCCAGGGCCTCGTCCTGGGTGAGCCCCCGGGCGAAGCGGTAGACATCCCGGAAATACCGCCGGTAGATCTCCTCAAACAGCATGGCCTCCACCCCCTTCACCTTACTAACGCACAAGAGGCGGGTTTGTTACAGATTATGTTGAATTTTTTGGCGGTCAAACGCTCCTTTCCTGTTCAGGTGTGCTCCGGCTCTCGGATGGGCGGGGCGGAACGGGCCGCGGCCAGCCCGGACAGGATCCGCTCTGCCGCCTCATCGGCGGTGACCAGCGTCTGTTCCCCGGTGGCCATGTCCTTGAGGGAGGCTTTCCCCTGAGTAATTTCATCCTCGCCCAATAACAGGATGTAGGGCACGCCCAGCTTGTCGGCGTAGGACATCTTTTGCTTGAACTTCTTCTGTTCGGTGTAGAGCTGGGTGCGCACCCCCGCCTCCCGCAGCCCGGTGGCCAGTGCAATGGCGGGGGAGAGATCCTCCGTCATAGGCAGCACCAGAACGTCGGCGGGGGCGGTGGCCATCGCGTCGTTCAGGTAGTTCTGCTCCTGGAGCACGTAGAACAGTCGGGTGAGGCCGATGGAGATACCTACACCGGGGAGTTGTTTATCGGTGTAATATTCCGCCAGGTTGTCATACCGTCCTCCGGAGCAGATGGAGCCGATCTCCGGGTGATCCAGCATGAAGGTCTCGTACACGGTGCCGGTGTAGTAGTCCAGCCCCCGGGCGATGGTGAGATCCACAGCGAACTTGTCCTCCGGTACCCCGAAAGCCCCCAGGTACTTCACCACGGTGTTCAGCTCGTCCAGGCCGGCGTCGAACAGCTCATGGCGGCCTTTGTATTCCTTTAGGGCAGAAAGTACCGTTTGATTACTCCCCGTAATGGAAATGAACTTCAAAATCTCGTCCGCCTGCGCCCCGGTGAGGGCCAGCACCTCGTCGGTGAGCAGCTCCCGTACCTTGTCCGGGCCAATCTTGGGCAGCTTGTCCACCACCCGCATGATGTCCCCGGACTTGTCCGACAGGCCCAGCATGGCATAAAACCCGCTGAGGATCTTCCGGTTGTTCACCCGGATCTGGAACCGCTCCAGCCCAAGGGCGGTAAAGGTGCGGCAGATGACGGCTGGGATCTCCGCCTCGTTGACGATGTCCAGCTTGCCGTCGCCGATGACGTCGATGTCTGCCTGGTAGAACTCCCGGAACCGGCCCCGCTGGGCCCGCTCCCCCCGGTAGACCTTGCCGATCTGGAACCGGCGGAAGGGGAAGGACAGCTCCGCGTAGTGCAGGGCCACGTATTTGGCCAAGGGGACGGTGAGGTCAAAACGGAGGGACAGATCGCTGTCCCCCTTGTGGAAGCGGTAGATCTGTTTTTCCGTCTCGCCGCCGGCCTTGGCCAGCAGCACCTCGCTGGCCTCGATGATGGGGGTGTCCAGGGGGGTAAAGCCGTACAGGGCATAGGATTGACGGAGCAGCTCGGCCATCCGGTCAAATTTCATCTGATCGGCGGGGAGCAGCTCCATAAAACCGGACAGCGTCCGGGGTTTTTGTTTAGCCATGGGTAGATCTCCTTTTTGTTCAGCTTACACCTTGAGCGGCTTGGTGGGCTTGATGATCTCCCGCCAGTCCAGGTCGCCCCGGGCCAGCCCGTGGATGAGCATCTCAGCGGTGGCGGCGTTGGTGGCCATGGGCACGTTGTGCTGATCGCACAGGTTGTTGATATAGTGGAGATCCTTATCCAGATCCTCCGAGTTGGGATCGTTGAAAAACAGCACCATATCGATCTCGTCGTAAGCGATCCGGGCGCCGATCTGCTGGCTCCCCCCCTGGGCGTGGGCCAGGAACAGCTGCACGGGCAGGCCGGTGGCCTCGGCAACCTGACTGCCGGTGTCGTGGGTGGCGCAGACCGTGTGCTTGGACAGGATGCCGCAGTAGGCAATGCAGAACTGCACCATCAATTCCTTTTTGTTGTCGTGGCTCATCAGCGCGATGTTCATGAAACCCTTCCTTTCCCAGAGGTGCTGGGCGCCCTGCTGCGGCTCCCAGGCGTGTATTAGGCGGACAAATCGCAGGGGGGATATTTCAAGTCAGCGAATGCGCAGCAGGGGCACGCGCTGGCCCAAAATTCGTTTGGAGATGTTGAGATAGGCGTGGGCCGCTCGCCTGTGGGAGGCCAGCACCAGAGGAACCCCTGCGGCGGCGGACATGGTGACGGCGGCGTCCTCGGGCACCACACCTAAGAGAGGCAGGCCCGCTGCGTCCATAGCGTTGTCGATGGAGGTGCGCAGCTTCCGGATGAGCCTGGGCTGCACCCGGTTCATCACCAGATGGAGCTGGGGCAGGTCGTGGAGCTCGGCCACTGCCCGCTGGGCGTCCCGCAGGGCGGCGGGATCTACGGCGGACACCACGATGGCCCGGTCGGCTGCGGTTCGGGCCAGCTGGAAGCCCACTCCCAGCCCCGCGGGGGAGTCCATGAACACGTAGTCAAAGGCGTCCTTCGCCTCGTCCACCAGCTCCCGGAACCGCTGTAAGTCCAAACCGTCTCCGTCCAGGGGGGCGGTGAGCAGGAACAGGCCCTTGATCTCGGGTTGCTCTACCGCGGCGGACAGCAGGGAACAGCGGTAGGCCATCACGTCAGAGAAGTCCATCACCGCCCGGTCGGACAGGCCCAGCACCAGATCCAGGTTCCGCAGGCCCACATCCAGGTCGATGCACAGCACCCGGCTGCCCAGGGCGGCCAGGCAGGAGGCAACCCCCGCGGTGAGGGAGGTTTTCCCCGTGCCGCCCTTTCCCGATGTGATCATGAGGGCGCATCCCATGGGGCCTCCTCCTTTCAAATGCACTATGCAAAGCATACCACAATTAAGGGAAAATGACAACAAATTTTTGAATAGAATTTTCAAAAACGGCGTTTTTTTGGAGCATTGCGATCTGAGATTTGCAAAAAGGGGACGCGGCTGCCAACCGGCCCTCAGCGGAGCGCAGAGCTGGCTTTTTGGGCCTCCTTTTGAATTTTAGCCCATCGCCGAGGGTATTGAGACGGAGTGGCCGCGATTTTTTTAATCCGCACCACCCGATGGGTTACCTCGGTATGAGGGATGGCGTAATCCTCCACCCCCTCCAGCCGTCCACCCAGAGCCACGATCAGTGGCTGGGCCTGCTCCAGCTCTTGGTCGCAGTCCGTCCCTTTCATGGCCAGGAACCAGCCTCCCACCTTGACAAAGGGCAGGCACAGCTCCGCCAGCACTCGCAGGTCGGCCACAGCCCGGGCTGTGGCGAAGTCAAACCGCTCCCGCAGATCCGTATACCGGCCCGCCTCCTCCGCCCGGGCCTGGAGGGCGCGGGCGTTGGAAAGGCCAAGAGCTTTACAGGCTTCCCCCAGCCACTCCACCCGCTTGTTCAGCGAGTCCAGCAGGGTGACCTGGAGGGAGGGGGCCAGCACGGCCAGGGGCACGCCGGGGAACCCCGCCCCGGTGCCCACGTCGATAAGGGTTTTACCCTCAAAGTTGGCGCAGTTCAGCAGGGCGGCGCAGTCCAGCATATGCAGGGTAGCCACGTCCCGGGGTTCGGTGATGGCGGTGAGGTTCATCACCCGATTCTTCTCCACCAGCAGCGCCCCGTACCGGGCCAGCAGGGCGGGGGCCTCCTTGGGGACGCGTCCGGCCTGGCCCAGCTGGGCCAGGCCGGTTTGAATCAGCGTTTCCATCTGTCACACCCCCAGGGCGGCCAGCAGGGCGGGCACACCCAGCGATAGGCCGGTGACCACGCCGACGGCGCATGCGGCCAGCACGGTCACGCCTCCTGCGGTTCCTCCGGCAACGGTTCCATTTCTCATGCGGTGGACGACGACCACCGCCAGGGTGACGGACACTGGAACCAGAAACAAGGGGAAGGTGCCGGGCAGTTCCCGCCCGCCAGTGTAGATGGCGAAGGTGATCACAAAGGAGGTCATGAGCACGTACACGATGCCCATCCAGGCGGCGGCCCGCTTCTCGAAGGAGGCCGGGGTATAGCCGCCCTGCTCGTTGTTCTGCTCAGCCATTGCCCTTCTCCTTCAGCAGATCCCGGATTTCGGTGAGCAGCTTTTCCTCGTTGGAGAGCTCGGGCGGGGGAGGTGGCGCGGCCTCCTCTTTCTTTTTGGCAGCGTCCATGACCCGGTTCACCGCCTTGACAATGCAGAACACCACCAGGGCCAGGATCAGGAAGTTGATGACGGCGGAAAGAAAGCTGCCGTAGTTCAGGGTGTTGGGGGGCGCATCCGCTGCCACCGCATAGAAGGTGGGCAGGGCCACGTTCATGGCGGAGAAGTCCACCCCACCCAAAAAGATGGACACGATGGGCATGATGATATCGTTAGTCAGGGAGGTGGTGATGGTGGAGAAAGCGCCGCCAATGATCACGCCCACCGCCAGCCCCAGCACGTTGCCCTTGCTGATGAACTCTTTGAACTCGTGAAAAAACTTTTTCATGGAGTGTCCCTCAGAATTCCGGGTCAAAGTCCGCGGCGGTGGCCTCGTCTGCGGCGGCCTGGGCTTCATCCGCGGCAGCCTGAAGCTCATCGGCAGCGACCTGGGCCTCGTCCGCGGCGGCTTGGAGGTCGTCGGCTACGGTCTGGAGCTCCTCCGGATCCAGGGCGGCCTCGGCGGGGTCGTCGGTGAACATCTCCGACTCCCGGACGGCCCCGGCCAGCTTGCGGCCCAGGTCGGTGAGCACGCCCTCGCCCAGGTTGACGCCGATGTCGATGGCCTTACTCTCCTGGTCGGTATCCACATCCAGCGAGAGCAGCAGGGACTGGAAGGTCTGTTTGCCGGTCTCCTCATCCTTCCGATAGCGGACGGGGACAAGGGCGGCCAGGGTGACGACGCCAAGGGCTTTCCAGAACTTTTTCATGGGAATCTCTCCTTAAAATTAGTGTTCCGGCAGATGGGGCAGGGGAGCCCGCCGGTGGGACGGGATCCCGCCCCTATATAGAGTATGCGGTGGGCCGTTCACTTTTTCGGGATCAGCATCTGGGTTCCGCCCATGTAGGGCTGGAGGACGGCGGGAATCTTCACCGAGCCGTCGGCCTGGAGGTTGTTTTCCAGCAGGGCGATGAGCATACGGGGGGGCGCGGCCACGGTGTTGTTCAGGGTGTGGGGCAGGTAGGTGCCCCCCTCGCTCCGGACGCGCATCTTTAGGCGGCGGGCCTGGGCGTCGCCCAGGTTGGAGCAGGAGCACACCTCGAAATACTTCTTCTGCCGGGGGCTCCACGCCTCAATGTCGCAGGACTTCACCTTCAGGTCGGCCAGGTCGCCGGAGCAGCACTCCAGCTGCCGCACCGGAATGTCCATGGAGCGGAACAGCTCCACGCTGTACCGCCACATCTTGTCGTACCAGGCCATGGAGTCCTCCGGCTTGCAGACGACGATCATCTCCTGCTTCTCGAACTGGTGGATGCGGTACACCCCCCGCTCCTCAATGCCGTGGGAGCCCTTCTCCTTCCGGAAGCAGGGAGAGTAGGAGGTCAGGGTCTGGGGCAGGGTGTCCTCGGGGATCATCTGGTCGATGAACTTGCCGATCATGGAGTGCTCGCTGGTGCCGATGAGGTAGAGATCCTCCCCCTCAATTTTATACATCATGGCATCCATGTCGGTCTGGGACATGACGCCCTCCACCACGTTGCCGTGGATCATGAAGGGGGGCACGCAGAAGGTGAATCCCTTGCCGATCATGAAATCCCGGGCGTAGGCCAACACCGCCTCGTGCAAACGGGCAATATCTCCCATCAGGTAGTAGAACCCGGCGCCGGACACGCGGCCCGCCGCGTCCATGTCCACTCCGTTAAAGGACTCCATGATCTCGGTGTGGTAGGGGATCTCAAAGTCGGGCACCACCGGATCCCCGAACCGCTCCACCTCCACGTTGGCGGAGTCGTCCGGGCCGATGGGTACGGAGGGGTCGATGATGTTGGGGATCTGGAGCATGATGTGCCGGATCTGGGTAGCCAGCTCCCCCTCCAGCTTCTCCAGCTCGGCTAAGCGGTCGGCGTTGGCTTTCACCTTGGCCTTGGCCTCCTCCGCCTCCTGGAGCTTGGAGGGATCCTTCTTGGCCTGCCCCATGAGCATCCCCACCTGCTTGGACAGGGTGTTCCGGGCGGAGCGCAGGTTGTTGGCCTCGGTCATGGCGTCCCGGTTGCGGCGGTCAAGCTCGATGACCTGATCCACCAGGGGGAGCTTTTCGTCCTGGAACTTCTTCTTAATGTTTTCCTTGACGATCTCCGGGTTCTCCCGGAGGAATTTGATGTCTAACATAAAATCACCTTTCTTTTGTGTTTCGTCTCCTGGTCAATCCAGGATATAGGGCCCAAAGTTGCCGTCCTCCGAATGACCCGGAAGGAGGAAGGGCAGATTGACGCGGATCCCTTCGCCGCCGGCGTCGGTGGCCGCGTACAGGGCGGGGCCGCACTTCAGCGCGCCGTCCGCCTCCTCCGCCAGATAGCCCTGGGCCACCAGATCCGCGCGGAGCCAGTCATAGAGCGTAAGGACGTACTCGCTGGCGCTGTCCTGGAGCCGCTGAGGATAGGGAAAGGCCGGATCGTCAACGCCCAAGGGCTCATACTGATAGACGAACAGGATGCCCGCGGCGTTGCCGGGGTTCTCTTGCACGCAATACTGATCCAGGGCGCACCACAGGATGCCCAGCGCCGCCGTGTCGGGGTTTTTGCTTGGATCCCATTTATCAGTAAATTTGATGCTGGTGCTGCCCAAGACCGTTTCCTGATCGCTTGGCTCCCGGAGATAACCCCGGTCAAACAGCTCCTGACGGCAAGACCGATACTGCTCCAACTGTGCCGGGTTGTCGATGGCGAAAAAGCCGTCTGCCGACAGTTTGACCGCCAGCGCCGCCATTTGGTACTCCCCCCGCTCTATGAACTGCCCGATGTGCCACAGATAATTCAGGTCGTGCTTTTGCCGGGAGAGGTCGCTGATTTGCAGGTCGTTGTCCCAGAGCCGCTGGTCGGTTTTCTGGGCGGCATCCTCCGCCTGCTTCAACTGGTTCTCCAAATCGTCCACTTCCTTCTGGAGCTCATCCACCGCCCGGATCTCCTCTATGGAGGCCTGGAGCCCATCCAGCCGGGCGTTCACCGAAAAGAGCTGGAACCCCAGCACCAGTGCCGCCACCACTGCCCCACCCAACAGAACGCCCAGCCAGGGCAGCAGCCGCTCCGCCATCGAAGGCTTTTCCGCCGCCGGGTCCGGCGGGGGGCTGTCCTCCGGGGGCGGCGGGTCAAATTTGGCCGGATAGGAGACGGGGGAGGGGAGGGGCTGTTCTGACCGGCTCATGATCTCGTCCAGGATATCCACCGGGTCTTTTTGTTCGTCCATGACGACCTCCTTTCCTGGATTGCATGGGGGCGGGGCTCAGTCAGGCAGACTTTCCCCCAAGGGAACCATGGCAAGATCATTCCGGTCGTCATAAAGGACAACCTCAAGCACCGTCCCGTCCTCGTCCTCCTCCAGGCGGCCCCGGCGGATCAGGTCGTCCTTCAGCTGCTCCAGCAGCTTCCGGGTGGAGGGCTGGAAGGCCCCGTTTTCCAAGGCGGCCATCAGCTCCTCGTCGCCGTAAAAGTGGGCCATGTCGTAGGCGGCGTGGTTAAGGTAACTGGTGGAGTACCAGAGGATTGCCCACAATCGTGTGGCGGCGGCCTGCTCTCCCGGCCCGAATTTGTCCTCCGCCAGGGAGATCCAGAGCATGGGGTTATCCTCCGTGGCCCGGGGGTTGGGCTCCGCGATCAGGTAGTCCGAGCGATCCAGCACCTCCTGCCGCAGCTCCCGGTACCGGGCCTGCTGGCCGGGGAGGGGGGGCTGCCCGCCGAGGGGCGGCGTGATCCAGTTCCAGTCGTACCACTGGTTGTAGGATTCGATCCCGACGGCGGCCATGAGGTAGTCCCCCTCCCGGACAAATCGCTCCAGCCAGGCCAGCATCTGGCCCTTTTCCCGATCCAGGTTGGCATCCTCCAGCTGCGTACCGAGATACGACACATCCTGTTTCAGTTCTTCGTTGCGGGCTAATAAGTCCTGCTGGTTGGCTACCGTGTCCTGTATGGAGGTTTTCAGCCTGTCATTTTCTTCCCGCAGCTCATCCACCGTCCGGATCTCCTCTATGGAGGCCTGAAGCCCGTCCAGCCTGGCATTCACGGAAAAGAGCTGGAACCCCAGCAGCAGTGCCGCCAGCACCGCCCCGCCCAACAGAACGCCCAGCCAGGGCAGCAGCCGCTCCTCCAGTGGGGGCTTTTTCGCCGCCGGGGACGGTGGGGGGCTGTCCTCTGGAGGCGGCGGGTCAAATTTGGGCGGATAGGAGACGGAGGAGGGGAGGGGTTGTTCCGACCGGCTCATGATCTCGTCCAGAATGTCCGCCGGGGGCTTTTTTTCGTCCATGGGGGTCTCCTTTCTAACGGGCCCTCCCACGAAAGCGCCCATCCGCTTTCGTGGGGAGAGGTGGGGCAGGGGAGCAGACGCAAGGAACCTTGTTTGCCCTGACGGGTTTCACGTGAAACAATCTGCCATCAGCCCTGCTGCTCCGGCTCCGCCGGTTCCGGAGTACCGAACAGCCGATTTGCAGGGTCGTCCTCGTCCAGGTAGCCCCGTTCTATCAGGATATCGCAGATCTCCCGCATCCGCGCCAGGGCGCTGTCCGAATCCGGCAGGTTGAGGCTGCCGGAGCTGGCCAGCGTCTGGAGGAAGTGGGCGCAGGCCTCGTAGTCCCGGGCCAGGAAGCCCTCCTCCAGTACCCAGAAGTTCAGCCAGCCCTCCGTCTTCTTATGCTGGTCGGAGAAATCGTCGAGCAGCTCGGCGTGCTGCTCTCGGAGTTCGTCCAGCTGTTTTTTCAGGTCGTCCCGCTCCTCCTGGAGCTGGCCGGCCTGCTCCTCCAGCGCCGCCTTTTCCTCCTTCAGAGCGTCGATCTCCTCCATCAGCTCCGCCCGGGACAGGTTCATGGTGTCCCGCAGGTCGCTGATGGCGGTCTCGCTGCTGCGCTGCTGGATGAAGTAGGCCAGCAGCAGCAGGACGAAGGCCGCCCCGAACAGCACCAGCAGATAGCGGTAAACGGAGGTGCGCTTGTTGGCCGGGGTGGAGGGCTTTTCCTTTTCCGGGCCGGGGGACGGCTTTGCGGAAACCTCGGCGGGGGTCTCCGGTGTTTCACGTGAAACTCGTCGGGACGAGCTGCGCTCACTCGCTTCCGCCTTCGGCGAAAGCTCCTCCGCTCCGCTGTCCCTCCTCTCCCCATCGAACCCGCGACCCTGGGCTTCGATGGGGGCCCCGGAAGCGTCAAAGGGCTTGTCGCTCACGCCTCAACGCCCCCTTCCTCCGGTCGCTGAGCAGGCTTGAGCTGGGCCAACTGCTCCAGCAGGTCGTTCAGATCGTCCACATTATAATATTCCAGTTCCAGCCTGCCCTTCTTCCGTCCGTTGGAGATGGTCACCTTCCGGCCCAGCCGCTGGGACAGATCCTTCTGGGCGCTCTCGATATACAGGCGGTTCTCGTCGGCGGGCCTGGGCTTTTTCTCCTTGGGGGGCTCCAGGGTGAAGTGCTTGGCGGCGCTCTCCGCCTGCCGGACGCTCAGGCCCTCGTCCACAAGCTTTTGGGCGAAGGCGGTCTGGGCCTGCTCTCCCTCCACCATGAGGATAGCCCTGCCGTGTCCGGCGGACAGCTTCCCCTCCACCAGCAGCTCCCGCACGGCGGGGGGCAGGGCGGTGAGCCGCAGGGCGTTGGCGATGGCGGGCCGGGACTTGCCCATCCGCCGGGCCAGCTCCTCCTGGGTCAGCCCGTAGTCGGTGAGCAGGGCCAGGTAGCCCTCTGCCTCCTCCACCGGGTTCAGATCTTCCCGCTGGAGGTTTTCAATGAGGCCGATCTCCATCACCTTGCGGTCGTCCGCCTCGATGATAACCACCGGCACCTCCTTCCGGCCGGCCAGCTTGGCCGCCCGCCACCGCCGCTCGCCGGCGATGATCTGATAATAGCCGGTGGACAGCCGCCGCACCGTCAGCGGCTGAATGATGCCATGCTCCTCAATGGAGGCGGACAGATCCGCCAGTGCCTCGTCATCAAACCGCTTTCTGGGCTGGTTCAGCCCCGGCTCCACCTGGGAGATGGGCAGCATCACGGAGCCCGCCTCCTGGCTTTGCAGGGTGGTGGCGTCCCCCATAAGGGCGTCCAGCCCCTTGCCCAGACCTTTGGCCTTTCCCATCTGGTTCACTCCATTTCTTCTATTTCTTCGCGGCGATAGGGTTCTTGGTGAGAAATTCTTTCGCCAGAGCCACATAGGCGTCCGTCCCCCGGGAGAGGGGGTCGTACACCGTGACAGGCACCCCGTGGCTGGGGGCCTCGGACAGACGGACGTTCCGCGGAATCACCGAGGCGTACACCTTGCCGGGGAGGTGCCGCTTGACCTCCTCCGCCACTTGGAGGGACAGGTTGGTGCGTCCATCGTACATGGTCAGCACCACTCCTTCCAACTCCAGGGCGGGGTTGAGCCGCTGCTTGGCCAGCCGGACGGTATACATCAAATCGCTCAGCCCCTCCAGGGCATAGTACTCGCACTGTACCGGCACCAGCAGGGTGTCGGCGGCGCACAGCCCATCCAGAGTCAGCAGTTCCAGGGAGGGGGGGCAGTCGATAAACAGGAAGTCGTAGCGATCCTTGATCTCCTCCAGCGCGTCCCGCAGCCGGAACTCCCGCCGATCCAGTCCAATGAGTTCCACCGTGGCCCCAGACAGGGCCTTATTAGAGGGAACCACGTCCGCCCACTTGGTGGGTACAATGGCCTTGGAGATGGGGACGCCCCCCAAGATCACGTCATAGACGCTGGGGGAGCGGGTTTTGTCCAGCCCGAAGCCGGAGGTGGCGTTGCCCTGGGGGTCGAAGTCGCACACCAGCACCCGTGCGCCCTGGGCAGTGAGGGCGGCGGCCAGATTGACGCAGGACGTGGTTTTACCCACGCCGCCCTTTTGGTTGACAACGGCAATACTTTTGCCCATAGGAGAATCCCCCTTTTTGCTGCGAACGCGCACCGCGGCGCGTCTGGGCCACCAGATGTTTCACGTGAAACAACGTTGGGGCGAAGTCCACATTGTTCCGCATTCGGCCCTGCCGAAAGCTCCACACACTCCCTCGCCCCTCCGCTCCCCACAAAAGCGGAAAGACGCTTTTGCGGGGATCCTGGGCGCCCGCTGTGCCCGCGTTGGCGGGTAAAATTCATTATATCCTGTTTGACGGTTGATTGCAACTGTTTGGGGAAAAAAGATGGGGTGGGGTTCCTTCTGTGAACCCCCTGCGGGGGCGGGCAGTCACACCGGTCGGGTGTGACATGGAGGCCGGTTGCCCCCAGGCCCCTGAGCCCCAAGGGGAAGGGGTGGTGGGGCTGCGCCCTGCCGGGGGCGTTCCTTTCTGCTCGTGCAGAAAGGAACCGAAAGACACGCTTAGGGAGTGGCCTCCGGCGGACGCTTCGCGTCCTTAGTCGGCCTCCCCCTAAGAACCCCCTTTTTACGGGGGCTGTCAGATCGGAGAATGGGTGGATACCTTTCCGGCGCGGTGGTGATACGGACGCAGATCCCCCTCTCGCCGCTGCCGCTGAATGGTGTGGGTACTGAGAAATGGGTGGGATCCATGGACAGCGCGCCTGGAGGTCGTGTGGTGCCTGCCGCGGTGGCCTTCGGGCGCGCTCCTGGAACATATGGCAGTTAGCCTGAGAAATTCAGGCGTTCAAAATAGAACCCCGCATTCTCAGTGCCCGAGAAAGGCAGGCCCGGTGTGGGCCGGAAAACGAAGGGAAATCCGTTCGTAACCCGCAAAAGCCGGTCACTCCCCCACCGCGCTAAAAACGGCGTGCCCTTGACTTTAACGGGGGTTCTTAGGGGGTAAGCCGCCTGTGAGCGAGGGAGCGCCCTTTGCTCCCGAAGTCGAACCGGCGGCTTACCCCCTAAGCGCGCTCTTTGGTTACTTTCTCTCGCGAGAGAGAAAGTAACGCCCCCGGCAGGGGCTCCTGCCCTAAAGGGTGTTCAGGGAATTTCCCTGAAACCATTGCCCCCATTTTTGTGTTATGATAGGTGAAAGATGTCTTTCGACCCAAGGAGGTGAACTACCATTGACTGAGGAACAGTTGGTCAAATCCCTGGCCCAGGGCGAGCCGTCCGCCCTGGAGGTACTTATCGACCGCTATACGCCCTATGTGTCCGCCGTGATCTCCCGCATTCTGCGGGGGCGTCAGGCGGATGTGGAGGAGCTGACGGCGGACGTATTCCTGGCGGCCTGGGACAACCGGGGCAAGCTGCGCTCCGGACAAGTGAAGGGCTACCTGGGGGCCATTGCCCGGAACCGGGCGTTCAACTTGCTCCGGGCCAGCCGGGAGAGCCTGCCCCTGGAGGACGACGTGCTGCTGCTGGAGACGGAGGGCCCCGACCGGGCGCTGGACAAAAAGGAGACGGCCCGATTGGTGAACCAGGCGCTGTCCCGGCTGGACAAACCCCAGCGGGAGCTGTTCGTGCGCCACTACTACTACGGCCAGACGGTGCAGGAGGCGGCGCTGGTCATGGGACTGAACCAGTCCACCGCCAAGACCTGGCTGCGCCGGGGGCGGGAGACGCTGAAAACAATCTTAGAACAGGAGGGCTACGGACATGAAGCGGTTGGAGATCTCCAAGCTGATGGATGAATACATGGACAACGAGTTTTGCCCGGAGGAGGGGAGCGCCACCAGTACGGCGGCGGTAAAGGCCCGGGTGCTGGCCCAGGCTTCCCCGGCGAAGAAGCGGCGGATGCCGCGTTGGAAAACGGCGCTGATTGCAGCGGCGCTGGCGGTGGGAGCCGTGCTGTGCATCGCGGCGGGCCTGCCCGCAACGGTGTATTATCTTCTCAACGGCGGCACTGTGACCGTCCAGCAAGGGCCAAACGGCTATAAATCCTATGATTTCTCAAATCAGTTCCCCACTGAGCCTGTGGTGCTGGAGGATGGGCGGCTCTGGCTGGTTCTGGACGGAGAGCGCACCGACATTACCGACCAGATCAATATGGAGACACCTTATATTATGGAGCGTACGGATCCGGAAAGCGGCCTCACCAACTTCCTGATTGTGGGCGGTACGCCGGAGGACTTTGGCTACTGCTCGTATCAGGAAGTACCGTCCGGCGGGTTTGCGGGCGGTGGAAGCGGTGGCTGCTATACGTCCTATTCCACCATTGACGGGGTGCCCTATGATGTGCGCGACCTCACCCCGGAGCAGTATGAACAGAGAGACCCTGGCGGGGACTATGACGAGTGGCGGCCCTGGTATCTGAACGCCATGGAGCAGCTACGTGAGCGGGGATACAACTGGTGACCCCTTCCCTTTTTCCCGCGCCTGTGATACAATGGACTCCCCCACGGGGGAGTCCATTTTTAACGTTTCACGTGAAACATCGGGAGGCGTATTTACCATTGACTGATCAAGACTATATGCGCGAAGCCCTGAAGCTGGCAGGGGAGTGCCTCCCCCACAGGGATGTCCCCGTGGGCTGCGTCGTCGTCTCCCCAGACGGCGCGATCATCGGCCGCGGCCGCAACCGCCGGGAGGAGCTGGGCCGCGCCACCGCCCACGCCGAAGTGGAGGCCATCGAAGCTGCCTGCGCTGCCCTGGGAAGCTGGCGGCTGGAGGGCTGCCGGCTGTACGTCACCCTGGAGCCCTGCCCCATGTGCGCCGGGGCCATTATCAACGCCCGGATCAAAGAGCTGTACTTCGGCGCCCGGGAGGGGAAATCCGGCTGCTGCGGCTCCATTTTGAACCTGTTTTGTGAGCCCTTCAACCATCACCCTCGGGTATACGGCGGGCTGCTGGAGGAGGAGTGCCGCGCTCTGCTGGAGGACTTCTTCCGCACCCTGCGGGAGAGGCCGGGCCGGGGAAATTTTCCCGGATAGCCCCTTGCCGTTTTGGGAAAACTCTGGTAGAATAGCAAGGCCCCGGTGTTCCCACCGGGGCCATCTGTGTGGAAAGAGGGCCAAACACCATGCGTCAGAAACTCGCGGCGGTACGGGAGTACGCCATGCTCACCCTGGGCACCTTCCTGGTGGCTGCTGGCGTCTACTTCTTTAAGTTTCCCAACCAGTTCAACACCGGAGGCGTCACCGGCCTGGCGGTGATCCTCAACGCGGTGATCCCGGCGGTGAGCGCCTCCACCTTCGCCTCCGTTATCAACATCGCCTTCCTGGTGCTGGGTTTTGTGGCCCTGGACAAGAGCTTCGGGGTGCGCACTGTGTACTGCACCATCCTGTTTTCCGCCATGCTGTCCGGGCTGGAGTGGCTGTGTCCCCTGTCCGCCCCGCTGACGGATCAAAAAACCCTGGAGCTGTTCTTCGCGGTGATCCTGCCCTCCCTGGGCTCGGCCATCCTGTTCAATCTGCAAAGCTCCACCGGCGGCACCGACATCCTGGCCATGATCCTCAAGCGGTTCAGCAGCATGGACATCGGCATGGCCCTGCTGTATGTGGACGTGCTCATCGCCGCCTCCACCCTGTATTTTGTGGGCATGGAGGCGGGGCTGTACTCCATTTTGGGTCTGGTGCTGAAATCGGTGGTGGTGGACACAGTGATCGAGTCCCTGAACCGCCGCAAGAGCTTTATCGCCGTCACCTCCTGCCCGGAGGAGGTGTGCGATTTCATCACCCATAAGCTGAACCGCTCCGCCACCTTCTGGGAGGCCCAGGGGGCCTACTCCCACGAGGCCAAGTGGGTGGTGCTCACAGCGCTGTCCCGTTCCCAGGCGGTGGCGCTGCGGGTGTACCTCAAGTCGGCGGATCCCCACGCCTTCATCCTGGTGACTAACTCCAGCGAGATCTTCGGCAAGGGTTTTATGCGGGCATAACAAAGGCCCTCCCCCCGGAAGGGGGGAGGGCTTATTGTATGGCAGCCTCCTCAGAACACCACCTGTACCAGCACCATATAGAGGATAGTGCCCCCCACAATGGACAGCATGTTGTTCTTTTTCCAAAGGTGGAGGGCCACCACCGCCGCCCCGGCGATAAGTCCCGGGGCCCAGCCCGCAGGTGAGGCAAAGCTGGTGCCCCGGTAGCAATAGACGATGAGCATGGCGATGACCGCCGGGGGCAGGAACCGCCCCAGATAGAGCACCACCTCCGACGGCTTCCCGCCCCGGCCGAACAGCAGGAAGGGTAGCGCCCGGGTCAAAAAGGTCACCACGGCCATCACCACCACCAGCGCCGCGATCTGCCCGGTTGTCATAGCTCATCGCCTCCCTTCGGTCTGTCATTTCCCTCCAGCAGGGGCCGGAGGAGGAGCAACCCCACCACCAAAATGCCCAGGGCGGGGATCAGGAACCGCCCGTTGTCCGGGCCCAGCACCAGTAGACAGGCCAGCGTCCCCAGCGCGCCCAGGTAGACCGGGGCGTGTTTTTCATTGGATTGCCACTGCTCCACGGCGATGACCAGGAACAGGGCGGTCATGGCGAAGTCAATGCCCTCAGTGTTGATGGTGATCAGCGCCCCCGCCACCGCACCTAAAATGGAGCCGGCGATCCAGTAGAGGTGATCCAGCAGGGCGATGGTAAAGTAGAAGTCCTTGGCGTCCACGTCCGACGGAGCCTCCACTCCGGCCAGCAGGGCGTAGGTCTCGTCGGTAAGGGAAAAAATCATGTAAAGCTTCCGCCAGCCCATACCCTGGAACTTCTCCAGCATGGACAAGCCGTAGACCAGATGGCGGAAGTTGATCATCAAGGTGAGGAAGGCGGCGTCCGCCAGGGGGGAGGCGTTGGCCAGCAGATCCACCCCCAGGTACTGGCCGCTGCCGGCGTAGATGGTGACGGACATGATAGCTGCCCAGGTGGGGGCGAAGCCGGCCGCTGACAGCATCCAGCCGAACACCAGGCCGATGGACAGGTAGCCCATCAGCACTGGGACGGTGTGGGGGAAGGCAGCGGCCAGGGTTTTCCGGTTCATTGGGGTCACTTCCTGGAGAATTTTTGACAGATTCATTATACCGTCCAGGCCACCCCTCTGGCAAGGGCAGGGTTTTACAGAATGTTCATTGTATTCCAGCCAGGTTTTGGGTATAATACAGTTCCCCAGAGAATCCATATGGAGTGAGAACGGAGCCATGAAAACGCTGTTGTACATCTATAACCCCACCGCCGGGCGCAAGACGGCCAAGGCAACCCTGTCCGACGTGGTGGAAGTCTTTTCCCGGCAGGGGTACGGGGTCACCGTCCACCCCACCCAGGGGCGGGGGGACGCCACCCAAACTGTGATAGAGCAGGGCGCCGCCTTTGACCGGGTGGTGTGCTGCGGGGGGGACGGCACCCTGAACGAGACGGTGCAGGGCCTGCTGGCCCTTCCGGCGGACAAACGCCCGGTGCTGGGCTACATCCCGGCGGGCACCACCAACGACTTCTCCCGCACCCTGGAGCTGCCCCGCGCCCTGCCCGAGCTGGCGGAGGTGGCGGGGGAGGGGGCGCCCCGGCCGGTGGACGTGGGGGAGGCGGAGGGCCGCCCCTTTACCTATGTGGCCGCCTTCGGCCTGTTCACCGACGTATCCTACTCCACCCCTCAGGCCAACAAGAACCTGCTGGGCCATTTTGCCTACGTGCTGGAAGGGATGGGCCGGCTGGCCAACATCCCCAGCTATCACATGAAGGTCACCGTCCCTGACGGGCCAGAGGTGGAGGGGGACTTCATCTATGGCATGGTGGGTAACACAGTGTCGGTGGGGGGGCTGGTGAATCTGCCCCGGGATAAGGTGCTGCTGGACGACGGCCGGTTTGAGGTGATCCTGATCCGCCAGCCCAAGACAGCCAAGGACTGGCAGGACATCCTCACCGCCCTGACCACCCTGGAGCTGTCCGGGGATGGGGCGGTGGTGGGTTTCTCCGCCGGCGAGGTGGTGTTTGCCTGCGACACCCCGGTGGCCTGGACCGTGGACGGCGAGTTCGGCGGGGAGCAGGCGGTGACCACGGTGAAAAACCTGCCTTGCGCCCTGACGATTGCCTGCGGCACAGGGGGCACGGAAGCGTAACACAGGTACAAAAAGCGGCCCGGAGCGCTTGCTCCGGGCCGCTTTGTTCTATTCAGGCAGCGGCACGTGGGCGTAGTAGTCCTCCTGGATGATGAGCTTGGAGTAGTTCACCTTGGCTGCCACCAATCGGTGCACCCGGGACACGTACTCGTCGTCCACAGTGACGCCGGGGTTGGGGGTGAAAGTCTTGGTGTTGGCCTCATAGGTGCCCGCGGCGGTGATCCAGCTATTGCCCTTGCCCATGTTGTTGGCAAACACCACCAGGGGCATACAGTTGGAGTACTGATCTACCTGGTAATTCTCCGCGAAGATATCCCGCCCGGAATAAAGCCGGGAATCGTAGTTCAGCCCAAACAGGTTGCACAGGGTAGGCACGATATCGGGGGTGTAGCAGGGGGTGTCCACTGGAATAGGGGTTTCGATGGCCCCGCTCCACATGAGCAGGGTGTTTTTGTACCGGGAGGTGTCCCCCTCACTGTCCTCGAAGCCCCGCAGCTCGTTGTAGTAGTCCGCGCCGCCTTTCTCCACCATCAAATAAGGATAGTGGTCGCCGGTCATGACGATCAAGGTGTCATCGGCGATGCCCGCCGCCTCCAGCTTGTCCACCAGGTATTCCAGCGCCAGATCCAGCTCCATATTGCAGGCCAGATAGGCCTGGGAGGTCTCGGACAGATTGGGGTATTTGGCCTCCACCGTCTCCCGGTGCTTCCGGGACATGGCGTTGCCTCCCCAGGAGTAATAGCCGTGTCCGCTCACCGTCATATAGTAGGCGTGGAAGGGCTTGCCATTCTGAACATAGTCATTGATATAGCCGTCCACCGTGGCCTCCATCATCTCTAAATCGGAGTTGGGCCAGACAACGTGGGCCAGCTCCAGCCCATTACCCACGCCCTTGTAGTCATAGCCGTAATTGCCCAGGTATTTGTCTCGGCCGTAGTAGGTGTAGGTGTGATTGTGCCACGCAGGAACGGCGTACCCCTTGGCGGCGAACAGCTTGGCCAGGGTGTTGGGCATGGAGATGTCCGCGCTGGCATTGGCGGCAAGCCCGCCGTTGACCCAGTTGGGGATGATGCCGGTGGTGATGGCAAACTCGCCACCGCAGGTGGACTGGGTCCAGTCCGGCTGGTAGAAGTTGCTGAATACAAAGCCCTGATGGGTCAGCTTATAGAGGGTGGGGGTGAGCTCCTGGTCGATGGCATAGGGGGAGAAGCCCTCGGCGGTGAGCAGGATCAGGTTCTTGCCCTCAAACATTCCAGTGTACTGGTTTTTCTCCGAGGGGGTAAGGCTGGCCATATACTGGTGAATGTTCTGGATTTTCTGGTTGGACTCGCCCTCCGCCAGGGCCGCGAAGTCGATGTTTAGGGTGTTGGGTCCGGTGGGGATGGGCCGGGTGGGCTCCGCCGACGGGTGGTTGGAGGGATCAACCGTGGGGTCGGGGGTCCCGGAGCCGGTGGGGGCGGAGGAGTCCACCGGGTCGATGAACTCGCTCAGGGGTGGATCGGGGATACCCAGCAGGGCGTACTCCAGCTCCAGCCGCAGGGAGGTCATCACCCCGAAGTGGGGGATGGAGACGTTGGCGGTGTATTCATAGGTGTAGTAGCTGGACGCGCCGCCAAAGGCGGACAGGGCCCAGCCCCCCAGCTGGAAGATCACCAGGCCCACGGCCAGGATGATCCGGGTAAGACTGTCCTGGCCCTCCTCCTGGAATACCATTTGTCGTAAGAGGAGGTAGGCCACCAGCGGCACAAAGGACAGCAGAATGAAAGGGATCATGCTCAGGATCACCGACGTCACGGTGGAGCCGAAATCTCCGGTCACGTCCCCGGCCATGCCGCCCATGAAGCCCAGGCCATAGTAGAGATTGAAGGTGGCCCGGCAGCCCCGCTCCACGCAGAACAGCACCGTGCCCAGCCCCAGGAGCACTCCCCCGGCGATGCGGGCGGCGCCCTTCCAGGGCAGGAGATCCAACAGGAGGAACATCAGCAGCCCCGCTGCCAGAGAGAATAGCAGGATCCGCAGCAGGGCGAGGTCAAAGAAGGGGGTGCTCCGGTCAAAGGCCCGCAGCAACAGCTCGTGATAGAGGAGGGCGGCGGGGAAGAACAGGGCGGACATCAGGGGGGAGCCGGCGGAGCGCCGCCCGGTGTGGCGATAGGGGGCGGCCCGCTTTCCTTTGCGGGAATAACTCATCAGAATCTTCACTTCCTATGGTATCTGCGGCAAAACTGGGCGAACGGCCCTTTTATGTCTACCGAATTTTGCTTTCATATCATACCATAGGGGTTGGAAAATTGCAACGCTCCTGGGAAATTTAATAGAATCCTCATAATTGCTCCGGACTGAAAACCAGCGGCGGCGCAGGGTTTTCCCTGCGCCGCATGTGCTTGTTACGGATTGTCCGCCGCCTGCTCCAGTGCGTCCAGATTGCCGGATTGGATGGCGTCGAGATGGGCGGAGATGGTTTCCACGGGCCAATCCCACCAGTGCAGGGCCTGAAGGCGGGCGATGTCCGCCTCGCGGAACCGCCGGCGGATGGGCTTGGCGGGGACGCCGCCCACGATAGTGTAGGGCGGTACGTCCCGGGTGACCACCGCCCGGGCGGCGACAATGGCTCCGTCCCCGATGGTGACGCCCGCTAAAATCACAGCCTCATAGCCGATCCACACGTCGTTGCCCACCACGATATCGCCGTGGTTGTCCCAGGCCTCTGGGATACGCTCCACGTCCAGCCCCCACTCCTCGAAACAGATGGGGAAGGGGTAGGTGGACAGGGAGCCCAGGGTGTGGTTGGCGCTGTTGAACAGGAACTTTGCCCCGCAGGCGATGGAGCAGAACTTCCCGATCACCAGCCGCTCGTGGTTGACGGGGTAATGGTAGAGCACATTGTTTCGTTGAAAGTCCCTGGGGTCGCGGACGAAATCATCGTATATGGTGTACTCGCCCACGGTGATGGACGGGTCGTCAATAACGTTTTGCAGGTAGACCGTGCTGTGCCCCTGGGAGCGAGGATAAATTTTCCATTGCGGGATCATCTTATGTACCTCCTAAATGATGTAAGCTGTCAAAGGACGATCCCGCTCAGGACAATGCAGCGCCTCATGGCATACCACCCTCTCCGGTTGATGGCTTCAGCATACCACATCCCCGCCTGGGTTTCAATCCCCGGTGAGGCCGTCCTGAAGCTCCGCCCCGGTGTAGTAGTGGGCCAAAATCTCCCGCCAGCCCTTGCCCTGTTTGGCCAGGGCGTTGGCCCCGTACTGGCTCAGCCCCACCCCGTGACCGTAGCCCGTGACGGAGAAGGTGAACGTACCCGACTCCTCGCTCACGTCAAAGGCGGTGGAGCGCAGGGAGAACAGCGACCGGGCCGCGCCGCCGGACAGCTCCGCGCCCCCCAGCTTCAGCGAGGCCACCCGGCCGGAGGCGCTTCGCACAAGATCCGTAAACCAGCCGGACGGCTCCCCGGACAGGTCGCAGCCCAGGCCCGCCCCCTCCGCCAAGGCCCTCACCTCGTCCGCCGTGAGGGAGACGGTGGAGTGGTAGTTGGGCACCTCGTCCCCCTCGGGGCTGTCCACCGGCACCAGATAGGGCAGGGCTCGGCCCCAGACCTCCTCCGCCCCGGCGGTGGAGCCCGCCGCCGATGAGAAGAACACCGCCTGGATGGGGGCGCCCCCGTAGGTGAGCACCTGGCCGTCGGTGTCCGCCACCGCCTCAGCGATTTTCTGGGAATAGGGCTGGGCATTGGCCCCCCACTTCTGGGTGGCATCCTCGGGGGTGAGGTAGGCCTGACAGCAGGTGGAGTCGGCGCACACGTCCGCCCCGTCCTCCTTGTGGCTCTGGGCGCTGAGCCGCCACAGGGCGTAGGTGCGGGCGCACACCGCCTGAGCCCGTAGGGCGTCCGGCTCAAAGGAGGCGGGCATCTCCGCCGCCACCACCCGCCACAGGTAGTCCCCCATGGACATGGTTTCCACCGTGCCGTCCTTTTGCAGCACCCGCAGGGTACGGGCACTGTCCCGTTCCCCGGGCGGGGGGAGGGTGGGGGCGGGGGATCGGGCCGGGGTGGGGACGGCGGGAAGGGTGGGGATGTCCGGCTGGGCCGCCGCCCCCTCCCCTAAAGCCGCCAGCGAGAGCAGCATCAGGGCCAGGCTCAGGCACAGCCCGGTGAGGAAGGGGGCGCGGAGCGCGCGCCATGCGTCCTGATTTCGCAAGTTTAACACCTCAATCATTCAAAATTCGGAACATCGGAAGGAAAGGAGGTTGAAAATTCAGGGAGCTTGTAAAAATCCATTGACAAATTTGAATTGACTTGAATGGGAAGTTGCGTTATAATGAACTTTACAACCATTGGAAACCAACTGGAACACGTAAGGAGGCGAGTCATCTTGGGTTTAAACATCTATGAGACGCTGGTGGAGGCCCAGCGGAAGGCAGTGGAGCAGTACAATTCGTCGGTGGATTTCATTCAAGGGATATGCGGGGAGTTTGAGAAGTATACCCAGATCTCCCCCCGGTACTATGAGAAATACAACGTGAAGCGGGGCCTGCGCAACCAGGACGGCACCGGCGTTATGGCTGGAGTTACCCTCATCGGCGACGTGAAGGGCTATGTGGTACAGGACGGGGAGAAGGAGCCCGCCCCCGGCCAGCTCTTTTACCGGGGCATCGACGTGGAGGATCTGATCCGGGGCTTCACCGCGGAGGGCCGCTTCGGCTATGAGGAGACGGCGTACTTACTCATGTTCGGCGGCCTGCCCACCCCGGCGGAGCTGGAGCAGTTCCAGGATATCCTGTCCTACTACCGGGAGCTGCCTCCCAACTTCACCGAGGACATGATCCTCAAGGCCCCCAGCCACGACGTGATGAACAAGCTGGCCCGGTCAGTGCTGGCGCTGTACTCCTACGACCCCGATCCGGACAACAACACCCTGCCGGTGGAGATGCTCCAGGCGCTGAAGCTCATCGCCCGGTTCCCGGTGATCACCGCCCACGCCTTTGCCGCCAAGCAGCACTATTTCGACCGGCAGTCCCTGTACCTCCACCGGCCCCAGCCCGGGCTGTCGGTGGCGGAGAACTTCCTGTACTCCGTCCGGCACGACACCCAGTTCACCCCCGAGGAGGCCCATCTGCTGGATCTCTGCCTGGTGCTCCACATGGAGCACGGCGGCGGCAACAACTCCGCCTTCGCCTGCCGAGTGCTGTCCTCCTCCGGCACGGACATCTACTCCGCCATCTCCGCGGCGGTGGGCTCCCTGAAGGGCCCCAAGCACGGCGGGGCCAACCAGCGGGTGATGAAGATGTTCGCCGAGATCGAGGCCAACGTGAAGGATTGGAAGGATGAGGACGAGGTGTCCGCCTACATCGCCAAAATTCTGAAGAAGGAGGCGGGGGACGGCTCCGGCCTGGTGTACGGCATGGGCCACGCCATCTACACCCTGTCCGACCCCCGGGCGGTAATTTTGAAGCGGTTCGCCAAGAAGCTGGCGGCGGACAAGGGGATGCTGGACGAGTTCGAGCTGTTTGAGACGGTGGAGAAGCTTACCCCCGACCTGTTCCACTCCATCACCGGGCAGGAGAAGGCCATGTGTGCTAACGTGGACATGTACTCGGGCCTAGTGTATAAGATGATGGGCATCCCCCCGGAGCTATACACGCCGCTGTTCGCCATTGCCCGCATTGTGGGCTGGTGCGCCCACCGGGTAGAGGAGATCTACAACCCCTATGGGCGGATCATCCGCCCGGCCTACAAGGCGGTGGCCCCCCGTCGAGAGTTCGTGCCGTTGACGGAGCGAGGCTGAGAGAAGCAAACACCCCCCGACAAAAGTCGGGGGGTGTTCCTTATATGCTCAAATACTGAGCAGCACAATACTGAGCACAGATAGCCCGATCCCTGCCACCGTCCGCCGGGTCATTTTTTCCTTCAGCACCACCGCACACAGCAGGGCGGAGGCCACCAGAAGCCCGCCATTGCAGATGGTGAACAGGATGTAGCTGGGGATATAGGCCAGCAAGAGCATGAGAAGAAACACGGCAAAGGCGGCGCACACGCTGCTGCCCACGGCGAAACCCAGGGCGGCATGGCCCATCTGGAAGGCGGCAAGGGCCTGTTCCCGCTGGGTGATCAGCAGGTAGGCCAGCGACACCCCGGCGGAAGACAGGAAGGTGATCAGGATCATCTCGTTGCGCTGCTCGGGCAGAAGTCGCTGCTGGGCGTCCATCAGTACGCCATAGAAACCGTTGGAGAAGAACAGCAGAACCACCCAGAAAAAGTACTCCTTCTTCACGCCGGAAAAATCCACGCCGCCGCTGTTGAGCACCACGAAAGCCACCAGCATCACCCCGATGCCCACCAGCTGGGCTGGGCCCATTCTGTCTCCCCACCACAGGGCGGAGAACACCAGGCACACCACGATGCTGCCAAACAGCATGACAATGCTCTGGAAGGCGTAGGGCCCCGAGCGGGCGGCCCGGATCATGCCCAGGTTATAGAGGAACAGCACCACGCCGGTGGCGCAGCCCAGCAGTACCGTCTCCAGAGAGGGGGCGAACCGGAAGCCCGCCAGACACAGCGTCACCACCGCCACAATCCCACCGAACAGAGTGGCGTACACCGGGGTGGCCGCCGCCGGGGGGCCCTGGTACCGCATGGAAAACAATTTGTTGAAAAAACCCTGCCCGGTATAGCAGGCGATGCACAGCACCACCACCGGGATCACCATGCCCTGGGGCATTGACGATTCCTCCTCTCAAGACTGGGGCTGGGCCTCCGCCCCCGGATCCTCCAGCCGGTAGCCCACCTTCCGCAGGGTGGCGATGGACGCCCGGGAGCCCAGGTAGAACAGCTTCTTGCGCAGGAAGGAGATGTAGGCCTCCAGATTGTTGTCCTCCGCGCCGCCCCACAGCGTCTCCAAAATCTCCCCCTTGGGGCACACCGTCCCCGGCCGGGCCATGAGCAGCCGCAGCAGCTCGTACTCCTTGGGGGACAGCTGCACCGATTTCTCCTCCCGGCACAGAGAGTGGGAGGAGGTGTCCAGCCGCAGGTCGGCAAAGACGGGCCCGGCCGGGGCGGGGGCCTCCCCCTGCCGCCGGGTGAGGGCCCGAATCCGGGCCAACAGCTCCTCCGGGGCGAAGGGCTTGGTCATGTAGTCGTCCGCCCCGCAGTCCAGCCCCTCCACCTTGTCCGCCACCCCTGTCCGAGCGGTGAGCATCAAAATGGGCAGGGGATTCCCCTCCGCCCGGAGGGTCCGGCATACCCCGAAGCCGTCCAGCCCGGGCAGCATCACGTCCAGCACCGCCAGGCCGTAGCCCCCCGAGCGGGCCAGGGCCAACCCTGTGGGACCGTCCGCCGCCGTGTCCGCTTGGTAGCCCCCGTCCCGCAGCAGCTGGGCCAGGGCCTCCGCCAGCCGGGGCTCGTCCTCCACCACCAGGATCTTCATGGCCATCCCTCCCGTCAAAGCATGGTCACCGTGCCAGAGGACACGGTGTAGTCCCGGCCGTCGTCCCCCGCCGTCAGCAGGGCGAACTGGCCGTCCACCCCGGCGGCGGTGCCGGTTTTCAGGCCGTCCGCCGTCTCAAAGGACACCCGGCGGCCCAAGGTGAGGCAGTGGGTCCGATAGCGCTTCAGATAGTCCGCCCGTTTGTCCGGGAAGTCCTGCACCATCTGCTCCAGGGCGGTGAGCAGGCAGACGGCCAGCCGGTTGGGCTCCACGGGGAAGCCCTCCAGGGCCAGGGAGGTGGCGATGTCCCCCAGGCCCTGGGCCCGGAAGGTCTCGGCGGTCTGGCTCATGTTCACCCCCATGCCCGCCACCACGTAGTCCGGCTCGCCGCTCTCCCCCAGAAAGGACAGCTCGGTGAGGATGCCGCACAGCTTCCTGCCGTTGAGATAGAGGTCGTTGAGCCACTTGATCCGGACGGGGGCGCCGCTGGCCTGCTCCACCGCGTCCCGCGCCGCCACCCCCACCCAGCCCGTCAGGGTGAGCAGATCCTCCAGCCGGGTGAGCCGGGGCCGCAGCAGCACCGACAGGTACAGCCCCTCCCCCCGGGGGGACTGGAAGGCGCGGCCGTGGGTGCCTCGCCCGCCGGTCTGTTCCTGAGCGATGAGGACGGTTCCGGTGGGAGCTCCCGCCGCGGCCATGCCCTTCAGCCGGGTGTTGGTGGAGTCCACCACCGATTCCACCAGAACCCTGCCCGCGAACAGGCTGTCGGGTGGGAGTTGGGCGGAGATGTAGGCCGCCGACAGCGCCGGGGGCGGCCCCGCTAAAAGATATCCCTTCCGGGTGGAGGACTGGATGGGCCAGCCCGCCTGCCGGAGGGCGTCGATCTCCTTCCACACCGCCGCCCGGGTGACCCCCAGCGTCCGGCTCATCTCCTCCCCCGAGAGGTAGCCCTTGGCCCCGGCCAGCAGCGCCGCCACCTGTTCCCTGTCCATGACAACTCCTCCTCATAAAAATGGGCGGCCCCAACCCAGCGGGGCCGCCCCTGTCGTCTATTGCTCGTCCAGCTTATCCACCAGGGGAAAGGAGATGGGGATCTCCACCCCGTTCCGCACCACAATACAGTGGAACTCCTCGTCCATGCCGGCGCGATAGATGACCCGGCGCAGATCCGTTAGGGTGGATACCGGCTGGCCGTTGGCGGACACAATCAGATCTCCCGGGCGCAGACCCGCAGTCCGGGCGGGTACATCCCGCTCCACCTCTTTGACCTGGATGCCGGTTCGCCCGTCCACCGCCGACTCGAAGCAGGTGACGCCGATGGAGGGCCGCCAGCTCTTGCCGGTGGCCAGGATCCGGTTCACAAAGGGGAGAATGTCGGAGATGGGCAGGGCCAGACCGATGTTCTCCAGCACCGCCGCGTCCTCCAGATCCTCGTTGTCCTCCCGCATCAAGCCGGTGATCTTGGCGGAGGTGATGCCCACCACCTGGCCCCGCTGGTTCACCAGCGCCCCGCCGGAGTTCCCCGGGTTCAGGGCGGCGGAGGTCTGGATCATGCCCAAGCCCCGGCTGTTCACCTCGTCCTCCCGCTCCAGGGCGGAGACGATGCCCTCGGTCATGGTGCCCGTCAGGTAGCCCAGGGGGTTGCCCACGGCGTACACCGGGTCGCCCACCGCCAGCTGATCGGAGTCCCCCAGCGCGGCGGGGGTGAGGCCCAGCCCCTCCCCGTCGAACTTCAGCACGGCCACATCGAACTTTTCGTCAAAGCCGATGACGCGGGCGGGGTAGCGGCTCCGGGCCCGGTCGGTGAGCAGCATGACCTCCACGTAGTCGGTCTCCTCCACGATGTGGTAGTTGGTGAGCACGTAGCCCGAGCCGGTGACCACCACCCCGGTGCCGGAAAAGGCCCCCAGGGAGTCCTCTGCGGTGGCCTCAATATAGACGATGCTGGGCAGCACCGTCTCATGCACCTCCCGGCCGGACAGGGCGGGCCCGGACAGCGGCTCCACCGCCAGCTGCACCGCGGGATCGGGATCCCCCCAGGGCAGATCGTCGGGCGACCAGCGGCTGGGCGGGCTGGGGAGCTGCCAGCTCCGGTGGGGAGGCGGATCCCCGAAAGAGTCCGGGAGCTGCACGTCGGCCAGCAGGCCGGCCAGCCCGTTCACCGCCCAGAAGCTGATGCCGCCCAGTAGGGCCAGACACAGCACGATGCACACCGCGGACACCAGCCAGCGCCGGGGGGATCGGCGGGGCCGCTGGGGAGCGGGGCGTCGGAGGGCAGCTGAATCGGGCATCGGGGGCGGCTGGGCGCCAGAGCCCCTGGGCCAGCGGGGGGAGAGATAATTATCCATGGGCAATACCTCCTACAAACGGATAGGGTCACGCGCCCAACACGCGCCCCGCAGGGCGGTCAGGCCCGGGTCAGCGTAAAGGTGAACCGGGTCACCCCATCCTCGCTGGTGCAGGTAATGGTTTCCTTGTGGCTGTTGAGGATAGTTTTGACGATATACAGCCCCAGTCCCACCCCATCCCGGTCGGCAGAGCGGGAGTGATCCGTCTTGTGGAAGCGGTCGAAGATCAGGGACAGCTCCTCCGGGGGAATGGTGTCCCCCTGGTTGCTGATGGTGATGGTGGCCTTGGGGCCCTTGGCGGACACGCAGGCCCCCAGCACGCCCCCCTCTTTGGAAAACTTGATGGCGTTGTCCAGCAGGTTGTAGCACACCTGGGTGATGGCGTCCTGATCCCCCCACACGGGCACCGGCTCGTCGGGGAGCTGGGCGTCCACCTCCAAATGCTTGGCGTTCACCTTGTCCTCCAGGGTCACCAGGGTGCGCAGTAGGGTTTCGCTGATGTCGAACTGCTGCTGGGCGGCCCGCTCGTCCGACTGGAGCCGGGACAGATCCAGCATGGAGCGCACCAGCCGGGACAGCCGCCGGGTCTCCGACGAGATGATCTGCAAGTAGTGCCGCTCCTGCTCCGGAGGGATGGTGCCGTCCAGGATGCCGTCGGCGAAGCCGGCGATGGTGGTCATGGGGGTTTTCAGCTCGTGGGACACATTGGCCACGAACTCGGTGCGCCGCTGCTCACTCTTGGACAGGGAGTCGGCCATGGCGTTGAAGGCCTCGGCCAGCTCGCCCACCTCGTCCCGGCGGTTGCCCACGTCCACCCGCACGTCCAGCTCCCCCAGGCCGAACTGCCGGGCGGCGGCGGCGATCTCCCGGATGGGCTGGGCCAGGCGCATACTGGTCACCGAGCTGATGATGGCGGCGATGAGGATGACCGCCAGGGCGGTCACCAGCAGAATGGCGGACAGATCCTGCCACATCCCGCTGATGTTGGAGGCGGCGCAGGACACCAGCACCAGCCCCTGGAGATGGCCGGTGCCGCTGTTCACCGGCAGGCCCACCAGATACCGGGGCTCGCCGTACAGCCCCCCCAGGGTGCTCATGCCCACATAGGGCCCGGAGGCCAGCCCCGCCGCCATGTCCCCGGGGATCTCCTCATATTGCAGGCCGTCCAGCTGGCTGTCGCCGGCGGTGGCGTAGAGGATGATGCCCTCCGGGGTGGTGACGATCACGTGGGAGTCGGACACCTTGGCCACCGAGTTGAGGTAGCTCTGGAAGGCGGCGGTCTGCCACACCAGCCCTCCCTGGCCGGAGGTGAGCACGGAGTCGGAAGTGAACTGGGCAATATACCGGGCATTGCGCTCCAGGGTGTCCTTTTTCTCCCGGATGGTGTATTGGTAGCTCAGGGTGGCGAAGGAGGCCCCCAGCATGAGGAAGGACAGCAGCACCATGCCCACCATGGTGGCGAACTGGCGGCCGTACATGGTTTTCAAGCAGTCACCTCAAACTTATAGCCCACGCCCCAGACGGTTTTCAGGCTCCACTGATCGGACACGCCCTCCAGCTTCTCCCGCAGGCGCTTGATGTGCACGTCCACCGTCCGGGAGTCCCCAAAATAGTCGAAGCCCCACACCTCGTCCAGCAGCTGGTTCCGGGTAAACACCCGGTTGGGGGCGGCGGCCAGGTGGTAGAGCAGCTCCAGCTCTTTTGGGGGGGTGTCCACCCGCTTGCCGTCCACCAGCAGCTCGTAGGAGTCCAGGTTTACCACCAGCTTGTCGAAGGACAGCCGCTTTTCCGGCTGCTCCTCCTCCCCGAAGCGGCGCAGCACCGCGTGGACGCGGGCCACCACCTCCTTGGCCTCGAAGGGCTTGGTGATGTAGTCGTCCGCCCCCATCTCCAGGCCGTTCACCTTGTCCTCCAGCTCGCCCTTGGCGGTGAGCATGATGATGGGGGTCTTGGAGGTCTCCCGGATCTTCCGGCACACGGACCAGCCATCCAGCCCGGGGAGCATGATATCCAGCAGCACCAGGTCGGGCTGTACCTGCTGGAACTTCTCCAAGCCCGCCAGGCCGTCCCCGGCCACGTGGCAGGTCATGTCCTCCTTCTCCAGGTAGAGGCGGAGCAGGTCGGCGATGTTCTTGTCGTCCTCCACAATCAAAATCGTGCGGGGCATGAAAGCACACCCTTTCTCAAAATACATTGTGTAGGGGAGGGGCTTGCCCCTCCCGGGGAAAGGGTTTTTGACCCTTTAAGGCGGGAAGGGCAAGCCACTCCCCTACATGATCGGCGATAGACGAGCGCCCCCCCCTACGATATTATAAACCGGATCGTGCCAAATTTCCACAGGTTTTTGTGAACAAGGCGAACCCTACAGCACATGGCTCCGATCCACCCCGATCACCGGGCGCAGCCCCGGCTCCAGCTCCTCCAGCCGGCGGGTGAGGGCGGCGCGCACCTCCTCGTCAGTGAGGGCCACGTCGTAAGGGGCCACCACGTCGAAGGACACCGCCCCCTCCGGGGTGCGGCGCAGATCGTGGATGGAGGCGGCGGGATCCAGCTCTCGGGCGGCCTGGGAGGCCAGGGACAGCAGCCGCCGGGTATAGGGATCCTCCGGCTCCACCGGATCCAGGTGGATCACCGCCTCCAGCCCGAACTGCTCCCCCAGCTCCCGTTCGATGTGATCAATGACGTCGTGCACCTCCACCAGCTCGCTCCGGGCGGGCACCTCGGCGTGGACGGACATCATCCGCCGCCCGGGGCCGTAGTCGTGGATAACCAGATCGTGTATGCCCAGCACTGGGGGATGGGACAGGATCAGGGCCTCGATGTCCGCCACCACGTTGGGGTCGGGCTGGGCGCCCAGCAGGGGGTCGATGGTGTCCCGGGCGGCAGACCAGCCCGCCCGCAGGATGAACACTGCCACCGCCAGCCCCAGCCAGCCGTCCAGATTGATGTGGGCCAGGTGGGAGATGACCAGCCCCACCAGCACCGCGGAAGTGGCCAGGGCGTCCGTCCGGGCGTCCAGGGCGGCGGCGTTGAGAGCGGCGGAGTCCGTCTTACGGCCCAGGGCGCCGTTAAACCAGCCCATCCACAGCTTCACCAGGATAGACGCGATGAGCACTCCCGCCGCCAGAGGGGTGAGGGCGGTGGTTTCGGGGCGGAGGATCTTGTCCACCGAGCTTTTGCCCAGCTCCACCCCCACCAGTAGGATGAGCAGGGACACCGCCAGCCCCGCCAGATACTCGATCCGGCCGTGGCCGAAGGGGTGCTTGGCGTCCGCCCGCTGGCCCGCCATGCGGAAGCCCGCCAGCGTCACCACCGAGCCGGCGGCGTCGGACAGGTTGTTGAAGGCGTCGGCGGTCACCGAGATGGCCCCGGTGAGCAGGCCGGCGATGAGCTTGCCCCCGAACAGCAGCAGGTTCAGCCCCACCCCGATCCCTCCGGCGGCCAGGCCGCAACGGCGTCGGACAACCGGATCGGAGGGGTTGCTGCCCTCGGGGAGGATGCGGCGCAGAATGGCGTTGAACACGGTGGAACCCTCCGATCAAAATCATGTGTAGTGGCGGACATTGTCCGCCCGAGACTGTTGAAAAAGCCGCTTCTGTTCCGATGACGGGAAGGAAGATAGTGTGAAAGAAACCCAGGAGGGTGTCTTTCACGTTCAATCAACGAATGTTTGGAACGTTCTTTGTTCCAAACATTCGCCCTCAGCGTGACGAAAAGACTTTTTCGACACGCTGAGGGCGGACATTGTCCGCCCGCTTTGCCGGAAAGTGGCATTGCCGCGAAACCGGCGCGCGCGTCCTAAAATTATATACAGGGGACAGGCCCAAGCATACCTATCGGCCCATCAGCTCCTTGGCTTGCTTGCCGGTGACGCGCTCCGGGGCCAGCTCCACCATGAGGAAGCGATCCCAGGAGCCGTCGATCTCCGCCGCCCGCTCCGCCGGGAAGCCGGGGCGGTATTTGGCGCACAGTGCGTCGATGGAGCGGCGCTTTTCAACCGGATCGTCCACCACCCGGGCGGTTCCGAACACGATGACCGAGCGGAAATAGGTGGTGTACTCCTCCGGCACAACCCTGTCCTGATCGATGACGCAGAAGGAGGCCCGGCTGTCCGCCCGGATGGCGTCCAGCTTGTGGCCCGCCATGGCGAAATGGAAGTAGAGCTTTCCGTCCAGCCGCACATAGCTCAAAGGCACCGCATAGGGACAGCCCCCGTCCCCGATGACGGCCAGTACGCCGGACGTGCCCCGATCCAGCACCGCGGCGCACTCGTCTGGGGTGAGGGCCTGCTTGAACCGTCTCATCTCTCTCATGGGGGATACCTCCTTGATTCGCAAAACTGCCTGAGACGGGCTCAGGCAGTTGAGTATTGTGGCGCTATGCATGTATTCACGCTCCGATTGGCCGCGCAGCCGGGAAAATAAGTCCTCCGACTCCGGGGAAAACCGGCCTTATTCTCCCTGCGCGGCTATCGTCGCGCTATGAGCTGGGCCGGCAGGCCCGGACGATGGACAGGGGCGGCACCGCCCGGGGCAGCCTCATGCGAAACTCCATCCGGGGATGGCGGGGCTCCGTCAGGGGCTGGCCCTCCTGATCTTCCATCATAGGGACGGTCATGGGAAAGGCGGCCACGTCCGGCCCCACCACCTCGATCTCGTCCCCGGCGGCAAATTTGTTCCGCAGGGACAGCAGGGCGTTCCCCTCGTCGTCGCAGGCCAGCACCACCGCCAGTACCTGCCAGTCCCGGATGTACCGGGCGTTCTGAGTGTACTGCCCGGGCTGGCCAAACCAGAAGCCGGTGGAGTAGTGCCGGTGGCTCACCTTGTCCACCTCCGCCCGCCAGACGGGTTCCAGCGGCCTGCCCTCCACTGCCGCGTCCACAGCGTGACGGTAGGCGGCGGTGGTCATGGCGGCGTAGTAGGCGCTTTTGGCCCGGCCCTCGATCTTCAGCGCGTTTACCCCTGCCGCCATCAGCTCCGGGATGTGGTCGATCATACACATATCTCGGCTGTTGAGGATGAAGGTGCCCCCGTCCTCCTCGAACACGGGGAAATACTCCCCGGGGCGCTTCTCCTCCATCAGGGCGTACCGGTAGCGGCAGGGCTGGGCGCAGGCGCCCCGGGCCGCGTCCCGCCCAGTCATATAGTTGGACAGCAGGCAGCGCCCCGAGTACGACACGCACATAGCCCCGTGGACAAAGCACTCCACCTCCAGCCCCCGGGGGGCCTTGGCGCAGATCTCCGCCACCTCGTCCAGGGACAGCTCCCGGGCCAGGATCACCCGGGAGGCCCCCAGCTCCTGCCATACCCGGGCCATCTCGTAGTTGGTGATGCCGGTCTGGGTGGACATATGCACCTGCACGTGGGGGGCGTGCCGTTTGCACAGGGCCAGCACGTCCACCCCGGCGGCGATGACTGCGTCCGCCCCGATGGCGTCCAAATACTCCAGGTACTCCGGCAGGCGGGCCACCTCGTCGTTTCGGGCCAGGGTGTTGCAAGTGACGTGCACCCGGACGCCCCGCCTGTGGGCGGCGGTTACCGCCTCCGCCAGCCCCTCCCGGTCGAAGTTGCCGGCGAAGGCCCGCATCCCGAAGGCGTCCCCGGCCAGATACACTGCGTCTGCCCCGTAGGCCAGGGCCATGTCCAGCCGTTCCCGATCCCCGGCGGGGGAGAGCAGCTCCGGCTTACCCATTGCCGGCGGCGGCGAATTTGTCCAGCTTGGCCTGGTGCTCGGCCAGGGTGCGGCTGTACTCGTGCTGCTTCGTTTCCGGGTTCAGGGCGTAGAAATAGTAGTTGGTGCTGTCCGGATCCATGGCGGCCAGCAGGGAGGTCATGCCCGGATTGGAGATGGGCCCCTTGGGCAGGCCCGCATACTTGTAGGTGTTGTAAGGGGAGTCGATGGCCTTGTCCGCCTCGGTGGGCACCTTGCCGCCGTTGAGATACACCAGGGTGGCGTCGATCTGGAGCAGGCCCACCGTCTCCGCCTCCGGGTGCTCCAGGCGGTTGTAGATGACGGAGGCGATCTGGCGGTAGTCGCTGCGCTCCTCGGTGTTGGTGCCGTCCGTCTCCTTCTCGATCATGGAGGCGATGGTGACAATGTCGTGGAGGGAGTAGGCGGGGGCGTTCTCCCCCTCTCCGGCAAAGCGATCCATATACTGATCCATCTTGGCGTCGAAGTTCACCAGCATCTTGTTGAGCACGTACTTGGGATTCTCTCCCAGCTCAAAGGTGTAGGTGTCCGGGAACAGGTAGCCCTCCAGCCGGTGGTAGTCCCCCAGGGGGACGTCCCGGAGCCAGTCAAAGGCATAGTCCCAATTGGCGGACATGTCCCGGAGCCTGTCCACTGAGGCCACCCCTCGTTTATCCAGCAGATCGAAAAGCTGATCAATGGTATAGCCCTCGGGGATGGTGAGGTCGATGGTTTTGCGGGTGGTGGAGGAGGAGCCCATGTTGGACACCAGTGCTCGATAGTCCATCTCGGTGTCCAGAGTGTAGGTGCCCGGGGCGATCTTGTCCTCGGCGTGGGAGAACCAGGCGTAGAGTTTGAATAGGAACTTGTACTCGATGAGGCCCTCCTGTTCCAGGGTGTCCACCACCTGGCTGAATTTGGTGTTCTCGTCAATGGTGATCTCCACCGACACCGCCTCCTTGTTCAGCCCCAGCAGGTCGCAGGCCCACACCCAGCCCAGGGTGGCCAGGATCGCGGACAAGCCGATGACCAGCAGCACGTACAAAAAGGCCCCGGCCACCCGGGCCCCGGCGCTGCGCTTCAGCCGGGAGGAGCGCCGGGGACGGCGCTGGGAAGGGGACTGGCTGCTCTGGCCGCGCTCGGGGCGGTCGTAATCATAGCGCTCCCGGCTGTTCTGGCTGCGCTGGGAGTGGCTGCGGTCGCCTGACCCGCGGGGGGCGGCGCGTCTGCCTTCTGCCATTTGCTTCACTCCTTGCATAGGATGGGATGGCCCGGGAAAAACCCGGGGTTGGGGCGGCGGGAACCCCTTTCCCGCCCACCGCATAGTATGACCCAGAAACGGGAACGGAAGCCAAACCGGCTGCCGCGCCCGTCGGCTTCGAGGATCCGCTCCGGCGCCGGGGGAACCCGACGTCCGAGCCGGTCTCCGAGACCGGACAAATCTTCAGTGAGGTGACAAAATCATGTGTTGTGGTAACAATGGTGGTTTCGGCGGGGGTTGCTGGTGGATCATCATCCTGATCCTCCTGCTGTGCTGCTGCTGCGGCAACGGGAACAGCTGGGGCGGCAACAACAACGGTTGTTGCTGCTGCTGCTGTGGCGGTAACAACAACGGCTGTGGCTGTGGCTGCGGCAACAACAACTGCGGCTGCAACGACGGTTGCTGCTAACCAGAAGCGCGGAGCGCCCGGGAGCAGGTGACTAAGACCCGGAGCGGAGCGAAAACCCAGAGGGGCCGCAGGCCCCGGCGGGTTTTTGCGAAGTCGGAGGGGCTTAGGCGCCGTCGCGAAGGGCGCGCAGCGTGACAACGCCGCGGGGCAAGGCCGGAGAGCTTAGAACCGCGACGCGAACAGGCGAAGCGCGAAAACTGCCGCCGCAAGCTGGGGCCCGGATGGGATTCCCCGCAGCCGGAGGCCGTCCGGCGCCGCCTGTGTCGGTAAAAGTACCCAATCGGGCGGAGGGCGTAAGCCCTCCGCCCCCGTTATTCCTCGATCAGGACGAGCTTTACCGGCACATCGAACGCCTCCCGGGGCATATGTTCCACCAGTCGGCCAGGGCGGCACACGCACACCGTATAGCCGGAGAAGTCCACCAGCCAGCGGTCGTAATACCCCCCGCCCCAGCCCAGGCGGTAGCCCTCCCGGTCGCACATGAGGTGGGGGATCAGGGCCGTCTCAATCTCCCCCTTGGGGATAACGGGGCAGTCCTCGTCCGGCTCGGGGATGCCGAACCGGTTGGGGACAAGCCGGTCCAAATCCAGCACCTGCCGGGCCTCCATGCCCCGGTGGGGCAGCACCACCGGCAGGGCCACTCGCTTGCCCATATCCAGCAGGGCCCGTATGAGGGGTACAGTGTCCGGCTCCCGGCCGGTGCCGTAAAAGGCCATCACGGTGCTGGCCGCCTCCACCTGGGGGAGAGCCAGGAATCGCTCAAACAGCGCCCCCGCCTCCACCTGGGGCAGGGCAGCGGCGTGGCGGCGCAGCTCCTCTTTGCGTTCTTTGACCGTCATGCGCCGTAGTGGAGGTCGGTGTGGAGGCGGCAGGCGGCGGGGATGCCTGCCAGCTGCTCCGCCAGGGCCAGGGCGAAGTCGAAGGCGGTGCCGGGGGCCTGGCTGGTGATCAGCTTACCCTGGATCACCACCGGCTCGTCCATCTGGGGGAGGGCGCCGGCTTTCTCCAACTCACCCTCCATGCCCGGGTAGCAGACGCAGGGCACACCCTTGGGCAGCAGGCCCGCCCGGGCCAGCAGGGTGGGGGCGGCGCAGATGGCCGCCAGCCAGATCTCGGGATCGCCCGCCGCCTGGCGGATCAGGGCCATGGCGTCGGCGCTGCCCTCCATGGAGGCCACGCCCCCCATACCTCCGGGGAGCACCACCATATCGCCTGCTTCCAGCGTGACATGCTCCACGGACAGGTCGGCCTTCACCGTGATGCCGTGGGATCCGGTGATAAAGTCCCCGCCAATGCCCGTCAAGGCCACGGTCACGTCGGCGCGCCGCAGCACGTCTGCCGTCACCAGGGCCTCGGCCTCCTCAAAGCCTTCGCCCAGCAGAATATAAACCATACCGGTTCCACCTCTCCACATGATATCATCTTGTAAACGTCTATTTCCCGCGGATCCGGGCCCCCGCCGCCGATGCCAGGAACAAAGGCAGCTTGGCCATCCGGCCCGCCCGGGAGGGCTGCTTCATCAGCCGGTAGAGCCACTCCAACCCCAGCTTCTGGAACTGCTCTGGGGCCCGCTCCACCTTGCCGGCAAACACGTCCAGGGAGCCGCCCAGGCCGATGAGCAGCCGGGCCCCCGTCTCCCCGCCGTGGGCGGCGATCCACTTCTCCTGCTTGGGGAAGCCCAGGCACACAAACACCACGTCCGCCCGGGCGTCCCGGATCTTCTGCACCACCGGGCCGTCCTCTTTGAAAAAGCCGTCGTGGGTGCCGCAGATCACCAGCCCCGGATGGGTGGCCTGGAGGTTGGCGGCGGCCTGCTCTGCCACGCCGGGGGCGGCCCCCAGCAGGAACAGCCGCCTGCCCGTCTCCGCCATGCGGCCCATGAGGGCGGAGGCGAAGTCAATGCCGGGCACCCGACCCTTCAGGGGGCGGCCCAGGATTTTGGCGGCGTGGATGATGCCGATCCCGTCAGGTATGACCAGATCGGCGTCCGCCAGGATTTGGGCGTATTCGGGATCCCTCCCGGCGCACTGGACGATCTCCGGGTTGGGGGTGGCGGCCAGATGGGGGCCGTTTTCCTCCAGCAGGGCCATGGCCCGCTCCACCGCCTCGTCCAGGGTCACATTGTCAAAGGCCACGCCCAGCACGTCCACCCGCACGTCCATCCCTCCTGTGTTCCGTCAATAATCTTATACAGTTTAGCACAAGCCGGGGAAAAAGTCTATTTAATAATTTGTGAACAGACGCGCCCCCCGGCGTCCGGGCGGAAACCGCGCCGGGGCGGGGGGCGGAAGGCGCGGGCTTTGAGGGACCACTGAATAAATCCCCGCACGTTGATTTAAGCAGTGCTTTCTTAACGGATCTTCCGGGCCTCCAGGTAGAACCGCTTGTCGTGGGGTTCTCCCATGGAGAAGGTCTTGCGGGGCAGGGCCCCCTCGTGGATCACGGTGGGGAACAGCTCTCGCTTGTCCATGGGGGGCAGGAGGAAGGCCACGTTGCCGGGGCGGGCGGCGAATTCCCGGGCCACGTCCTCCCCGTGGATGTAGTCCACCCGGCCCTTGTGGGCCATCAGGTAGTCGTCCAGGAAACCCTGGAGAGCTCCCACAGGCATATGGGCGGCGGAGCGGGGCAGGGTGATCAAGCCCTCCCCACCGGCGGACACGTACCGCAGGGGCAGGCCGTTCTCCACCGATCCCGCCCCCCGGCGGGCGCCAGGGAAGGCCCGGATCAGGGCATCCAGCAGGGCGTCCGGCTCGGTGTGGAACACCACCCGGTGGATGGGTTCGAACTCCAGGCTGCCGTCGTGGAGGTTCACCAGCTCGCACAGGGCGAACCGGGCGGGGAGGGAATCCCACTTTTCCGGGGGGGTCAGCCGCTTCTGCCGCTCATAGCACTCCTTGGCGGTGGCCAGGGAGTGGTTGCCATCCCCCACGGCGAACAGCATGACGGGCTGGCTCTCCGTGCCGTACCGGGCGTTGAAGGCGGCGGGATCCGCCAGAGCGGACAGCGCCCCGGCCACCTGGGCCAACTGCGCCTCCCCCAGCAGCCAGCCCTTCAGGTGTCCCCCCCGCTCCATCAGGTCGAAGTCGTACAGCAGCTCCATATCGGCGGTCTGGGCAGCCAGGGGCTCGATGACGGTGCCCGCCGGGTCGTCGGTGAGCAGCATGGCATGGGGCAGCTCGATAGGGGCGTTCTTGCGCACTGCCACCCGGGGCGGTATGCGGGGCATGACCACCCCCTCGGTGGCCCGGATGAGGGCGTCGGAGCCCGGCTCGTAGTCGTAATCCTTGAGATCCGCCATGCCTACCAGCCCCCGGCGCACCTTGCCGTTGTCCAGGGTGCGTTCCACGTAGATCAGGGCCCCGGGCAGGGTCTTGAACCGGCCCTCCCGGACGTACCGGGCCATGGTGGCGTTGATGTCCATGATGTCCATCTCCACCTGGGGGCCGTCCAGGCTGCTCTCGGGCAGGATGAGCCGCAGGGCGGAGGGGGCGCGGCCCACCCGCTCCTCCACCCGCTGCCAGTACTCGGGCTGGGAGGTGTACTGATCGCAGGCCACCACGGCCCACTTGTCGTAGTCGCAGCCCTGGGGGAGGAGGATGTCGGCGGGGCGGAAGGGGAGGCTGGTGAAATCAGCGTTCATGGCGAAAACCTCTTTTCAAGGGAAAATAGGCGTTACAGGACGGCTTTGATGGCGTTGAGCAGGTCGTCGAATTCCTCAAAGGCGGGGATATCGGGATAATCCGCCTTGATCTGGGTGGTGGACTTAAACAGGAAGCCCGCCTTGCCGGCCTGAATCATGGCCAGGTCGTTGAAGCTGTCCCCGGCGGCGATAGTCTCAAAGCCGCAGGACTGGAGGGCCTTCACCGTGGTGAGCTTGGACTTGGGACAGCGCATTTTGTAGCCGGTGATCCCGCCGTCCGGGGCCACTTCCAAGGTGTTGCAGAACAGGGTGGGCCAGTTCAGCTTGGCCATGAGGGGCTTGGCGAACTGCTCGAAGGTGTCGCTCAAAATCACCACCTGGGTGAGCTGACGCAGTTCGTCCAAAAACTCCTTTGCCCCGGGGAGGGGGTCGATTGTGGCGATGACGGCCTGGATCTCGCCGAGGCCCAGGCCGTGCTCACGCAGCACGCCTAAGCGCCAGGTCATGAGCTTGTCGTAATCGGGCTCGTCCCGGGTGGTGCGGGCCAGCTCCGGGATGCCGCTGGCCTGGGAGAAAGCGATCCAGATCTCGGGAACCAGGACGCCCTCCATATCCAAACAGACGATGTTCATAGAATCCTCAACCTTCCTTTCCACGGTGTTCCTAAAGCGATTTATACCATTCCCATCAGGATTTTTGCAGGCCTGATCCGTTCACATATATACTTGATGATGATGTATGACAGGAAAAAGTCCACAAGCATATTGAACGCTATAATGGCAAACGGATTCGTAACTTGCAGAATAGAAACGATGATTGTCCGGCTGATCACCAGCAGGAATCCGTTCAAAAGATAGATTTGCAGGCTATAGGATCCAAATCGGCTGAATATCTGAACCAACACGCCATAGCGCAGGGAACGATAGAGCGTGATAATTCCTGTCAATGCCGTTACAATACCCAGGTACGGTGGGTTCAGCTCAATTAAAATGAACCACAGCATCAATAAAACCACAGTCACGGCGGCGGCTTTCAGCCTGCCCGGCTTAAAGTCAAAAATGGTGTTCCCCAGATATTCCCTGACCATGACGCCGATTGTGAAATAGAACAGATAATAGATCACTTCCCCCAGCCTAAACATTGGGATGGGCGTCCACGTAAAATGCACGAGCAGCAGCAGGGCCAGCGTACCGGCAAACAGATATACGCTCCTTTTGATCCATCCGTATATAAACGGGTAAATCAAAAAGATGATAAACAGCACATATAAGAACCAGAGTTCGCCGCCGTCAAAAATAATTTTTTGAACCGATTCGGCGATTCCCCTCGGCCTGTTTACCAGGTTGGGGAATAAATATCTGGGTATTAAGTCCAGAACATTAAAAGCAAAATATGGGATAAGGAGCCTTTTTACCTTTTTCCATATGAAGTGCCTATAGCTTCCACGATAGGAAAAGCAAAAACCGGATATCACAAAAAACAGCGGCATATGCACGCTGGACAGCCATCGAAAGACAAGCTCGCATAAATCATTCTGGTGCAAATCAATGGGATACAATATGATACTGTGGCCCAGTACGACTAAAAATATGGCAATCCCCTTTAAAGCGTCAATTTGACGATAATAGATTTTTTCTGTCAACGCCGGTGTTTTCTCTGTACTCATTGCAATACTCCGGATCTCAAATTCCTCAAAAACCGCTCCAGGCGGCTGAGCGCCTCTGCCAGGTCGTGCATGGAGGCGGCGTAGGTGGCCCGGACGTAGCCCTCCCCGCCGGGGCCGAAAGCGGAGCCGGGGATCACCGCCACCTTCTCCGCCGCCAGGAACCGGTCGCAGAACGCCTCGCTGGAAAGGCCGGTGGACTGGATACAGGGGAAGGTGTAGAACGCGCCCAGGGGCTCGAAGCAAGAAAGCCCCAGCTTGCGGAAGCCGTCCACCAGGAAGCGGCGGCGGCCGTCGTACTCGTCCCGCATGGCCTCGATGTCCTCGTCCCCGTGATCCAGGGCCTCGATGGCGGCGTACTGGCTGGTGGTGGGGGCGGACATGATGCCGTACTGATGGAGCTTGGTCATGGCGGAGATCAGAGGCTTGGGCCCGCACACGTAGCCCAGCCGCCAGCCCGTCATGGAGTACGCCTTGGAGAAGCCGTTTACCACCACGGTGCGCTCCACCATATCCGGCAGGTTGGCCATGGACACGTGCCGTCCGCCGTAGGTGAGCTCGGCGTAAATCTCGTCGGAGATCACCATGATATCGGTGCCCCGGAGCACGTCGGCCAGGGCCTCCAGATCGGCCCGGGCCATGACGCCGCCGGTGGGATTGCAGGGGAAGGGGAGCACCAGGGCCTTGGTTTTGGGCGTAATCGCGGCGCGCAGCTCGTCCGGGGTGAGGCGGAACTGGTGCTCGGCCTTGGTCTCCACCAGCACGGGCACGCCGTGGGCCATGGACACCAGGGGGCCGTAGCACACGAAGGAAGGGGTGGGGATGATCACCTCGTCCCCCGGCTCCAGCAGGGCCCGGAAGGTGAGATCCAGGCCCTCGCTGCCCCCCACCGTCACCAGCACCTGGCCCACGGGGGCGTAGTTCAGGTCGAAGCGGCGCTTCAGATACCGGGAGATGGCGGCGCGCAGGTCGGACAGGCCTGCGTTGGGGGTGTACTTGGTGAAGCCCTTCTCCAGAGAGAAAATGCCCGCGTCCCGGATGTGCCAGGGGGTGGGGAAGTCGGGCTCCCCGATGCCCAGGGAGATGCCCCCCTCCATGCCCTGGAGGAGGTCAAAGTATTTTCGGATGCCGGAGGGCTGGATATCCTGCACCCTGCGGCACATGATCTTGCTGTAGTCGATCATTCAAACACGAACCTTTCCTCCTGAACCTCCTGCACGGGGAAGATCAGGTGCTTTTCCTTGTACTTCTTCAAAATGAAGTGGGTGGCGGTGCCGGTGACGCCGTCAATGGGGGCCAGCTTCTCCCCCACGAACTGGGCCACCTCCTTCAGGGTGCGGCCGGAGATGGTGACGATCATGTCATAGGCCCCGCCGGACATGAGGTAGAGGGACTCCACCTCGTCGTACTGGTAGATGCGCTGGGCCACCCGGTCGAAGCCCTCCCCCCGCTGGGGGGTGACCCCCACCTCGATGAGGGCGGTGACGGACTCCTGCTGGGTGCGATCCCAGTCGATGATGGTCTTATAGCCCAGGATCACCCGATCCTTTTTATACTGCTCCACTGCCGCCGCCACCTCCGCCTCGGTGGAGCCGGTCATGGCGGCCAGTTGGGCGTGGGTCAGGGTGGAATCGTTTTCTAAAAGATGCAGCAGGTCTTTCATGGTTGTGCCTCCTAAAAAAACAACAAGAAAAAATGTGGGACAAAATAGGGATTCCATATATTATATACTCTGAGAAAGCAAATGGCAATCCCCCATTTCAAACGGGGATAAAATCTTAATGGGAACGCATACTATGACAAATTGCGCAAAAAGGCGGTGGACGCATTGGCAAGGTATCGAAGGCTCCTGCGGGCGGGGGCGCTGGCGGCGCTGGGGCTGGCCCTGGCCCTCACCTGGCTGTGGTTTCCCGGCTGGTACCGGCGTGGCCGGACGGCGCTGGGGCCGGCCCAGCTGCCCGCGGGGCCCTTCGCGGCCCTCACCTTTGACGACGGGCCCCGCGCCGGCACCACCGACCTGCTGCTGGACGGGCTGGCCCGCCGGGGGGTGCACGCCACCTTTTTCGTCATCGGGGAAAACGTGGAGGGCAACGAGGAGCTGCTGGTGCGCATGGAGCGGGAGGGCCACCAGATCGGCCTGCACACCTTCCACCACAAGTCGCTGGCGGAGGTGAACGGACGGGACTTCTACGCCGAGGTGGACCGGCTCCGGGAGACCCTCCAGGGGCTGGTGGATCAGCGGGACTTCATGCTCCGCCCGCCCTACGGCATGATCACCCCCTCCAACCGGGCCCGGGCGGGGGCACCCATCATCCTGTGGTCGGTGGATCCGGAGGACTGGTCGGATCGGGACACCCAGCGGCAGACCGCGGTCATTTTAGACGCGGTGGAGGACGGCAGCATCATCCTGCTCCACGACATCTACCCCGCCAGCGTGGACACCGCCCTGACGGTGGTGGATGAGCTCATGGCTCAGGGGTACAAATTTGTGACGGTGGAGGAGCTGTTCGCCCTGCGGGGGGTGGAGCCGGAGGACGGGAAGGAGTACCGGAAGCTGCCGCCGCAGGGGTAGGGGGTGCGGAGCCAAACAGACGATTTGTAGGGCGGGACGACCCCGGCCCGCCGCAAACGATTGAGGGTGCGCTCCGGTGAGGATACGCTCCGGAAAGGCGGCGCGCCGTGTCGTCGCGCCCTACAGGCAGATCTCGGCGTGAATACAGCAGAGCCCCCCGGCTTGCGCCGGGGGGCTCTCGGTTTCCTTATTCGTCGTCGTTCAGGCCGTCCGCCTCGTCCTCGAAGGACAGGGCGAACTTGCCGCCGCAGGCGGGGCAGTCCACCACACCCGCGGCCAGGGCCTCGTCGTCTACCATTAGCTCCTCGCCGCAGCTGGGGCAGGGGATTTCAAAGAAGTCCTCGTCCAGCTCGTCGTCCTCAAGGCCGTCGAAGCCGTCGTCCTCCTCCTCGTCGTCGAACACCGCGTCCTCCAGATCCGCCACGGTGTCGCTCAGGGCGTCCAGCTCCGCGTCGAACTCGTCCATGGAGGCGTCCATGCCGTCCAGCTGCTGGCCCACTTCCTTCAGCACGTCCAGCACCTCGGACAGGATCCGGGCCTCGCCGGATTTCTCCCCGTCCAGGCCCAGGCCGTCGTACAGGCCCTGGATATAGGCTACCTTTTCAGAGATCGTCATTACTTGCACCTTTCCAGATACTCGCCGGTACGGGTGTCGATGCGGATCTTGTCGCCGGGGTTAATGAACAGGGGCACCTTGATCTCCGCACCCGTCTCCAGGGTGGCGGGCTTGGTGACGTTGGTGGCGGTGTCGCCCTTCACGCCGGGGTCGGATTCGGTGACCACCAGCTCCACGAAGTTGGGAGGCTCCACGCCGAACACGCTGCCCTTGTAGGACATGACCTTGCAGGTCATATTCTCCATGACGAACTTGAAGTTGTCGCCCAGCACGTCCTTGTTCACGGGCAGCATCTCATAGGTCTCCATGTCCATGAAGTAGTACAGGTCGCCGTCATTGTAGCTATACTCCATGTCCTTGCGGTCTACGAAGGCCTGCTCGAACTTGGCGGTGGGGTTGAAGGAGGTCTCGGTGACGGCGCCGGTGATGACGTTCTTCATCTTGGTGCGCACGAAGGCGGCGCCCTTGCCGGGCTTGACGTGCTGGAATTCCACCACCTGCATCACCTTGCCCTCCATCTCGAAGGTCACGCCGTTGCGGAAATCGCCTGCTGTGATCATTGCCATTGGTATCGTCCTCCAATATCGAAAGTTTATTCATCCGAAGAATCAATCAAGATATTATACCCTATCTCTCTGCCGATTGCAAGAGGGTTTTGACGCGGCGTGGGGTGTGGGGGGGACTTCCGCGGGTCTTACAGGATAATGAGCTGCTTGGGGGAGTGGGTGATGTCGATGCAGCCGCCCTCAGTGAGCATGATCACGTCCTCGATGCGCACGCCGAACTTCCCGGGCAGGTAGATCCCCGGCTCAGCGGACAGCAGGGCCCCGGCGGGGATGGGCTTGTCGTTGCGGGTATGGAAGCCGGGATCCTCGTGGATCTCGATGCCCAGGGAATGGCCGAAGCCGTGGCCGAAGTAGTCCCCGTAGCCCGCGTCGGCGATGACCTTGGCCCCTGCCTCGTGTACCTCCTTGCCGATGACCCCGGCATGGGCGGCGGCGATGCCCGCCAGCTGGGCCTTGAGCACGGTGTTGTAAACCAGTTCCATCTCCTCAGAGGGCTGGCCGATGGCCACGGTGCGGGTCATGTCGGAGCAGTACCCCCCCACCACGCAGCCGAAGTCCATGGTGACGAACTGGCCCTTCTGGATCACGGCGGGGCCGGGGATGGCGTGGGGCTTGGAGCCGTTGGGGCCGCAGGCCACGATGGGGTCGAAGGAGTTGCGCTCAGCCCCCTTTCGGGCCATGATGTAGGTCAGCCGGGCCGCCACCTCGCTCTCGGTGAGGCCGGGCTTGAGGAAGTTCAGGATCTCCAGCAGGGCCTCGTCGGTGATGCGCTGGGCCTCCTTCATGGCGGCCAGCTCGTCCGCGTCCTTCACCTGGCGCAGGGTGGTGAGCAGCTCGGAGGCGGGGATAAACTCGGCCTCCACCTCCTTTGTCCAGTCGGTGTGGCTGGCCACGGACATATACCGCTCCTCGAAGCCCAGCTTGACAATGCCGTGCTCCTTCACCAGGCCGGCGATGAGCTTGCGGAAGCTGCCGCCGGAGGCCCAGTCCGCCACCTCCGCCCCGGCGATCTGCTGCTGGGCGGCCTCGATGTACCGGGAGTCGGTGTAGTACCAGGTCTTGCCCGGGGTGATGAGGGCCACGCCCTCCCCGTGGAAGCCCATGGCGTAGAATTCGCCGGGCTCGCTGGTGATGAGCATGGCGTCCAGGCCGCGATCCTTCAGCCTCGCGGCGATTTTTTCAAAATGGGTCATGGGAAACATCTCCTTTATTTAATTTGACAGGAATTCCTGATAGATCCGCTTCATCTCCAGCGCGTCCTCCGCCTGGGTGCCCGCGCTCTCGCAGATGAAGGTGGGGCTCCACCCCCGCGCTGCCACCGCCTGGGCCAGGGGCGTCCAGTCCGGGCCGTAGCCCCCGTCGTCGGCAAAGGTGCGGTGGCACTTCTCCCCGCCGTTGGGGGTAAACTCGATGTGGGAGAAGTGGCTGTGGAAGCGGCTGGCCCGCTCGGGGCCCAGTGCCTCCTCCATGCGGGTGAGCATCCGCTCCATGGCCTCGGCCCCCTCGTCCGCCCCCAGCGAGCGGGCGTACAGGTGGCCGAAGTCCACGCAGGGAAGCAGGCGTTCGTCCAGCGTGCACAGCTCCAGCACCTCGTCCAGATCCCCCAGCTGGTTGATCTTCCCCATGGTCTCCGGGCAGAGGGTGAGGTGGCCGAAGCCCGCCCCGTCGCAGGCGGCGATGACCTCCCGCAGGGAGTGCCGCGCGATGTCCAGCGCCTCCCGCCGGGTGCGGCCCATGAGGGCCCCGGAGTGGATCACCACCCGCTTGGCCCCCATCCAGTCCGCCACCAGGCAGGCCCCGGTGATGTAGCCGATGGTCTTTTTTAGGGCCTCCGGATCCGGATTGGCCAGGTTGATGAAGTAGGGCGCGTGGAGGGACAGGGCAATACCGTGCTCGGCCGCCGCCGCGCCCACCTTCCGGGCGGTGGCCTCCCCCACGTGGACGCCCTTGCCGCACTGGTACTCGTAGCAGTCCAGGCCGATCTCCCTCAGCCAGCGGGGGGCGTCCGCCGACGACTTGTAGGGGAAGTTTTCCGCGTTGCCTGCGGGGCCGAATTGGGCGCTCACAGCTTCGCCCCCTTTCCCGACAGCAGCCGGAAGGGCCACTCGGCGGCGTATCGCAGATACCGCCCCGGGTTGCCCGCCAAGCGGATGGGCTCCACCAGGATGGTGGACACCCCCGCCCGGTTTCCCCCCAGCACGTCGGTGAAGATCTGATCCCCCACAATGGCGGTCTGCTCACGGGTTACGCCCATTTGCTCCATGGCCTTGTAAAAGGAGGGGGTCTTGGGCTTCCCGGCGTGGCCGATGTAGGGCACGTCCAGCCCGTCGGCGAAGATCCGCGGGCGGCTCTCGTGCCGGTTGTTGGACAGGAGGAACAGCGTCACCCCATGGGCGGCCAGATCGTCCCGCCACGCCTTCAAGCGCTCATCCGGCAGGGGCACGCCGTAGGGGACGAGGGTATTGTCCAGATCCGCCAGCAGCAGCTTGATGCCCCGGCCCTCCAGCGCCGCGCCGGTGATCTGGTAAATGTCATGATAGGTATATCTGGCCCGGAACAATGTCATGCCTCACCTTCTATTCCGCCCGGGACGGGCATATGCTTTTGAGAACGACGCTTTGACGATAAAGCCTGACGCGGGGCCGCTTCGCGGCCTGTGCGGCGAACCGCCGCCGCGCAAGCTGAAAAGAGGCGGCGGCTTCTTTTCAGGCTGCGTCAACTATAGCACGAAATTCTGCCGTTAGCAAGGGGGAACTCCCATGAAAGAACTGTTATTGGCTCTGCCCGCCGGCCGGGAGAGCCGGGGCCGGGACTACGGCCTCACCCCCGCCCACATGGCCTACCGGATCGGGCCGGGGCCCCGGCTGCTGGGGGCCCGCCTGCCGCCGTCAGTGCGGGGCGGGCTGATGCAGATCGACTGCGCCGGCTTCGACGGGGCGGGGGATCCGGTGCCCTGCTGCCGCCAGATTCTGGGCGAGTGCCGCCGCCGGGGCTGCCGGGGGATCGTGTGCGACTTCGAGGGGCCGCCCTGCGGCTGCCTGGGGAAACTGGTGGAGATCCTGGATCGCAACTGCGCTGCCCAGGGCTGGGCCCTCTATGTGCCGGAGGGCTATATGACCGTCCCCCCCGCCCGGGCGCTGGTGCCCTCCGCCCTCACCCACGGCACTCTGGAGCGGCGGCTCCGGGAGGCCCTGGGGCGGTACGGCCCCGCCCGGACGGCCCTGGCGGTGGAGTGGGTGCGGGAGGACTTCCCCCTGCCCGCCTCCGGCCGGGGGGCGCCCCTGGCCCCGGACGCCCTGGAGGGGATGCTCCACCGGCTGGAGCCGGCGGTGTTCTTCGACCGGGGGCTGTGCGCCCACTACTTCACCTACATGGCGGGGGCCAAGGCCCACTTCGTGCTGTTCGACACCCCCCGCTCCATCCGGGAGAAGCTGTCCCTGGCGGATCGGCTGGGGGTAGGCACGGCGCTGCTGCCCCAGCCGGAGATCGAGGAGCACCTGGAGGAGATCTTCGGGCCCAATACGTGAACATCCCGGCCCCGCAGTGCGGGGCCGGGATGTTTTTTTATGCTTTCCCCGCGGTGCGGGTGAACTGCTCCACGTAGATCCGCTTGTAGATGTCCAGAAGTTGCTGGTTGGTGGTCTCCCGGCAGCGGACGATGTCTCCCAGAGCCACCGCCTTGGCCTGACCCATGAGATCCCCTGGCGAGCCCGCCTCGCCGCTCTCGCCTACCCCCATCTCGGCAAGCTGCTGGATGGTTGCGTGGAGATAGTCGGTGTCGCTCTGAATGGCGGCGATCTGCTGGAGCAGCCAGCTCAGGTCTACTTGATTCTCGTTCATGGTTGTGTCCTCCAAACTTGTATCTGGCGGGCACGCAAGGCATATCGTATCATCGGATAGGAAGCGTGCCCTGCCGTGTTTCACAAGACCTCTGGCCCGTCTGGGCCAGGTCGCTTCGTATACGTTGCCCCGTTCGTCTACCACATGAATGTTTTTTTCGATGGGTGTCATCCCCCTGTCGTAAAATTCGCGGGTGTTTGGACGCCGTTTTTTGTGATGGGTGCCTACCCCTGTCCAGGCTTAGTGTATCATCTGGCCGGGTGTCTTGTCAAGGCCAACCGGCTGTGCTATACTGTCCCCAAACAGACAAAGGAGGGCCACCCATGAACGCAGCGCAGCGCCGGGGACGCATTTTGGAGGAGCTGAAGGTCGCGGAGGGGCCGCTGTCCGCCACCGCCCTGGCCCAGAGGCTGTCGGTGAGCCGGCAGATCATCGTGGGGGACGTGGCCCTGCTCCGGGCGGCGGGGGAGGGGATCACCGCCACCCCCCGGGGCTACGTGCTGGACGCCCCCCGGGCAGGGCTGGTGGCCACGGTGGCCTGCGCCCACAGCGGGGCGGATATGGAGCGGGAGCTGACCCTGATGGTGGATCAGGGCTGCACGGTGGAGAACGTCATCGTGGAGCACCCGGTGTACGGCCAGCTCACCGGGCCGCTGGAGCTGTCCTCCCGGTACGACGTGTCGGAATTTATCCGCAGGGTGAGGGAGTGCGAGGCCCAGCCCCTGTCCGCCCTGACGGACGGGGTGCACCTGCACCGGCTGCGCTGCCCGGACGAGGGGGCCCTGGAGCGGGTGCGGGCGGCGCTGGATGGGGCGGGGTTTCTGGTGAAATGAGCGGGCGCAGCCTGTAGTCGTGCTGCGAAGCCTCCGCGACGGGGTCTAAGGTCTCCGACTGCGCGAAAACCCATCCAGCGCCTTCGGCGCTTCCTTGGGCTTTTCGGCTCCGCTCCGGCCTTAGCCCTCTGCTCCCGGCTTCTCCGCAACCTATAGTTGCCCGATATTTGGTGGACGCAACCGGGGTTTTCCCGTAAAATGAGGCCATCAAAGGAGGTAATGTCATGAGTGCCATGAGAAGCCTGTTTATGATCCTGCCCATCATCCTGGCCATCACCTTCGGGCTGGTGCTCCCGGCGGTGGTGATCGTCCTGCTGATCCGCGCCCTGCTGAAGTACCTGCGCTCCGATGACCGGCGAAGCCCGCCGGAGCAGAGCCGGAGTCTGGGCGAGGCCCTCAAAGCCCGCCGGACCGCCGCCAGCTACACCCAGGAGTACGTGGCGGAGACGCTGGGGGTGAGCCGGCAGGCGGTGTCCAAGTGGGAGAACGGCACGTCGGAGCCCAGCACCGCCAACCTGATGGCCTTGGCCCGGATGTACCAGGTGACGGTGGACGAGCTGCTGGGCGGGTGATGCCCCCCGGATTTTGGGCAAAAAGACGGTTGACATTTTCCCCCTGTCCCTGTATCATAGTCCGCACAGGTGTCTTGACACCTGTGCGGACTACTTGCTTTTTGTCAGCCTCCCCCGCCGAAGGCGGGGGAGGCTGCGGCCAAGCAGATTTGAGGGGTACATATGGAAAAGGTAAAGGCGTTCCTGAAACGCAAGGACATTGTCCTATCTGCCAAGCGGTACAGCATCGACGCCCTGGGGGCCATGGCCCAGGGCCTGTTCTGCTCCCTGCTCATCGGCACCATCGTGAAAACCCTGGGCGAGCAGATCGGGGTGCAGTTCCTGATCGACGTGGGCAACTATGCCTCCGCCATGAGCGGCGCGGCCATGGCCGTGGCCATCGGCTGGGCGCTGAAGGCGCCTCCCATGGTGCTGTTCTCCCTGGCCACGGTGGGCTACGCCGCCAACGCCCTGGGCAGCACCACCCTGGACGGCGGCAAGGGGGCCGGGGGCCCGCTGGCGGTGCTGTTCATCGCCATCCTGGCCGCCGAGTGCGGCAAGGCCGTCTCCAAGGAGACAAAGGTGGATATCCTGGTCACCCCTCTGGTGACGATTTTAGCGGGGGTGGGCCTGTCCGCCCTGCTGGCCCCGGCCATCGGCACCGCCGCCACCGCCATCGGGGCCGTCACCCGGCTGGCCACCGACGAGCAGCCCCTGCTCATGGGCGTCCTGGTCAGCGTGGTCATCGGCGTGGCGCTGACCCTGCCCATCTCCTCCGCCGCCATCTGCGCCGCCTTCTCCCTGACGGGGCTGGCGGGGGGCGCTGCGGTGGCTGGCTGCTGCGCCAATATGGTGGGCTTTGCGGTGCTGTCCTTCAAGGAGAACCGCTGGGGCGGGCTGGTGAGCCAGGGTATCGGCACCTCCATGCTCCAGATGGGCAACATCGTGAAGAACCCCCGGATCTGGCTGCCCGCCATTTTGACCTCCGCCATCACCGGGCCGCTGGCCACCTGCGTGTTCAAGCTGGAGATGAACGGCCCCCCGGTGTCCGCCGGCATGGGCACCTGCGGGCTGGTGGGGCAGATCGGGGTGTGGACGGGCTGGATCGCCCCCAGCGAACAGGCCCTGGCCAACGGCGCGTCCGCCATCACCCCCGGCGCTTTTGAGTGGGTGGGGCTGATCCTGATCTCCTTTGTGCTGCCCGCGGTGCTGTGCTGGGCCTTCGGGATCTGGTTCCGGAGGATCGGGTGGATCAAGGAGGGCGACCTCAAATTGGATTGAACAGGCGGCGGAAAAAACAAAACCCCCGGCCTCTGTCTGAAACAGGGGCCGGGGGTTCTTTGCGCTTTATCAAGAAACAGTATTACCGCAGCAGGGCGTTCTCCCCGGTGACGGTGTCCAGGGAGCTGCCCGTGGAGAAGTACTGGGCCAGGATGCCCGCCGCCAGCTCCGCCAGGGAGCCGCCGGCGTCCCCGCCCTCGGACACCAGGCACAGGGCCACCTGGGGGTCGTCATAGGGGGCGAAGCACACAAACAGGGCGTTGGTGGACGCCGCGTGGGAGGAGGTCTCCGCCGTACCCGTCTTACAGCCCACCTCCACCGGCAGGGAGGAGAACCACCGGGCCATGGAGGCGGTCTTGGACAGGTCGTACATCCCCTGCTTCACCGCCTGGAGGTGGGTGGGGTTTAGGTCGATGGTGTCCTTGGGCTGGGCGTTATAGGTCTCGGTGACCTGGCTGTAGTCATTGGACTTGTACTCCTTCAGCAGGTGGCAGGCGTAGTGGTTGCCGCCATTCACCAGGGTGGCCACGTAATTGGCCAGCTGGAGGGGGGTGAACAGATGATAGCCCTGACCGATGGAGGCGGATAGGGTGTCGCCGTCATACCACTGCTCGTCCAGCAGCCTGGAGGTCTCCGGGCTGGCCCGCAGGCCCTTCTCCTCCGCCAGCTCGATGCCGGTGTACTCCCCCAGGCCAAATTTCTGGGCGTATTTGTCGATGTTGGCGATGGTGGTGCGCCGGCCCACATCGTAGAAGAAGCAGTTGCAGGAGTCCTTGATGGCTTGGGTCACGTTGTCCCTCCCGTGCCGGCCCGGAAAGATCCAGCAGTGGGGGGTGTAGGAGGGGGCATAGAAGGTATAGGTTCCGGTGCACTCCACCCGCTCGGTGGGGGTGATGGTGCCGGTGTCCAGGGCGGCGATGGCGGTGAGCATCTTGAAGGTGGAGCCGGGGGAGTACCGGCCCTTGACCGCCCGGTTCAGCATGGGTTTGTCGGGGTCGTCCAGGAGCTGGCTGTAGTTCTCCCGGAAGGTGGCCAGATCGTAGGTGGGGTAGGAGGCCAGGGCCAGCACCCCGCCGCTCATGTCCACCACGGCGGCGGCCATGGGCTGGGGCTCCTCCTGCCGCTGGGCGTACTGGGCCAGCAGATCCTCCACTGTGGCCTGGAGGGCGATGTCCAGGGTGAGCACCACGTTCTCCCCCGGGGCGGGCTCGGTTTTCCACTGCTGGCTGATGATGTTGCCGTCGTTGTCCTTCTCCATGAGCCGCTGGCCGCTGGAGCCGTGTAAGCGCTCCTCAAAGGCCAGCTCCACCCCATCCTGGCCCACCACGGCGTTCATGGGGTAGCCCAGCTCCTTGTACTTGGGCCAATCGGCCCGGCTGATCTGCCCGGTGTAGCCCAGCACATGGGCGGCACTGGAGGTGCCGTACTTCCGGGCGGAGGCGGTGACAATCCGCACCCCGGCCAGCCCCTGCTCCTTCACCTTGGCGATGAAGGTGATATCCACCCCCTGGGCGAACACATAGGTGGTGTTGCTCACCTCGTACCGCCGCAGGTAGATCTCGTACATCACCCCGGCCAGCTCCCGCATTTCCCGGGTGATGCCGCCGCCGTCCTCCGTCAGACCGAAGGACTGGCCCGCCGCGCCCAAAGCCCCCGTCAGCCCCCGGTACTCCCGGGACAGGGTGGCCTTGTCCTCCTCCAGCAGGCCGAAGGTGACGCACATCTTGGCCAGCAGTTCCCCTGCCTCCGGGCGGGCCAGGGCGGCGTCCTTCACCCAGCCGCAGCCCCCGTCCTTTTGGGCCAGACTGCCCAGGGCGGTGGCGACGTTCACCACCTCGCCGTCCTCGGTCTCAGTCTGGTAGGACAGGGGGTCGGCGGTGGTGTACCGCCAGGGGGCGGTTTTGGAGATGGACAGGGAGTCGGCCCACTCCACCCCTTCCTCCCGGCAGATGTCCAGCAGGGCGGAGAGGATGTCCAGCCGCTGATCCGAGGGCATGGCGTCCCAGTCCAGCTCCACGTTGTAGCTCAGCTCGTTGGTCACCAGCACCCGGCCGTACCGATCCAGGATCTCCCCCCGGATGCTGTCCACCTGCTCCGTATCGGAGATGTGGACGTTGGTGCTGGAGCGGTAGTCCGCCCCCCGCACGATCTGGAGCTGGTACAGCACCAGGAAAAAGCCCGCCAGCACCCCGCAGAACAGGAAGATCAGCAGATTGGTGCGCAGCTTTAGACGGCGGGCCTCCCGCTCCGCCTTCTCCTCCTGGATGTGGGTGTGATCAAAGGGGTTATTCATGGTAAATCCTCCCGTAATGGATGCAGCAGAACCGGCCCAGCCAGTAGACGGGCAGGATGAAGGCCAGGGAGCACAGCAGCTCCGGTCCTGCCACCCGGAGCAGGGTCTCCACCGGAGCCGTCCGGGCCAGCAGGCGGCTGCCCACCGCCCAGCCCTCCCAGACAAGCAGGACGCCGACGGAGCAGATCAGATGGCCCCACACGTCCCGCCGGAGCAGATACTGAGCGCACAGCCCCGCCGCCCAGCCGAACAGGGCCAGCGCGGCCACACAGCCCGCCCCCAGATGGCCCAGCCCGGATAACACCGCCCCGCAGGCCATGCCGTAAATGGCCCCGAAGGGGGCACCCTCCAGCGTCCCCCCGGCCACGGCCAGCACAGGCAGCAGCAGGGGCAGAGGGATGGGCAAGGGGGCGACGACATAATAATTCACCACCGCCGTCACAACCAGGGCGGCGAGGTAGGCGATCCATTTTAAGATGATGTCATGTCTTGTCATAATGAAAAGGGGCCCCCGCAAAGCCGACCCTTGGCTTTGTGGGGAGAGGAGGGGCAGCGAAATGAACGAGCTTTCGCCGCAGGCGGAAGTGAGCGATATGGAGCTTGCCCCGACGAGGTCATGGGCATGGGAAAGGGACTCCTTCAAATACAGTATCAAAAAGGCTCAGATTAACTCCCCGAACAGGGCCCAGGTGGAGCAGTCCGTGATCCGGATATCGGCGTATTGGCCGATGAGGGCCCCGTCCCCGTCCAGGTGCACCAGCCGGCCCCCAGCGGTGCGGGCGGTGAGGCTGTGCCGGGGGTCGTCCCCGGCGCCGTCAATGAGGCAGTGCTGCACGGTGCCGATGTACGCCCGGTGCTTTTCCAGGGAGATGCGGTTCTGGGCCTCCACCAGCCGGTCGAAGTTGGCGGACTTCTCCGATTTTGGCATGGGGTCGGGCAGCTCCGCCGCCGGGGTGCCTTTCCGGGGGGAGTAAATAAAGGTGAACAGCGCGTCGAAGCGGACTTCCTCAATGAGGGACAGGGTCTCCTCAAATTCTTCTGTAGTCTCCCCGGGGAAGCCCACGATCACATCTGAGGTGAGCACCACGTCCGGGATGCGCGCCCGAAGGGCGGCCACCTTGTCCAGATACTGCTCCCGGGTGTACCGCCGGTTCATGGCGCCCAGCACCCGGCTGCTCCCCGACTGGAAGGGCAGGTGGATCACCGGGGCCACTTTATCACACGCTGCCATCACGTCGAACAGCTTCTCGGTGGCGTCCTTGGGGTGGGAGGTCATGAAGCGCAGGAGGAAGTCCCCGGGCAGCTCCGCCGCCGCCTCCAGCAGCCGGGGGAAGTCCCAGTCCCCCTCCAGATCCTTGCCGTAGGAGTTGACGTTCTGGCCCAGCAGGGTGATCTCCTTGTAGCCTTGCTCCGCCAATTCCCGGATCTCGTTCAGAATGATCTCAGGTTCCCGGCTGCGCTCCCGGCCCCGGGTGTAGGGCACAATGCAGTAGGAGCAAAAGTTGTTGCAGCCGTACATGATGGACACCCACGCCTTCAACGTCCCGGAGCGGCGGACGGGCAGACCCTCGGCGATGGCCCCGTCATCGGGCTGTGTCTCGAACACCCGGCCCCGGCGCAGGAACACCCGGCGCAGGAACTCCGGGAAGCGCCATAGCTGCTGGGGGCCAAAGACCAGATCCACATGGCGGTAGGACTGGCGCAGCCGCTGGGCCACATGGGCCTCCTGAGCCATGCAGCCGCACAGGCAGATGATTTGATTGGGGTTGCGGCGCTTGCCGTGCACCAGGGCGCCCACGTTGCCGAACACCCGTTGCTCCGCGTGCTCCCGGATGGCGCAGGTGTTGATCACGATGACGTCCGCGCCCTCCTCGGCGTCCGCGATCTCGTAGCCCATCTCGGCCAGCATCCCCCGGAGCAGCTCGGAGTCGGCCTCGTTCTGCTGGCAGCCGTAGGTGTCCACCCAGGCGCGGGGGGGCGCTGGGCGCTGGGCGTTCAGGGCGCGCAGCTGGGCGCAGTATTCCTTTTGTTTGGCGATGTCCTCGGCGGGAATGACGGGTGTGGTTCGGTTCAAGGGCGGATCCTCCCTGGAAAAAGTTTGTGAGATAAGCCGGACAAGTTTTCCTTGACAGGGGTTATGTCACCTGTTTCCTCTGAGTTCGGATTGTGGAAAACTGTGTGGAAGTTGTTGAAAACTGTGGAACGGCGGGGGATTAGGCCGTTGGGGCCCGGGGAAAGCTGTCGAAAATTGTAACTTTTTTGTAACGAAAATAAGAACAAATAAATTATGTGGCACCCGCTGCGCTGGGCTGCCGTATGGGGGCACCTTCAGCGGCCTTTATTGGTTCAGCCGTGCGGCGACAACTCGCGCGGCCTTGACGCCGGACGCCCCCGCCTGGGCCAGGCCCCGGGTGACCCCGGCGCCGTCCCCCACGGCGAAGAAGCCGGGCAGGGCAGTCTCCAGCTCGCCGGACAGCTTGATCCGGGCGGAGTAGAACTTCACTTCCGCGCCGTAGAGCAGAGTGTCGTAGTTGGCGGTGCCCGGAGCCAGCTTGTCCAGGGCGTAGATCATCTCGATGATGTCGTCCAGCTGCCGCTTGGGCAGGGCCAGGGACAGATCCCCCGGCACCGCAGCGGTGAGGGTGGGCCGGACGAAGGAATGGTCCAGCCGGTGGTCGTTGGTGCGGATGCCCGCTACAAGGTCGCCGAACCGCTGCACCAGCACGCCCCCGGCCAGCATATTGGACAGAGAGGCGATATGCTTGCCATACCGATAGGGCTCGTTGAAGGGGGAGGTGAAGCGGTTGGACACCAGCAGGGCGAAGTTGGTGTTCTCCGAGCGCAGGGCGGGGTCGGAGTAGGAGTGGCCGTTGACGGTGTTGATGCCCTCCACGTTCTCCGCCACCACGTGGCCGTAGGGATTCATGCAGAAGGTGCGCACCTGATCGCCGTACTGCTTGGTGCGGTACACCAGCTTGGACTCGTACACCACGTCGGTGATGTGCTCAAACACGGTGGCGGGCAGCTCCACCCGCACGCCGATGTCCACCTGGTTGTTCAGCAGCTCCAGCCCCAGCCCCTTGCACTGGTTGGCGAACCACTCCGCCCCGGAGCGGCCCGGGCCCGCGATGAGATAGGGGGCAGTGAAGCGCTCCCCGGCCTCCGTTATGAGGGTGTAAACGCCCTCATTCGCCTCGATGGTGGTGACGGCGGTATCGAACTGGAAGGTGTGCTTGTCTCGGATGGCCTCGTAGATGCTGGTGAGGATGTTCAGGTTGTTCTCCGTGCCCAGGTGCTTGCACCGGGCCTGGAGTAGATGCAGGTCGTACTTCAGCGCCTCCCGCTCCAGGGCTTTTGCCTCCGGGGTGGCGGTGGAGTAGACCTGGGTGGTGGCGCCGTGCTTGACATTCAGGGCGTCCACGTAGTCGATGAGCTCCATGACCTCCTTCTGATCCAGGAAGTCGGTGAGCCAGCCGCCGAAGGCGGTGGTGAAGTTGAACTTGCCGTCGGAGAAGGCCCCCGCGCCCCCGAAGCCGCACATGGTGCCGCACACCCTGCACTGGACGCAGGAGCGGGTCTTGCCCGCCACGATGGGGCACTGGCGGCGGTAGATATCCGCCCCCTGATCCACCACCAGCACCCGGGCGGAGGGGCACTTCAGCGCCAGCTCATAGGCGGCGTAGATACCGGCCTCGCCGGTGCCCAGGATCATCACATCGTAGTTGGTGTTCATAGGGGATCTCCTCTCCAAATAGTTGGGCGCAAAACAATACAGTTTACAGTATAGCATGAACCCGCGCCCCGCACAAGGGGTTCACAGAAAGTTAACGCCCGCCTGCCATAAGGCAGGCGGGCGCGGTTCAGTGTATTTTGGGATACCCCATGGTCACCGGCGTCACCCCGGGGTGAAGGGCGGCCAAGGTATAGCCCGCGTTCTGATAGCCCTGGATGATGGCGGGCAGGGCGTCCACGGTGGTGCCTCGGGCGGCGCTGTCGTGGGCCAGCACCACCACCAGATCCCGCCCCACCCCCCGCAGGCAGTCGGCGGCGATGGCGGAGGGGGATCGGGGATAGAGGGTGGCGTCCTGGGCGGAGGCGTTCCAGTCGAAGTAGACGAAGCCCCGGCGGGTCATCTCCGCGATGATCTCCTGGTACACCCCCCGGTTGTAGCCGTTGATGCTCCCGCCGGGGAAGCGGAAGATACGGGGGTATTGTCCGGTGACCTCATAGATGTACTGATAGAGCTGGTAGGCGTCCTCCAGGAAGGCCTCCACCGAAGCGTACACCTTCTTGTAGTCGTGGCTCCAGCTGTGCATGGCCAGGGTGTGGCCCGCCGCCGCGATCTGCCGCATCCGCTCCTGATTGGCGGCGGTTCGGCCCGTCCCCACCACGAAGAAGGTGGCCTTCACCCCGTACTGATCCAGCACCTCTAAGATCCGGTCAGTGTTGGGGGAGGGGCCGTCGTCAAAGGTGAGGAAGCACACCTGGCCCCCGTCAACCGTCTCCCCCTCCCAGGCCGGGGCGTAGAAGTCGGGGTACAGAGTAGTGTATTCCGGCGCCTCCCCCTCCGGAGTGACGAGGGTGTACTGGGACAGCAGGCCGATGGTCTCCTCCGCCTCGTCCAGCGCCTCCTGCCGGCGATCCAGCTCCTGCTGCTGGAGCTCCAGGGCGTTCTGCTTGTCCGCCAGCTCCTGCTCCAGGGCAGCCAGCCGGCGATCCAGCTCGTCCTCCCGGCCCAGCTCCGCCTGCCGCTGGAGGGTCAGCCAGCCGCAGGCCCCGGCCAGCGCCGCCGCCAGCGCCAGGGCGGTGAGGAACAGGGGTTTGAAGGGCCCCCGGCCCTTGGGAGGGTGGGGGGCGTTGTTTTTCTTGTGTTTCGGGCGCTTTGCCATGGCTGCCTCTCTCCTGCTCGTTGACTTTAAAACTCAGTATAGGTCGAATTTTGTCGAAAGTCAAGGGAGGGCGCCGCATTGTAAATATTTGTTTCTGGTTTGTCACCGGGGGCTCTCGTTTGGGTAGGGTGCTTTCGTGTTGGTAAGGCCCAGGATATAGTCTGTGCTGGTTTTATAATATTCGGACAGCTTGATCAACGCCCAAAGCGGGATATCATAGGCGCCCTTTTCATAGCGGCGGTACACCTCCCGCTTACAGCCCAGCATATCCGCGATTTCCTGCTGTGTTTTGTCGGAATCAATCCGTAAGTCCTCGATCCGCTGAAACAACATAGCGTGTCACCCCGCTTCATTCACTTCCAGCGCCTGTTCAATCCGTCTGACCAGTTCGCTGGGGCGCATATCCAGGGCCAGGGCAATCCGCCATATGGTTTCAAAATTTGCCTGCTTGCTCCCATTTTCAATCATGGACAAGTGCGAACGCGCAATTCCGGCAAGGCCGCTGAGCACGTCCTGCGACAGCTTTTTCTCTTTTCTCAAGCTGCGAATCGTCTGTCCAACCGCGTTCTTGTCAAACTGCACGCCGACACACCTCCCATACTACTCTGTAGTGTATGGGAGAAGTTAAAAAATAACGTCTACTATCGTAGACGGAAGATTCTTTTTGTGGTAGACTATGCAATATCTGTAAGTAGGAGGTTATTCGGTATGCAGACAGGATCGCGCTGGGAGTTTATCTATAACTCCATCAATGGCCTAAACGAGCCGGACGTGTGTGAATGGGCGCAGGACGAAACCACGGCGGAGGGGATCCTGGGTTCGCCGCTGGATCAGATCTACCAGGCGAGGGATCGCCTGTGCCAGCGGGCGGGGTTGGATCCGGACAGCGACCCGGATATCAGACTGCTAATGGGTGGGTTTGAGGACTTTTCCCGGGCCTGCGGCAAGCTGATGTACTGGTATGGCCATCAGGACGGGGCAAAAGGATGCTAAAGACGATAAATAAGCCCGCGCGGATTTCCCGTGCGGGCTTACCTTATTTCCGCTCAATTCTCCCGTGGTACCAGCCCGTCACGCCATCCTTTTTCACCAGCAGGCCCCGCTGGGTCTCCCGCACCAGGGACAGCTCGTCCCCGGGGGACACGGGCGGGCAGTAGTCGGTGGCGTCCTCGGTGTGGAGCTTGCCGTCCCGCCGGCGGTGCACGAAGTCCCGGGGCACCCACAGCGTCCGGCCGGAGGAGGGGTGGCGGACAAACAGACAGTCTCCGTTTTCCGCCAGCGGCTCCACCACGCTGTCCGACCAGCGGATGTTGATGGGGTTGTAAGACGCCTCCTGCCCGTCCAGGGCCACCGCCCGGGGCAGATCATCATAGGAGGCGAACTGGAACTCGTCCCCGGTGATATCGGGGATGATCAGGGCGTTAAGCTGACCGTCCACTTTGAGCACGCAGCCACCGTCCAGGGAGATGATGCGACGCTCCCGCTCCACCAGGGGATTGGAGCACTGGATGCTGGGGTCGTACAGCGTCACCGGCCAGTGACCCACCGCCACCCATTTCCGGAAGGAATGGCCCTGGCTGAGGAAGTCGTCGTTCTTCATGCAGGAGTAAGCGTCCAGCTCGTCCAGCCTGTCCTCCCGGGGGATGCCGCCGTGGACAAAGATAAAGTTCCCGGCCTCCAAAATGTGGGGCAGGGTCATCAGGAATTTGGTTTCCCGGGGGAAGTAGTCCAGCAGGGCGGCCCGGAGGGAGGGCAAGTCATCGGCCCGGCGGGGCATGGGGTGGCCCAGCTCCAGCCCCATCTGGATCAGCACGGAGCGCTCCCGCCAATAGCTCAACACCGGCCACAGTTCCGCGTCCGCGCCGGCGTCTGCGGCGCCCAGCAGGCTGTTTTGCCGCTGGGAAAAGGCGGCATTCTCGATGGCGCGTCCCTCCAAGAACATCCGGTCGATATAGTCGCAGTTGCCGCACAGGGGGTAGACGGTATGTGTCTTTTGCAGCTCCAGGACGAACCGCAGGACGGCCAAGCTGTCCCGGCCCTTTTCCAACAGGTCGCCCACCAAGATGAGCACGTCGTCCCGGGAAAAGCGGACTTTTTTCAACAGCCCCTGAAGGCAGGACAGATTTCCGTGGATGTCGCTGATGACGATCACCCGGCGGCCCGGGGCGATATCCGGGCGGATCACGGTTGCGAGACGGCCCATACGTCCACTCCCTTTACAAAGGAACATGATACTATAATTTTAACACAGCGGCAGGGAAAATGGAAGGGGAGAACAGGAAAAAAGTTGTTGCCTTTACCGCTTTTATCTGCTAAAATACAGGGCAGAAAAATACCACCGGGAGGAATGAGCAAGATGCCCAAAGCGGGGAACAAGGAGCCCAGCATGGCGCTGTACGAGAGCATTCTGGAATTAAAAACTATGGAGGAATGCCGTGCCTTTTTCGACGACCTGTGCACCGTGGGGGAGCTGCGGGCCATGGAGCAGCGGTATGACGTGGCCCTGCTGCTGGATCAGGGGCTGGTGTATACGGAGATTTTAGAGCGCACCGGGGCCAGCTCCGCCACCATCAGCCGGGTGAACCGGATCTTCTCCTTCGGAGCGGGCGGCTTCCGCCGCATGATTGAGAGGAGGAAGGAGAGAAAGGGGGGGTGACCCCCCTTTCCTGATTGCCCCACCCCCGCGGGGGGCGCCGCTCCGCGGGGGGTTCCTTTCTCTCGCGCGAGAGAAAGGAACCAAAGAGCGCGCATAGGGGCTGCGCCCCTATGTACCCCCTTTCTTCCTTGGAGGACGTGCGGGGGAGTGACCGGCGCGTGGGGGGCTGGACTGACTTCTCCCCCATTGGTGCTGCCGCTCGTGTGCGGTTACGATTCCAGGCGGTTCCCACGGTTGGCGCCTGAGTGGTGCGGTGGATGCTCCGGGGCGGTGGGAAGGGCACGCCGATTTTAGCGCGGTGGGGGTGTGACCGGCTTGATGGGGTGACGAACGGATTTCCCCTCTGTTTCCGGCCCACGCCGGGCCTGCACTTCTCAGGTACTGGTGGCGCGGGATTCTATTTGGAACGCCTGGATTTCTCCTTTATATTGCCAGAACGGGGGAACGGGAAGGCCCCGGCGCGTCATGCGCCGGGGCCTTTAGGCTTGGCTTTCCTCCTTGCGGAGTTCTTCCAGGCGATCCTCCACCATGGTTACCACGATATTATTAAAGCTGGTGCCGTACTTCGCCGCGAGTTTATCCAGTTCCTCAATCGTGGTGCGCTTCAAATAGATGCTTTTATAGGCCGCGTCTACCTTGTTGCGCGTTTTTCTGGGTTCAAACGGCATTTGATATCACCTCATAGAATATTTTAATGTATAACCTATGATGGTAATATCTGATAATTTTATCTTGTAATTTTACATGATAAAATGTATAATGGTTTTGAGGTGAGAAAGATGCCGGATTATAAAGAAATGTATTTCCATCTGATGCACGAGACAAGCAAGGCCATCAAGATATTAAAAAAAGCCCATCTGGACTGTGAGGAAATGTTTCTAAGCGCCCCAGAGACGCCCGTCATCCTCCTGGATCCGACGGGGGATAAAGGCGAAAGTTAAGAGAAACAAAAGCGGGCCCGCTCAGTACCCACCGCGTGAGGCACCCCCGCACACCCAGGCGCACAAAATATGGATCCCACCCACTTCTCAGTACCCGCACCACTCAGCGGCAGCGGCGAGAGGGGGAGCTGCGTCCGTACTCGCTCCGCGCCGGAAGGGTCACCACCCATCTCCCGATCTGACAGCCCCCGTAAAAGGGGGTTCTTAGGGGGAGGCCGACTAAGGACGCGAAGCGTCCGCCGGAGGCCACCCCCTAAGCGTGTCTTTCGGTTCCTTTCTGCACGAGCAGAAAGGAACGCCCCCGGCAGGGGCGCTGAGCGCCGGTGGCGCTCGCCCAGCGCCGACCGAGCCGAAGGCGAGACCGCAACCCCGCGGCGGTCTCCACGCTCTCCTCGGTCACCGAGCCAAGGCACAGGGGCGGGAACACCACGCACCACCAGTTCCGGCCTGCCCCCGCCCCGATGGTGATCCGCAGGGCGCGGTATTGCCCCGCCGGGAGGGAGAAGGTGGCATACTCCCGGGTGGGGAACCACTGATCTGCGATCTCCGCCGTCACCTGATCCGTACAGCCCTGGGCAGCCAGGGCCTCTGCCCCGGCCTGGGCCAGCTCGTTTAGGTGGGCGGACAGGATCTCCTCCGCCCGGGCTCGGTCGGACACGCCGTCCAGCAGCTGGGAGGCCAGCTCCAGCACCGCGTCCCGGGCCAGGAGCTTGAGGGTCTGATCCTCCTCCGAGTCGGAGTTGGCCACCACGTGGAGCCGGAGCACCTGATCCGCCAGGGCCCCCTCGCTGGCGGAGGCCCACACACCCACCGTCAGTGTCAGCCCGAAGGCCAGCAGCAGGGCCGCCTCCCAGAGGCGCAGCTTGTGAGACGTGGAAGAAAACATGAAAAGCACCGTCCTTATGTATCCATTTGACGCCCAGACCGCACAGCGGCCGGGGAGAGCCACCTTGCGCGGCGGCCATGGGTACAGTATGGACAGCGCTTTTTTGTTTTATACCACCGATGAAACGGGTTCCGCCCCAGCAGGGCCGCACAGGAACACGTCCCGGTAGCTCTGCCGCAGCAGGGCATAGGCATTCTGGGCGGCGTCCGACCTCTCGAACAGGCCAAACACAGAAGGGCCGCTGCCCGACATGGACGCGCCCAGCGCCCCCTGGTCGATGAGCGTGGCCTTGATGGCGGTGATCTCGGCGGCGCGGCGGGGCTCCAGCACGTCCTCAAACACGTTATACATCCGCCGGGCCACCCCCGCCAGATCCCCGGCCTTTAGGGCGGCCAGCACTCCATCGGTGTCCGGGCGGCGGACGATCTTCCGCACGTTCACCCGGGCAAACAGCTGTGGGGTGGGGATAGAGAAGGGGGGCTTACACAGGACAATATGGCAGGGGGGTAAGGGGGACAGAGGAGTAAGCCGTTCTCCACGGCCCTCAGCCAGGGCGGTGCCGCCTATGACGCAGAAGGGCACGTCGGAGCCAGCCCGGGCCCCGATGTCCGCCAGCTCAGCCGGGGACAGCCCCGCCCCGGTGAGAGTGTTCATGGCCCGGAGGACGGCGGCGGCGTCGGCGCTCCCTCCGGCCAGCCCGGCGCACACCGGCACCCGCTTGCGGATGGACACGTCCACCTCGCCCCCCAGGCCGGTGGCGGCTCGGAAGGCGGCGGCGGCCACTTGGGCCAGGTTCTTGTTCCCCGTGGGCAGGAAACGCAGGTCGGCCACCGCGTCCCCCTGGGGGCCCTTGGCGGGGGTGACGGTGAGTTCATCCGCCAGAGTGACGGACTGCATCACCATTTGCAGGTCGTGGTATCCGTCCTCTCGGCGGCGGAGAATGTCCAGGGTCAGGTTGATCTTTGCGTTGGCGGTCAGTTCCATGTCGAGCTCCTTTTCATTGGGTGGCGGGTTCCAGCAGGGTCAGGGTCCTGGCCCCGCAGTCGATCTCATACTCCAGCCCCAGGGGGAACAGCCCGATGGGGTAGGCGTGGCCCACGTTCACGTTATACAGAATGGGCAGGTTGGGCAGGCCGGCCTCGAACCCCACCACCTGGCGGTAGACCTCCTTGTAGGGCTCCAGCTTGTCCGGATAGCCGGGCTTGCCCACCACGATGCCCCGGATGGCGTGGAGCACCCCTTGGGCCTGGAGGCCCCGGAGGAACCAGGTCAGCCAGTCCGGCCCGATGTCGTCCTCGCTGGTCTCCAACAGCAGAAGCTTGCCCCGCCACTCCTCCGGGGAGGGCCACAGGGACGTGCCGAACAGCATCTCGAATACATCTATGCAGCCGCCCAGCAGGGGGCCGGACGCCTTGCCCTCCCCCTGGAGGATTTCATAGCCGCTGTTGGGGAACCGGGGGATGGTCCGGTCCATATTGGCCTCGTCCCACCACACCTTATCCGTTTCATAGCTGCAAAAATCGCTGGCCGGGATGGTCCAGCACTCCTGGGGGTTGAACAGGGTTTTGTCAAAGGCGTCCGCCGTGTACTCGTTGATGGCCCCGTACTCCGCCCAGTTGGTCATAATGGCCCCGCCGTAGTAGGACGCCAGCCCCGCCTTGTACATCATGAAGTGGTTGGTGGTGGTGTCGGAGAAGCCGGTGAAGATTTTGGGATTGTTTTTCAGCACGTTGAAGTCGATGTAGGGCAGGAGCCGGATGGTGTCGTCCCCGCCGATGGCGGTGAACACCGCCTTGACCTCAGGGTCCCGGAAGGCGTCCATCAGGTCCTGGGCCCGGGCCTCCGGGTGGCGGTACAGGTAGTCGATGCCCTTCAGGGCGTTGGGCATGGCGACAACTTGCAGGCCGTAGTCCCGCTCCAGCCGCTCTTTGGCCAGGTGGTATTTGTGGATAAACTGCTCCTCCCCCAGCATTCCTCTGGACAGGGAGACAATGGCGGCTTTGTCGCCGGGGCGCAGGCGTTGGGGTTTTAACATGGATATCACCTCAAATTTGATGCAGGGCGGCGGTGGCGGCCTCTGCCATGGCGCGGCGGTTCAGGGGCCGGTTCAGGAAGTGTTCCAGGGCCAGCACCGCCTGGTTCACCAGCATGGGCAGGCCGTTCAGCGTGCTCAGGCCCCGGCGGCGGGCCTGGGCCAGAAGCTCGGTCTCCGCCGGGTGGTAGATCAGGTCGAACACCCCGGCGTCCGGGGGCAGGGCGTCCAGGAAGGAGAACTCCTCGAACTGGCCGGGACAGCCTGCCATGCCCAAATTGGTGCAGTTCACCAGCAGTCGGGACTGGGCTGTGCGGCGCGCCAGGGTATCAGGGTCAAAGGCGGCGGGGATCAGGCGGCCCAGGCCGTCCAGGGCACACAGGGCGGCGGCCCGCTCCGGCGTGCGGTTGCAGACGAATACCCGCTCCGCTCCGGCCTCCACCAGGGCCAGGGCCACCGCTTTCGCTGCGCCCCCTGCGCCTAAGAGGGTGACGGTGAGGCCCGCTGGGTCAAACCCCAAGCCCTCCCCTAGGGCGGTCACCGCCCCGGCTCCGTCGGTGTTGAAGCCCACCCATTTGCCATCCCGGAGACAAACGGTGTTCACCGCGCCGATGGCCTGGGCGGAGGGGTCGATGCCGTCCAGCAAGGGGATCAGATCCTCCTTATGGGGCATGGTGGCGTTGAAGCCGGTAACGCCGTTTTTCTGCGCCCAGGCCAGATAGTCCGGCAGCTCCCCCCGGCGCACTACATGGGCGGTATAGGGCACGTCCAGCCCCAGGGCGGCCAGCATGGCCCCGTGGAGGACGGGGGACTTGGAGTGGAGGACGGGGTCGCCGATGACCTGGAGTTTCATTGGCCGCCCTCCAGGAAGTAGTCCATGGCCATCAGGTAGCCGTCGAAGCCGTGGCCATAGAGCTGGCCCACGCAGGCGGGGGCGGTGACGGAAATGGCCCGGAAGGGCTCCCGCTGGTCGATATGGCTGATGTGCACCTCGTAGGCGGGCACGTCCACCGCCTTCAGCGCGTCCAGAATGGCGTAGCTGTAGTGGGTGTAGGCCCCGGGGTTGATAATGATGGCATCGTATGCCCCGTCGGCGGCGTGGATTTGGTCGATGATGGCCCCCTCGTGGTTGGATTGGAAGCAGTCCGCGGTGGAGCCGTGGGCAGCGGCGTGATTTTGGATCAGGGCGCACAGGGCCTCGTAGCTCTGATCGCCGTAGATCCCGGGTTCCCGCTTGCCCAGCAGGTTCAGGTTGGGGCCGTTGATCACCAGAAATTTCATGGGGACACCTCCCGATAGATGGTGGAGACGCGCTCCGCGGCCCCCTGGGGGCCGTCCCCGCAGGGGATGATGTAGTCCGCCCAGCGGCAGTAGATGGGGGAGCGCTGCTCATAGCGTTGGAGGAAGTCCTCCCGTCCCCTCTGGGCCAGGGGGCGGGCCGACACGTCCAGCCCGTCGTAGGTTTCGCCCGGATCCCGATCCAGCCAGAACACCAGGCCGTTTTCCTTCAGGGCGGTCATGGCCTCGTCCTGGAGGGGCAGGCCGCCGCCGCAGGCGATCACCAGCCCCTGCCGCCCGGACAGCTCCCGGCACAGCGCCAGCTCCAGGGCGCGGAAATACGCCTCGCCGTCCCGGGAGAAGATGTCGGGGATGGAGCGGTCCTGCCGCTGTTCAATGAGGGCGTCGGTGTCCACCAGCTCCCGCCCCAGCGGTTGGGACAGCAGGCGGCCCACGGTGGTTTTGCCGCAGCCCATCATGCCGATGAGAATGATATTTTTCTCCATAACCGGCCTCTAATCCAGGTTGGAGGGGAACCACCCCAGCACCCGGAACTCCCCGGTGGTCTGGGCCAGCTCGTGGAGGGCGTCCCCCACGGCGGGGTCGCCGGGCCGGCCGGTGAATTCCAGGAAAAACATATACTCCCAGCTCCGCCCGGGCAGGGGCCGGGACTCCAGTTTCATCAGGTTCAGCCCGTGGAGGCTGAACACGGTGAGGATCTCGTGGAGGGAGCCCGCCTCATGAGGCAGGACGAACAGGGTGCTGACCTTGTCCGCCCCGGGGCGCAGCTCCAGCCGGGGGGACGCCACCACAAACCGGGTGGTGTTGTGGGCATTGTGGTTGATGCCGCGGGCCAGGATATTCAGACCGTAGATCTCTGCCGCCCGGGCCGAGCAGATGGCCGCCTTTGTCATATCCCCGCTCTGGGCTACCATCTGGGCCGAGCCCGCCGTGTCCGCCTGGGGCACCCGCTTCCAATTGGGGTGGGCGTTCAGGTAGTGCTCGCACTGAAACAGGCCCTGTTCATGGGAATAGACGTGTGTAATGGCGTCCAGCGACGCCCCCGGCAGGGCCATGAGGCAGTGCTCTATCCGTACCGTGGTCTCCCCCACCATGTAGCACTCGTACTGGGTGAGCAGATCGTAGATCTGCCGGATGGCTCCGGTGGAGCTGTTCTCAAGGGGCAGCACCGCGTAGTCCGCCCGGCCGTCCCGCAGGGCCAGGAAGCAGTCCTCGAACTGCTCCAGGCCGGTGGTGTCCACGGTGGGGCCGAAGAAGTCCAGGGCGGCCTGCTCGCTGTACGCCCCCGGAACCCCCTGGTACACCACCCGGGGGGCGGGTATGGGTTGGCGCAGATTGTTTTGAGCCTCCTGCCAGCGCAGCACGCCGGGGTTGTCCGGGCCCCGGCCCATGAGATCCCGCTGCTGCCGCCGGGACAGGGCCATCACCGTCTGGAACAGGGTGATGACGGCGGGGCGCAGCTCCTCCCCGGCCAGCTCCCCCTTGTTCTGGAGCAGCTGGCGCTCCCGCTCCTGATCCAGCACGGGGATGCCGTTTGCCCGTTTGTACTCCCCCACCTGCCGGGTCACCGCCATCCGGCGGCGGAACAGCTCCACCAGCTCCCGGTCGATGGCGTCAATCTCCCCCCGGAGGCGTTGCAGCTCGTCCATCAACGATACGCCTCCCGCAGTTCTATATAGTGCTCCGCGCTGGAGCGCAGGCCGGTCAGCTCCTCCGGCGTGAGGGGCCGGACGACCTTGGCCGGGCTGCCCAGCACCATGGAGCCGTCGGGGGCGTCCAGCTTGCCCGTCACCAGCGCCCCCGCGCCCACGATGCAGTTTTTGCCGATTTTCGCGCCGTTGAGCAGGGTGGCCCCCATGCCGATGAGGCTGTTGTCCCCCACGGTGCAGCCGTGGACGATGGCCCCGTGGCCCACGGTGACATACTCCCCCAGGGTGGTGGGAAAGACGTCCGAGTGGAGGATGGCGCCGTCCTGAATGTTGGTGCCCGCGCCGATGGTGATGGGTTCGCCGTCCCCCCGGAGGACGGCGTTGAACCACACCGAGCAGCCCGGGCCGAAGGTCACATCCCCCACCACCGCCGCGCCGGGGAGGATCACCACGTTTTCATCGCTTTGACGCAAAGTTTTTAAATCCATAAATAATTCCTCATTGTGTTGGAGTTTGTCGGCTTTCCGCCTCCCCCCGGAGGCAGAAAGCATGGTCAGATGCCCAGCAGCTCACAAGCTGCTAAAGCCGCCGCCGCCTCGATCACCGGCACCGCCCGGTGCACCACGCAGGGGTCGTGCCGGCCGGTGAGCTCCAGCTCGGCGTTCTCCATCCTTGCCAGATCCACCGTGAACTGCCGCCGGGCGATGGAGGGGGTGGGCCGCAGGGTCACCTCAAACACCAGCGGCATTCCGTTGGTGATGCCGCCATTGATCCCGCCGGCACAGTTCTGCGACCCCCTGATGGAGCCGTTGCTGTCTACATACAGCGGGTCGTTGGCCTCCGAGCCCCGCATGAGGGCAAAGGCCGTCCCCGCCCCGAAGGCCACCGCCTTGACGGCGGGCACGGCGAACAGATGCTGGGAGAAGATGCCCTCCGCGTTGCAGCCGAAGTCCGGCGCACCCAGCCCGGGGGGCAGGCCGAACACGGCGCACTCAATGGCCCCGCCTACGGAATCCCGCTCGTTTTTCGCCTCCAGGATGGCTTCCTGCATCTCCGCCCCCTTTTCGTCGTTGAGGACGGGGAAGGGCTTGGCGGCGCAGGCGCGCAGGGTCTCCCAGTCCTCCAGGGGGTCGTCGTTGATCCCGTAGACGGTGCTGATGTGAGCCCCCACGGACACGCCCTTTTGGGCCAGGAGCTGCTTGGCCACCCCCCCGGCGAACACCAGGGGCGCGGTGAGCCGCCCGGAGAAGTGCCCGCCCCCCCGGTAGTCGTTGCAGCCCCCATAGCGGACGTGGGCGGGGTAGTCGGCATGGCCAGGGCGGGCCAGATCCTTCGTTTTGGCGTAGTCCCCCGAGCGGGCGTCCGTGTTCTCAATGACGGCGCACAGGGGGGCTCCGGTGGTTTTGCCCTCGAACACGCCGGAGAGGATTTGGGGCTCGTCCGCCTCCCGCCGGGCGGTGGACAGGGCGCTTTGGCCAGGGGCGCGGCGGGCCAGGTCGAAGCGGATGGCGTCCAGGTTCAGGGCCAGTCCGGGGGGGACGCCCTCCAGTACCACGCCGATGGCGGGGCCGTGAGATTCGCCAAAAATAGAATACTTCAAAGGGATCACCTCGTTGGTTGCCGTCTGAATACAAAAAAGGTTGGCACAGGGTTGGTTAGCGGTTTCAAGTTCTTTTTGTTTCTTTTTCTTTCAAGAAAAAGAAATCCAATACCGCTGCAAATCCACATTCCGATCCGGCTCGTGGGCGGTGTTTTCGTACACGCCGCCCGCCGACAGGATGGTGCGGCGGCTGCCCTCGTTGGTGGTCTTACAGGTGATGAGCACCCGGTCAAGGCCCAGCGTCTCCTTACAGAAGGTCAGGGCCAGCCGAAGCTGCTCCCTGGCGTAGCCCTTCCGGCGCTCGTCGGGGCGGATGGAATACCCAATGTGCCCGCCGAACTGTTCCAAATACTCGTTCAAATAGTGGCGCACGTTGATCATGCCCACCAGCCTGCCGTCGGATTCCCGGACGGATAGGAACTGGGTGGCCTGTACCTTCCCCTCCGGGACGGTGGCGGGGTCGGTGTAGGCCCGCACATCCGCCAGCCACTGCTCCGGGGCGTCCGCCTGCGCCAAAGGGCCGCAGCCGTCCATGGAGCTGTCCGCCTCCTGGCACTCCCGGCGGTAGGCCCACACCTGGTCTAACCATTCCTCCGTGGGGAGGATCAATTTGATTGTGTCCATAAAATTAAGTCCTTTCGCGGCATTCTATCGAGCGGTTCTTTTTACGTTCCGGTCTGCAATACATTCGTTGCCGGGCAGATACGTTTCATTCACAAGAAACAATCGTCAGCGAGCTTCAAGCTCGCGGGTCTAAGACCCTTTTGGTTACTTTTTCTCTCGAGAAAAAGTAACCCGCCCAGCCGCTCGTACTCCTCCCAGAAATCGGGGTAGGATTTGGCCACGCACTCCGCACCGTTGATTGTCACCGGATGATTACAGCGGGTGGCGGCGATGGCCGCCATCATGGCAATGCGGTGATCGTTGTGGCTGTCCACCGCCACGCCGCCCGTCAGCGCCTCTTTGCCCCGAATTTCCAGGAAATCCGGCCCCTCCGTCACGTCCGCCCCCAGGGCGGTGAGCACCGCCGTGACGGAGGACAGCCGGTCGCTCTCCTTGACCCGCAGGCGGGCGGCGTTGGTGAGGCGGGTGGCCCGGCCCGCCCGCAGGGCCGCCATGGCCGCCAGGGGGGGCACCAGGTCGGGGCAGTTGGACACGTCCAGCGCCGCGTCCGACCGGCCGCTGAGCTCCAGCACCTGATCCGCGATCACCCGGTCGCCCTGGAGGGAGCAGGGATCCATCCCGGCCACCGTCACCGGATTGCCCAGAAAGCCGGCGGCGTACCAGAACCCGGCCTGGGACCAGTCCGCCTCCACGGCGGCCTTGGTGGCCCGGTAGGTCTGGGTCCCCTGGGGGTGGTATTGAGGGGGCAAGGACAGGGCCATGGGGAACGCCACCCCGAACTGGGCCATGGCTTGGAGGGTCATTTGAAGATACCCTTCGCTCTCCAGGGGGGTAGTGGGGATCAGGACCGATGGGCCGCTCAGCAGGGGCAGGGCGAACAGCAGACCGGTGAAAAACTGGGAGGATACGTCGCCCGGAAGCCGGTACTCCCCCGGCGTGAGCAGCCCAGACACGGTGAGCACGCCGTCCTTCTGCTCATAGAAGATCCCCTTTTCGTCGAACAGGTCGAAGTAGGGCTTCAAGGGCCGCTCCATCAGCCGCCCGCGGCCGGTGAAGATGCCGCCTCCCCGCACTGCCAGGGCGATGGGGATCAGAAAGCGCAGGGTGGAGCCGCTCTCCCCGCAGTCCAGATGGGGGTAGGCCATGCGCCGCAGGGGGGACATGGCGTTGGCCCCCATGCCCTGGACGGTGACGGTGGAGCCGTCCACGGTGAACGCCGCCCCCAGCTCCTCCAGGCAGCGGAGGGTGGCCTGGATGTCCTGGGAGAAGGCCACGTTGGTAATCACACTCTCCCCGTCCGCCAGGGCGGCGGCGATGAGCAGGCGGTGGGCCTGGGATTTGGAGGGGGGCGGAGTGACCGGCCCGGACAGGGCGGCAGGGGTGATGGTGATGTTCATAGCAGGGCCTCCAGTTGTTGCAGCAGTCCTGCCTTGGGCATTTGATAGGGTACGGCGCGGCCGATCTCGTCCAGCAGGATGACGGTGATGTCCGCCCCGGCACCCTTTTTGTCCCGGCCGATGGCGGCGGCATATTCCTCGGGGGTACAGGGAATGGACGTGGGCAGGCCCAGACAGGCGCAGGCGTCCTCAATTCGCCCCGGTACGTCCGCTGGCGTGATGCCCAGCGCCACCCCCAGCTTGGCCGCGGCACACATGCCCGCCGCCACCGCCTGGCCGTGGGTCCATTGGATGTACTGGCCCGCCAGCTCGTAGGCGTGGCCCAGAGTGTGGCCGAAATTTAGCACCATCCGCGCCCCGGTGTCCAGCTCGTCCTCGGTAACCACCTGGCGCTTGATGTCACAGCAGGTATACAGGATGTGCTCGATGTCCGCCGTCAGCGCCTCCCGGTGGGGGCGGGCGGCCAGGAAGTCGAAGAACTCCCTGTCCCGGATACAGCCGTATTTGAGCACCTCCGCCATCCCGTCCATGAACACGGGCAGGGAGAGGGTATCCAGCACGTCCGGATCCATGAGCACCAGGCGGGGCTGGTGGAAGGCCCCGGCCAGGTTCTTGCCCGCGTCCAGATCTACGGCCACCTTGCCGCCCACGCTGCTGTCCACCTGGGCCAGCAGGGTGGTGGGGATCTGGACAAAGGCCACCCCCCGCAGGACGGTGGCGGCGGCAAAGCCCGCCAGATCCCCCACTACGCCGCCGCCTAAAGCCACTACGCCGTCGGTGCGGGTGAGGCCGAAGTCCAGGAAGCCCTCCCACAGCGCCGTCAGCTGGTAGGGGTTTTTGCTCTCCTCCCCGGCGGGGACGGGGAACAGGCGGCAGTCAAAGCCGGCGGCGGCCAAGCTGCCCAGCACGGCGTCGGCATACAGGGTTTTCACGGTGCTGTCGGTGACTACCGCCAGCTTTTGGGCGCGGGGCAGGACGGCGCGGATCCGATCTCCGGTCTGGGAGAGGAGGCCGCGCTGGATCAAGATGTCGTATTCCCGGCCGGGGAGGGCAACGGTGAGGGTTCTCATAGGCGCAGCTCGCTTTCAGAAAATTGGTTGAAACAGGAAAAGGGGCCGCATTTCTGCGGCCCCTCGTCAAGCTGGCACCTTGGCAGGCGTACCGTTCTCCTGCATCTCTCGGGTTTCCCCTGTCATACCATCGGCGTGTGGTCGGTACGAAATCTACCACCTCAAGGCGCCCACTTATCCTATCCTTAATTATACCCGGATTATTCCCGTTTGTAAAGGATTTTTTTGTTGCGAAGCAACCGCCGCCACTCCTTTTCCCGGATCTTCATAAACGTCAGGACGGAATTCTTATAGCCGTCCCGATCTTGCGGGGTCACGACCCGCAGCGCGAGCCGAAAATGCGCCCCGCATTGCGTAACCTGTTTCAGCAGCATCGCGGTGTTGGGCCGCGCGTCTGCCAGAATATAATCCGGATCCTGGATCGTGGCCGGAATATATGCGGAAAACCTCTCGTAGTCCTGGGGATGATGGGCCTGGATATGGGCGATCCGTTCCTCCGTGATGACGACCTCGGTGGTCAGGATGCGGGGTGAGACACAGGAATAGAGATCGAGATCCAGGTCGCATAACTTATGCACGTACACCACCCCGCATCCACTCTATCTACCGCCCGGCGTCATACCAGCGATTTCCCCATCAGCTCCACCAGCGGGGTGAGCTTCCCCATCAGGTGCCGGAACTTCTCCGGCGTCAGGGACTGGGCCCCGTCGCACTTGGCGCAGGGGGGATCGTTGTGCACCTCCACCATGAGGCCGTCCGCCCCCACCGCCACCGCCGCCATGGCCAGCGGCTCCACCATCCAGTACATACCCGCCGCATGGGAGGGATCCACCACGATGGGCAGATGGCTCATCCGCCGGACGGCGGGGATGGCGGACAGATCCAGGGTGTTCCGGGTGTAGGTCTCGAAGGTGCGCACCCCCCGCTCGCACAGGATCACGTTCTCATTGCCGGAGGCCATGATGTACTCCGCCGACATGATCCACTCCTCATAGGTGTTGGACAGACCCCGCTTGAGCAGGACGGGCTTGGACAGCTTGCCCACCTCCTTGAGCAGGTCGAAGTTCTGCATATTCCGGGCGCCGATCTGCACCAGATCCACTTTTTCCTCAAACAGCTGGCAGTACCGGGGGGCCATCAGCTCAGACACGATGGGCAGGCCGGTGTCCGCCTTGGCCTCCAGCAGCAGCTCCAGGCCGTCCGCCCCCATGCCCTGGAAGGAGTAGGGCGACGTGCGGGGCTTGAACGCGCCCCCCCGGAGCAGGGCCGCCCCCGCCGCCTTCACGTCCCGGGCCACGCCCACGATCTGCGCCTCACTCTCCACCGAGCAGGGGCCGGCGATGACGGTAAAGTGATCCTGCCCGCCGATGGGCACGCCGGACACGTCCACCACCGTGTCCTCCGGGTGGAACTTGCGGTTGGCCTTCTTATAGGGCTCCTGCACCCGCATGACCCGCTCCACGTCGTCGTTCATGGTGAGCTTGTCCATGTCGATGTGGGCGGTATCCCCCACCAGACCCAGGATGGAGCAGCCCACGCCGCGGGTGTGCCCTACGGTGACGCTGTAGTCCTGCTCCAGCTGGTGCACCAGCGTCTGGATTCTTTCCTGGCTTACGCCGGGTTTCATGACAATTACCATACAGAATAACCCCTTTTTCCCTCAAATAAAAGAAGCTCATGGGCCGCGCGGGGCGGGCCATGAACTTCCGGAGCATACCCAGTACAGGCGGGATCTGCCGCCCCTCGCTCACACTGCCCGGCGCGCCATGCCCCCAAAGCCGAACCCGGTAAATCGAGTCCAGCTAAAAGCGACGGTCAGGCTGTAGATGTGGGAAAGGGCCATGGCAGGATACCTCGCTGCGTTTGGATTAGAAATATTATATCCTTTCATAGAATGAAATGCAAGGGTTTTTTCCGGGGGGCCGGGTGGGTTACTCCGCCGGCAGGCGGCCCAGCAGCAGCGCCGCCCCCGCCTGGGCCAGCAGCAGCTCCGGTGTGCCGCCGTCGTAGGGCAGGATCAGCTCCTGCCGCTCCACCGTCCTGCCACTCAGGGAGACAAACTCCCGTTGCACCGCCACCGACGCCCGCTGGCCGTCCAGGCTGGACAGGGTGAGGGTGTTTCGGCCGGAGGGGCCGTAGCTGATCAGGGTGTCCGCGGGCAGGCCTCGGGTCAGGGAGGCCAGACCCCCGGGGAGCAGGGCCGTCCGGCAGGCCAGCGCCCCGGCCCCTGCCCAGCCCGCCGCCCCCGGCGACACCACCAGCAGATCCAGCGCCAGCCCCGCCAGCAAAGCCGGATGCCGGCAGGCCCGCACCAGGGCGGGCAGGCCATCCGCCAAACGGCTCACCCGCTCCGCCAGCCCCTCGTCCCGCTCCCAGACCCCGATCTGCCACATGGCGGCCGCCCCCTAAATCGCAAGATACGCCGATCCTGTACTTCCACGCCCGACCGGCGGGGAAATACGTTTTAGCCATATGGGAATAGTGTGGCGGGGGGCGGGGGTTTTTATGCGTTACCGCCTGCGCTCCTTTCGATGGGTGAACAGCACGAAATTCACCACGTTGCCCAGGATCAGGATGGTGCCGCACAGGTACAGCCACACCAGCATGATGATCACCGACGCCAGCGAGCCGTAGATCAGGGAGTACCGGGTGGAGCCGCTCATGAGCAGGGAGAAGATCGCCGACGCCGCCGCCAGCGCCACGGACGCCGCCAGCGCCCCGGGCACCACTGGAGGCCGGGGCTTGTCCAAGGGGGCGGCGAATCGGTAGAGCAGCAGAATGAACAGAAACACCATGCCCAGCAGCAGCAGGTACTTCATCCACTGCCAGGTGCCGAACCGCTCCACCAGATCCTCCAGCTTCAGCACCTGGCCCAGCAGGTGGAAGAACCAGTTGCCCGTCACCACCACCGCCAGGGACAGGTAGATGGTGGCCAACAGGAGGATGGAGAACAGGACGCTGGCCACCACCTGCCGCAGGCCCAGGAAGGTGGCCCGGCCGTACAGCTCGTGCATCATGTTCATCAGGCCCCGGACGGCGGCGGAGGCAAACAAGACGGTGAGAAAGGCCCCGGTGAGCAGCATGGCGGTGGACTGGTTGGTGTCGATGTAGGTCAGGTACTCCTGGAAGATGACCAGCACCCCCTCCGGCAGGAAGGGGTCGGCCTGATTCAGCAGATAGGTGAGATCCAGGTGGAGCTCGTTGACGAAGGCGGACACGCAGATCATCACGGGGAAAAAGGTGAGGATGAGGAAATAGGCCAGCTCCGCCGCGGCGCGGCCCACCTTCTTGGAGAAATACACGTCCACCACGTCGGCCACAAAGCGGATGGGCGGATGGGCCCGGAGCAGGCGATCCAGCTTCTGTTTCACGGCGGGGCCCCCTTTCTCTGCAAAAAGATGGTTCGTTGTGCCGCAGGCGCACTTGAAAAGCGCGCCCGCGGGGAGTATACTTAAACAATCTCCTTTTAAGGTGGTTTGATTATAGCAGACTGCCGGAAAAAGGACAACAGAAATTTGTCAGGGGCGGGTTTTGTTCTGGACAGGCCGGAGGGACTGCCAAACATTTTTGGAAAAACCCCTTGACAAGGAGTGACTATTGCTGTAGTATGATAATGTACTATCGCGATAGTCATTTAGTACCCAACCCTGAGGAGGCGCTTTCCTATGGAAAAGCTGTATGATTCGGAGCTCCGGGTGATGGAGCCGTTGTGGGCGGACGGGCCAATGTCCGCGGGCGAGCTGGCCAAGCAGCTGGCCGCGTCCTGTGGGTGGAACCGGAACACCACCTATACCGTCATTAAAAAGCTGGTGGACAAAGGGGTGGTGAGCCGATCCGAGCCGGGCTTCCTGTGCACGCCGCTGATCTCCCGGGAGGACGTCCAGCGGCTGGAGACGGACAGCCTGATCACCCGGCTGTTCGGCGGATCCAAAACCCAGTTCCTCTCGGCGTTCCTCAGCGAAGAACAGCTGACCCAGTCGGAGGCCCAGCAGCTCAGGGCCATCATTGAGACGTGGAAGTGAGGCGGTCGCTATGACCCAACTGCTGCAAAACGCCGTGTTGGGCACGGCGCTGATCTTGGCGGCGGCGCTGCTGCGGCGGGCGCTGGGCGGACGGCTGATCCCGGAGGCCCGGTTGGCCCTGTGGTTCGTGTGCCTGATCCGGCTGCTGGCCCCGGTGTTCCCGGAGAGCGGGCTGTCCCTGTGGGGGCTGCTGCCCCGGGCGGGGACGGACGGAGCAGCCGCGCCTGTGATGGATCCGCTTCCCGTGTCCAGCGGGGCGGGGACGAACCTGCCCGCCGGGAATGTCCCGGCGTCCGGGGCGATGAACCCTGGCCTTGTGCCGGTGGAGCCCGCCGGGGCCGCCTTCCCCTGGGAGACGGTGGCGCTGTCCGTGTGGATCGGGGTGGGGCTGGTGTTGGCGGCGCGGTACGCGCTGGCCTTTGCCCGTACCCGGCGGGCGGTGCGGTGCGCGGCCCCGCTGGAGCGGGACGACCCCCGGTACGCCCTCCTGCCCCGGTGCGCCCGGCTCCGGGAGGGGGCCATGGACGGCGCGCCCCTCACCTTCGGTGCGGCCCGACCCACGGTGGTGCTGTCCCCGGGGCTGTCCGGGGCGGCGCTGGACTGCGTGCTGGCCCACGAGGGCGTCCACGCCCGGCGGCGGGATAACCTGTGGCACTACGCCATGGCGGCCGCGCTGGTTGTGTACTGGTGGAACCCGGCGGTGTGGCTGATGGCGCGACTGCTGCGGCGGGACATCGAGCTGGCCTGCGACCGGGCGGCGGTGCGGAGGCTGGGCCCGGAGAAGCGGGCGCAGTATGCCGAGACGCTGGTGGCGCTGGCCACCGTGGGGGCGGAGCCCGCCTTCTGCCAGACGTTCGGCCGGAAAGCGGCCGAGGAAAGGATTTTATCCGTGATGAAATTTAAGAAAACCACTGTGTTGGGGGTAGTTTTGTCCCTGGTGCTGGTGGCGGGGGTGACGGTGGCTTTCGCCAGCGGGCCCAAGGCTTCGGCAGAGAAGCCTGCGGAGTCCAACGCGCCTGTGATTGTGGAGAACGGCGACCCTGTCCCGGTGAATGCCAGCCCGGTTATTTCGGAGGATGGTGAGCCCGGCGCAATCGCTGACCAGCCCATGACGCTGGAGGAGTATACGGCCCTGCTGGACGGCCTTGTGTCCGGCGGCAAAATGAGTCGGGAGGATTACGACCGGCTATTGGACGGCGCCGCAAAGGGCCTGGAAAGCCAAATCAGCGTCGGGGCGTGCCCTTATCTCTGGGTTACGGAGGGCGGAAGCTACGCCATAAAGGGCAGGCGCATCTGCACCCTGGCCGATTGCGGCAACAACAGCCGCCACACCCATGACGGGGAGTGGTACACGGGCTGGGAAGATACCGTGACCTACGATGGCCGCACCTACAACCGGGGCGACCTGTCGGCGGAGACGCTGGAGTGGCTGGACTGGTATCTGGCCCTGCCCGAGGAGGAGCGGCTGGCGGTGAGCTATGAGCCGGCGGAACTGCGGGAACAGGCCGTGCCCGAGTTTGTGCCGGACTATGACCCGGAGGTGGAGGATTCCGCCGGGGCGGGCGATGAGCCCGCCATCGGTGAGCTGGGTAGCAGTTTTTACGACTACACCATCGTAGGTACGGACGAAAATGGTTACCCGGTAGATGAACAGGGGAACCGCCTGATCTTCGATGACAGCGGCAAGCTGTTTATGAAGGTTCGATCCGGATACGCCCCTTGTGTCCGGATGGACTGCGACATCTCCCAGGAGCACCACCACGAGGGGGCTGAAGTAGTTTACCATTATAACACTCTGCCCGCCGAGCTTCTCGTGTGCCCGGTGGAGGGCTGCACCGCCCAGGGCGTCCACTACCATGACGGCGTGATCTACCGCTGCAACGGCGCCCACTGCGGCGGCGTGTGCGACGGGAGCTGCGCGGCGGCTTGGAATGGGGCGGATACCGCGCCCACCGCCGCACCCGTGTCCAGCGGGCACCATGGCGCGGGCCATGGGAACGGCTACCAGGGCGGACACCATTAAAACGCACAAAAGCGCCCCCGGGTGTGTGTCGGGGGCGCTTGCTTTTTGTCGATTCCCGCGGTAAACTGGGATCGGCCCCGCAAAAGGGCCTTGGGCGCTGTGTGTTTGAGTTGCTATGGCGGCTGGTCACATTTGTCCCCGAAAGGGGGTGACCGTATGATGCTGATCACTGTGACGTTTTACGCCAAGGAATGGGCATTTACCATTCAAGTGAAATGCAGAAACCGCCACCCCGACAAGTGACGGTTTCTTAGGTCATTTCTAAGATAATCTTTACTTAAGTTGGATCAGCCGCCGACACACGGCGCCCTTTCATTCTCATTATACCCCACGGCGCGGCCCTTGTCAAGGCCAGCCCCGTGGGGTTTTGTTCTGTCGGCCTTACGGCAGCTCCAGGCCGTCGATGACCTCCCGGAGCTGGGCGGCGGAGGAATTCAACGCTTCCCGCTCATTGTCTGCCAGGGGGATCTCCAGAATCTGCTCCGCCCCACGGCGGCCCACGATGGACGGGATGCTTAGGGCCAGATCCCGCAGGCCGTACTGCCCGCCCAGCACCACCGACACCGGCAGAATGGCCCGTTCGTCCTTCATCACGCACTCCGCGATCCGGGCCACCGCCATGGCGATGCCGTAGTAGGTGGCCCCTTTGCGCTTGATGATCTCGTAGGCGCTGTCCCGCACCTCCTCATAGAGGCGCTGCTCCGCCTCTCGGTGGTTGGTGTGGCCCCGCATGGCGCAGAAATCGTCCAGCGGCACCCCGGACACGTTGGCCCCGCTCCACACCGCCAGCTCGCTGTCGCCGTGCTCGCCGATGATGACGGCGTGGATGCCCCGGCTGTCCACGTTGAGGTGCTCGCCCAGCAGATACTTGAGCCGGGCGGAGTCCAGCACCGTCCCCGAGCCGATGACCCGGTGGGCGGGGTAGCCCGAGATCCGGAAGGCGGCGTAGGTCAGCACGTCCACCGGGTTGGACACGATGAGCAGGATGCCCTCGAAGGGGCGGGCGGTGATCTGGGGGATAATCGAGTTCAGAATGGATACGTTCTGGCCGATGAGCTCTAAGCGGGTCTGGCCGGGCTTCTGGTTGGCTCCGGCGGTGACGATGACCAGGGCGCAGTCGCTGAGGTCGTCATAGGTGCCGGCGTACACGTCCATGGCGGCGATATAGGGCAGGCCGTGGCTGAGATCCATGGCTTCGCCCTCCGCCTTGTCCCGGTTGGCGTCGATTAAGACCAGTTCACTGAACAGACCCCGCTGGATCAGGCTGAAGGCGATGGCAGAGCCCACGAAGCCGCAGCCAATGACGGCGGCCTTGCGGTGGTTGAGCATGGGAAAACCCCCTTCCGTTTTGGGGTAGTGTGCCCAAAAGGAAGGGGGTTATTCTTTATCCAGCCGCTGGTGGCAGTAGGGGCAGAAGGGGATGCCCTGGCCCGGGATCCAGCCCAGGAACTCGCCGCAGTGGGGGCAGCGCCAGCGGGTGAAGGCATAGGCGATGAAGGCCAGCAGGAGGGCCACGGCCAGCAGGCCCAGCAGCAGGCTGCCCAGCAGGGCGGCCAGCAGCAGGGACAGGGCCAGGGCGATCAGAAGGGCCAGCAGGATTTTGCGAGTTTGTTGGAGCTTCATGAAGCACCCCGCCCCCTTACACAATCCCCAACGGCTTCTGGGCCAGAACACAGTACCACTCGGCCTGTTCCGGATCCTGATTCACAAAGGCGGGGAAGGGGAACTGCTCCACCTCCTGATACCCCAGCTCTGCCAGTGCGTCCAGTAAGAGCTTCCGGGGTATGGGGTGATAGCGCTCCTCAAAAATTTCCTTTTGAAAGATCCTGTTGTCCTGCTCAAAGGTGTATAGCAGGTTGAAGATGATGGAGCCGTCGGCAGGATAATCCCACACCTGCATCAGGTTCACCCGAGTATCGCCGTCGAAGAACGGGTTATAGAGATAGAAACGCTGGCGTGTCTCCAAGATGGCGTCCCAGTTGCGGGTGTCGCAGTAGAGATATCCACCCGGCTTGACCAGGGCGTCCATCCGGGCCAACACGTCCCCCGCCTCTGCGTTGGGGACATAGGGGAGGGAGTTGCCCGTACTGGCCACGCAGTCAAAGACCCGGCCCGCCCAGCAGGACAGATCCCGAAAGTCGCTTCGCTTCAACTCCACCGAGAGCCCCTGCCCGTCCGCCTTTTTGGCACAGTTTTCCAGCATGGCCCCGCTCAGATCGGAGCCGGACAGCTGTACCCCCAGCTCTGCCAGCGGCAGGGTGACGCTGCCTGAGCCGATGCTCACGTCCAGCAGAGAATGAATCCCTGTGTCCCGCAGGACGGTCTCCCAGTGCCGCTTATACCAGCCGTGGCGCTCCTCATTTTCAATCAGGTCGTAAATGTCCGCGCGGTCATACAGGGACGGCATGGCGCTTCCTCCTTATGGTACTATCGAAGTAGGCAACGGTTCAGCACCGCGGTGAACCAGTCCGGCAGGGGGGCCTCCACCGTTAGGCGCTCCCCGGTGGTGGGGTGGGTGAAGGTGAGCTGGGCGGCGTGGAGGCACTGGCCCGCCAGACCCGGGACGGGCTTTTTCACGCCGTACACCGTGTCCCCTAAAAGAGGATGGCCGATATGGGCCAAGTGAACACGGATCTGGTGGGTGCGGCCCGTCTCCAGGCGGCAAGTCAGGTGAGTGAGGCCGTTTTGGCTGTCCACCACCTGCCAGTGGGTGACCGCCTCCCGGCCATCGGGGGAGACGGCCATCCGCTTGCGGTCGGTCTTGTGGCGGGCGATGGGGGCGGTGACGGTGCCGCTGTCCTCTTTGAATCCGCCCACCGCCACGGCGTGGTACAGGCGGAACAGGGAGTGATCCTGCAATTGGGCCGCCAGGGACAGGTGGGCCCGGTCGTTTTTCGCGGCGATAATCAGGCCGGAGGTGTCCCGGTCGATCCGGTGGACGATGCCGGGGCGCAGCTCACCGTTGATGCCGGACAGGCTATTGCCGCAGTGGTATAACAGGGCGTTGACCAGCGTGCCGTCCGGGTGGCCGGGGGCGGGGTGGACTACCATGCCCACCGGCTTGTTCACCACGATCACGTCGTCGTCCTCATAGGCAACGTTTAGGGGGATGTCCTGGGGGGTGAGATCGATGGGCTGGGGCTGGGGGGGCGTGAGGTAGACCGTGTCCCCGGGCTGGAGGCGGGCGTTCTTTTTCAGCGGCCTGCCGTCCAGCGTCACCCGGCCCTCCGCCAGCCAGCGCTGGGCCGCCGAGCGGGTCAGGCCGTCCAGCGCCGCGGAGATCACCGCGTCCGCCCGGCCGCCCGGTTCAGGGACCGTCAGGGGGAAGCTGGGCAGCGTCATCGGCTCCGCCCTCCTTTTTCTCGTCCTTGCCCACGTAGAACCACACATACAGGAACAGCAGGGGCACGCCGATGGTGATGCAGCAGTCCGCCACGTTGAACACGGCGAAGTCCATGAATACGGTCTGGAACATATCGGTGACATAGCCCAGCAGCACCCGGTCGATGAGGTTGCCCATGCCCCCGGCTAAAACCAGGGCGGTGGCCCAGCGGCCCAGGGCGTTTCGGAAGAAGCCTTTGACGATGAGCCAGCACATCACCAGCACCACCACGGCCGAGATGAGGGTGAGCAGCCAGGTGTGCTGGCGCAGAAGGGAGAAGGCCGCGCCGGTGTTCTGGACGTAGGTGAGATCCAGGAGATAGGGGAGGAAGGGGATGGAGGTGCCCAGGGGGATGTTGACGCGCACCAGATATTTCACAATTTGATCGAGGGCCACCAGGATGGCGGCGAGGATGGCGTAAAGCATGGGATCAGCCTTTCTTCCTGGGCATTACAGCCCGAATTCTTTTGCGTACCGTACGGGGCCGGAGACCGGCCTGGCGCTGTCCAGCAGCCTGGCCGCCATATAGTGCTCCGGGGGAAAGCCCGCCGGCGCTTCGATGCCAAACTGGGCCGCAGGGACATAGCCCGCCCGGGGATAGTAAGTGCTGCTTCCCAGCACCAGGGAGTAGGGATAGCCCAGCTCCGCGGCGATCTCGTGTCCTCTGGCGATGAGGGCGGTTCCAACGCCCTGGCGCTGGTACTTGGGCTTCACGGACAGCGGCGCCAGAGCCAGCACCTCGGTGCCGCCCACGGCGGCTTTGGTAAAGAGAATGTGCCCGGCCAATTCGCCGTTGAGTTCTGCCACCAGAGACAATTCGGGGAGAAACGCCTGACTGTCCCGCAAGGCGGCGACTAAATCTTGTTCGGTTCCGTCCGCGTGTTCTGCGGAGGCGAAGGCCTCCGCCACCAGATGGCAGACCGCCTCGCGATCCGCCGGCTGTTCCTGCCGGATCAACATGGGAGTTCCTCCGTGGATTCAAAAATAACTGCCGGGGCGGAAACCCCGGCAGTTATTATAACACAGCTTTTCTTATTTGGAAAGGGCCTCGTCGATGGCCTGGGCCGCCGTCTTGCCCGCGCCCATGGCCAGGATCACCGTGGCCGCCCCCGTCACCGCGTCGCCGCCGGCGTACACGTTCTCCCGGCTGGTGAGGCCGTGCTCGTCGGCAATGATGCCGCCCCACTTCTCGGTGTCCAGCCCCTTGGTGGTGGACTTGATCAACGGGTTGGGGCTGGTGCCCAGGGCCATGATCACGCAGTCCAGCGCGATCTCAAACTCGCTGCCGGCTTTCACGATGGGACGGCGGCGACCTGACGCGTCCGGCTCGCCCAGCTCCATCTCCACGCAGCGGATGCCGGACACGGAGCCGTTCCTGGGATCCCGGGGGTCGTCCGGGTTGTGGTAGCCCAGAATCTCGGTGGGGTTGGTGAGGGTCTTGAAGATGATGCCCTCCTCCTTGGCGTGCTCCACCTCCTCCGCCCGGGCGGGGAGCTCCTTCTCGCTGCGGCGGTAGACGATGTATACCTCGGCCCCCAGACGGCGGGCACACCGGGCCGCGTCCATGGCCACGTTGCCGCCGCCCACGACAGCCACCTTTGTGCTGTGCTGGATGGGGGTGTCCGCGCCATCCTTGTACGCCTTCATCAGGTTGATCCGGGTGAGGAACTCGTTGGCAGAGTAGACCCCCTTCAGGTTCTCGCCGGGTATGTTCATGAACTTGGGCAAGCCAGCGCCGGAGCCGATAAACACCGCCTCAAAGCCCAGCTCCTCCTTCAGCTCGTCGATGGTGATGCAGCGGCCGATGACCATGTTCGTCTCAATCTTCACGCCCAGCTCCTTCAGAGTGTCTACCTCCTTCTGGACGATGGACTTGGGCAGCCGGAACTCGGGGATGCCGTACACCAGCACGCCGCCGGCCAGGTGGAGGGCCTCGAACACCGTCACGTCATAGCCTTTCTTGGCCAGATCGCCGGCGCAGGTCAGCCCCGCCGGGCCAGAGCCGATGACCGCCACCTTGTGCCCGTTGGGGGCAGGGGGGACGGCCTTCTCTGTGGCGTTGGCGTTGTGCCAGTCGGCCACGAACCGCTCCAGCCGGCCGATGCCTACCGGCTCATTCTTGATGCCCCGGATGCACTTGGCCTCGCACTGACTCTCCTGGGGACACACCCGGCCGCACACGGCGGGCAGGGCGCTATCCTTGGCAATGATCTGGTAGGCGGCCTCAAAGTCGCCCTCCGCCACCTTGGCGATGAACTCGGGTATGTGGATTTTCACCGGGCAGCCGGACACACAGGGCATATTCTTGCAGTTGAGGCACCGCTGGGCCTCGTCCATAGCCTGCTCCTTGGTGTAGCCCAGGGCTACCTCGTTGAAGTTGGTGGCCCGCACCTGGGGATCCTGGTGAGGCATGGGGTTCTTATCCGGTCTCATGTTGGGCATTTTACTGTACCTCCTGCTTGAACAGATTGCAGGCTTCCTCATAGGCGTGCCGCTCAAAGTCCTTATACATGGCGCCCCGGGCCATGGCCTCGTCAAAGTCCACCTTGTGGCCGTCGAACTCAGGGCCGTCCACACAGGCAAATTTCGTCTCCCCGCCCACGGTCAGGCGGCAGCCGCCGCACATTCCGGTGCCGTCGATCATAATGGGGTTCATGGAAACCACTGTGGGGATGTTGTACTCCTTCGTCAGCTGGCAGACGAACTTCATCATGATCACCGGGCCGATGGCGATGACCCGGTCGTATTGCGCCCCTGCCTCGATCTGCTCCCGGAGCAGGTCGGTGACCAGGGCCTTTTTGCCGTAGGAGCCGTCGTCGGTGCCGATGATGAGCTGGGTGGAGGCGGCCTTGAACTCGTCCTCCAGAATCACCAGATCCTTGTTGCGGAAGCCCACGATGAGATCCACGTGGCAGCCCACGTCATGGAGCTTTTTCGCCACCGGATAGGCGATGGCGGTGCCCACGCCGCCGCCCACCACGGCCACCCGCTTCAGGCCCTCCGTCTCGGTGGCCCGGCCCAGGGGGCCCACGAAATCCTGGAGGTACTCTCCCTCCTCCTTATGATTCAGCTTCTCGGTGGTGCCGCCCACGATCTGGAAGATGATGGTGACGGTGCCCGCCTCCCGGTCGAAGGCGGCGATGGTCAGGGGGATGCGCTCCCCGTTCTCGTCCACCCGGAGGATGATGAATTGCCCCGGCTCCGCCTTGCGGGCTACGGCAGGGGCCTCCACCTCCATGAGGGTGACGGTGGGGTTGAGCACCCGCTTTTTCACAATGCGATACATAAGCGTCTCCTCTTTTCCACATAGTTCAACAAGAGCGTTGCCCTCTAAAAACAGTGTACCATAGATGGGGCGGGACAGTCAAATTTTTTTGGAGGATTTCCATGCAAATTGTGCGAAAATTCACTCAAATTTTGCATAGCAGCCATGCGAGCGCGGCATACTGGTTTTAAAAGGAGGAGCCGCATGGGGATTTTTGGAACAAAAAAGGAGACACCGCCCCCCCACCCACGGCGGGAGCCCCGGTACAATGTACCGCTGACGGCGGACGGGGTGGCGGGGGTGTTTGAGGGCTGCGCCGATTTCAACCGCCGGACGCTGTACCTGAACAACGACCCGGCCAGACAGGTGGAGATGCTGTTCATTGCGGGACAGGTGCGCAATGAGCGGGCCTGCGACTACGTGCTGCGGCCCCTCACCCAGAACCAGGCCCTGCGGGAAGCGCCGGACATGGATGCCGCCTTCGACCTGATGCTCAAGGGCGGGCTGTACTCCCTGGTGGTACAGAGCCGGGATACCGCCGATCAGGTGATCTTCGACCTGATTGACGGCTCGGTGGCCCTGTTCTTCCCGGAAAAGGAACAGGTGCTCACCCTGTCGGCGGGGACGGAGGAGAAGCGATCCGTCTCCGACCCGGAGAACGAGCCCGATGTGAAGGGGGCCAGGGACTCCTTCGTGGAGAGCCTGCGCACCAATACGTCGCTGGTGCGGCGGCGGTTCCGGGCTCCGGAGCTGCGCGTACACGAGCAGATCGTGGGGCGGCAGTCCGTCACGCCGGTGGACGTGCTCTATGTGGAGGGCATCGCGGATCCGGATCTGGCGCAGCAGGTGAAGGCCAAGGTGGGGCAGATCGACATCGACGCCCTGCTCATGACGGGGAACCTGGAGCAGTACGTGACGGACGAGAGCCGGACGGCCTTCCCGCTGACGGCCTACACCGAGCGGCCCGACCGGTTCTGCGCGGGGCTGGCGGAGGGGCGGGTGGGGGTGATTGTGGACGGCATCCCTATGGGCTGGCTGTTCCCTGCCACCCTGGACAGCTTCTTCCGCACCGGGCAGGACCGGAGCACCAGCTGGGCGGTGGCGGGGGCGCTGTCTGTGCTGCGCTATGTGTGTATGCTCATCACTCTGTTCCTGCCGGGGCTGTACGCGGCGGCGGTGCTGTTCTACCCCCAGCTCATCCCGGTAAAGCTGTCCCTGTCCATCATCGCTGCCAAAGCCAGCGTTCCCTTTTCTACCCTCACCGAGGTGCTGGTGATGCTGCTGGCCTTTGAGGTCTTGCAGGAGGCGGGGCTGCGCCTGCCCTCCTCCATCGGGCAGACGGTGTCCATTCTGGGCGGGCTGGTGGTGGGCTCGGCGGCGGTGGAGGCCAAGCTGGTGTCCCCGGCGGTGCTGGTGGTGGTGGCCATCGCCGGCATCGCCGGGTATACCGCCCCCAGCCAGGACTTTGCCGGGGCCTTGCGGCTGTGGCGGTTCGGGCTGACGCTGGCGGGGGGGCTGCTGGGGCTGAAGGGGCTGGTGCTGGGCGGGCTGGCGCTGGTGTACCGGCTGGCCAAGCTGGAGACCTTCGGCATCGCCTATCTGACACCCTTTGCCTCCAACGCGGGGCGGCAGAAGGAGGGGCACACGGTGCTGCGGGAGCCGCTGCCGGAGGTGAAAACCCGGCCAGACTACTTGAACACGGAGAACAGGAGGAACCAGGGATGAGGAAACTGCTGCTGGTGGGCGTTGGGCTGGCGGTGCTGCTGGCGGGGGGGCGCTCCGCCCCCAGGGAGCCGGAGGGGCTGGCCCTGGTGCGGGCCCTGGGCGTGGACGGGCGGGGGCCGGTGATGCTGACGGCGGTGTGCGGCGGGGAGGATCAGGACAACCCCAGCCGGGGGGCCTGTGCCGGGGCGGACTTCGCCGGGGCGCTGGAGCGGCTGCCCTGGTCGGGGCGGTCGGAGCTGTCCCTCACCAGCGTCTCTTATCTCATTGTAGGGCGGGACGTGGAGCTGGAAAATGTGCTGCTCACCGCCCTGCGGAACGAGGAGCTGGGGGCGGCCTGCACCGTCTGGCTGGCGGAGGAGGGGGCGGCTGCCCTGCTAAAGGACTGCGCCGATCCCGCCTCCGCCCTGGAGCTGCTGGAGCGGCAGGGGATGGAGGCCCCCACGGTGGTGGAGGCGCTGGCGGAGCTCTGCCGGGGGGAGGAGCTGTGCTTGCCCCTGATCACTGGGGGGGAGGACGGGCCCTGGCTGCTGGACTGGGAGGAATGGAGGGGGACGGCATGAACAGCGAGCAGCTGTCCCCCCGGCAGCTGTCGGTGGCGGTGATGACTGGGGGGATGTCCGCGGCGGCGGCCGCCGCGGGGCGGGCGGACTGGCGGTGGCTGCTGGCCTGGGTTCCCGCCGGGGTGCTGCTGGGGTGGTTGCTGATGCGGCGGGTGGGGCGCAGACCCCTGCACCCGGCGCTGCGGGTTTTGTACGGCGCCTGGGGCGCGGTGTTGCTGTCGGACGTGCTGGCCCGGTCGGCGGGACGACTCCAGGCGGCGGGGGGCGTCCGGGGGAGCGGGGTGTGGCTGCTGATCCTGCTGGCCCTGCCCCTGCTGTGGATGGGCTGGGGGAAGGGGGCCGCTTTCTTCCGGACGGTAGAGATCCTATGGCTGGCGGCGGGGGTGACGGCGGCGGCAGTGCTGCTGCTGGGCCTGCCCCGTGTGCACTGGGCGTGGGTGCTGGAGCCGGCGGGGGGCTGGACTGAGTCGCTGGCGGCGGGGGGCGTTACCCTGTCCACCGGGCTGTTCGCATTGCCATTTCTATATAAGGTAGAGGAGGAGCCGGGAGGCGTGCACCGGGGGCTGCTCTGGCTGGGGGGGCTGGGGCTGCTGGCGGCGGCGCTGGCGCTGCTGACGGCGGGGCTGCTGAGCCCCCGGGTGGCGGCGGCGCTGGCGGAGGGGCCGTTCTTTGCCGCGGCGGGCCTGCTGGGGGACAGCGCCCGGTTGGAGGGGTTGATCTCGGCGCTGTGGCTGCTGCCCGATCTGACACTGGCGGGGCTGCTGTCCCGGAGCTGGGGGGAGGGACCCTGGCCCGCGGTGGCGGTGGCGGTGGGACTGGGACTGGCGCTGGCGGGGGTTCCGGGGCTGCTGACGGCGGAGACGCTGTGCCTGGTCGGCCTGGTGCTGACAGCACTGACGCTGATCCTGCCGCCGGGCCGGAGCTGAAGGAGCGGGGCGGGGGCACAGCCCGGGGCCGGCCCCGCCCTCCCTTCGGTGTACTGAAAATAGTGGTTTGGAGGCGGGAAAGGGACAATATTTTGTGGTCGAAAAAAATCTTGTAAAAAGGCGGGAAAAATACGAAAAAAGGTGTTGACAAAGGGCCTCCGGTCTGGTATAGTAGCAAAGCGTTCGGCAGGAGAGCGGGAAGCTCCCGGGAAGCAAAAAATAATTTGCGAAACGGTGAAAAAAACGCTTGACAAACCTGCGGCGGCGTGTTAAACTATCAGAGTTCCGCATGATGGAGACAGCTTGAACGTCAGTGGGACGAAGGTTTGTACCTTGTAAATTAAACAACGAAGAAACGAGAAAGCACCAGAAGGACTTGAGTCCTTCGGAGCGCTGGAAACAGCGTGAAGAAGGGTCTCATCAATTCTATTTGAA
>JAETOJ010000100.1 GCA_021768085.1 Bacillota bacterium
GGGTGCCCATCTATGACGGGGACGGCGTGCGGCCCTCCGGGGTGCCCTTTGGCGATGAGTGCAAGGGCCACTGGGTCATGACCGCCTCCACCAAGAACAAGCCCCAGGTGGTGGGCATCGACAACATCAACTGTGAGCTGGCCCCCTCTGACATTTACAGCGGGATGTATGCCCGTGTCACCATCCGCTTTTTCGGCTACTCCAACAGCGGCAATAAGGGCATCGGCTGCGGCCTGGGCAATGTCATGAAAACCCGTGACGGTGAGGCCCTGGCGGGTAGCGCCTCCGCCTCTGTGGACTTCGCCGGGGTAGGTGCCGCCCCTGCTGCCGCTCCCGCCTACGGCGTCAACCCCACGGCTCCGGCGGCTCCCGCCTACGGTGTCAATCCGGCGGCCCCTGCCGCTCCGGCCTATCAGCCCCCCGCTCCCGGCCCTGCCGCCGCCACGCCGCCCTGGAACACCGCCAGCGGTGTCAACCCCATCACCGGCCAGCCCATGTAATAGGAGGACCGCACAATGAAAACGAGGTTTGACGGAAAAATCTGGGTCATGGCCTATGGCGTGGCCATTGAGGTTAAGGAGATGGAAACGGCCCACCTCCTCAACACGGTCAAGATGCTGGTGCAAAAGCCCGCACGGGTCCAGGCCATGCTTGTGGATGACATTGAGCGGGCCACTTTCGCTGACCCCACGGTGTGGACGCCCACCGGCGAGGGGGACACCCGCAAGCTGTCCCTCCGCAACGTGACCAGCCTCTCCGCCGATGAGCTCACCACCTATGTGACCGGCACGCCGCTTTTTAAGGCCATGCTGGAGGAGCTGGAAACCCGTGGCATCAACACGGAGAACATCATGCAGCTCTACACCAAGGATGAGGCTTTCCGTAATTAAGAAAGGACGGCGCTATGCACCATCTGAGCATTGACCTTGAAACCTTTTCCAGCGTCCCGATTGCCAAGGCCGGGGCTCAAAAGTACATCTCCAGCCCGGACTTTGAAATTCTGCTTTTCGCATACAGCCTGGATGGTGCACCTGTTGAGGTAATAGACCTGACCACGGGGGCGTACCTGCCCCCGTGGCTGGTCCAGGCCATCACCAGCCCGGAGTTTATCAAGCACGCATACAACGCCCCCTTTGAGTGGGGCTGTCTGTCCAAATTCCTGGGATGGCTGCCGCCGGACCAGTGGCGGTGCACCATGTTCCATGGCCTTTACTGCGGCTATACGGCGGGCCTGGAGGCCACTGGGCGGGCCCTGGGGCTGCCGGAGGACAAGCGCAAGCTGAACACCGGCAAGGCCCTCATCCGTTATTTCTGTACGCC
>JAETOJ010000047.1 GCA_021768085.1 Bacillota bacterium
GAAAGCAATATGGCCAGCTCGTCTTCCTTTCCTGCTGTTTTCCGCCCGTACGTATCTTTTATGCTCTGCGGCCTGCCTGGACATTTCCCAGCCAGGCCGCTTTTCGACAGGCTGAGCCTCACAGCCTCTTCAGGGGCTGTGAGGCTTTTTGTAAAGATGGCAGGATTGTGGGCAGAATGCGGGCAAGTGTTCGGGGATAGGAGTGAGAGGCATAAAAGGCCTTTTGGGAAGGCATCCCTGCACCTTGACAAACAGGCCTACAGGCCTCATAGAGCCAACGGGTACGTTAAGTGTATGGCAAGCCGTATGGGGCAGACCTGAGCCACGATCCCACCCAGGAAGGAGGAACAGGGAGAGCCGGATGCCGCGTACAAGCAAGCTGTGGCAGCTTGAGGCCATGACCCATATACCGAATCATGATACACCACCCTGGCTATGGTCCGAGCGGTAACCAATCCGCCGCAGGCTGTAGGGGGTGCCGGAAAAGCCGCGGAGGTAAGTCCTGTGGAGCGGTCCAGCCAACCGCCGCCCGTTGCTCATAGTTTAATAATTCTATACGGAGGTAATGAAATCCGCCAACAGAGAGGTGGGGTCATCTAAAATTATGAAGGAAATGAAACAAACCCCATTGGGAGAACGATACATGCTGACAGTAAGGGAAGCTGCGGAATATTTCGGTATTGGTGAGCATAAACTTCGAGATATTCTTGACAGAAATCCTGACAAAAACTTGTCTATATGGAATGGAAATCGTCAGCTTATTCGCCGCAAAAGGTTAGAAGAATACCTTGATGAATGCGATTCCATCTAATGATGTGATTCTATTACTTGAAATCAAATAAAGGACATGGTATAATACTCAAGTCCTACCATGTCCTTTTCTGAAAGGGGTATCCATGTCAGAAAAGAGACGAGACAGCAAAGGGCGACTCCTCAGAACAGGGGAGAGCCAGCGTGCCGATGGAAAATATGAGTATAAGTATGTGGATGTGAAAGGGGTGCGTAGGAGTCTTTATAGCTGGAGATTGGTTTCAAGTGACAAGCTGCCGCCAAAGAGGCGTGCCTGTGAAGCACTTAGGGATATGGAGGCAAAGGTACTCCGTGATACGCAAGATGGCATCAACTCATTTGTTGCCGCCAGAATGACTCTCAATGACTTTTGGGAAGACTATATCGCAACCAAGTATGAACTCAAGGCATCTACCCGAACAAATTATAAGTACATGTACGGGAAATACATCAAAGACAATATTGGGATGCGGGATATTGCCAGTATCAGGTACAGCGATATTAAAAAGTTCTATGGTGAGTTGCTGAAACATGGGTTTAAGCCAAACAGCGTCGAAATTATCCAGACAATCCTGCACCCGGTTTTTAATGTAGCGGTCAAGGATGGCTATATCCGCATCAACCCTACCGATGGAGTGATAGCCGAAATTAAGAAAAGCCATGATTGGGAGAAGCCAAAACGTCATGCGCTGACAGTTCCTGAGCAGGAGGCGTTCGTTGATTTTGTGGTACGGTCTCCAACCTACCGTCACTGGTCAAACTTGTTCACGGTGTTGCTTGGCACTGGAATGAGGGTAGGCGAGTGCCTTGGACTTCGATGGGAGGACTGTGATTTCAAGAGTAAGATAATTAACGTAAATCACAACCTCATACATCGAGTTACAGAAGCCGGGAATATGGAGATCCACATCACAACTCCGAAAACGAAAGCAGGCATTCGCATTATTCCAATGTTTGATGATGTGAAGCGGGCCTTGCTGGACGAGAGACTGAAGCAAATGGAGCATGGCTTTACACGATCTGAGATAGATGGTTATTCCGGTTTTATCTTCCAGAATCGTTTTCAGGAGGTCCTCATTCCACATTTGGTAAATCGGGCTATCTGCCGTATCATCCGGGATCATAACATTGAGGCAGAAGAGACCGGGGCAGTCCGGTTGCCGCATTTCTCAGTCCATAACCTACGGCACACTTTTTGCACAAGGCTTTGTGAGAACGAGCCAAACATTAAAATCATTCAGGAAATCATGGGACATCGAAACATCGAAACTACCATGGACGTGTACAACGAGGCTACTAAAGAGAAGAAGATGGAATCGTTTGCCAACCTAGAGGGTAAAATCAAGATAAGCTGAGTTTTACGACAGATTTTACGACAAATCACGGGATACACTATGTAACGCTAAATAACATTATGCCGAGAAAGTTAGGAAAACAGCCATGAACACGCAAGATTTGATAACTTATGTAACGGTATGTAGAGCGGCGAAACAATTCCCCACCATGAAGCCGCTGGATTAAGTATGAGACAAAGCGCCTCGCGGATGGCCATCCGCGGGGCGCTTTTTGCCGTCCGGCAGATCTGGCGGGATCCCCGCGGCGGATTGACGCCGGTCCCGCCCTCGGAACTTTTTGAAAATTTGCGTGAACCTTTTGCCCCGCACAAAGGTATATCATAGCGAAGGGGGGTGGGGCGGTTGATTGACCAATACATACAGCAGTACGGCCGGAGGCTGTATGGCCTGTGCCGCTCCCTGTGCCCCAACCGCTTTGACGCGGACGACCTGTATCAGGAGACGTGGCTGAGGGTGGTGAAGCATTTTTCCCAGTACGACCCCGGCCGGGACTTTGAGCCCTGGCTCACCCGCATCTGCGTGAATACCTACCGAAGTACCCTGCGCCGTCTGGCGAGGAACCCGCTGCTGGACTTTTCCAGCGGGGAGGACAAGGATCGGCTGCTGGATTCCATTCCGGCCCCGGAGCAGAGAGACTATACGCCGCTGTATGAGGCGGTGGGGCAGCTGCCGGAGAAGCTGCGGCTGACGGTGGTGCTGTTCTACTTCCGGGGACAGGATCTGGCCTCCACCGCCGAACTCCTGCGGATCCCTGTGGGGACGGTAAAGTCCCGGCTGAACAAGGCCCGAACGCTGTTAAAGGAGGTACTGGCCGATGAAACAGACCTGCGATTTTGAACGGTTCGACCCGCCGGTTTTGACTGAAAAAATGCTCCGCCGGGAGCTGGAACGCCGGGAGCGACGGCGGCAGACCGTCCTGCTGGCGGCGGCGGGGGCGCTGCTGGAAACGCTGTTCGTCCTGCTGGGGCTACTGTGCTGGGACGCCGCCCCTGTTTTGGCCGTCGGCTTTATCTGCTTTGCCGCTGTGTCCGCTGCGGGAAGCGGCGCGATTGCCATTGTTTTTACCCAGAAAGGAGGGGCGCCTTGTGAGCCTGTCTATTGATGGCAAGTCAATCATATTGATGCTGGTTGTACTGGCTGTGTTTTTGACGATCCCGGTGCTCACCGGTGTGTATGTCTACCAGGATGCCAAGCGCCGAAGGATGAACGCCGTGCTGTGGACGCTGATCGCTGTCGCGGCTCCCGCGCTGATCGGGTTCATCATCTACCTGCTGGTTCGAGCCGGGTACTCCGACCTGGAATGCCCCCGGTGCGGCACATCTGTCACGGAGCGGTATGTCGTCTGCCCCCAGTGCGGGGCAAAGCTGCGGCCCGCCTGCCCCAGCTGCGCTGCCCCGGTGGAGCGGGACTGGAAGGTGTGCCCCCACTGCGCCGCCCCCCTGGACGGCGTTCAGGCGGACGTAGCCCCGCCCCTGCGGCGGCAGGATCGGACGCTGAACAAGATCCTGATCGCCGTCATCGTGGTTCCGGTTCTGCTTATCGTCTTTGCCGTGCTGGGCCTCGCCGCGTTCGCCGCCTCCGGAGCTCCCGGCTCGGTGACCCTCCAGGAACTCACCTTCGACGAGTACGACCGGCAGCAGCCCTCGGAGACAGTGCGCGGCGCGGTGCACCGCTGGCTGGACGGCCTGGAGGGCGGGGAGGATCGGGCCTATGCCCTGCAATACCGCCTGCCCGGCGAGTACGAGTATGAGAACAAAACCTATTTCCTCCTCTACGTTCCCGCCGGGGGCGGCCAGAGCAATATCCGGTTTGGGAGCGGCTCCGGCGGCCTGTTGGGTCCCAGGCTGAGCATCGAGCTGGAGCGGACGGGGGACAGCGGATCTCTGTTCAGCATCCTATATACTGGGGAAAAGGTGCCCAAGCTGGATATCACCTTGGGCGGCAGGGGGATCCGCTGTCTGACGCAGACGGTGGGCTACAATCCAACCACCTTCCTGATCTACCCCGATTACTCCAAAACCAGCCGGGAGGACGTGGAATTCCTGCCGGAGCGCATCACGGTGACCAAGCTGGAGCGCACCGGAAAGGGAAGCAGCAAATACAAGGACGCGGTGGGCGTGACGGACGGGGACACGCTGTATAAGCTGATGGCCGCCATCGACGGCGGGGAGCGGCAGGACTGGGAGTCCCCCATCTATCAGAGCATGAGCGGTTTGGATATCTCAGGCGGGTTCGAGATCATCGTTGAATATAAGGTTCGGGAGGAATATGTCATGCATGAGGATATGGCCCGCCTGCGGGTGTTCCGGCAGGACGGGGCGTGCTGGCTCATCGACGAGCGCATTCGCCACGGGGACAATTTCCGACTGATGGACGATGGCTTCTACGGACTGCTGGAGGAGCTGTTCCAGTAGGGCCGGACTGCGGAACCAGTCAGACTGCCCCGCCGGCGGTGACGCCGGCGGGGCAGTTTTCCCGTGCGCTTTCTTAGAATTGCCCTTTTCCGCGGCCATGACAGCAGGGGAACAGCGGCGCATTTCCACCGCGGCCCCTGCTTATGCTTATGTTTTCCCGCCGGCGGGACGATAATAAAATATAGGAAAATTTGCCACCAGACGGAAGGAGGCCCGCGAGATGGGAGAGCTGAGCATTCGCAGAAATAGGGAGTTGGCCGTGCCCCGGTATCAGAAAGCAGCCAAGACGGAGAAGCAGGCCGGCGCGGAGCAGATCCGGCAGACGGCCGGCGCCAACAAGGCGGCGGCAACCGTCTCTGAGACACTACGTCAGCTCATGGGCCGGATCACCCAGGTGGGCCGCCAGGTTCGGGAAGGCCGTCGGACGCTCCAGTCGGGGGAGGCGGCCTTGGCGGAGGTGGAGGACAACCTGAGCCGCATGGAGGAGCTGGCCCGTCAGGCCGCCCAGGACGGGGAGGTGGATCGATCCGCCCTCCAGGAGGGGCTGGAGAAACTGCGGGGGGAGATCGACCGGATCGCCCAAAACGGCGTGCGGGAGGGGCTGTTTCAGGATGGGGACGGCCTGGACGCCCTGGTGGACGCGGCTCTGGACAGCCTGTCCGCCCAGGAGGGGGTGGAACGCCTCCCAGATTGGCTGCTGAACGCCATGACGGGCGATGCGCCCGACCGGGCCGCGCTGCTGGCCGCCCTGGGGGTGGATCACACCGCCAGCGGGGCACAGCTGCTGGCCGCCTTGGGCAGGCTGCCGCTGGAGGACAGCCCCGCCGCGGGCTATCTGGCCGCGCTCTACCTGGGGGCGGTCATCTCCGGAGGTACGCCCTCGGGGGCGGTGGACACGGAGCAGGCGGCGGAGGGGCTGCGGCAACTGTTTGAGCTGGTGGCCGGGGGCGTTTCCCCGGATCAGGCGATAGAGCAACTGACGGGGGGCGCCTTCACCAGCCTGGAGCAGTTCCAGGCCCAGTTTGCCGACGGCACCGCCCCGGGACTGGAGCCATTTTTGATGAACCTACTGTTGGTGGGGGAGACCGACCCGTCCATGCCCGGGCTGCTGGAGCTGCTGGCCGGGGGCGGCGGAGAGCTGGAGGCGCTGATGGATCTGCTGGCGGGCTCTGGGGACGGGCTGATGGCGCTGCTGGACGGCCTGGGTGCGTCGGAGGGCGCAGCTTCGCAGCAGGCAACCCAGCAGGCGGCGGAAACAGAAGCCGCCCTTCCTCTTGAGACGCGGCAGTTTGGAACGGTACAGGGAGCGGGCCGGGATCTGTCCGCCGCGGCCTTTGATCTGCAGAGCGGCACACTGACGCTGGACGGCGCCCGGGAGGTGATCCTCCGGGGACTGGGGCAGGAGGCCCCGGCCCTCCGGCTGACAGGCGAGGGGCGGGTAGTGCTTCAACAGGTGATTGCTCCGCTGCTCAGCGTCCAGTCCGCCCGGGCACAGGTGACGGCCGCGGGGGAGAACACGCTGGCTCAGGTGCGGCTGGGGGAGGGCGCAACCCTCACCATCGACGGCAGCGGGCTGCTGCGCGTCGGGCAGCTCCGGGCTGAGGGGGGCAGCGTCCTGCGGCTCACCGGGGGCGCGGTGGTGCTGGAGGGGAAGGACGCCGGAACCCTGGCCGCTCAAGTGGTGGTGGACGGGCCCGTCTCCCTGCTGGCGGCGGAGGGCGTTGTTGTGCGCAGCGCCCAGGGCGAGCCGCTGACACCCTTTGACCTGGTGTGGAAAACGCTGATCCCGGAGTGGCGCTCCATCACCGCCCTGGCGGTGGACGGCAGACAGGGTCAGCTTGCCCTGCGGACGGACAGCCAGCCCGACCTGACCCGGCTGTGGCTGCTGAAGGGGGACGACTCTAAGGGCTATCCCGCCCACACCATCGCCCTGCGGGGGCGGGACAAGGCGGGCCGCACCCAGACCCGGTACATCTACGTGCGCTGGGACGAGAAGGCGGGGGCCTTCCAGGAGATCTCCCGGTATCCCAACCCCTTCACCGTCACCGGCGGGGAGCCGGAGACGGACTGGCGCTACGAGGAGGAGAGCCACACCCTAACCATCCTGACCGGCGAGGTCACCGCCGTGGCGGGCGGGGCGGGAATGGACGTGGATCAGATCCCCTTTAGCGGGAGGCTGGTTCTGGCCGACGGTATCGGCGTGATAAAGCTGACCCTGGATGGGGTGGAGTGCCGAGTGGACGCCGGCTGTGCCTTCCGCCTGGGTCGGGGGAACGACGTGACCCTGCTGCTGGCGAGGGGGACGGACAATGTGTTTGAGAGCGGCCCGGGCTATGCGGGCATCTCTCTGGGGGATGGCACGTCCCTGCGCATCGACCAGACGAAGGGCGGCAGGGGAGAGCCAGACGGCACCCTCACCGCCACCGGCGGCGCTGGCGGCGCGGGCATCGGCCGGGACAGCGCCGCGAGCCGGCAGCGTACCGGCCCAATCCTCATCCGGGGCGGCGTAGTCACCGCCACCGGGACGGGGGGCGGCGCCGGCATCGGCGGGGCGCTGGGCGCCTCGGTGGGGGACATCCGCATCCAGGGAGGCATCGTGACGGCCCAGGCCGCCTGCGGCGCCGCCGCCATCGGCGCGGGCATCCAGGGGGCCTGCGGCGACATTGTGATCACCGGCTCCGCCCGGGTGGCGAAGGCCCAGGGGGGCGGGCCGGACGGAGACATCGGCGGCTGCCTGTTCGGCAACTGCGGCAAGGTTCAGGTGGCCCCAGGCACCGAGCTGAACGGGGCCAAGCTGTGGACGCGGCAGGGGCTGTCCCTTCAGGTGGGGGAATCCAGCGTGACACTGCCCCGGTTCCGGGTGTCCGCCCGGGCGCTGCGTCTGGACGCCTTAAACCTCACCACCCGGGAGACGGCGAAGGCCGCCATGGCCGTGCTGGTCTCGGATCACCGCTGGGTTACCCGGCTCCAGGGGGCCTATGGCGCCATGTATGGTCAGTTGGGACAGAGCCTGGGCAGTATGCATAGCGTTCACGAGTACATCAGCGTGGTGCGGGACACCGGTGAGGCCAGCTCGCTGACGTGCGACATCCGGGAGGTGCTGCGTCAGTCTCCCAAGGCCATTTTCTTGCGCCAGCGGGGGATGGAGGACGTGGGGCCGTTGCTGCGGTGAACGCTCCGCGAGGGCTTGTTCCGGTATTGTGTGCGTTTTGCTGAACTGGTTGGCGGCGTAGAAGTCCGGCATGATGCCAAATATATTTTTAAAAAAGGGCTTGTCTTTACCAGTTCATTCCGGTATAATAATTCTAATGCCGTGAGACAGAAGGGTCGCAAGCCGGCCCGCATCTTGACATAGGAGGAACTCATATGCTTAAAATCGCAGCGGCCGCCGGCGGCGCCGGATCCATGCTCCCGTCCATTCTGATGATCGTGCTCATGATCGGTGTCATGTACTTCCTGCTCATCCGCCCGGAGAACAAGAAGAAAAAGGCCGCCGAGGAGATGCGCAGCAGCCTGAAGGTGGGGGACGAGATCACCACCATCGGCGGAATTGTGGGCACCGTGTGCGCGGTGAAGGAAAAGACCGTGGTGCTGGAGACCGGCGCGGATCGGGTTCGCGTGGAGTTTACCAAGTGGGCCATCTCCAGCAAGGGCACCCAGAGCACCGAGGAGCCCGTGGCCGAGAAGGCGGAGAAAAAGGACAAGAAGGACAAAAAAGAGGACAAGTAACGGCATTCTCAGGCATGACAAGCACCCCTTTCGCATATGGTATATCACCATAGGAAAGGGGTGCTTTTGTATGCGGAAGGGGGAGGTCCAGGGGGCCAACGCCGCCCAGATGGTGACGGCGGTGGCGCTGGGAGGGCTGCTGGCCCTGGGGGTGGAGCTGATGGTGCTCCTGCTGGGGGCGGTGGCGGTGTCCAACGGGATTTTGAAAGAGGACGCGGCGGCCCAGGTGACGGCGGCGGCCTGCGTGCTGGGCTGCCTTATCGGCGGGCTGCTGGCCTGTTCCCGGTGGAGCGCCCGGCGGTTGCTGGCCGGCCTGGCGGTGGGGGCGGTGTGCTACCTGCTCATTCTGGCGGTGAGCCTGCTGATGGGGGAGGGCTTTCAGCTCGGATCCCAGGCGCTGGTGGAGCTGGCCGGCTGCCTGTGCGGCGGAGCGGTGGCCGGGGTGTTCGGCGGCCGGAAGGGAAAGAAGAAGCGGACGTCCGCCCGGAAGAAATGACAAGAGAAAACCCATCCGACGCACGGAAGGCCGCGGCCCCAAAGGGGCCGCGGCCTTTGCCGGCTGTGTGGAACAGAGCGGGGGAGGGCTCAGGGCTTCAGCTCGCGCAGGGGGAGGGTGTCCACGTCTACCGCATAGGGCGCGCCGCCGTCCAGGGGGTAGGCCATGCCGCCGAACACCACCGCCTCCATCTGGGAGAGATCCTGGACGGAGTTCAGCGTCCAGGTTTTGTCCATTTCCCATGGCCCGCTGCCCGAGCGGAAGCCGGAAGCACCGCCATGGATCCCCAGCTGGCGCGCGGGGGACACACTGCCGTCCTTCCAGAGGAAGTGCAGGAGGGGGATGGGCGGGGAGTCGTCGGGGCTGGTAAACTCCGCCCGGAGGGACAGGGGGGACAGGGTGATCCGGTTCAACGTGACAGAGCCGGCAATGCTGTCCTCAAAGGCGTACGGATCCAGCCCAGAGCCCTCCCGGCCTATGTCCAGGACGATGGTGGGGATCGCCTGCGTTGGGAAGGTCAGCCGGAGGTCCTCCTCCATCTTCGGGCACCGGAGGGAGACCATACAGTCAGCGCCGCCGGGGTTGTTGCCCCTCACGTTTACGCTCCAGGTGCTGGAATCCGGGTCGTAGTTCCAGTAATCGCAGGCCGCATAACACATTCCCCAGCGGGCGATGTTGTCGGCGCTGTCCAGGGGGGCGGCCCACAGGCTGAGGAGGTCGGAGCTGAAACCGGGCTCCTGGAGATAGGCCGCGGCCTGGGGGGTCTTGCCCTGGAGGAGCACGGTGAGATAGAACACGGAGCCGTCGGAGATGGAGGAGGTGACGGTAAGGGTATAGTTTTCGTCGCTCACCGAGATGGGCTGGGCGTTGACCAGGCCCTCCGAGCCGGGGGCGTTCTCCCCCCGGCCGAAAAACGCCCGCAGGACGTTGTGCTCCGGCAGAAGCACTCCCGCGGCCAAAGCGGTGCCGGTGAGCAGGAGCAGGGCGGCGGCACAGACAGCCGCCAGCCGCACCGCCCGCCAGGGGTGGAGGGTGCGGGCCTTTTGATCCAGGGCGGCGTCCACCCGGCGGCGGACGGCCTTCCTGTCGGGCTGGGGGCAGGGCCCGCCCTCCGGCGAGACCTCGTCCCACAGGGATTGCAGACGGGTTTTCACGGTGTTTCCACTCCTTCCTGAAGGGCGGCCTTCAGGGCCTTCCGGCCCCGGAACAGCCGCTGCTTGGCGGCGGTCTGGCTCAGACCCAGCTCCGCCGCGACGGTTTTCAGTTTGTCGCCTTCGTAGTAGTAGCGCAGGAACAGGGTGCGATCCGGCTCACCCAGGCCGTCCACCGCCGCCCAGAGGCGGGCGGACTGTTCCTGGCGCTGGGCCAGCTCCTCCGGGCCGGGGGCGGGATCCGGGGCGTTGTCCGGGATGGGGGCGGTGGGTCGGCAGCGGCGGAGCCAGTCGGTGGCCTTATTCCGGGCCACCGCCGCCAGCCAGGGGCGCAGGCCCTGCTCCGGATCCAGCCCCGGGGCGTTGGCCCATAGGGCCACGAACACGTCGGCGCACAGCTCCTCCACATCCTCCTGGCAGGCGCGGCCCGCCAGCGCCCGAAGAATGACCGCGCTGACGTAGGGGGTGAACCGCTTCAACGCCGCGTCCAGGGCGCTCCTGCTGCCCCTGTTCAGTTTTTTGACCAGCGCGCGCTCGTCCATGGGTGTACCTCCAAAGCTCTGTGAGGTGGGTTCCATTAGTATATACGAAAGGGAAAGGAGGCGGTTACGGGAAAAGGCTATTTTTTAGGGGGAAATTTTTAGGGAGAAAATGGAAACGATAACATTGGAAAAAATCGCTTGACAAAACGCTTTTTTTGGTGCTACAGTTTGAATGATCCCCTGGAGGGGAACTTTTAAGAAAGAAGGAACGAACATGAAGCATTGGAAACGGTTGGGCGCGGTGGTGCTCGCCGCCGTACTCACGGTGAGCATCACCCTTTCCAGCGCCAGCGCCTGCACCAGTCTGTTCGTCGGCAGCGAGCTGACCGAGAACGGATCCACCTTCTTTGGACGCGGAGAAGACATTGGCGAGCACTACGACAAGGTCTTCCAGGTCATTGAGGCCGCCGATCACGCCGAGGGCGAGATGTACGAGGATTCAAGCGGGTTTTCCATGCCCTGGCCCGCCCATACTTACCGGTACACTTACGTCCGGGACTCTTTGGAGTATGGCGAGAATATTGTGGACGATAAGGGTAATGTGGTGATCCCGGCTTATGCCCAGGCGGGCATCAACGAGCTGGGTGTGTCTGCCACGGCCACGGTGTCCACCATCTATAACCCGGAGCTGGATAAGTTCGATGCGCCTACGGAGAACGGCATCTGTGAGCTGTCCATTGCTGGCGTAATCCTCCAAGAGGCCAAGTCTGCCCGCCATGGTGTGGAGCTGCTGGCCGCCATTCTGGATGAGTACGGCGCCGGGAACGATTACGGCTACTATAATTCCATCCTCATCGGCGACACCAAGGAGGTTTGGAACTTTCTGATTGTCTCCGCCCACAACTATGTGGCGGTGAAACTGCCCGCCGACAAGGTGTCCATCAACCCCAACATCGTCACCATGGGCGAGATCGATGTGGCGGATGAGGACAATGTGTTTGCCTCTGAAAACCTGATCTCCCTGCCGCTGGAGAACGGCCTGCTGGTGTCCTCCCAGTATGACAAGGACAACTACAAAGAGGGTGACAAGATCACCAAGATCAACATCCGCGAGACCTACGGCACCGACGATGGAAATGGTCAGTACACCCGTTTCTGGCAGGGTGTGCACTACCTGAATCCGGCTATGGCCGCCGATCTGGATATCAGCAGCTATGACGGCAAGGAGATGCTCCACAGCGCGGAGCTGGATGGCCCCATCTCCTATCTGTTCGATACCGACCGCAAGCTGTCCACCCTGGACACCATGCGCTTCTTTGCCGCTCGAGGCGAAGGCACCGACTATGACTCCAATAAGGACGACGGTATCTGGTCTGTGGGCAATGAGCATCAGGCGGAGGTTCACCTCTTTGAGGTGCGCCACGACGACACGCTGCCTGCCGAGCTGGCCACCATCGAGTGGCTGGCGATGAACCGCTCGGAGTACTCCGTGTTCCTACCCTTCTACTCCGCACTGCTGACCGGAACTGACGACGTATACCACTGCGACTGGACAAACAACGACGGCGAGAACTGGGCGTACTACGCCCCCGACGAGGATATGGAGCTGTTCGGCGACGTGGTGAACAGCCCTGCCGATCTGCCGGAGAACTCCATGTTCTGGGTGTTTGCCGCGCTGAACGATATGTGCGACAACGACCGAGAGCACTACGGCGTCAACATTAAGGCGTTCTGGGAGGAGTACCAGACCGCGCTCATTGAGAAGCAGGCTGCCGTGGACAAGGCCATGCGGAACCTCTACAAGGCGGATCCCGCCCTGGCTCAAGAGAGCGCCACCGCTCTGGGCAAGGCCATTGCCCGGGAGACCTATGGCTACGCTAAGCAGATCATGGATGAGCTGTGGGCCTTCAGCAAGGACTACGAGGCGGGCAAGATCGACAAGGACACGGTGTTTAAGCCCTCCGTCATGGGCAAGCTGCCAGACTATTCCATTGCTATGGCCTTTGACGACGTGGACTCCGACGCGTGGTATGCTCCCAATGTGGCCTACGCTGTGGAGAACAATCTGATGCTGGGTAAGAGCGCCGCTGCGTTTGATCCCGCTACCCCTGCCTATGGGAGTCAGGCCGCGGTGATTCTGGCCCGGCTTGCGGGCGCGGAGCTAAAGGACACTGGCAACAACTGGTTTGCCGAGGCCCTGGCCTGGGCGGAAGAAAAGGGCTATTCCGAAGGCCTGGAGTTGGTGAACGGCCCCATCACCCGGGAGGATTTGGCCGTCCTGCTTTGGCGGTTTGCGGGGGCTAAGACTGTGGAGCAGGATCTCAGCAGCTTTGCCGATGCGGATCAGATCTCCGAGAAGGCCCTGGAGGCTATGAAGTGGGCTGTCAGCGTCAAGCTCTATGAGGGCTATCAGGAGGACGCTACTCTGCGGCCTGCCGGACAGACCACCCGTGCGGAGCTGGCCAAGCTGCTGAATGTGCTTTGCGAGACTGTTTTGAAGTAAGAACGCCATAACGTCGTATTCCAGATTGTTTTGCCCCACCCTCGGCAGGAAGCAGTGCCGGGGGTGGGGCGTTTGAATGGGGGAAAGAGGGGAAGGCAAGATCGGTTTTTACAGAATCCATAGGGCTGGAGTAGTAGATTAAATGCAGAAAAGGTCATTTGACCTTTTCTCAGCCTGTCGAAAAAGTCTGCCGTGGGGCAGACTTTTTCATATATATGAGGTAAAATAGAGCAGGGTGAAAAAAATGATGGAAAAGGGGAAAATGGAGCGGGGCGTGGTGGAACTGGTGAATACAGAGAGTTTGGTACCACAGGAGCACCTGCTGCGGAAGGTGGACAAAGCGGTAGATTTCAGGAAACTGTATAAAATCGTGGAGCCGTTGTACAGCGAGGAAGATGGGCGGCCCAGCGTTGATCCGGTAGTACTGTTCAAGATCGTGCTGCTGCAGCATCTGGACGGGATACCATCGCTGCGAGGGACGCTGCGCAGGGCGCAGACAGACATCGCATACCGCTGGTTTTTAGGATACACACTAAA
>JAETOJ010000007.1 GCA_021768085.1 Bacillota bacterium
CCCTGGTAGACCTTCACGCTCACCTTCAGGCTGGGGATTTTCAGGGTCGCCAGATAGCCGCCGCTGTAATAGAGGTCGGAAGTGACCTCCGTATAGCCGGTGGAGGGGGTGGGGGTGGCTGTGCCCCCGGTGGTGGTGCCGTTGCCGGACACGATACCGCTGGGGATGGTATTGAAGGCGGGCGGGGCGACGGTGACGCCGGTATTGCCGTTGATGACGGCCCCCTCACCCAGCACATAGCCAGGAGCCAGATTGGGGGTCAGGGGGGTGCCGGTGTTCAGGGTGTAGGCGCTGGGAGAGCCAAAACCGGGCGGGATCAGGGCCGCGTTCTTGCTCACGTCCACGTTGGGCAGCTCGCCCCGGTCAGCCGTCACCACCGGCTCGATGGAGGTGGATTTGCCGTACTTCGGGTCGCCGGGGCCGTCGATGTTGTAGTCCAGGGCGCTGGCGGGCACCGTCAGGGCCAGGGTCAGACACAGCACAGAAAAAAGAGTGGTCAGTTTCTTCATGGTGCATTACCTCCTGCGTTTGATGAAGTAGAACACTCCGCCGCCCAGCAGCACCACCACGACAACGGCCACCACGGGCAGGACGCTGTTCTTTTCGCCGGTGGGAGCGTCAGCGGGGTCGGACGGCTCGGTGGGAGCGGTGGGGTCGGCGGGGTCGGTCAGGTCAGGGCTGGGGGTGTCGCCGGGTTTCTCTGTGGGGGCGGGTTCCAGGGCCGTACCCTCGAAGATCGCCACATAGCGGATTTTATTCAGGTTGATACGGCTGACGGTGCCCGCATAGTCGGCGGTGACGGTGTAGCCCTTCACATAGGAGCTGGTGGCGGAGCCGGAGTAGGAGGCCACGGCGGTAAAGTGGCCGTCCCCCTCTGTCTGCCAGTTGACGGTCTGGAGGGTCAGGGAGTGGCCGTTGTCGGTGATGGACTTGGGGATATACTGCGTGTCCTGGTCGGCAAGGCCGGGGTAAGTGCGGGTGGCGGTGACGCTCTTGGTGGAGCTGCCATACCCGGCCACCTCCACCTTCACGGTGTCCAGCTTCAGGGCCAGCGTCCCGGCAAGGCCGTCCTCGGTGACAAACTCCTTTGTCTGCGGCAGGAGGGCCGCGCCCATATCCTTGCTCTGGCTGGGCACGGACACGGTTTCCGTGTGCTGACGGCTCTCGTTGGCGGGGAGTTCCTGTTTCAGCAGGTCGGTGAGGGTGTAATGGTAGCCCTCCTGCTCAAAGTCAGAACGGGGGATGCCAGCGGGGTCATCCTCCGGCCCCAGGTCGTACATCTTCCTGATCTCGCCGCCGTCCTCGCTCCGGGTGACGGCGGTGGGGTAGCAAGGGGACGGCTGGGCGGGTTCAGGCGGGTCGGCTGCAAAGGCGGCGGTGGTCAGGCTCATGGCAAGCGCCAGGACGCACAGCAGCCGCGCCGCGTGGGTGATGGTTTTTCGCTTCATAGAAAAATTACCTCCATTTTGTTGATTTTGGGCGTAAAAAAAGCCCGTGGCGCTCCACGGGTTCGGTTCAAGGGTTTTTACTGGCTGAAAAAGGATGGGCAGGGTCTTTCTTTTCAGCAGGTACAGCAGGTTTGGAGGGGGAGAGTGTGAGAGGGGGAGGGCGTGGGAGGTGCCAGGGCCGCAAAAGGGCAGAATATCCCCCAGGTGTGACTTTCATCGCTCCCTCGCCCTTTCCCGCTTACGGTACATCTCCAAAGCCTTCACGATGGTGTCCTCGATCTTCTGTGCGGGCGTCCCCGCAGGGAAAAACTTGTCGATGCGGTTCCGGGGTATCTTGAATTGCTCCATCTGATTGGGCTTTTCCTCCTGCATGATGGAAAGAATTACGTCGGGGTTCAGCTTGCCTTTCTCGGAAAACTCCCGCATTTTGATGGCCTGGGCATGGGACGGGGTGCAATCCTCACCCTCCATGACCTCCAACAAGGCGTTCTGCTCGTCCTTTGACAGATAAGACAGCTCCACGGCGGGGCGCAGGGCCATTTGTAGCTTATCTTTTTCTTTCAGCACAGAATTGTCCACCATGTCCAGCAGTTCAGGCACAAGGTTCGTCAGGCGGATAAAGCGGCGTACTTGTGTTTGACTATCACCACCGTCTTTGCCTACAATTTCAGCAGATTCTTTGCCCCCTAACTTCCGACCCAGTGGGTTGGAAGTTAAATCCGTGCGTTGTCCTTGCCGTTTCATGGCGTCCAGCTTCATCTTATAAGCGAACGCCTTTTCTGACGGTAAGACCTGCTCCCGCTGGAGGTTGCTGTCCACCATGATAATGATGGCTTCATCGTCGGTCAGCTCCCGGACAATGCAGGGCACCGTGGGCAGTTCCGCCAGCTCCGCCGCCCGCTTACGCCGGTGGCCGGACACCATTTGATAACTGCCGTCCGGCATGGGACGTACCAGGGAGGGCACAAGAATACCGTGCTGCTTCACGCTGTCTGCCAGCTCCATCATGCTCTCGTCCATCCGTACCTTGAACGGGTGGTCGGGAAAGTCGCTGATCTCTGCGGCGGGCAGGTCAATCACATAGCTGCGCTGGGCGTTGTCCCGTTCCTCCTGGGTGGTAAACATACTATCTACTGAGGTCAGAAGTCCGGCTGCGCTCTTTGCTGCCAATGTCCAGCACCTCCTTTGTCAGTTTGCGGTAGGCGTCCGCCGCCCGTCCCCTGGGTTCGTGCTGGAAGATACTTTTGTCCGCTGTGCTGACCTCCGCCAGCCGCACCGTCGCCGGGATCACCGTGTCCAGCACGGGCAGGTGCCGTCCAAAATTGGACTTGACGCTGTTCACGATGTCCTTGCGGAACGTGGTTTCGTTTGCCATTGTCAGAAACACGCCGCCGATTTTCAGCCGGGGGTTGATCTGACGCTGGATGCTCCGCACCGTTACCACCAGCTCTGTCATGTCCTCCGCCGCCAGATAATCCGCCTGGACGGGGACAAGCACATAGTCCGATGCGGACAGGGCGTTGATGACCAGCATCCCCAGCGAGGGACGGCAATCCAGCAGAACGTAGTCATAATCCCGCTTTACGCTGTCCACATACTGACGCAGTACCGTTTCCCGGCTCATTACGTTCACCAGCCCCACCTCTACGGCGGACAGGCTGCGGTTTCCCGGAACAAAGTCAAAGCCCTCATGGTGGTGCATGATCTCCGGGTGGTCAGATGGCTCTGTCCCGGCTACAACATCGTTCATGGCGTTGGCAAGGGTCAGGGGCAGGTCGTGAGGCTTGCGCTGGCCCAGCATCTTGGTCAAATCACCTTGGGGGTCTACGTCCAGCAGCAGGACTTTCTTTCCCTCCAGCGCAAGACCGGCCCCCAGGTTGTAGACAGTCGTGCTTTTGCCAACTCCACCCTTTTGATTTGCTACACTCAACACTTTTGGTTTCGCCATTTGGGGTTTCCTCCTTTCGTAGATTTAGCCGCCTGCGGCGAAACAGGCGGCTATGTACGGGCATAGAAAAAGCCGCCTTTCCTTTGCAGAAAAGACGGCCTATCCAGTCAGGCGATATGTGATTTTAGAGGGCAATTCAAAGGGCGGCGCAAAACCGTATGTCTGCATTTCCTGGTGTTTCGTCGTATCAAAGCTCATCCCTTGGTAGTAAATTCGTAGTAATTGGGGTGGTCTGCTATCAGGAAATGCGGGGTAATGCGCTGTTCCACAAGGTTTTGCGGGTTCTTACAAAATATTTAGTATAAAAATACTATTAATACTGTTGCGAAGGCACCTTACGTTTTCACTGTAGAAGAAAACCATTTGAGCCTCCAGGCTTTCATTGGTGCATAAAAGCGGAATGCACATGAGCACCAGGGCGGCATCTGCTCCAAATGCCAGACAACAGGGAGCGTAAAAGTACACCATGAATTTGACGGGAAGAAGGCCGACCCCCACTACGCCTTAGCGCAGGCGTGCCTAAAAGACCATTTCGGAAAATTGTAGGATGCGGTGTAAGGTATGTAATCGAAGAAAAAGAGTAATATATAATTTCAGATCGGGGGACTGTAGATGAAAAAATTTTTATAGGAAGCTCCAGTTCTGATGGAGCGAAAGAGAAGGCAAAGCTATTAAAAGGCATTCTCACTGACCTGGGCGCAGATGCAATCTGTTGGTTTGAACTTGACGTTTTTCGGGTTACTACTATCACAATCGAAAGTTTATTGGAACAAACCCGCAAGTGCCATGGGGCTGTGTTTATTTTTGACAAAGATGATATATTAAAGTCAGATGGTAAAGGAATACCTGTGTCAAGAGGCAATGTAATTTATGAAGCAGGGCTTTTTGCTGGGGCTTTAGGAAAAGAAGCTGTTGCAATTTGCTTGGTTTCAGGGGTACATCAAATTTCCGATCTTGCAGGAGTAACATATTTAAGGTATGCTCCAGAAGATTATCAAAACATGAAAGAGAGTTTACGTCTTTGGCTAACTAATAATGTAAGGGCTGACAGACCTCCAAAAAGCGAAAATAATCTTTTAATGAACCCTCGCAAAGATATCCATCAGCTATATACGATTGAGAGCAGACTTCATCTAAATGATGGCGGGTATCGGCATATCCGCAGAATACGGCTGATGAATCTTGCGAGTAATTTTATACTGAATCCGGAAATTATAGATATGGGTCAGTTTCAACAATTTCCATCTGAACTGTCTAAGACTCTGCAAAGAATACTAAAAGGGAGGCATGCAGTACTTGAACTGATGCTGGCCGAACCGCATCCAGCGAACTTAAAGGACGCCGTAACCAAGATGGCAAATCCTGTTGCAGGTCCTCGGGAAAATCTTATTTATTATGGGTGGGAAGCAATTTTTAACAATATGCTTGTAGATACGATTTATAAAAAAGCCTATGAGGAACATCGATTTTTATATTTTTCTTTGAACATAGTTGCTCCATATGCGCTTTTCGGTGTTGAATTTGACAATGAGTATCAACAATATGACCATGTAAAAATTGATCTTTATTCTCCTGGGATTGGAAGCGAAGATCAGAGAAGGAGCTTTATCATCTGGAAAGATTTAGACTATAAAAACTATCATTTCTTTATTGAAAATTTTGACCGCATTAAAAGAGATGGAACAATATGCCAACAACCAAAATTGGATACAATAAAGGGTTGGCTCGATGAATGGAATGCCCGGAAGTGTCCCCTGGATTGAGAGAGGAAAAATATATGGAACTGATTCATGGAGATATCTTGCACCAAGCATTAGATAAGTCCTATCGTGTGTATCTATGTGGAGATTTGAAAAAACCACAGGAATTGGAATGGATATATGATGCAAAAAATGAAATAGGTATAAGTCTTTATAAACATTTTACAGCAGATCATCCACATTTTCATACAAATGCCACAGAGTACAATTACATTATTAGTGGAAGCAGTAAGATCCTGTTAATAGACGAGCAAAAAGAAATTACACTTGAGGCTGGTTCAATCTTTGTAATTCCACCATTGACACGTTACGCTTCAAAGCATCAAGCCGGGACACAGATTTTGTTTTTTAAATCTCCTGGCGGAAATGATAAAGAACTTATTGACGCAACAGAATCCTTACAAATGTGGCTCCAATCTTGGTAAATGCATTGGGTGTACTATGTGGCTTTAGAGTACTGAAGAATTTCATAAAGTATCGGCGCTTTTTGTAAACCATTGTTTGGATCTGTATGGCATGAAATCAAAGTTTATCCACATCTGGATGCGAAAAAGGATTCCCTGCCGGATTATTGGTTTTCTTTGACCGATACGAGAGTACCCACTTCCGAAACGGGGTGGAGCGGAAGCCCACCTCAAAGCCGAGAGGCCCCCGAAAGAAGAAGCAGTCCCCATAAACGCAAAAAGGGCGGGCGCAGCCGTTACCACGGTGCGCCCGCCCTTTTCATCCTTATTCCGTTCTTGCCTCCCGCTTCGACCCTTCCCGCCGCTCCTTCCATTCGGCAAATTCCCGCTGGCCTTCCTCACTCTCGTAAAAGGCGAGAATATCAGGCATGATACAGCGGGCGATAGCCTCAATCTGATACTGGGGAATGTCGGTGTGGTTGATTAGCTTCTTCCGTCTGCTCAAGTGTTGCCTCCATTTCTTCCATATTCAATTTTCAAGGTGCAAATGCGGTTCACCGCTGATAGTCCTTTGGATGGCGTTGCCCCCTTTGCTGTTCCCTCAACGCCTGTCGTATCTCCGGGGGTATGCTGTTCACAAATCGCCGAAGCCACTCGTTTTCCTTTTTGAGCGTCAAAACCTCCATCTGCTTCTGTATGCTCTTTTCGTCCCTGACCTTTTCTTTCAGCCCGGCGTTCTCCTGGGTCAGATAGTCGATGGTGGCCTGGTACTTCTGCATCTGCCCCAGGTGCTGTTCCAGCCGGGAGAAGTACGGCCCCACCAGTTCCAAAACCTCGTCCCGCTTCTTCCCGGCGTTCAGCACGCCGATTTCAGAAATGGCCTTTTCGATGGCCCGCTGCTGGCGGGTGAGGTCGATAGACTGCTTGAAAAGCCAGGTGGGGATATGCTTCCGCTTGGTGACAAGGGCGCTCTCGCCCCGTTGGAGGGCCGGAAACGCCTTGCTCATGTGGGCGTGAAACTCGTCCTGCCACTTGGAAAGCTGCGCCCGGTTGCCCAAAATATCCTTGGCGGACAGCCGCCCGTCCTTGGTGATGGGCGTAAAGCAAAGGTGAAGGTGGGGCGTTTTCTCGTCCATGTGAACCACGGCGGAGAAAATATTGCCCCGGCCCACCTTCCGCTCCATGAACGTCGCCGCCTCGGTGAAGTAGGCTTGTATCTCCCGTCTGCTCCTGCCCGTGAAGAACTCCGGGCTGGCGGTGATAAGGGTGTCTACGAACATGGTGCTGTCCTTCCGGGTGCGGCACCCCGCCGCCTTGATCCGGCTGTCAATCTCCCGCCGATACTTCTGCGTGGGCCGGATAATGTGAAAATTGTCCCGGCTCCTGCCGGTGTCAATGTCCGGGTTGCTGGCGTACTGCTCCTTGGTGCGCTCGTGGTGGGCTTCCAGCGCCCCGGCTGGCCCCGCCTTGCGTTTTTCAAATCTCAAAATTGCGTGCTGTGCCATTCTACCTCCTTACTGTTCATTTTGGGCGCAGAAAAGCCACGCCCGCCGCTCCGGCTTGCGTGGCCTTACCGCCCTGCTTCTTCCTCGTACTGAATGAACCGCCGTTTGATAGCCTCCATCCGCTTGACAACCGCGCTGTGGGTCTTGTACCCCAGCTTGTCCGCTATCTCCTGGTAGCCGTACCCCTCCACCCGCAGCTCCAGAATCGCCATATCCTTTGGGGACAGGGTGGCCTTGAACCGCTGGCAGAAGTCCTCCCCCGCCACCTGCTCGGTGAAGTCCTCCGCCGCCGAGTCTGGGACAGTGTGTATGCCGCTGTCCTCGTCCTCCATGCACTCCTCCAGCGAAACGGTCTTGACCTTCTTGGAGCGGGTGTGATACCATTTGCGAAGAAAATCTTTCCGCACGTTGGTGTCCCATGGCTCAAAGTCCTCGGCGCAAGGCATTTCCCGCACCACGTCCAGCATCGGCCTCCAACCCTGCTCCTCAATGGTGCGGCGCACCACCTCCCCGATGGACGCTTTCACGTCCTCCGGGTCGAAAAAGGGTATCTCGAAGTCGGGCGGCAGGTTGAACAGGGCTTGCGGGCCCCAGCCCCGCTCCCGCTCTATCCCTTTTGCCCACAGGGGCAGAGCGTAGGATAAGTACCATACAGGACACCAGCCCGTGTAATGCTCCTTCCAGCCGCCGAAGCCGAAGTGGGGAAACACCAGCGCAGCCATGGCGTCCATGATTTCATTTAGAAACTGCTGGCTGCCAAGGACTTCTTGCCATTCCGGGTTATTGAACGCCCCCATGCGGCGGGGCAGCTTCCGCAGGGTGGGACAGCGCAGGAGCAAATCGTGGGGCAGGATGTAGACCAGGGGCAGATAGCGGAGCGGGGTGTCGTAGGGCAATCTGTAGGTAACGGACACGATAAAACCTCCTTTCTGAATGCGGTAGTTTCTCTATCTAATTATTAACGACATAAGTATATACTTTTTGTTCCTGATCCGCAAAAGAAATTTTACAAGAAATACCTGCATTGCATTGTACGATTAAAAGTGCTCTGCTATAATGTTATTAGCGTGGCGGGGTGGCATATCCCAAACTTGTGGAGGTGCTTTTTGAATGAGATTGCTGATATATGGTGCTGGCGTAATTGGTTGCTTGTACGCAGCTTTGTTCAGTAAAGCGGGATATTGCACCACAATTTATGCACGGGGGAAAAGACTTGAACTACTTCAAAGAAGCGGTCTAACATATGTAATGAAAGGAAAAATACACAACGCCAATATCACAGTCATTGAAAAATTAGAGAATCACGATTATTATGACTTTATTTTTGTAACAGTAAAAGAGAATCAAGTACATACGGCGTTAAAAGAGTTATCCAACAATATCAGTCCAAATATAGTGACTATGGTAAATACTCTTGAGACATATAGCGGTTGGGAAGAACTATGCGGGAAAGGACGTATTATTCCTGCATTTCCTGGGGCGGGAGGCAGTTTTGAAAACGAGGTTCTTAAAGCCGCTCTTACACCTTGGATTATCCAACCCACCACATTTGCTGAAATTGATGGAAGTAGATCGGAACGTCTAATATCGTTAGCGGGAATACTAAGAAAATCGGAAATTCCATACCAGATTGTAGATAATATGCAGCAATGGCAATTATGCCATCTTGCCATGGTTGTTCCAATTGCTGACGCATATTATAAAGCTAAAAATCCCGAAAAAGTTTGGGAAGAATCTAAAATAATGGTTGAGACTTCAAAACAGATGAAAATTAACTTTGAAGCACTTTATAAGCGCGGAGTGAAACTTTCACCAAGAAAAATGAATATCTTCAGGCTCTTTCCCACCTGTGTCTTAACCATTGGGCTTACACTTGTTTTTAGAAGCAGCTTTGGAAATATGTTTATGTATCAACATTCAATGAACGCTCCTGATGAAATGAGACAATTGCACAATCAGTTTTATCAATATATCAACAGCAATAATTAAAGTAACTTCCAGCTTATTTAAGAAGATAGCAAACCCGAGCAGGGCGGTCAAGGTTAAAGTGCATGGCGCTTTCAGCGCCAACCTTGACAGCCCCGCCCGGGTTCGCTCTGTGGTCATTAAGGCGGGCAAGCATCAAGGGTGCTTGCCCGCCTCCTTTGATTTTGGGTGCCAGGGGCGGTGCTCCTCCCGTCAGAAATCGGCGGAAACGTACCTCATTTCGATGTACGTTTCGACACGGGGGACGAGGGACGGGGGCTTGTATACCTGCCGCCGCTCCCCGAAAACGGACAGGCTTTTTCTTCGCTCCCGCTCACAAAAACCCCGCCCGTTTTCCTGCCGGTGCAAGCGGGGCCACCCCGCTTCCCCCGTCAGCCGCGCCAGCAGGTATAACACACTACACTTTGCTTCGCAAAGTCGTGTGCCAAAGGGGGGCCGCACCCCCCTTTGGAAACCCCCGCTCCCAGCCTGCGGGCCGGGTTAAGGGCCTACCGCCCACATCAATCCATCAATCAATCTATCATATCATTCACTATATGGATTGACAGAAGCGACAAAATGTGATACAATAAGAGCATGAAGGAGGCGAAGCCAATGAGCGAGATAGGCGCCAGACTGCGGACGCTCCGGGAGGGAATCGGTCTCTCCCAAGCCAAGTTCGGAAAGATTGCGGGGATTCCCCAGGCCACCATCAACCGATATGAAACGGGGTATTCCGCCGCCCCCATTAAGGTTCTGATTTGGTATGCGGATTACTTTGACGTGTCCATGGATTACATCTGCTGCCGCACCGAGAAACCCCAGGGCAGACTGTACGAGTTCAAGCCGAGAATCCTTGAGGAAGATAAGGACATGAAGCAATTCGTGGAGATGTGCTTTGACCCCAAATCTCCCATGAATGACCGACTGAAAAAGGCCATCATTGAAATGCTGGAGGGGGTGAAGGAATGAAGGCCGTGATATACGCCCGCTATTCCAGCGACAACCAGCGGGAGGAAAGCATCGAGGGCCAAATCCGGGAGTGTACTGCCTTTGCCGAAAAGAACGGCGTCACCATCCTGCGGCACTACATCGACCGGGCCTTTTCCGCCAAGACAGACAACCGCCCGGAGTTTCAGAACATGGTGAAGGACAGCGGCAGACGGCTCTTTGACATGGTGATTGTCTGGAAGCTGGACAGGTTTGCTCGAAACCGCTACGACAGCGCCCGATACAAGGCCACGCTGAAAAAGAATGGGGTCAAGGTGGTGTCCGCCACCGAAGTCATTTCAGACGGGGCTGAGGGTATCATTTTGGAGGGCGTGTTGGAGGGGTATGCCGAATACTACTCCGCCGACCTGTCCGAGAAGGTGGTGCGGGGCATGACGGAGAACGCCCTCAAATCCAAGTATAACGGCGACACCCTGCCCATCGGCTACACCATCGACAGCCAGCAGTATTTCCAGCTTGACCCGCTGACCGCTCCCTTTGTACTGGAAGCCTTCAAACGGTATGCCGAGGGCGCGACCATGAAGGAAATCCGGGACTATCTGAACCAGCAGGGCGTGAAGAACACACGGGGACAGTCCTTGACTTACAACAGCGTCCAACACCTTTTGAACAACCGCCGTTACATCGGGGAGTACACCTATCGGGACATCGTTGTGCCGGAGGGCATCCCCGCCATCGTCCCCCAAGACCTTTTTGACCGTGTGCAGGAACGGCTGGCAAAGAACAAAAAGGCCCCGGCCCGATATAAGGCCGAGGAAGATTACTTACTGACCAGCAAGCTGTTTTGCGGGTACTGCGGGGCCTATCTCTGCGGCGAGAGCGGCACCAGCCACACGGGGAATACCCACCGCTATTACAAGTGCGTGTCCGTCAAGAAGAAGCGGCAGGAGTGCCACAAGAAGTCTGTCCGCAAGGAGTGGATAGAGGATTTAGTGGTGAACGCAACCATGAAAATGGTGATGGACGATAAGGCGATAGAGGCCATCGTGTCCATGCCGATGGAATTGCAGGACAGGGAAAATGTGAACCTGCCACTGTATGAACAGCAGTTGCGGGAAGCGGATATTGCCATTCAAAACCTGTTGAACGCTATCCAGCAGGGTATTCTTACCAAGTCCACAAAGGGACGGCTGGAAGAACTGGAAGCCACAAAAGAGGAACTGGAAACCCGTATTGCCTGTGAGAAGCTGGCGAAGCCCAAAATCAGCGCCGAGTTTATGACCTTCTGGCTCCACCGCTTCCGCAAGCTGGACGTGCGGCAGAAGTCCCACAGGAAGATGCTGATTGACACTTTTATCAACGCCATTTTTGTCTATGACGATAAAATGGTGATTACCTTCAACCACAAGGAAGGGATAGACACAATTACATTTGATGACCTCAAAGCCTCCCCTGCGGCGGAAAAGACTGGTTCGGATTTGGATTGCTTAACTGCACCATGTAGGGATGATGATTTTGATACAAAGGTATCAAGATTATCGTCCCTGCTTTTTTGAAAACATCGAAAAGCACAAGTTTTATAACACTTTTACGAAAAATGCCGCCGCTGGCTGGAGTAATTTCAGCTCAGTGGTGGCGCTTTTTTGTGTTTTAGGACCTTTGAATGGCTCTAAAACCCGCTATTTGTTTGGGGGTAATCGTTATGTTGGTGGTTGATTCCAACAGGTTTGGAGAGGTTTCGTTAAAAGATCAGGTATTTCGTTATACTACGGATGTGCAAAGAAACCCGTCGATTCTGAATAAGTAGAATCGGCGGGCTTATTTTGCAAGCCGATAGTCTGTCCGCCCTCTTAGTTTCATCAAATCTATGATGCGCTTTTGTGCCTCCATCTCTTATCACCGCCTTTTCTGTATCTATTCTAAGCTCGTGTGCGGTAATACAATAGTCAAGATTGGTAGATGTTGCATGGCCGCAGACGGACATATAATTGTTTACCATACGCCCCCAATATGGCATACAAACTATGTTGTGAAAGGAGGCTTGCTCTTGCCTGAATGTAAGACGCTTTTTGAACGGTTGGTCTCAAGGCCAAAATATATCGTTTGAAGAAATGTGCTCCATTATTACGGCCCGCATTGAAACTGAAAGAAATGATCCTGAGCCTGTGCGGCGGTCGCAATGGGAAACGATACCCCACACCGGGAATGCGCCCTCACCAGAAGAATGCCTGCGATATGTGGTGGAGAAATTAGAGGATGAGGGGCTGTCTGACCTGCTGCGCTGGTATCCGAACCTTTGAGAGTGTAGTTTCTGTCATAGAATGCACAGAGGGCTTTGGAACGATATTCAACTTGACTGTGGGTGTAATGTACGGCAATATATTCATAGTCAAGGGCTAAGCAGGGGGAGCAACATCAAGTTGCTTGTGCGTCTCTTTGCGAAAACCTATAATGGATATGGAGGTTTATATCAATGGAAACGAGAAACACAATTTTAGAGTTGCGAAAACATCTGAATTTATCTCAAAATGAATTTGCTGAGAAGCTATCGGTCACAAGGCAGGCTGTTTCCCGTTGGGAAAACGGAGATACTGTACCAAATGTTGATACATTGAAGCTCATTGCTGAAACTTTTGATGTGTCTGTGGACTTTCTTCTGGGTCGTGCCATTGGGCAATGCCAGAGCTGCGGGATGCTCTTAGTAAAGAGCAGCGACAAAGGGACAGCGGGTGATGGGCGTAAATCAGAGGAATACTGTGCCTTTTGCTACCAGCACGGACAATTTACGCAAGATTTTTCAATTGAGGAACTGATTGAACATAATTTGCAGGACTTAGATAGTTGGAATCAAGAAAATGATTTGCATTTGACAGAACAAGAGGCGAGAGCCGAACTGCAAAAATTCTTGCCAACGTTAAAGCGTTGGCGGGCAAAGGACGGCGAAGAAGAAAAGCAACCCGATATCTCACCGAGATAAGGGCATAAAGTTTCCAGGGAGCTGATATTATGAAATTCACTTGTATGGTTATTTCTGTGGCTGACATAAATGGCGCAAGACAATTCTATGAAGAGCTATTTGGATTAAAAGTGTTTCAGGATTACGGCAGAAACATCGCCTTTACCTGCGGCCTGGCATTGCAGCAGGATTTTGACTGGCTTGTGAATCTGCCGGAAGAAAGGGTATTAAAGAAATCCAATAATGCGGAAATTGTCTTTGAGGAGCAGGACTTTGATGATTTTCTGGATAAGTTGAGTACCTACCCCGACATTGAGCGTTTGGGTGAGGTCGTTGAGCATAGCTGGGGCCAGCGGGTGATTCGTTTTTATGATTTGGACGGCCACATCATTGAGGTCGGTGAGGATATGAAAACGGTGATAAAGCGTTTTCTTACTTCCGGCATGACCATAGATGAAGTCTCTGTGAAAATGGACGCTTCCGTGGAGGATTTGACAAAACTTCTGGATATCTAAATACATGGTGGACAACAAACAAATCGCATATTTGAGGAGGGTAAAGAATGAAACGAGAATTAGGGATCGCAAGGTGTGGACTTGCTTGTTGCTTGTGTTCTGAAAATGAAACATGTAATGGCTGCTATTCGGATAACTGTCCTGACTATGCCCAATGTGAAAACAGAAAATGTTCCATTGCAAAGGGGCTTCCAGGCTGTTATGCCTGTGAAATGGATTGTAAAAGAGGATTACTGAACAAAATCAAACCATATGGATTTACATTGTTTATAAAAAGGTATGGGGTAGAGAGTCTCCTTAACTGCCTTGAGGAAAATGAAAAGAGAGGAATTCTATATCATCATAAGGGAATTGTTGGCGATTATGATGATTTTGATGATGTGGAAGATCTGATAGAATTCATTAAGACGGGGAAACGCTGATTGGAAATTTAAGGGGATACATGACCACGAGAAATTTGATTGCGTATTGCGGGCTGAATTGTGAAAAATGAACGTATACCTTGCAACAATCAATGATGCTCAAGCGTTGTGTGAAAAAACTGCGAAGCTTATGGGCCGAGTTAAATGATGCCCCATTCTGCCTGAACACATCAACTGTCAAGGGTGTCGAGTGGATGGGATTAAATTTGCACACTGCGATAGTCTGTGCAGTATTCGCCAATGTGCATTGAAAAAGGGTATGGCAACTCGTAGCGACTGCCCAGACCTGGAAAAATGTCAAAAAGTCTTTGCTGAATGGATCGATAATGGCCATACTGATGACGATAAAAACACCATCATCCCGCGTGTGGAATTAACGGATGGCCCATTGCTTTCACATGGGACAAGGTATGAGTTTTAGTCGTTCATATTCTGTGGGTTAAGTATTATCATTATTTTTGCATTTTAGGAGATGCCATGAAAGGATTTAACCGGTCAAACCAATTATTTTCTCTCTGCGGTTTGAACTGTGGACTTTGTCCCATGTTCTTAAATAAAAACTGTCCTGGCTGCGGCGGTGGTGAGGGAAATCAATCTTGCAAAATCGCAAGGTGCAGCCTGGAGCATAATGGGGTTGAATACTGTTTTCAATGCAGTGAGTACCCTTGTGAGAAATACGAGCATATTGATGATTTCGATTTATTTATTACAAGCCGTAGCAGAAAAGCGGATTTAGAAAAAGCGCGTTGCTTTGGAATCGAAGCCTATAGCGTGGAACAGATGGAAAAGGCAAAAATCTTGGACCTTCTTCTGTCCAACTATAATGATGGCCGTAAAAAGACGCTCTTTTGTGTAGCGGTCAACCTTTTAAATCTGCAAGATCTACAAACGGTACTTAGGGAAATTGAGCGTAAACCTGATGTGAAAACACTGACACTCAAAGAGAAAAGTGCATTTGTTGAAGGTCTTCTTCAAACTGCCGCATCAAAAAAGAACATCGCCCTGAAGCTCCGCAAGAAAAAATGAAAATCAGAATGTGCTACACGAAATCATACGCTTGATAAGCGTTGGCTCATAATTGGCCCGCAAGGTTCCAGGACAGCATTGCCATCTACGATAAGATAAAATCCCAATAAAACAAATTCATCATAGCACAGAGCAAGCCCACAATAGGTAGCTGGAAAGGCATTTCAGAATGTTCTTCACAGCCGGCTTGACTTGAATCTCCGCAAAAAAACGGTCATCCTCCATACTGTAGCAGCAAAGTGTGTAATTTGTGGTATGGACATCCACTACAACACCATCGGCCTTTGGACAGCACTGGTGCCAGAACGCTGGAACAGGAATATATGATTTGCTATCAGGCCATGCAGAAGCGCAAGAAAAGGACGGCATAGCCGTCCCAGTAGAGAGATTTCTTTATAAATTGCCGAAGGGTGGCGCTTCTTGATGAAGTGCCACCCTTATGTGTGAATTTCTCTCTAACACTTTCGCTCATTCTGTGGTATTATCCTATCAGAAACCAGGGAGGGATGCAAGATGCTTCATTTGCTTCTGGCCGTTATTTATCTCTCGTTTATCAGTCTGGGCTTGCCTGACGCCCTGCTGGGTTCGGCGTGGCCGACCATGTACGGCGAGTTTGGTGTTCCGGTCTCGTACGCGGGGGTCATTTCTATGATTATCGCGGTGGGGACAATTGTCTCCAGCCTGCAAAGCGACCGGCTCACACGAACGCTGGGTACGGGAAAGGTGACAGCCATCAGCGTAGGCATGACGGCGGCGGCCATCTTTGGATTTTCCGTCAGCCACTCCTTCTGGACGCTGTGCCTGTGGGCGGTGCCCTACGGCCTGGGGGCGGGCAGCGTGGATGCGGCGCTGAACAACTATGTGGCGCTCCACTACGCCAGCCGGCACATGAGCTGGCTCCACTGTATGTGGGGAGTGGGGGCCTCTCTGGGGCCGTACATCATGGAGTATGCCCTCACGGCTGGAGGCGGCTGGAATATGGGCTACCGATATATTGCCCTGCTTCAGGTTGTGCTGACGGCGGTTCTGGTGCTGAGCCTCCCCCTTTGGAAAACCCCGGCGGAGGATACGGCGGGAGGCGGGAACCCGGCGCTGCCCCTGGGCCAAATCCTCCGGATTCCCGGAGCAAAAGCGGTTATGGTGACCTTTTTCTGCTACTGCGCCGTAGAGCAGACCGCGGGCCTGTGGGCCAGCAGCTATCTGGCGCTGCACAAGGGCGTTCCGGCGGAGACCGCGGCCGGCTTTGCCAGCCTGTTTTTTATCGGCATCACGGCAGGCCGGGCGCTGAGCGGTTTTTTGACCATGAAGCTGAGCGACAGCCGGATGGTTCGGCTGGGGCAGGGGATCATCGCGGTGGGGATCGCCGCCTTCCTGCTGCCGCTGGGGGAGTACGCCGCCCTGGCGGGGCTGCTCCTCATCGGCCTTGGCTGCGCGCCCATCTACCCCTGCATCATCCACTCCACGCCCGCCCACTTCGGAGCGGAAAAATCCCAGGCGATCATCGGCGTCCAGATGGCCAGCGCCTACATGGGCACCTGCCTGATGCCGCCCCTGTTCGGTCTGATCGCCAACCACATCACGGTATCGCTGTTCCCGTTCTATCTGCTGGCGATTCTGATCCTGATGGTGTTCATGCACGAGGCACTGCTGAAAAGCAGTGGAAACGGGGCCTAAAAGTGCCTTCCCGGCCTAACGGCACCGGGTATATTCTGCGATGGCGTCGATGAGCCGATCTGTCCACACGTCCACATCATGCTGCACCGCGCCGGTGAGGGCGGCGAAGCTCTCCAGCTGGGTGAGCAGCTCGTCCAGCTCCGCCCGGCGGCCGGGATCCGCGATCTGCCCGCTCAGCGCCCGCAGCTCCAGGGAGAGCCGATCCAGCTGGGTCTTGTCCGGCGGGGTGGTCATGTCTTTGGGCAGCACCCGCAGCACCTGCCGGGCCCGGATGCCGCCCGGGTTGGCCGCGCCGGGGCAGAACAGCGTGCCCTCCACCAGGTAGTCCCCGGGCTGATCCGGACGGTAGGAGCTGCACAGCCACACCACGTCCGCCTCCTGGCAGCTGCCGTCCGCCAGGGTGACCGCCACGTGTTCCGGGAGCGCCGCCCGTTCCAGCGCCCGCTTCAGGGCGGTGCCGAACCGCACCGGGCAGACGGGCCGCTCCTCCGCGGCGGCGATGAGGGGGCAGTCGTACAGTGCCAGCCGGGAGATGCTGGCGGCGTTGGAGTCACCGGTGTGCATCATGGCCCAGTCCACCACCAGCCGGAGGAAGCGGACGGGCCGGGGCGGGAAGGCAAACAGCTTGTCCTCCCCGGCGGCGTCCTCCGCCCATTCACGGCGGCAGACCTCCTCAAACTGCGCCCCGTCCAGGCTGGTGGACAGCGAGGCCCGCAAAATCGCCCCCCGGGTGCTATCCCGCCGGGCCCCGCACAGCAGGGCGCATACCTCCCGTGCTGACCGCAGCTCGATCTCCACCCACTGGGGCAGGCGCTGGGCCCGATCCAGATAGTTGGTCTGCCAATAGCCGTCGGGGCTGCCGTCCAGCATTCGGGCGGGGGGATGATCCGGATGGCTGCTCTGAGCGGAAACCCTGGCGCCGTCCAGGGGGAGAGGGCGGGCCTGGGCCTCCCCCACCCGGACGGCTACGCTGTGGGTAAAGCGGGAGTTCTCGTCCCAGCAGACGGCGGTGAGCCTGGCCACCCCCGCCCCGACGGCCTGAGCGCGGCCCGCCCCGTCTACCCGCAGTACGGACGGATGATCCGAGTAGAATTCCACCCGCTTTCCCTCCGGCTGCCGGCAGGGGCCCCGGCTGTCGAAAAACGCCACGGCATAGTCGGCCTGCCCGCCTACGTCCAGCGCGGTCTCGCCCCTGAGCCGGATTGCCGTCAGATCCAGCGGCGGCAGGCAGGGCCGTAGGGCCTCCGGCTCCAGCGCCGCCTCCGGCTGGAAGGCCTCGCTGCCCACATAGCGGTAAATGGCGGCCAGCAGCGCCCGGGAGGCGGGGTCGTCCTTTCCCAGCAGATCCACGGTGGACACAAACAGCCGCCCCGGCCCCACCCTGGCCTCCAGCAGCAGGGCCAGCCGGTCGGGCAGGTCGATGGAGGCGATGGGCTGGACGATGGGCCGCAGATCGGCGGGAAATTCGTTGAGCAACAGGCCCCGGGCGTTTTGCAGCGGCCCGAACCACTGCCAGTCCCCGAAGCAGTCCGTGGGGAAATCGGTAAACAATGGGTGATTTTCATCCACAAAAATACCCAGAGAATAGCCATTCGAGTCAGCGGTGTGGAACATGGGGCTCCAGAAGTCGGGCCGGAAGGACACGACCCAGCTGCGGGGCAGAGCGGCGGCGGTGCCCTCGGAGATCACCAGCACCGTTTTGCCCTCCGCCAGGGCCCGCTCCGCCTGCCTGTCATAGGCACGGCACAGCACCACGCCCTCCGGCACGGCCGGGGCGGGTCCCGCCGGGTACAGCCACAGGGGGTAGTCGTTGACGCCGGGGGAGAGGGGGGCGTCATATGCCCCCTCCAGGGACAGGATCAGGCGAGTCTGGCAGGGGGCGGACAGCCGGGGCAGCTCCGTCTCAATGGTGCCCAGCCGGGTGACGCCGCCCTGGGGGACGGTATGGGCCGGGAGGCTGCCTCGGGCCAGCACCGTGCCCCGGTCGTCCTCCAGCGTCCAGGACAGGGCCAGCTCCGCCGGGGCGGGGGAGTAGTTGGACACCAGGATTTCTGCCGTCAAAGCGTCCCCGCCCTCCCACACGAACCGGGGCAGACGGGCCAGCACCGCCAGCTCGCAGCAGGAGCGGCGGAAGTCCTCGGGGGCAATGGCCTCCTTGCGCTCCAAAAAGCAGTCCAGCAGCCCCACCAGGGCGGTGCCCTGGCCGGGGAAGTCCTGGAGGCCCAGCAGCAGGAACCCCCCGGAGCCCGGCGTGCGCAGATAGGACTCCGCGAAGCGGCGGTACAGCATGGCGGCCAGCTTTCCGGTGGCTCGGTGGAAGTCGGCCGCCCGATCCGCCAGCCCCGCCTGGGCCAGGATGCTCCGGAAGTGCTCCAGATTCCGGGGGCGCAGAAGGCAGCCGTCATAGGCGGGCAGCTCCCGGTCGTAGTCCGGGTACACCTGGAGTTGGCCCACCTCGTGGCCGGTGATGGGGACGGGGGCGGCCTGGACGGCCTCGGAGTAGTCCCAGTCGGTGCGGGGCTCCGTCAGGGGCAGATAGTCCTGCTCCAGCCACTTGGAGGCGAAATCGGCGGAGGGGGGATAGGTGCTGTGCCCCGCGATGTCGGAGTACAGCAGATCGGGCTCCAGCCCCTTGCAGAACTTCAGGAACTCCTCGTAGTAGTAAAATCCAATGCGCTCCTCGTTGCCCAGGGCGAACATGACGAAGGAGGGGGAGTTGCAGTACTCCGCGAAAATGCGCCGGGTGTCTCCCTCATAATAGCGCACGTCGGCGTCGTCCCCCTGGGCGATGTCGCCGAACATCCGCCGCCCCCAGTGGGGCAGCTCCACGTAGAGGTACAGCCCCAGCCGGTCGGCGGCCTGGAAGGCGGCCTTTGGAGGGATCCAGGTGTGGAAGCGGGCATGGTTCAGGCCGTAGTCCTTGTAGATCCGGAACACCCGCAGCCAGTCCTCCAGCCCCATGGGGGCGTACCCGGTTTTGGGGAAGATGGCGCAGTTGATCTCCCCCCGGAGCTGGGTGGGCCGGCCGTTGATGAAGAACTGCCGCCCGCCCTGGTTCTCCCCGGTGGTGAAGGAGCGCATCCCGAAGTCCTCCGAATGGGCATCCCGGAGCGCCCCGCCGGCATAGACCTGTGCCTCCATGCGGTACAGATTGGGGTGGAATTCGTCCCACAGCAGGGGGCGCTCCCCCATGTCGTGGAGGAGGTGGAGGACGGCGGTAGTTTCTCCGGTTGCAAAGCGGAACCCGGCGCGCTGGGGGGCCGTCTTGCGAACCGGCTGATCCGTGTTCCAGCTCTCCGCCTGGAGGATGACCTCCCCCCGCAGTTCCTCCGCCCCGTCCAGCCGGGTCAGCGTCACCTCCGCCCGAACAGCATGGCGGCTCACATCGGGCCGCAGCCGGAGGGCGGAAACGGACAGGGCCGGGGGCGACTCCAGCCGCAGGGCCCCCACCACCCCGTTCCAGTTGGTCTGGCCGTGCTCGGTGAGCTGGTGGCACCAGGCCTCCCCCTCCCACAGGGTGGAGTACATGGCGTAGGGCATCCCGTCGGAGGAGTTGTCCACCTCCACCGTGAGGGTGTGGGTATGTCCCGGGCGGCACAGGGCCGTCAGGTCATAGCGGTGGGGGGTGGTATAGCTGCGCTGCTGTTCGCCCGCGGACTGGCCGTCCACCCACACTCGGGTCTTTTTCGTCCGCTCCAGATAGAGCCGCACCGGCCTGCCCGCCCACTCCGCCGGGACGGCGATCTCCCGCCGGTAGACGGCGGGGCCGGTGTAGGTATAGTCCCGGTTCAGGTGCCGGGAGGTGAACTTGTCCGTGTTGTCCAGGCCCTTGCGGTTTTCGTCCATGGTGCCGGGGAGGAGAACCGTTTCCCGGTGGAAAACGGCGTCCTCCGCCGGGCCCATGGCGAACTGCCAGGGGCCGGACAGATCAAACATAAAGCAGCTACTCATAACAGAACCGCCTTTCTGCCGTTGTTGTCTGGTTTGGCTCTATTATACGGAGGAGGCTGCTTCCCGTCAAGAAAAGAAGGCAAGGTTTTCACACGGCAGGGCGCTGTCAGGACGGATCCTTCAGCGGGCAGGGCTGATGCTGCGATGATCCGGGCAAAAACCGGCAGCATGGGCGGATATTCCGTCCATGCTGCCGGTTATTTCTGTGATGTCTTGTCCGGCCCGCCCCGCTCAGTCGGTGGTGATATCCAGCGTCTCCCCGTCGGCGGACAGCCGGATCATCGTGACGGGGTCGGCGTACCGCTGGATCAGCTTGGCGGCAATGGGATCCTCCAGATCCTTCTGAATCTGGCGGCGCAGGTTCCGGGCCCCGTAGGCCGCGGAGTAGGATTTCTTCACCAGGTAGTCCAGCACGCTGTCGTCGTAGGAGAAAGCGATGTTTTTCTCCTTTAGCACCCCCTCCAGCTCGGACAGCATGATCCGGGCGATGTCTTTGAAGTTGTCCTCGGTGAGCTGGTTGAAGTAGACGATCTCGTCCACCCGGTTGATAAACTCGGGCCGCAGGAAGGACTCCAGCCCCTTCATGGCCTTTTCCTTTCCCAGTTGGTTGGCAGAGCGGTCAAAGCCCAGGGAGCCGCCCTTCACGTCACTGCCGGCGTTGGAGGTCATGACGATGACGGTGTTCTCGAAGTTGACCACCTTGCCGTGGGCGTCGGAGATGTGGCCGTCGTCCAGAATTTGCAGCAGCACGTTGAGCACGTCCGGGTGGGCCTTCTCGATCTCGTCGAACAGCACCACGCAGTAGGGCTTGCGGCGGATCTTCTCGGTGAGCTGGCCCGCGTCGTCATAGCCCACGTACCCCGGGGGGGAGCCGATGATCCGGGAGACGGAGTGCTTTTCCATGAACTCGCTCATGTCCAGCCGGATCAGGGACTCGGGGGAGGAGAACAGGTCGGCGGCCAACCGCTTCACCAGTTCCGTCTTGCCCACGCCGGTGGAGCCCACAAAGATGAAGGACACCGGCTTGTGCTTGGCGGCGATGCCCACCCGCCCCCGGCGGATGGCGTTGGATACGGCGTTCACCGCGTCGTCCTGGCCCACAATATGCTCCTTGAGCCGCTGATCCAGCTTGGCCAGCCGCTCGAACTCCTGCTCCTGAATGGAGGTGGCGGGGATTTTCGTCCACAGCTCGATGACCTTGGCCAGGTGGGCGGCGGTGAGGGGGGGATCCCCCTTGGCGGCCAGGGCGTCCCGCTCCCCGGCCAGTTGGGCCTGCTTGCTTTTCAGCTCCGCCAGCCGCTGGTAGGCCTTGTCGTTGGCGGCGGCCTGCACCGCCTGCTTGTCGGCGGTGACCACGGCCAGCTTGTCGGTGAGCTCCGCGATCTGCTTCCGGCGGCCCTCCTGCCGCTCCTGGAAAGCGGGGTCGTCCCGGTTGGGGGCCTCCGCGTCGTCCCGGCTCACGGCGGTCTCCAGCGTCTCCCGCTGGCGCTTAATGCGCTGCTCTTGCTTTTGCAGCTCCTGGAGCTTGGGGTCGTTCTGCCCCCCGGTGGAGGCCAGCACCAGCTCCATCTCCTTGGCGTAGTCGGCCAGTTCGTTGTCGATGGCGGCCATCCGGGCCAGATCCTTGTTGTGGAGGTTCACGTCGGAGGACGCCTCGTCGATGAGGTCGATAGCCTTGTCCGGCAGGTAGCGGTCGGTGATGTACCGCTCGCTCATGGTGACTGCCTGACGGCAGATGTCCGGGCTGATGGTGACGTGGTGGAAGGACTCGTAGTAAGGGGCGATGCCCTTCAGAATCTCCACCGAGTCGTCGATGGAGGGCTCCTCCACGATGACGGGCTGGAACCGGCGCTCCAGGGCGGAGTCCTTCTCGATGTATTTGCGGTACTCGGTGAGGGTGGTGGCGCCGATGACCTGGATCTCCCCCCGGCTCAGGGCGGGCTTGAGGATGTTGGCGGCGTTCATGGAGCCCTCCGCGTCCCCGGCGCCCACGATGGAGTGCACCTCGTCGATGACCAGGATGATGTTGCCCAGCTTCTTCACCTCGTCAATGAGGCCCTTCATGCGGCTCTCGAACTGGCCGCGGAACTGGGTGCCCGCCACCAGGGCGGTGAGATCCAGCAGATAGACCTCCTTGTCCAGCAGCTTGTAGGGCACGTCCCGGTCACAGATGCGCTGGGCCAGCCCCTCGGCGATGGCGGTCTTGCCCACGCCGGGGTCGCCGATGAGGCAGGGGTTATTCTTCTGCCGCCGGTTCAGGATCTGGATGGTGCGCTCGATCTCGTTGGAGCGGCCCACGATCCGATCCAGCTTGCCCTCCTGGGCCTTTCGGGTGAGGGAGATGCAGTAGTTCTCCAGGAACTTCCGCTTGGGGCTCTGGCCCCGGTCGTTTTTGGCGGCGGTCTTGTCCTCCTTGGCGGCCCCACCCCGCTGGATGGGATCCCGGTCGGGGGCGCTGTCCGACGCGCCGCCAAACAGCTTGCTCAGGAAGGGGAAGGTGGCAGTGCGGCCCTCATCCTCCTCATCGTCCTCGCCGGCGTCGCTGTCACCCTCGTCGGCGGGGGTGAGGCCCTCTGGCTCCTCCGCGCCGCCGAAGGCGGACATCATCTCGGTGGAGATGGACTCCAAATCCTCGTCGGAGATGCCCATCTTCTTCATCATATCGTCCACCGGCTTGATGCCCAGCTCCCGGGCGCACTTCAGGCACAGGCCCTCGTTTTTCGTCTCGCCGCCCTCAATTTTTGTTATAAAGACCACCGCCACGTTTTTCTGGCAGCGGGTGCACATGGTTGGCCGCATGATATCGCTCCTTTCGGGGAAACAGATCGGGGTTTTTCGCGGATGATGCGCAGTTTGGCAGTACCATATCAGATAAATATGAACACGTCATGAATTTTAGAGTGGTAATTTTCCGCGGGGCAGGGAAAATCCCGGCGTTTTTCCGGGGCAGGGGGATCAATTCGGCAGTTCGCCCAGCAGCGCCCACAGCCGATCCACCGTGAACAGGGACAGCACCGGTGTGTCCGGATGGGCGGGGACGATCCCGCACAGTTGGCCCAACCACACCAGAACAATCGTCAGCAGCGCTCCTTTGATCAGTCCAAAGATCAGCCCCCCCGCCAGGTTCACCTCGGACAGCAGGGGCAGCTTGAAGGCCATGTCCAGGGCGTGGCTGGCCAGGAACCAGGCCAGCTGTACCACCAGGAACACAATGGCGAACAGCAGGGCCCGGGCAATGCCCCCCGCCAGATAGTTGGCCAAGGCGTCCACCGGGGTGGCCCAGTGCTCCTCCTCCACCGCCTTCTGCTCCACTCCCTCCTGTAGGAAGGTGGAGAAGCCCTCGAACAGGCCGTTTTCCTCCACGGAGGCAAACAGCTCCTCCAGGGTGTAGCCTGGGCCGGGTTCCTCCTCGTCGTCGGTGATCACGGGCTGGGGAGCCACCTTCTGAAAGCTCTGGGCGATGATGGGACGGATGATGTTGGCCACCGGCGGGGAGAATTTGTCGGCGATAAACTGGGCCGCGAAAAAGGCCACAAACACCGCCGCCAGCCCACACAGGGACAGCACCAGCCCCTTGGTGGCGCCGCGCCACGCAAAAAAGGCCAGCAGGGCAATAATTACGATATCAAATAGGAATGTCATAGAATCCTCCTTCTCCCGCGTGCCGGCGGGAACCCCCAAAAGAAGATAAATAGGTAACGTCAGGGGATGTAAAATCCCGCACTTTCCGCCGAGATCAGGATGGCGGAGCCATCCGGCATCAGCAGGACGATCCGGGCGCCTTTGGTGCCCCTAAGAGAGCTATACAGCTCCAGCTCCTGGGTGTAGATATCCAGCCGGTCGCCGGTGAGGACGGCCACATACCGCCCCGCCGCCGAGATGGACATGACCTGTTCGTTGAGGGGCAGGGAGCGGCGGGTTCCGTCCTGATCCACCACCAACAGCTCCGTCTGGCTGCCCGCCCGGTATTTGCCCAGCAGGGCGGCGGCGAAGCCGTCTCCGCTGAGGGTGTAGCGCCGCAGGTATTTGTCCGGCCAGTCGGCGGTGACGGTATTGCCGTCGTGATCGCTGATGGTGAGCCCCCGGTCGCTGAGCACCCACACCGCCCCGGCGGTGTGCCGCAGATCCAGGGCCACGCCGCCCCCCAGGGAGGCGGACACGTCCGACTGATAGCTTCCGCTGGCGTAGTTCATGGCGTACAGCTCCAGCCCGGTGGCAAAGACGCCGTCCCGCTGGCCTACGGTGAGGGTGGCCAGAGTGTGCCCATTGTCGGACAGGGCGGCGTCCATCACGAAGGCGGAGGTGAGGTTGATGCTCATCACCGGCTCATAGGAGGCGTTATACACCGTCACTTTGCCCCGGTAGCTCCCCGCCTGGGTGACCACCGTGAGCTGGCCGTTTTTGTTGAGCCGGGCGGACAGGATGCCCTCCAGATCCTCTGCCGACCAGACCAGGGATCGCTGGCCCAATATGTATAGGGAGCTGCCTCCCGCGTCGTATACCACCGCCAGGGAGCCGTTGGAGGTGACTACGGGGTGCTCCATGCTGACCTGCTGGTTGATGTACCGAGTGCCACTGCCGGAGTACAGGGAGATGGTGTTCTGGGAGCACACCAATAGATCCCCGTCCAGGGCGGCAAAGATGCAGTTGAGATCGCCGTCGTAGTGGAAAGACTCCGCCTGGCCACTGTCGCTTCGGGTGAGGGAGCGGTAATGGAACCAGCGCTTCACGCTGTCCAGGTTGAGCTGATCCCGGAAGGCCACCAGCACCACCAGAGACACCCCCACCGCCAGCACCATTAGGGTGGCGATGAGCCGCACCAGAAAGCCGGACAGCCGGGAAGCCGGTTTCTTTTGCTGTTTTTGGGTTTGATCGTCCATAGAACCCCCGCCGTCACAGTGTCTTGGATAGGTAGATCATATCAATGAGCTGCACGCCGCCCTCAAAGATGGGATGATCGTAGTTGTCAGTGAAGAAATTGGCCGCCACGTGGGAGCGTCGAAAGCCGCAGACCTCATAGAAGGGGAGGGTGAGGGGACTGTTCCCGGTGCCCACCAGCAGACGGGCGTACCGGCCCTGATAGGTTTCACAGAGAAAGTCCACCATCCGCTGCCCATAGCCCCGGCGCTGGCAGTCGGGAGCCACCGCCAGATTCTTCAGCTCCAGGGTGCCGTCCCCCTCATCGGTGACGACGCACACGGCCCGGACGGCCCCACCCTCCTCCAGGGCGTACATGATCCCCCGCTCCAGGTAGCGGTCGATCATGTCCTCCTGCTCGTCCCCCAGCAGAAGGAGGGACAAATACTGTTTTTTATTGTTCTTGATCTCGAAAATGTTCACAGCACGTCCTCGTTATACCACAGGTTTGTCATATACAGCCCGTCCGGCGGGATTTTAAGTCGCCGGGCGGAAATGAATTCCGCCTCGGCTCCGCCGCTTCGCGGCGGGCCTGCTTGCGCAGGCCTACCGCGCCGCCGAACACAGCGTTCAGCTACTTATTATAATACATCTTCGTCATACCACAGGTTTGTCATATACAGCCCGTCCGGCGGCGCGGTGGGGCCCGCCAGGGTGCGGTTGCGGGAGGCCAGGATCTCCGGGATTTCCGCCGGATTTAGCTTGCCCTCGGCGGCGTAGATACAGGTGCCCACCATGGCCCGGGCCATGTTATAGAGGAAGCCGTCGGCGCACATCCGGCAGTCGATGAGATCCCCGTGGCGCTCGATCTCGAAGTAGTGGACGGTGCGCACCGTGGTGAGGGTCTCGGTGCCCACGTTCCGGACGGCGGCGAAGTCGTGGGTGCCCACAAGCTGCCGGGCCGCCGCCGCCATGATCGTCTCGTCCAGCAGCCTGGGGTAGAACCACACCCGGTTCACGTAAAAGGGATCCCGGATGCGGGAGTTGTAAATTTTATAGGTGTACTCTTTTTTCCGGCAGGAGCCGATGGCATTGAAGCCGTCGGGCACCACCGTGGCCTTGCAGACGGAGATATCGTCCGGCAGCCGGGTGTTCACCGCCAGGGGGAGTCGCTGGGCGGGGATGCCGGAGGTGGTGCGGAAGTTGGCCACGTACACCTGGGCGTGGACCCCGGCGTCGGTGCGGCCCGCCCCAGTGACCCGCACCGGATGGCCCACCACTGAGGCCAGCGCCTTTTCCAGCACCTCCGCTACGGTGACGGCGTTCTTCTGCACCTGCCAGCCGTGGTAGGCGGTGCCGGTGTAGCTCAGCCGCAGGGCGATGTTGCGCTGTTCCATGGGGGGTGCCGCCTTTCATCGTGAAGGTCAAGGGCCTTCTTCTTTTTCTTGAAAGAAAAAGAAGAAGCAAGAAAAAGAACTTGAAGCTGCTTTCCCAGGCAGGGAGGGGGTGAATTAAGCTGCGCGTGTTCGGTAAAGCGTAGCTTAAAGTTTCTTTTTTCGCTTCCTTTTTTCTTTTCAAAGAAAAAAGGAAGGCCCTTACAGCCCGAAATGTCCGAGAACGCCTACGGACACTGCCAGTGCCAGGGCGCCCAGCATAAACAACACATCGCCGGGACGGTAGTGGAGCTGTTTCATCCGGGTGCGGCCCTCGCCGCCGTGATAGCAGCGGCACTCCATGGCGGTGGCCAGCTCGTCCGCCCGCCGGAAGGCGGAGATGAACAGCGGTACCAGCAGAGGGATCAGGGCCTTTGCCCGTTGCACCAGGCTGCCCGAGTCGAAGTCCGCGCCCCTTGCCCGCTGAGCGGACATGATCTTGTCCGTCTCCTCGATGAGGGTGGGGATGAACCGCAGGGCGATGGACATCATCATGGCCAGCTCGTGGACGGGCACGCGGATCTTTTTCAGCGGCCCCATCAAGCTCTCCAGCCCGTCGGTGAGGGCCAGGGGGGAGGTGGTGTAGGTGAGCAGGAAGGTGCAGGAGATGAGCATCAGGATCCGCACCACCATAAAGACGGCGTGGACAATGCCCTCCCGGGTGACGGTGAAGATCCAGAAGGAGACCAGGGGCTCCCCGGGGGTGTAGAAGATATTCAGCACGGCAGTGAACACCAGGATGAACACCACCGGCTTCATCCCCCGCAGCAGGGACTTCAGGCTGACGGTGGACACCTTCACCACCACCGCCAGCGCCGCCAGCAGAATGCCGTAGGTCACCAGCCACTCGGCCAGGAACAGGGCCACAATGTAACAGATCAGGGCTGTCAGCTTGGCCCGGGGATCCAGCCGGTGGATGGGGGAATTGCCGGGGAAATACTGGCCCAGGGTGATATCGCGCAGCGCCATCTTACCGCACCTCCCTTCGGTGGAGGGCGGCCAAGACCGCCTCCCGGGCCTGGGGAATGGTGTAGACCGACGAGGGCACGTCCAACCCCAGGGAGCGCAGCCGGGCAAACACCCGCGTCATGGCGGGCACGCCCAGGCCCATGGCCTCCAGCTCGTCCCCGTGGGCAAAGACCTCCTCCGGGGGGCCGGAGAAGGGGATGGTGCCCTGGTGGATCACCACCAGCCGCCCCGCCTCCCGGGCCACCTCCTCCATGGAGTGGGACACCAGGATCACACAGGCGTTTTTCTCCTCGTGGTAGGTGCGGATGTTGTCCAGAATCCGGGCGGAGCCGGAGGGATCCAGCCCTGCCGTGGGCTCGTCCAGCACCAGCACGGACGGCTCCATGGCGATGACGCCGGCGATGGCCACCCGGCGCTTCTGCCCGCCGGACAGGTCGAAGGGGGACTTCTCCAGCACCCCCGGCTCCAGCCCCACAAAGCGGGCGGACTGTTTGACCCGGCGATCTACCTCGTCGGAATCCAGCCCCATGTTTTTGGGGCCGAAGGCGATGTCCTGATACACCGTCTCCTCAAAGAGCTGGTACTCCGGGTACTGGAACACCAGCCCCACCTGGCACCGCACCTGCCGGGTGCGCTCCTTGGACTCCCAGATGTCGGTGCCGTCGAACAGCACCTGGCCGGAGGTGGGCTTCAGCAGGCCGTTCAGGTGCTGGATCAGGGTGGACTTCCCCGACCCGGTGCGGCCGATAATGGCCAGGTACTCCCCGGGCTGGGCGGAAAAGTCCACGCCGTCCAGGGCGGTGTGCTCAAAGGGCGTGCCCTGGCTGTAGGTGTGGGTCAGTTGTTTGGTTTCGATAATAGCGCCCATTAGAAACTCCTTGGATGGGGATGATGAATCAATCAAGCCGGAGGCTGTCTTTTCTTGTATACGATGATCTGCGGCTCTGAACCGCCGCATCCGTATTCGCATACCAGCAGGTAATGGTCGTCTGCCACAATGCCATAGCATCTGTCGCTGCCCGGGATCTCGATTTGATTCCCCAGATAAACGCGGTTATCTTCCAGCAGTTTGACGGACTGTCCGTTTGCAAGTGTATACTCCAAATTTACATAAAATCCATTTAACAGGTTGAGGCTATGGACTTGCAGCCCTTGAATTCCAAGGGCGTTAAACTCCGCGATCAGTGTTTCCTTCATGCCGTAAAACGCCTCGAGCCCGCCTTTTCTGACGCGCTCCGCCGCGACGCACGTCCCGCCAAAGGGGTGCCCGTCTGTTTTCACACAGCCGCCGCAATCATCTTTTCTGTTACACTCGCCGCAGCATTCGGTTCCACAGATAGATAACATGAATTTACCTCCTCAAACGCCGGGTCGCGGCCCTACGCCAGCAGCCCCTTCAAAACCCCGGCGCACTCGTCCACCGTCAGCGCGGTGAGGGGCACATCCACCCCCGCCTGCCGCAGCTCGTACAGCAGAGCCACCGGCTCGGGCACCTCCAGCCCCAGGGAGCGCAGGCCGTCCACGTTCTGGAACACCAGCTCCGGCCTGTCGTCCGCCACGATGTGGCCGTCGTGCATGACCACCACCCGGCCGGCCTGGGCGGCCTCGTCCATGTGGTGGGTGATGAGCACCACGGTAATATTCTGCTCCCGGTTCAGCCGCTTCACGGTGTCCAGCACCTCTTTCCGGCCCACCGGATCCAGCATGGCGGTGGGCTCGTCCAGCACGATGCACCGGGGCCGCATGGCCAGCACCCCGGCAATGGCCACCCGCTGCTTCTGGCCCCCGGACAGCAGATGGGGGGCGTGGCGGGCGTACTCGGTCATGCCCACGGCGGCCAGGGCCCTGTCCACCCGTTCCCGGATCTCCGCGGAGGGCACGCCCAGATTCTCCGGGCCGAAGGCCACGTCCTCCTCCACCACGCTGGCCACGATCTGGTTGTCCGGGTTCTGGAACACCATGCCCACCCGGCGGCGGATGTCCAGCAGCTTGTCCTCGTCGCAGGTGTCCATGCCGTCCACGTAGACCTTGCCCCCGGAGGGCAGGAGGATGGCGTTGAAGTGCTTGGCCAGGGTGGACTTGCCGGAGCCGTTGTGGCCCAGCACCGCCACAAACTCCCCGGGCTGGATGGACAGGGACACCCCGTCCAGCACCGTGGGGGCCACCCCCTCCTCGGTGGTGTAGCGGAAGGTGAGATCTTCAGTTTGGAGTATGGGTTGGGCCATAAGAAATACCTCAATCAGGTGAAGTGATGGGAGATACCGTAATCCCCGCCGCGAACCGGGGAAACAGCCGCCGCAGCGCCAGCGCCAGCAGCCAGCCGCAAAAGGCCCCCAGGGTGTTGAGCAGCAGGTCGTCGATGTCGAAGGCACGGCCCACGCAGAGCTGCCAGCACTCAATGAAAGCGGTGACGCAGAAGCCGGACAGCAGTGCCCGCTTCCAGTTGAAGCCCCGGAACAGTAGTCCGGGAAAAAGGCCAAAGGGGACGAACATGACGATGTTTCCCAGCAGGACGTACCGTATCTGTCCGAAGGTCTGGAAGGGGGTCAGGTTGATATTGCCGGGGGCGAACAGGGACGCGCTGCCGTCCGCGCTGAATACCGTGACGGCCGGGGGCAGGCCGTAGCGCAGCACGCTCCCAAAGCCGAGCCACCGGGGCGTCAGGGTGATGGCCGCCATGCCGCCGGAGAACAGCCAGAACAGAAGAAGGAGGATCTCACGCGGCGGGGTGCTTCGCAGTCCCCGCGCCGCCAGACGGCGTTTGCGCCAGGGCCGCAGGCAGGCGAATAGAACCGCCGCCAGCGCCGCGCCGGGGAGCATATCAACAAGGTGTGTGGTGATAGGGGAATAAAGCAGGTTGAGCAGCAGGGTATTCATGTGGCTGTCCACCTTCCCGTGGCCCCGCAGGGCAGGGCCAGCCCCGTGGCGGACACGGGCAGGCCCAGCTCGTCGGACACGGCATGCCCGCCGAATTTGCCGCCGATGACGGTCTGCAGCATATAGGTCAGCACCGAGGGGGCCAGCCCCGTGGTGTAGGAATTCAAAATCACAAACAGCGGCTGGTCGGACAGCACCCCGGCCACCAGCTCCACAAAGGGGTACAGGTTCCCCTCCAGCTTCCACACCTCGCCGGAGGGGCCCCGGCCGTAGGAGGGGGGATCCATGATAATGGCATCGTACCGGCGGCCCCGGCGGATCTCCCGCTCCACGAATTTGGCGCAGTCGTCCACGATCCAGCGGATGGGCTTGTCCTCCAGCCCGGAGATCTTCGCGTTCTCCCGGGCCCACTGCACCATGCCCTTTGCCGCGTCCACGTGGCATACCGACGCCCCCGCCGCCGCGCAGGCGATGGTGGCCCCGCCGGTGTAGGCGAACAGGTTCAGCACGCTGACGGGCCGGCCGGCCTTTTGAATTTGCTCCCGGGCGAAGTCCCAGTTGGCGGCCTGCTCGGGGAACACGCCGGTGTGCTTGAAGTTCATCAGCCCCACCTGGAAGGTGAGATCCCTGTAATGAATCTGCCAGCGCTGGGGGACGCTTTTGTCCGCCCACTGGCCGCCTCCGGTGCTGGAGCGGGCGTACCGGGCGTCGGGCTTTTTCCAGCCCCGGTGGGAGCGGGGGGTATTCCAGATGGCCTGGGGATCGGGCCGCACCAGCAGCTTGTCCCCCCAGCGCTCCAGCTTCTCGCCCCGGCCGCAGTCCAGCAGCTCGTAGTCCTTCCATTGGTCAGCCAGCCACATGGCGCCGCCCCCTTTTGCCTTCCGGCAGGAAATCAAGTCATTATACTACACAGGGGCGGATTAGTCAAATCCCGGAGGACAAATGGGGGTAAATTCCAGATTTCCCCGGATCCGCCTTTTGATGGAGGCAAAGGCAAAAAAGCGGAAAAACTGCGGGATATTTGCAGAGATAGCGAAAATTTGGCGAATATGGGTTGCGTTCTCAGGGAATTTATGGTATTATAATAAGTGGAGGAATTTGTTCGTGAACAAGGACGGATGGGCGGTGTCCAACAAAATTGGGGGAATCAGCAATGGGAGCAGCCGGGAACCGATCGGCCCGAAATAAGGGTACATTGAGAAAAAATCTGTTGACAGGTCTGTCCTATCCGCAGGGGTTTATGGAGGACGCACGGTGGTTCATCCAGGGCACCAAGCCCAATGCCTACTGCATGATCGCCATTGACATTCTGCACTTCCGCCTGTTCAATAAATTCCATGGACGGGACATGGGCGACCGGTATCTGCGCTACATCGCGGACGCCCTGCAGACCGTGCGCAAGGAGCACGGCGGCGTGGCAGGGTATTTTGAGGGCGACAACTTCTGCCTGATCATGCCCTTCCGAACCGAGCTGATCCAAAAGCTGTGGGACAAGATCATGGCGGGGAGTACCAATCAGGGCAGCGCCCTGGGCGTGCTGCCCGTGTTCGGCGTCAGCCCCATCGACGACCCGGAGCTGCCCCCGGAGATCTTCCATGATCGGGCCACGCTGGCCCGTTCCCGGGCCGCGGCGCGGGATCCCATCTCCTATTACAGCGCCGGGATGGAGAGCTACTTGGAGGAGGAGATGCACCTGCTGATGGAGGTGACCGAGGCCCTGGAGCAGGATGAATTCACCTTCTTCGCCCAGCCCCAGTGCGACATCTTTTCCGGCAAGGTGGTGGGAGCGGAGTCGCTGGTGCGCTGGCGACACCCGGACAGGGGGCTGATCCCGCCGGGGAAGTTCATCCCCGTGCTGGAACGCAGCGGCATGATCCATCTGCTGGATCGGCAGGTGTGGGAGCGGGTGTGCCAGTGGCTGCGCAGCTGGATGGACCGGGGCTATCAGCCGGTGCCCATCTCCATCAATATCTCCCGGATCGACATCATGTCCATGGACGTGCCAGCCTATCTAGGCTACCTGCTGAAAAAATATGATCTGCCTCCGAAGTACCTGAAGGCCGAGATCACCGAGAGCGCCTACGCCGAGGAGGACGACGCCATCAATAGCACCGTGGATCGGCTGCGGGAGGCGGGCTTGCTGGTGATGATGGACGACTTCGGCAGCGGTTACTCCTCGCTGAATATGCTGAAAAGTGTCTCGGTGGATGTGCTCAAAATTGATATGCGCTTCCTGGAGATCGGCGAAGGGGAGGAGCAAAAGGGCATCGGCATTCTGGAGTCCATCGTCAACATGGCCCGGATGATGGGGCTGCCCACCATTGTGGAGGGAGTGGAGAACCTCCAGCAGGAGAACGTCCTGCGCAGCATGGGCTGCCAGTATGTGCAGGGCTACTACTACTGCAAGCCCCTGCCCATCGACCAGTTGGAGGTGGTGCTGGCCGACGAGCGGCGGCTGGACTTTTCCGGCCTGCGCTGCCGGCAGGTGGAGTCCTTCCATGCCCGGGAGCTTTTGGACGGTAATCTCTTTACCGACACCATGGTGAACAACATTCTGGGGGCCGCCGCCCTCTATGAGGTGAGCAACGGCCAGATGGAGATCACCCGGATCAACGAGCAGGGCTACCGGCTGGCGGGGTTGGACGTATCCGACACCAAGGAGCTGAGCCGTAAGACCTGGGACGGCGTCCGGGACGACGACCGGCCGGTGATGCTGGGCCTGTTCGAGCGGGCCTATGAGCGGCGGCCCGGCGGGGCGGAGGGCAATGTCCACTATATCCGGGTGGACGGCCGGGTGCTCTGGATCCGGATGCGGGTGTTCTTCCTGCGGGAGCACGAGGGGCGCCGGGTGTACTTTGTGGGCCTGACGGACATCACCGACCTCCGGGAGCACCGGCGGGAGAAGGCCAAGCTCCAGAGCCTGCAGGGGGTGCAGCCCGAATTCAAGCACGAGCAGGGGCAGCTGGATCAGTGGTATGGAATGCTGCCCTGCGGCTTCGGCCTGTCCCGGATCGCCCTGAACCGGGAGGGGGAGCCCATCGACTACGACGTCATCTACGTCAACGAGGAGATGGAGCGGATGTGCGGCGGGGACGCCACCCGGCTGCGCCACCTGATTCTGAAGGCCTTTGGGGACGATTTCAAGAGGCTGCTGGAAAAGGCGTACCGGGCGGCCTTCCTGGGCGAGCGGATGGATCACTACGCCTACAGCTCTATCTCGGGCCACTACCTTCAGCTCACCCTGTTTCAGCATGACTACGGCTATGTGGCCTGCCTGCTGCGGGACGTGACCAACAATCAGGTCTATGAGGGCGCCTTCAGCGGCATTGTGCGGGCCTTCCGGGAGGTGTACTACCTCCAGCTTCAGGAGAACTACTGCCGGATGCTGTATCCAGACGGGGATCAGCTCCTGGAGCGGGGGAACTACGAGGCCATGGTGGAGCGGCACTTCGGCACGGGCCGGATCGTGCGGGACAACGAGGAGGGCGTCCGCCAGTTCCTGTCCCTGGACAATCTGCGGGAGACCCTTCAGAGCCAGGACACGGTGGAATACCGCTACCGGCGCTGCACCAAGTACAGCCCGGACGAGTGGTGCCTGACCACCGTGTCCGTCACCGAGCGGGAGGGGGACAGGCCCAAGGCGGCGGTCGTCACCATCCGCAGCATCGACAGGGTGATGAAGGAGGAGCAGGAGCGGCGGGAGGAGCGCATGGTGGAGACGCTGGCCACCATGTCGGACGCCTTCTTCGTCTACCGGGGCGAGGGGAACGAGGAGCTGCTGTACGCCAACCCGGTGATGGCGGAGCTGTTTGGCTGCAAAACCATCGCGGAGTTCATGGAGCACGTGGGCCGCTCCTTCCGGGGCATTGTGCACCCGGAGGATCTGGATCGGGTGGAGTGGGAGATCACGCACCAGATTGAGCGCTCCGACCGGAACATGGACTTTGTGCAGTACCGGATCATCCGAAAGGACGGCGGGATCCGCTGGGTGGACGACTGGGGTCACCTGGAGACCTCCAAGTACGGGGAGGAGAACCAACTGTTCTATGTCTTTGTGAAGGACGTGACCGATACGATTTCCGAGGTTCAAACGGAAAAGCTGCTGAATTCCAACCGGTACTATTGGCCGGAGAGCCGGAGCTGCGGGCTGGAGTGAGGCTCCGGCGCGCCCCGCCGGGCAGGCCATTCAGAACTTTGTCAGAATGCGGCTCCCCCGCGTCTGCCCCGACAGGCAGGCGTGGGGGAGTTTTTCATGTCTGCGGAGCTATAGAGGCTCACAGGCCAGACGTCTCTGGAGCGGGAAAGACCACAGAGATCTCGGTGCCCTCCCCGGGCGTGCTGTGCAGGGTCAGCTCCGCGTGGTGGTATTGCGCGATATGCTTGACGATGGACAGCCCCAGGCCGGTGCCGCCGGAGGCCTTGGAGCGGCTCTTGTCCACCCGGAAAAACCGCTCGAACACACGGGAGTGGTACTCCGGCGGTATGCCGATGCCGGTGTCCCGGACGCGGACGCAGGCCCCGCCGCCGTCCGCCGCCGACAGCATGGCCTCCACCGTGCCGCCGTCCACGTTGTACTTGATCCCGTTGTCGATGAGGTTGTAGAGCAGCTCGTACAGGAAGCTCCGCACCCCGTATACCGGCGGGGCCTGGCCGGTGACGGCGATGGAGACCCGCCGCTCCTCCGCCCGCTCCCGCAGGGCGGAGGCCGCGCTGTCCGCAAGCTCCAAGAGTTCCACCTGCTCCTTCGGCAGCGCGACGCCCTCGTCCAGCTGGGACAGGTGGATGATATCCTCCACCAGCGCCACCAGCCGCGCCGCCTCCGTGCGGATGACGCCCACAAACCGGGGAATGTCCTCCTGCTTGACCAGGCCGTTCTCCAGCAGCTCGGCGCTGCCCAGGATGGACTGCAGGGGGGTTTTCAGCTCGTGGGACACGTTGGCGGTGAACTCCCGGCGGCTGCGCTCGGCGGCGGCCTGCTCCGTCACGTCGAAGGCCAGCAGCACCGTCCCCGCCGCCGCGCCCTCCGCGGTGATCTGGCTGACGTGAATCTGATACTCCCGGTCGTCCCGCACAGCTCGGATCTCGCTGTAGCCCCCCTCCAGCGCGGTCTGAATGGCCAGATTGATCTCGTGGCCGCGATCTACCATGAGAAACTCCTTGCCAATACAGGCGCTGCCGGTGTGAAAGAGCCGGCGGGCGGCGGGGTTGATGCTCAGGACGCGGCTTTTTTTGTCCAGCAGGACAAGCCCTTCGCTGAGATTCTCCGTGATCTGCTCAAATTCCTCGGTTTTCCGCCTCAGCTCCCGGAGCTGGGCCTCGATCTGCCGGTGCTGCTGATGGATGCGGCCCAGAAGGGGGGACAGCTCCTCATAGGCGTCGTTTTCCAGCGGTTTGTCCAGATCCAGCCGGTTCAGCGGGGCCACGATGCTCTTGGCCATCCGGTGGGCCAGCAGGGCGGAGAGGACGGCCGCCAGCACCGCGGTGAGTAGAATGGGCTGGAGCATTCCCATGGCCAGGGCGAACACTGTGAGCTGGCTGATGGAGATGCGCAGCACGGTGCCGTCCGCCAGCCGCCGGGCAAAGTACAGGGTGCGCTGGGTCAGCGTCGCGGAGTAGCGGACGCCGCCGCTCTCCCCGTTGGACAGGGCCTCCCGAACCTCGGCCCGATCCCCGTGGTTTTCCAGCTCCTCCACCGGGACGTGGGTGTCGAACAGCACCGTGCCGTCGTCGGCGATCCAGGTCAGGCGGTAGTCCGCGATGGCCTGGAAGGGATGGGGGGAGGCCAGCCGCTCCAGATAGCCGCTCCCGCCGGCCTCCACCCCGTAGGAGGCCAGGCGGAGCTCGTCCTGGAGCTGCTTTTCCTGAACGGCTCTGTAGTAGTCGTACAGGCAGCCCAGGATGATCACCAGGCTGGCCAGCAGGACGGAAACCGCTGCCAGCAGGATGGCACGAAAGATTTTTTTCGTCATGTCCTCGCCTCCAGCCGGTAGCCCACATGGCGCACCGTCTCAATCATCCCGCCGCAGTCTCCCAGTTTCTGCCGGAGGGTCTTGATGTGCATATCCACCGTCCGGGTCTCGCCGGCGTAGTCCATTCCCCAGACGGCGGACAGAAGCTGTTCCCGGGTGAAGGCGGCGCCCGGACGGGAGAGGAACAGCCGCAGCAGCTCAAACTCTTTGTAGGTGAGGGAGACGCGGGCCCCGTCGGCGGTGACCGTCCGCTCCTCCGGATCCAGCGTCAGGCCCCCAGCGGTGAGCGGCCTGTCCTCGGGGGCGGGCTGGCAGCGGCGCAGGACGGCCTTTACCCGGGACACCAGCTCCATCATGCCGAAGGGCTTGACCAAGTAATCGTCCGCGCCCAGATCCAAGCTCTGTACCTTGTCGTATTCCGCGCCCCTGGCGGTGGCCATGATCACGGGAATGGGGGCGAACCGGGGGGACGCCTTCATCCGCCGCAGCACCTCCACGCCGTCCAGCCCTGGCAGCATGACGTCCAGCACCACAAGCTGGGGCCGCTCCGTCTCCAGCGCCGTCAGGAACGTTCCGCCGTCCTCAAAGCCCCTGGCCTCGAAGCCGGTGGAGCGCAGGGTGTAGAGCTCGATGTCCCGGATGCTGGCGTCATCCTCTACGCACCAGATCATAGTGTCTCTCCTTCATGTCCGCCTGTCACGGCGAAGATCACCCATTTGGCGATGTTGCCCGCGTGATCCCCAATGCGTTCCAGGTATTTGTCGATCATCAGCAGGTCGAGGGCGTGCTCGCCGCAGGCGGGGTCGGCGGCGATCTCCTGGATCAGCACCTGCTTGACCCGGTCAAAGCACTTGTCCACCACGTCGTCGTGGGCGATGACCCGCCTGGCGCACAACGTGTCCTTCCGCACGTAGGAGTCCACGCTCTGGGTGACCATCTGGATGACCTCCGACGCCATCTCCCGGATGTGGCCCACGTCCTCGGGCACATACCCCTGGGCCAGCATGGCCTGGATGATCTCGGCGATGTCCGCCGCCTGATCCCCGATGCGCTCCATGTCGGTGATGATCTTCATGGCGGCGGAGATCTGCCGCAGATCCCGGGCCACCGGCTGCTGCTGGAGCAGCAGCTTCAGGCAGAGGGTCTCAATGTCCCGCTCCATCTGATCGATCTCGCTCTCCAGCGGCCTGACCTGCTCCGCCAGAGCGCGGTCACCCTCCTCCAGGGCCTTGGCTGCCTGGGAGATGGCCTGCTCGCACAGCGCCCCCATCTGAATCAGCTCCGTATTCAGGCGGGCGAGCTGCTCGTCAAATCTGATTCTCATCCTCCGAACCTCCCCTCGTCAGGGTGAACTCCGCTCTGGTTTGGAGCCGCCCTGCGGGCGGCTTTTTGCCTGCTCATCATCCGAACCTCCCCGTGATATAGTCCTCGGTTTTTTGGCACTCCGGCTGGGAGAACAGCTGTTCCGTCTCGCCGCACTCGATCAGCTCCCCCAGCAGGAAAAACGCCGTGCGGTCGGAGATGCGCGCCGCCTGCTGCATATTGTGGGTGACAATGACAATAGTGTACCGCTCTTTCAGTTGGATTGCAAGCTCCTCGATCTTGGAGGTGGAGATGGGATCCAGGGCGCTGGTGGGCTCATCCATCAGCAAAACCTTGGGCTCTACCGCCAGGGCCCGGGCGATGCAAAGCCGCTGCTGCTGCCCTCCGGACAGGCCCAGGGCGTTTTTCTTCAGCCGATCCTTCACCTCGTCCCAGATGGCCGCGTCCCGCAGGGAACGCTCCACGATATCGTCCAGTTTGGCCTTGTTTTTGACGCCGTGGGTGCGGGGGCCATAGGCGATGTTGTCGTAGATGCTCATGGGGAAGGGGTTGGGCTTCTGGAACACCATGCCGATCTCCTTGCGCAGCAGGTTCACGTCCAGGCCGGGGGCGTAGATATCCCGCTCCCCGTACCGCACCTCGCCGGTGATCCGCACCCCTGGGATCAGGTCGTTCATCCGGTTCAGCGTTTTTAGAAAAGTGGACTTGCCGCAGCCCGAGGGGCCGATGAAGGCGGTGATGCTGTTCTCTGGTATGTCGATGTCGATGTTTTTCAGCGCCTGGGTTTCGCCGTACCACAGGCACAGGTCTTTTGCCGTGATGATGCCGTTCATAGCGCGCTCCTTTTCTTGAAGTACCGGCCCGCCAGCGCGGCGGCCAAATTGATTGCCAGCGTCAGCGCCATCAAAATGGCGGCGATGGCGAAGGACGCCTCCGCCGCGCCGGGGCGGGGCTCATTGGCGTAGAGGTACAGCGCCACGGTCAGGGTGGCCCCAGGACTGCCCAGGCCGGTGAAAAATCCGTTGAGGGTATGGGCAAACCCCGCGGTAAACAGCAGTGCCGCGCTCTCGCCCAGAATGCGGCCCGCCGACAGGATGCATCCGGTGACCACCCCGTCCACGCAGCCAGGGAGCACCACCGTGCGCACCACCCGCCACTTTCCCGCTCCCAGGCCGAAGGCACCTTCTCGGTAGCTCTGGGGTACGGTTTTCAAGCTCTCCTGGGCTGTGCGCATGACGGTAGGCAGGTTCATGATGACCAGAGTCAGGGCCCCGGCCAGCAGGCAGGAGCCGAAGCTGTTGGCGAACAGCAGCATCCCCACCAGCCCGAAGATGATGGACGGGATGCCGGACAGGGTTTCCGCCGCGTATTCAATGACGGCCACCAGCCGCTTATTCCGGGCGTATTCCGTCAGATAGATGGCTGCACCCACCCCCAGGGGGAGGACGATCAGCAGGGTGGCGACGATGATGTATACCGTGTTCAGAATGTCGGGCAGGATGCCGATGGTGTCCTCCAGATAGCTGGGCCTGGTAGACAGCAGCTCCCAGGTGATGCTGGGGACGCCCTTGACCAGCACGAAGCCGATGAGAAACAGGGCGACGCCGCAGGTGACGGCCGCCGACAGGAGCATGAGGACTTTCATCAAGCCGATATAGAGCTTTCTGACCGTGGAAATAGAGCCGTTTTGCATGATCTCAGCCCTCCTTGTCCCGCTTCAGGAAGAAATTCAGCGCGGCGTTGATGAGCAGGATGAACAGGTAAAGCACCAGGGCAATGGAAAATAGGGCCTGCCGCTGAAGGCTGCCGGCGCTGGAATAGGCCATCTCGCTGGCCACGGCGGTGGTGAGGAAGCGGACGCTCTGGAACAGGGCGGGCATATTGGGCACGTTGCCCGACACCATCATCACCGCCATGGCCTCTCCGATGGCCCGGCCCACCCCCAGCACCACCGCCGCCGCGATGCCGCTGCGGGCCGCCGGGGCGGACACCCGGAAATAGGTCTCCACCGGGGTGGCGCCCAGGGCCAGGGAGGCGTCCTCATACTCCTGGGGCACCGCCTCCAGGGCAGTGACGGACACCTTGATGATGGAGGGCAGGATCATGATGGCCAGCACGACGATGGCCGCCAGCAGGCTGGCCCCGTCGGGGACGTGGAACAGTTTCCGGATGCCCGGCACCAGCACCAGCATACCCACCAGGCCGTACACCACCGACGGGACGCCCGCCAGCAGGCTTACCGCCCCCTCCAGCACGGCCTTGACCTTGGGCGGGGCCAGCTTGGCCAGATAGACCGCTGTCAGAAAGCCCACCGGCACCCCGAACAGGATGGCCCCCGCGGTGCCATAAATGCTGGTGAGGATGAAGGGCAGGATGCCGAAGGAGGGCTCCGCCGCCGTGGACGCCCAGGTGTCCCCCAGCAGGAAGTCAACCAGGCCGATCCGCCGGATGGCGGGGATGCCGGAGATGATAAGATATATCGTAATGAGCAGTACACAGCCCACCGTAATCAGCCCCAAAAGCAGGAAAATCCCGTGGATAACCGTCTCGACAAGCTGTTGACGCTTTCGCATCATCATCGCCTCCTGTCATATGGGAGCGGCGGCGGTTCGTTCCGCCGCCGCTCTCTGGTGGATTTAGTTGGCCGGCACCGCGCCGGCCTTGGAGATCAGCTCGGCGGCGTTCGGGGAAGTCGCGAAGTCAAAGAACGCCTGGGCCGCTTCGGAGAGGGAGGTATCCGCCTTAGTCACCAGGACGAAGGGGCGCTGGATGGGGTAGCTGCCATCCTTCACGGTCGCCTCGGAGGGGGCCACGCCTCCCACTGACAGGGCTTTTACGCTATCGCTAAGGCTGGACAGGGAGGCATAGCCGATGGCGTCCGGGTTCTGGGAGACGGCGGTGACCACATTGCCGGTGGAGGTCAGCTCCTGACGGTACTGGCACTTGCCCTCGGCGTCGATGATGGACTCAAAGCCGTCCCGGGTGCCGCTGCCCGCCTCCCGGCCGATGAGGACGATCTCGGCGTCAGTTCCGCCCACGTCCTTCCAGTTGGTGATCTCGCCGGTGTAGAGCTTGGCGATGGTATCCACGTCCAGGTCGGAGACCGGGTTGTCCGGGTGGACAATCACCGCGATGCCGTCCAGGGCCAAAACGGTGGCGGTGAGGCCGCCGGCGATCTCCTCGTCCTTCAGATTGCGGCTGCTGAGTCCGATGTCGCAGCGGCCCTCCTGGACAGCCTGGATGCCGGAGCCGGAGCCGGTGGGGTTGTAAGTAAAGGTGACGCCGGAATTTTCGTTCTGGAACGCCTCGCCCAGGGCGCCGATGACGTCTTCCATGGAGGTGGAGCCGTCGGTGGCCACGGTGCCGGACATCTTCCGGGAGCATCCGGCCAGCGTGGACAGGGTAAGGACGGCGGCCAGTGCAAGAGCTGCAAATTTTTTCATGATTTTAATTCTCCTTTCAAGCTTTGGCTACGAAAAGAGGATACCGCCGTCAGGTAAAAAGCAAAAGGGGAGTCTTGTAAAATCCATGTAAAATATGAGGGCCGCGGCCCGGCCATGTCATGCGCCTCGGCAAAGCAAGACCCGCTGAAAAGCGGCGCTTTTCAGCGGGTCTGTCAAGCGGTTGTGACGGCTCCGCGCTTCTGCGTTGTCGCGCTGCGCCTGTTCGCGACGCGGTCTAAGTTCTCCGACTCCGCAGAAATCTTCCGGGGCCTGCGGCCCCTCCTGATTTCCGCTCCGCTCCGGACTTAGCCCGCTGCTCACGACGGCTCCGCGCTTCTTACCAGAACCACCTGCTGGTGTCCCGGGACTCCAGCACGTCCAGCATAGCGGACAGCATCTCCGCCGCCTCGCCCCGGTTCAGCGTCTGGGACAGGTCGGTTCCGCCGGCCAGCACCGACACCGCCTCCATGTTCACCGCCGCCTGGTAGGCCCACGCGGGGACAGTGTCCTGGGAGAAGGCGGCGGAGGTAGCCACGTCCCCGGTGGCCAGCAGGCGATCCAGGATCACCGCAGCCTGGGCCCGGGTGACGGGGCCGCTGGCGTTGAACACCACCTGGCCCGCCTGGTTGGGGCTGCCCTCCACGGTGCCCTGGATCAGGGCGGCGGACACGTAGCCCTTGGCCCAGGCGGAGATGTCGCTGTCATCATAAAACCCGGTGAGGGACACGTTCTCCAGCGGGGTCTCTCCCGCCGCGGTCATGGCCATGGTGAGGAACTCCTCCCGGGAGAACACGCCCTCCGGCTCAAAGCAGTAGAGGTCGCCCACTCTGCGCCCGGTGTAAACGCCCGCCTCCGCCAGACGCAGGGCTGCGTAGTGGGCGGAGTTGCCGTCCAGATCGGAGTAGGTCACCGCAGTTTTCTGCTTCTCGATGGTGATTTTCACCGTGGCGGGCTCGGACTGGTTACCCTTGTCGTCGATGGCCACGTAGGTGAAGCTGTCCTTGCCCTTCTTGCCCTCGTAAGGAGTGTACCAGAAGGCGGCGGGGTCGTTCTCGTCCAGGGTCACTTGGCCCCGGGCGGGGCTGTCCACCACCTGGAAGGCCACCAGATCGCCCTCCGGATCCACGGCGGCAAAGCGACTGGCGATGGCCACACCTTTGTAGGTTTTTAGCGTTAGGTTTTCCGCGATGGGTGGGTTGTTCTCCACGTCGGCGGTGGAGCTGGTCAGGGCCATAGCGGGCAGAGCCAGCGCCCCGGCCAGACACAGGGACAGGATTATGGTGCGGGATTTCACGGGGAAAGCCTCCTCTTTTTAGAATGTAAGGATAGCTTTGACACAACCGCGCAAAAATATGCGGGCCGTGTCGTCGCAAGCTGCATATCCTTTGCTTCCGCTTTCGGCGAAAGCTCACTCATTCCGCTGTGCCTCCTTTCCCAGCCAAACCCGCTTCGCTGGGCTTTGACTGGGTTCCCTTTCTGTCAAAAAGCGCCCTTCCCGTTTCAAAGAAACAGGAAGGGCGCGGAGGTTTATAATTGACTTCGATCCTTGAGCCAGCTGGGCAGGGGCCGCATCTTGATGCCGGACACCAGCCCCATGGCGATGAACAGCGTCAGGGTGGACGAGCCGCCGTAGCTGAAGAAGGGCAGGGTCAGGCCGATCACCGGCCCGAGATATAGGTTCATGGACACGTTGATGATAGTCTGGATCATCAGCATCCCGGCGATGCCCATGGCAATATAGGCGGACATATGGCTCTTGGCCCGGCGGGACACCCACACGCACCGCAAAATGATGGCCAGCAGCACCAGCAGTACCACGCAGCAGCCGATGAGCCCAAACTCCTCCCCGCACACGGCGAAGATGTTGTCGGTGTGCCGGGCGGGCAGCACCCCCTCCCGAAGGGACTGGGTTTTGACGCCCTTCAGCCACCCCATTCCGGTGAGCTGCCCCGAGCCGATGGCGGCCAGGGTCTGGTTCTGCTGCCAGCCCGCGTCCGCGGGATCCAGGTTGTTCCCCTTCCAGTGCTCCACCACCACCCGGAAGCGCATGATGCGGTAGTCGTTCCAGAGCTTGTCCAGCCGGGGAAGGATGAAATGCCACAGAAAAACCACGCCCCCCACCGCGGGCGCACCCACCCCGATGAACCACCATTTGCTCACCCCGGCCACCCAGGCCATGGACACGAAGATGAACAGGTAGACGATCACCATGCCCCAGTCGCCGGACAGCACCGCCAGCGAACCGGAAAATACGCCAGTGAGGAGGAGGTACTTGACCAGGGCGGGGAACCGGCCCAGCCCCCGGGGGCGTTCCTTGTTGATCATCCAGGCCAGCACCACGATGTAGGACAGCTTGGCGATCTCCCCGGGCTGGAAGCCGAAATAGTTGCCGATGACGGGGAGGAACACCCAGCTCTTGTTACCGCCGGCCATCCGGCCGAAGGGCTTGATAAGGGCGATGACGAATAGTCCCAGCAGCAGGAACACCCGCCACCACTTCTCCATCAGGTACTCAATGTCAATAAAGGTGACCCACACGTAGGCCACAACGCCCATGCACAAAAACAGGGCCTGTTTCTTGGCGGAGTCGGCCAGATCCCTGTCATACCGGGTGGCGGAGTAGATGAGGGCCAGACCCATGAGGCTGGCAATGATGCACAGCACCAGCAGGAGCACGTCGCCCTTTTTGAAAAATTCTCTGAGTGTGCGCGTCGGCTGCACGGCGCGGCCCCCTTCCCGGCAAAACTGCAAATTAGTATAGCACATTCCGTCAGGATATGCTATACTGTTTTGCATGAGTTTTGAAAAACTTAACTTATTACGGGAAGTGAGCGCAATGGAATTTGTCACCCACAGCCGCGAGGAGACGGAGGCTCTGGGCGGCCGCCTGGCGGACGCATTGGACGGGGGCACGGTGGTGGCTTTCACCGGCGATCTGGGGGCGGGCAAGACCGCCTTCGTGTCCGGCATGGCCCGGGCGCTGGGGGTGGAGGAGCGGGTGACCAGCCCCACCTTCACCATCGTCAACGAGTACGAGGGGGGTCGTCTGCCCTTGTTTCATTTTGATATGTACCGGCTGGGGGACGCCGACGAGCTGTTCCACATCGGCTGGGAGGACTATCTGGCCCGGGGTGGGATCTGTGCCGTGGAGTGGAGTGAGAATGTGGCGGAGGCCATCGAGCCGGACGCGGTGCGGGTATCCATCCGTCGAGGGGACGGGGAGGACGACCGGATCCTCGAGATCGAGGGGGTGGAGCTGTGAAAATCCTGGCGCTGGAGAGCTCGGCGATCACCGCCTCCGTGGCCGTCACCGAGGACGAAACGCTGCTGGCCCAGTCCTTTCAGAACAGCGGACTGACCCACTCCGCCACCCTTATGCCTATGGTGGCTGACCTGCTGAAGAACACCGGCCTGACGCTGGACGAGATGGACGTGATCGCAGTGGCGGCGGGCCCGGGCTCCTTCACGGGGGTGCGCATCGGCGTGGCGGCGGCCAAGGGGCTGGCCTGGCCGGGGGACAAGCCCTGCGCCCCCTGCTCCACCCTAAAGTCCATGGCGTGGCAGTGCGCCCACCTGGGTGGGGAGATCTGCGCCGCCATGGACGCCCGCCGGAACCAGGTGTACTGCGCCCGCTTCCTGGCGGAAAACGGGACGTTGAAGCGCCTCACTCCGGACAGGGCCATGGGGCTTGACGAGCTGGTGGAGGAGGTGCAAGCCTCTGGAAAGCCCCAGACCCTGGTGGGGGATGGGGCTCATCTGGCGCAAAGGGCGCTGGAGGGGCAGGGCCTGCCCTGTATCGTCATGCCGCCCCACCTGCTGTACCAGACCGCCTGGGGGGTGGCCCGGTGTGCCCTGGGTCTGGCCCGGGAGGGGCGGCTGGTGTCCGCCGCCGCCATGGCCCCCAGCTACCACCGTCTCAGCCAGGCCGAGCGGGAGCGGCTGCGCCGGGAGGAGGCGGAAGACGGCGGCACCCGGGAAAACAGCTGAAAAATCGCGCGGAGGGCCTGCCCTCCGCGCGGTTTCGTCTGTGGTATGTACGGCTCACTTCTCCTCCAGCAGCCGGGTGAGTTCTGTCATAAAGGTGTTGATGTCCTTGAACTGGCGGTACACCGAGGCGAAGCGGACATAGGATACCTCGTCCACATCCTTCAGCTTCTCCATCACCAGTTCACCGATCTCAGTGCTGGGCACCTCCCGCACCATCTCATTTTGCAGGGACTGCTCAATTTCGTTGGCGATCCCCTCCAGGGTGGACATGGACACCGAGCGCTTCTCGCAGGACTTGAGCATACTGCCCAGCAGCTTGCTCTTGTCGAACGCCTGCCGGCTGCCGTCCCGCTTGATCACCATCAGGGGCAGGCTCTCCACGATCTCATAGGTGGTGAACCGCTTCCGGCAGGCCAGACACTCCCGGCGGCGGCGGATGCTGCTTCCCTCGTCGGCGGGGCGGGAATCCACAACCTTGCTCTCCAACTGGGCGCAGTACGGACATTTCACGGCGGCATCCATCCTTTCTTTGTCAGGGCGCGAGCTCATTAAGAAAATTATATCATAACTGTCCCGGTTATGGTATCCTTTTTTTGAAAAAATTTTCCTGGACGTATAACTGGGGCGAGGGCGTGGCATACTGTGCTGCGTGAGGTGATAACAATGAACAACTGCCCTGACAACAAGAAGCAGCAGAACCCCGAGAACAAAAAGCAGCAGACCCCTGAGAATAAGAAGCAGCAGACTCCCGAGAACAAGAAGCAGCAGAATTCCGAGAACAAGAATTCCAACGGCCGGGGCTACTAAGACGGCGGCGCGGACGCGCCATCGCCTGACACCGGCGGGAGCGGGGGGCTGCGCCTCCCGCTCCTTTTTTGAGGAGGAAGGCCCATGAAGCGCAGAGGAGACAACGATCCGGCCCAGGTGAGCCGGGATCCCCAGTACCGGGAACCGCCCTATGAGGATCTGTCCAGCCTGGTGGCAGGGCGGATTCAGGCGGGGCCCCAGGCCACGCCCCCCAGGGAGGGCGTCGATCTGGATCACTGGCAGGATCCGGATCTGTTCCACTCGCCGGAGCTGTGAAGAATACCCCCGCCAACCGCGGGGGTATTCTTATAACCTATAGCAGATTCGTCAGGCTGGGCAGCTCCGACTCCAGCAGCAGCCCGATCTGGGTGATAAGCCGCGCGTTCACCGCCGCATACTCCGCGCTCTGCCGCTCCCCCGCCCGCAAAAAGGCCAGGGCCTCGTCAAAGGAGATCAGAATGGCGTCGATGTCGGCGTGGCGCAGGGTGGTGTGGAGGTAGCCCTCATGCTCCACCCAGATCTCCTTGGCCTGCCGGGTGAGCCGATCCGCCTCCTCCCAGTCCTCCCGCTCCACCCGCTCCTGGGCCTGGGAGAGGAGGCCGGACAGCTCCCCGGTGAAGTGATCCAGATAGATGGTGTGAACCGTGCACAAAACCGCCAGCAAAACCAGCAGGCCCAGGGGTACATACAGCCGCCTCACGCCGTCGCCCCCTTCTTCGGGACACAGTAGGTGTTCCCCGTCTCGTCCACCGTGAGCAGGAAGGCCTGGCGGTGGGAGGTGAGGCCGTGGGCGGCCAGCTGTTTTTCCAGCCAGACCTCCTCATAGCCTCGACCCTTCAGGTTGTGCTCCAGCAGCCGGCCATCGCTCACCAGCACCACCGGCAGGCCGGTCTCTTGGGTGGACACTCCCACTTGGGCGGCGGTGGCGGGCTTTTCCGCCGCGTAGGGCAGCACGGACAGCTGACCGTTGGTCTCCAGCAGGGCAAACTTGATGGTTTGGATGTCGGTGTAACCCTGCATCCGCAGCTCCTCCAGCAGCTCGTCGATGGTGAGGCGGCTGCGCTCCAGCTCCCGCTGGAGCACCTTTCCATTTTCCACCACCACCGAGGGTTTGCCACATAGCAGCGCTCGGAAACCCAGGGACTTGGTGCACAGCACCGACAGCGTGGCCGACAGGGCCAGCAGCACCACGATGGGGATCAGCCCGGACAGCAGGGGGATCCCGTTGTCCTGCATGGGGACGGAGGCCAGATCCGCGATGATCAGGGTGAGCACCAGCTCGGAGGGCTCCAGTTGGCCGATCTGATGCTTGCCCAGCAGCCGGATGCCCACGATGATAAAAAGGTAGAGCACCACGGTGCGTATGAGTACCACAAACACAAAAAACACCTCGTTTCCCGGCTGCGGCCGGGCCTTGGCCATGGCCGCCCGCTCAGTTTGCCCGAGGCAGGGCAGGGATATGCCCCAGCTGTGCTCTAATTTGCAGGTTTGTTCAATCCCGCAAAAAGTGGGAAATCTCTACCTTGTTTTTTGGGTGGAGATACGGTAAAATATATGGGCGGGAAAATTTGCCGGAAAAACGATTGAGGGCCAGAGCGTTTTCCGGTTCCGGAGGAGGAATCCCAGATGCGCTACAGGCGGCTGCGGTTTGATATCTGGCTGTGCCTGCTGCTGGCTTTTGGGGTGAGCCTTGGGGTGGTAAAGCTCACGGAGACGCTGCTGGACGGCGCTTATGAGCAGTATGTGGAGGAGCATACCGTGGCAGAGGGCGATGTGGGTGGCAGGGCAGGGGCGGACGTGTTCCGCGTTCAGAGTATTGAAGATATCCTCAGCCACGACGTATTTACCATCGTATCCCACGGCATCGAGTACCGGAACCGGGGGGCGGGCTATTACGATGGAATCTATACTTATGCGGTGACGCTGCCCTCCGGAGAGGTGGTAGCCGCCCGGATCAACATGGAGAACGTTCAGCAGGAGGGAGACTACTACACCAGTGACCACACCCTGCCGGTGGGCAGGGTGGTGTATGCGGATCTGACCGAAAGCAAGATGTTTATGGATCAGATCAGCTATGGTATCCCCCTCAGCCGCACCGATTTTTATGTGGATATGCTGGGCGTGGGCGGGAAGATGACGGAGGAGGACTATATCAAGCATTATACAGGCACTGCTCAGGTGATCTCCATTTTCCTGTGCTTCCCATTTTTTCACTGGCTGGGTGCCAGGCTGGGGGTGTTTCCCTGTTTCTTTCCTCCGAGGAGGAAAAAGGGCGAGGAGAAGCCCCAAAGCGAGTGGGACTGACCCTGTGATTCCGGCGCGGGGGCGCCGATCATGTCCGATAAAGAAGGAGAGAGCTGCACGATGAACCAAAAGACTGTCAAAAAGATCAATCCTGCCTATCTGCTGCTGACCATCCTCGTTCCTCTGGTGTTGATCTTCGGGATGGGCTATATCGGGGCTACCTGGTTCCGCGAGGGGGGCGTGGGCGCTGTGATCTTCCTTATGTGTCCTACGGCGGTGTCCGTGATCTGGTGGATCTTTGGGCCCACCCTGATCTGGCGGCTGAAGAAAAAGGCCATGGAAAAGCAGCTGGATGCGCAGGGTTTTACCCGCAACCAGACCTTCTATGGCAGCAGTCAGGTGGTGGTGGTGGACATACGACGGGGGAAGATTGCCCTGCTATTCTTCTGGAATCCCTTTGAACCCTTCCTTTTGTCCGCCGATCGGGTGAGTAAGGCTTGGACGGACGACGGCGCCGCCGGCTCCGGCTTTATGCGGGGCACCAGCCGGGTGAGCTTCCTGTTTCTCATCGACGGCATCAAGATCCGGGTGAATACCTTCACCTCCAACCAGAGGTGGAAGATGAACGATGAACACGTGCTGACCGGCATCTCCAAGGCGGATATGTGGGTGCAGGTGTTGGCGGAGGCCAAGGAGGCGGCGGAACTGCATCATGGGATTGATTGACAGGTGGCTGCGCCGGCTGGAGGACGACTGGTGCCGGGACTGCAAGTGTGCCATGGAAAAGCTCCACAAGCGGCTGTTCGCCCTGCCCAATGTGTCAGTGGGCCATTATGTGGAGCGAAAGGAGCCGGATTACTACCGGAAAAACCTGTACCCGGTAGAGCGGAAGGCGGACATCCCCTCGGGTATGTATGCCTGCGGCGCCATCCAGTACCGCTGCCCCCAGTGCGGCAGGCGGATTACGGTGCTGGATCCCTTCCTCCCGGTTCGAGACGAGGAAAAGCACGAGGGGAATGTGGTGTATCAGGCCGGGGAGCTGGACGATTTTCTCTGGCGGTAAAAACTTGGAAGCGGCGGTCTGTCAGGCGGGCCGCCGTTGCGTAAAGGAGCGGAAGGTATGGGCCATCAGACGGTCATTGTGCTGGATTTCGGAGGGCAGTATAATCAGCTCATCGCCCGCCGGGTGCGGGAGTGCGGGGTATACTGCGAGGTAAAGCCCTGCTCCACGCCCCTGGAGGAGCTGCGGGCTCTGGAGCCCATCGGGCTCATCCTCACCGGGGGCCCCAACTCGGTTTATCTGGACGAATTCCCCCAACTGGATCCGGACATCTTCACCTGGGGCGTGCCCATTCTGGGCATCTGCTACGGATGCCAGCTCATGGCGCACCTACTGGGGGGGCGGGTGGTGCCCGCCCAGCAGGATGCCGCCCGGGAGTACGGCAAAACGGACACCCAGTTTGACACGGACTGTCCCTTGTTCCGGGATGTGGAGTCCACGGGCGTCACCTGGATGAGCCACGGGGACTACATGGAGCGGGTGCCGGAGGGCTTCCGGATCACGGCCCGCTCCGCCGCATGTCCCAACGTGGCCATCGCCGATGAGGCCCGGGGGTTCTATGGCGTGCAGTTCCACCCGGAGGTGAACCACACCCGGCACGGTACGGATATGATCCGCCGCTTTCTCTGCGACGTATGCCACGCCCGCCGGGACTGGGTGATGGGGGACTACCGCCGCACCGCTGTCCAGGCCTTGCGGGAGCGGATCGGGGACGGGAAGGTGCTGCTGGCCCTGAGCGGCGGGGTGGATTCGTCGGTGGCGGCGGCCCTGCTGGCGGAGGCGGTGGGCCCGCAGCTCACCTGTGTGTTTGTGGATCACGGTCTGCTGCGCAAGGACGAGGGGGATCAGGTGGAGCAGGTATTCTCCCGGCGGGCCATGAACTTCATCCGGGTGGACGCAGCGGATCGGTTTCTGTCCCGGCTGGCCGGGGTGGAGGAGCCAGAGCGCAAGCGGAAGATCATCGGCGAGGAGTTCATCCGGGTATTTGAGGAGGAGGCCAAACGGATCGGCGCCGTGGACTTCCTGGCCCAGGGCACCATCTATCCCGACGTGATCGAGTCGGGGGCCGGGAACGCGGCGGTGATCAAGAGCCACCACAACGTGGGCGGCCTGCCCGACTATGTGGACTTTAAGGAGATTGTGGAGCCCCTGCGGATGCTGTTCAAGGACGAGGTGCGGCAGCTTGGCCGGGAGCTGGGCCTGCCGGAGTATCTGGTGGCCCGGCAGCCCTTCCCCGGGCCGGGGCTGGCCATCCGGGTGATCGGCGAGGTCACCCGGGATAAGTTGAAGCTGCTCCAGGAGGCGGACGCCATCTTCCGGGAGGAGATGGCCCGGGCAGGGGAGGACAGGCGGCTGAATCAGTTTTTCGCGGCGCTGACCAATATGCGCTCCGTGGGGGTGATGGGGGACGGCCGGACGTACGACTACGCCATAGCTCTGCGGGCGGTGACCACCGACGACTTCATGACGGCGGACTGGGCCCGGATCCCCTATGAGCTGCTGGATCGGGTGAGCGTGCGCATCGTCAACGAGGTGAAGGGGGTCAACCGGGTGCTGTACGACATCACCGCGAAGCCGCCGGGGACGGTGGAATTTGAGTGAGGAAACGGAAAGCGCCCCTGGACTGTAATAAGAAAAAGAAAGACACGCCGCCGGCGTGTCTTTCTTCGGCCCTTCTGGGCCGCGTCGCAAGTGCGGCGTAAATTCGGAGCCGCTATAGGCGGCGGAGAATTGCGCAGGGCGAATTCACTTCGCCCGAGCATTGAAATCTCCGAAGGGTGGAGGCGGACGGAGTCCGCCGGAACCCAAAAAGAAAGACACGCTGCCGCGTGTCTTTCTTTTCGTTCCCCGTCTAACCCAACCGCGAGCCCAGCGCAGCGGGTCGCGGTTGGAAGCGAAGAAATTCCCACCAGAGTGCAGTTTTCGCCGAAGGCGGAAACGGAACGGTGGTGGGAATTTCTGAGCTGGAGCTGGTAATGTGACTCGAACACACGACCTGCTGATTACGAATCAGCTGCTCTACCGACTGAGCTATACCAGCCTGCCGTCCCTCTCGGGACACTTGCACATCATACACCACAAACCCCGCTTTGTCAAGCCTCCCGACCCGTTTCTTCCGCAAAACGGCCCGAAAGAGCGGTGGACAGGCCATCCCCGTCCGCCGCCCCCGCCCCTGCTCACAGCAGCGGCGCGAACAGCCGGAGCAGATCCCGGAACGTCCGATGAACCAGCGAAATAGACCGGCAGTCCTCCAGCGTCACCAGCAGGCTTTTCGCCTGGGTGTCCAGGAAATCGTCCCGGATGTCTGCCACCGACGGGGTGCCATACAGCAGCACGCCGTTCTCAAAGTGAAGAAACATACTGCGGTAATCCAGATTCACCGTCCCCACCGTGGCCCACAGGTCGTCCACCACAAAGTTCTTGGCGTGGATGAACCCGGGCTCATACTCGAAGATCTGTACCCCCGCCTCCACCAGCTCCTCATAGTAAGAGCGGGTCATCTCAAATACTGTCTTTTTGTCCGGAATATGGGGGGTGATGATCCGCACGTCCACCCCCGACTTGGCGGCGGTGGTGAGGGCCATCGTCAGCGAATAGTCGATGACAAGGTAGGGGGTGGTGATATAGACGTACCGTTTGGCCCGGTAGATCAGGTGGAGATACACCGACTGGCCCACCGCCTCGTTATCCCAGGGGCAGTCATGGTAGGGTTGGACATAGCCCACGGCACCCCCATGGGCGGGGGCGGGGCGGAAGGGGGTAAAGTGCTCCTCCTCGCTGTTGGTGAAGTCCCACATGGACAGGAAGGACACTGCCATAGACCACACCGCGTCCCCCTCCAGCCGGATGGCGGAGTCCTTCCAGTGGCCGAACCGGCGCTTCACGTTGATGTACTCGTCCGCCATGTTGATCCCGCCGGTGAAGGCCACCCGACCGTCGATGATCATATACTTCCGGTGATCTCGGTTGTTCTGCCGCAGGGACACCACCGGCACAAACCGGTTGAACACCCGGCAGTGGATGCCCATCTGCTCCAGCTTTACCGGATAGTCCCCAGGCAGGGTGGAAATGGAGCCAATATCGTCATAGATCACCCGAACCTCTACGCCGTCCTTCACCTTTTCCTTGACGATATCCAGCACTGAGTTCCACAGCTTGCCCTCCTCGATGATGAAATACTCGATGAAGATATAGCGTTCTGCCCCCCGCAGTGCCTCCAGGATATCGTCGTAGCAGTCGTCCCCCAGAGGGTAGTATTTGGTGCGGGTATTGCCGTAGACGGGGCAGGAGGTGGTCTGCTCCAGATAGCGGGCCATGCACGCCGCATCCTCCCCCATCAGCTCCCCCAGGGAGGCGGAGCGGCCGCATTCGGCTCCCAGGTTCCGGCGGATCTTCCGCTCCATAGAGCGCAGACGGCGCTGATTGAAAGCAGACAGATGGTTGCCGCCCAGCAGCAGATAGGCCAGCGAGCCGAAGGGCATTAGCCCCAGCACGATGATGAGCCAGCCGATCTTATAGCCGGGGTTTGCCTTGCTGCCCACAATCCACAGGGCGGCCAGCACCGACAGCGCCAGGAACAGCCACTCAACCCGGTCGAAGTACGCGCTGTCCCGCAGCACCACCAGTCCCGCCACATACAGGACGATCTGGGCAATGATCAGCACACCCACAATCCCCAGCCGGTGAAAGAGCACCTTTCCGATTTTCCCTAAGAACTTTTGCATACTATCTCCTTGTTTCTGCTAAGCCGATCCGGCTTCTACTTCTCCTTCAGCACCACGTTTTTCTCCCCCAGCGTCTCCCGCAGCTCCGCCAGCAAGGCCGCATGGTGGAGGCAATGGGTCTGGAGCTTCCGGCGGCTGTCCGCCAGATAGACAATGACCGGGGCCTCCCCCGGGAACATGGACAGCAGGGTTTTCAGCCAGGTGAACCGCTCTCCCCCGTCGGGGAGCTTGATCCACAGCACCTGATCCTCTCCCGCCCCGGTGGGGCGCGTCTGCGCTCCGGACAGAGGGATCACCCGATCCACCATGAGCTGAGGGGCTTTTTCGTCCCGGACGGACACCTTTCCCGTCACCACCACCGGCAGGTTTACCTTCAGGTAGGCCCCACTCTCCGTCAGGGTGCGGGAGAAGCACAGCAGCTCGATAGCCCCCGTGGCGTCCTCCAGCATGACATAGGCCATCAGGGAGTTGTTCTTGGTGGTCTTGGTGCGCACCGAGGCCACCACCCCCGCCAGGGTCACCCGCTGGCCGTCACCGTAGGGAGAGCTGCGCTCGTCCCCCTCCTGGGCCGCCATCACCGCGGATATGGGCACCGCGCCGTAGTTTAGGGCCTGCCTCCGGTACTCGTCCATGGGGTGGCCGGACAGGTACAGGCCCGTGGTCTCCTTCTCCATGGCCATCAGCTCCACCGGGGAGAATTCCGGGATATCGGGCAGGGCCACCGTGGGCACGGACAGGCTGTCCCCGCCGCCGAACAGGTCGAACTGGCCCTCCAGGTTTTTCTTCCGATCCCGGGCGATGGCGTCCACCACCTGCTCGTGGATCTGGAGCAGCTGGGAGCGGTGAACCCCCATGCGGTCGAAGCAGCCCGAGCGGATCAGGCTGTCCAGCACCCGCTTGTTCAGATCGCAGTCGTACATCCGCACGCAGAACTCCGGGAAGGAGGCGAAGGGCCCACCCTTTTTCCGCTCCTCCAGCACCGCCGCAGTGAAGCCCATTCCCACCCCTTTCAGCGCCGCCAGCCCGAAACGGATGTTGGGCCCGGACACGGTGAAGGCCGTCTCCGACTCGTTGATGTCCGGGGGCAGCAGGGCGATGCCGTTGTCCCGGCACTCGGCGATGTACTCCGCCACCTTGTCCTGGGAGTCCAGCACCGAGGTGAGCAGGGCGGCCATATACTCCCGGGGATGGCGGCACTTGAACCAGGCCGTCTGATAGGCCACAATGGCATAGGCCAGGGAGTGGGACTTGTTGAAGGCGTAGTGGGCGAAGTCATTGATCTCGTCGTAGATGGATTCGGCCACCGGGGCGGGGACGCCGTTGGCCTCGCAGCCGGGGATGTTCCGCTTGGGGTCGCCGTGGATGAAAGCGCCCCGCTCCCGCTGCACGTCCTTCTCCTTTTTTTTGCTCATAGCCCGGCGCACCATGTCCGCCTGGCCCAGGGAATAGCCCGCCAGCTTCCGGAAGATCTCAATGACCTGCTCCTGGTAGACAATGCAGCCGTAGGTGTTGGACAGGATGGGCTCCAGCGCCGGGTGCTTGTAGGTCACCTTTGAGGGATCCTGGGCGCAGGCCAGGAACTTGGGGATGGAGTCCATGGGGCCGGGGCGGTACAGGGCGATGATGGCGCAGATGTCCTCAATGCTCTTGGGCTTGAGGCCCACGCACACGCCGGTCATGCCCGCCGACTCCATCTGGAACACCCCGGAGGTCTTGCCGTCGGACAGCATCTGGTAGACCTCCATGTCGTCGTCGGGGATGTCCTCCAGCTGGAAGCCGGGGATCTCCTTTTGCACCATCTTGGCCGCGTCATCCAGCACCGTCAGGTTGCGCAGGCCCAGGAAGTCCATTTTCAGCAGGCCCAGCTCTTCAATGGTGGTCATGGTGTACTGGGTGACGGGCTGGCCGTCGTTGGTGGCCAGGGGGACGTACTCGTACACCGGACGCTTGGTGATCACCACGCCCGCGGCGTGGGTGGAGGCGTTGCGGGGCATCCCCTCGATCTTCCGGGCCATGTCCACCAGCTCTTTGACCCGCTCGTCCCCGTTGTAGAGATCGGACAGTCCCTTGGACAGTACCAGGGCCTTATCCAGCGTCATTTTGGGGTCGAAGGGCACCTGTTTGGCGATGTTGTCCACCTCGGCATAGGGGAAGTTGAGCACCCGGCCCACGTCCCGGATGGCGGCCTTGGCCTTCATGGTGCCGAAGGTGACGATCTGCACCACGTGATCCTCCCCGTATTTCCGGGCCACGTAGTCGATGACCTCCTGCCGCCGCCGGATGCAGAAGTCGATGTCGATATCGGGCATGGTCACCCGCTCGGGGTTCAAAAACCGCTCGAAGATCAGGCCGTACTTGATGGGATCCACGTCGGTGATCCGCAGGCAGTAGGCCACCATGGAGCCCGCCCCAGAGCCCCGCCCGGGGCCCACCGGGATACCGTGTTCCTTGGCGTAGCCGATGAAGTCGGACACAATGAGGAAGTAGTCCACAAACCCCATCTGTCGGATAACCCCCATCTCCATCCGCAGGCGGTTCTTCAGCTCCTCGATGCCATTGGGATAGCGGCGACCGAAGCCCTGCCAGCACAGCTTTTCAAAATAGGCGTCTCCGTCCGTCTCCCCCCGGGGCAGCTTGAACTCGGGCAGATGGTATTTGCCGAACTCAAAGTCCACCTGGCACAGATCCACGATCTTCTGGGTGTTGTCGATGGCCTCGGGGCAGTTGGGGAACAGGGCCCGCATCTCGTCCTCGCTCTTGACATAGAACTCGTCCGTCTCGAAGCGCATCCGGTCGGTGTCCTCCACCAGCTTGCCCATCTGGACGCACATGAGCACGTCCTGCATGGCGGAGTCCTCCCGGGTGAGGTAGTGGCAGTCGTTGGTGGCCACCAGAGGGATGCCCGTCTCCTTGCTGAGGCGCAGCATCCCCGCAATCACCGCCTGCTGCTCGGGTATGCGGTGATCCTGTATCTCCAGGTAGTAGCCGTCCTCCCCGAACAGCTCCCGCATCTCCAGGGCGTGGGCTTTTGCCCCCTCGTAATCGCCGTTGCTCAGCCGTCGGGGGATCTCCCCCGCCAGACAGGCGGACAGGGCAATGAGCCCTTCATGGTGCTCCCGCAGCAGATCCATGTCGATCCGGGGCTTGATGTAGAAGCCCTCGGTGAAGGCCATGGACACCATATAGCTCAGGTTCCGGTAGCCCTCCTCGTTCCGGCACAGCAGGACGAGGTGGCGGGCGGAGCCGTCCAGCTCGTGCACCCGGTCGAACCGGGTGCGGGGGGCCACATAGACCTCGCAGCCGATGATGGGCTTGACCCCTGCCGCCTTGCAAGCTCGGTAGAAGTCGATGACGCCGTACATCACCCCGTGGTCGGTGATGGCTACGGCGGACTGGCCCAAGGCCTTGACCCGCTCCACCAGCTGGTTGATCCGGCAGGCCCCGTCCAGCAGGGAGTATTCGGTGTGGAGATGTAAGTGGGTAAAGGCCATGGTGGAACCTCCTTGTCTCTCTATTTCTATTTATCCTGGATGGTGTAGGACAGGGCGATCTCGGCCCGCCTCATCGCTTCGTCGCGCCCTACACGTCGCCAGGTGTTTTCTCCCCCGCCAGCTCCAGCAGCTTCCGCATCCGGTGGTTAAACGCCGATTTGCTCACCGCCGGGTCGCACAGCGCCCCCAGCTGGGCCAGGTTCAGCTCCGGGTTGTCCAGCCGCAGCCGGGCGGCCTCCCGGAGCTTGTCCGGCAGGCCCTCCAGCCGCCCGGCCTCCTCCAGGCGGCGGATGGCGTCCATCTGCTCCCGGGCCGCCGCCACCGTTTTGTCCAGGTTGGCGCTGTCGCAGTTCACCTGGCGGTTGACGCTGCCCCGGAGATCCCGCTCGATCTTGGCGGCCATCACCCCCATAGCGGACACCGGGGCCCCTAAAAACGTCAGAAAGTCCTCGATCTGGTGGGAGTGCTTAAAGTAGATCACCCGGTTCCCTTTCCGCTCCGTCTCCTTGGGCTCGAAGCCCGCCTCCCGCAGCAGGGCGGGCAGCTCCCGGCCCGCGTGGTAGTGGGAGGTGGCCAGCTCCAGGTGGTAGCCCTTCATGGGGTCGGTGACCGAGCCCCCCGCCAGAAACGCCCCCCTGAGAAAGGCGGTCCGGCAGTGCTCCTCCTCCAGCCGGGCCAGGTTGATGTGGAGGGACACCGCCCCCTCCCACTCCAGGTCGAAGGCGTCAAAGATGGTTTTCAGCTTGTCCGGCAGGTCGATCACGAAGGCCCCCTTGCCCTCCCCGGGGCCGGGGAGCTGGTCAAAGCCCAGCTTGAATGCCTTCCGGAACAGCAGGGGCAGGCGCTCCTTCAGGGCCGGGGACTCGGTGACGATCCGGGCCTGCCGCCGGTCGAAGGCGGCGCAGAACAGCAGGATGCCGTAGGCCTCCGCCTGGGCGCAGCACCGGCGGTTCACCGGCTGGCGGCACAGCTCCTGCTTCACGTCGGCGGAAAAGGCCACGGCAATCCCTCCTTAAAAAATCTTGGTTTCCGCCCGCTGCTCGTACAGATCCACCACCGCCTGGGCCACCTTCACCCCGGAGTGGCGGGCATAACCGCACTCTGTGTCCAACAGGGGGCGGAACACCGCCTCCGCGCCCAGCAGCTCCAGCTCCCGGCGGTCGGCCCGCATGGGCTCCGCGTCCTCGGCGGAGTAACGCTCCAGTAGCTCCGGGCCGATGGGGTCGGAGTTGCACAGGCACAGATCCACCAGCCCCGGCCCGCCGTGCTCCAGCAGGGCGGCCACGTGATCCTGGGCGGTCATGCCCTCCGTCTCTCCATCCTGGGTCATGATGTTGCACACGTAGATCTTCAGCGCGCCGCTATCTTGAATGGCCTCGGCGATGCCGTCCACCAGCAGGTTGGGGATCACGCTGGTATACAGGCTCCCTGGCCCCAGCAGAATCACCTCGGCGCGCCGGATAGCCTCCACCGCCGCGGGTAGGGCGGGGGTGTGCTCGGGCAGCAGGCGCATGTGGTGGATGCGACAGTTCTGCTCCTTCTTGGCGGCGGAGATCTTGGACTCCCCCCGGACGCTGGTGCCGTTTTCAAAGCTGGCCTCCAATTGCACATTGGAATTAGTGACAGGAAGAATGCGCCCCGTAATGGCCAGCACCTGGCTCATCCGGGCCACCGCCTGATCGAAGGAGGAGGAGATGCCGTCCAGCGCCGCCAGCAGCAGGTTGCCGAAGGCCTGCCCTGCCAGCCGCCCGTCGGGGAAGCGGTAGGCCAGCAGCTCCTGCATCAGCGGCTCAGCGCCCGCCAGCGCCTCCATGCAGTTGCGGATGTCGCCGGGAGGGGGCATCCCCAGATCCTCCCGGAGCATCCCTGAGCCGCCTCCGTCGTCCGCCACGGTGACAATGGCGGTGAGGTCGTCGGTATAGAGCTTCAGCCCCCGCAGGATGGCGGACAGACCGTGCCCGCCCCCCAGGGCTGCGATGGCAGGGCCCTTCCGCCGTTTGATCTCTCCCATACTCATGCCCTCGTCATGTCCCGGTGGGTCTCACCGGCCGCGTAGCCCAGGCCTTGGATGTATTCGCATAGAGCGTGGGTCACCGCTACCGAGCGGTGCCGCCCGCCGGTGCAGCCCACGGCGATGACCAAGGCGCTCTTGCCCTCCTCCACAAAATGGGGCAGGAGGAAGTCCATTAGCCCCCGCAGGTGCTCCATCAGTTCCAGGGCAGTGGGGCTGGCGAATACGTAGTCGGACACCCCCTGATCCAGCCCCGTCTGGGGCCGCAGCTCCTCCACATAGAAGGGGTTGGGCAGGAAGCGCACATCAAAAACCAGATCGGCCTCCAGGGGGATGCCGTACTTAAAGCCGAAAGAGGTGACAGAGATGCTCATCTCGTTGACGCTCTTGCGGTTGGGGGCGAACATATCCAGCACCTGCCCCCGCAGCTTTCGCACCGGCAGGGAGGAGGTGGTGATGATGTAGTCCGCCCGCGCCCGCAGGGGCTCCATGGCTGCCCGCTCCCGCTCCACCGCCCGGGACAGGCTACCTGCCTCCGCCAGCAGGGGGTGGCTGCGGCGGGTCTCCTTGTACCGTTTGATGATGGTGGTGTCGTCCGCGTCCACGAACAGCACCTTGAAGCGGAACTCCATGGCCGACAGGGCGTCCATGGCCTGGAACAGGCCGTCAAAGTGCTCCCCCGCCCGGATGTCGCACACCATGGCCACTCGCTCGTAGGAGCCCGCCCCGGCCAGGCACACCTCGGCGAACTTGGGGATGAGCACCGGGGGCAGGTTGTCCACGCAGAAGAAGCCGCTGTCCTCTAAAATGGACATGACGGTGGACTTGCCTGCCCCGGACAGGCCGGACACAATCAGAAATTCCATTCTTCGCCCTCCTTCCCCAGGTAGCGCACCTCCGGCTCCAGGGTTACGCCGGTCTTCTGGAACACCCGCTCCCGCACCTGGGCCATCAATGTTACAATATCAGCGCAGGAGGCCCCGCCCCGGTTGATGACGAAGCCCGCGTGCTTCTCCGACACCTGGGCCCCGCCCACGGTGAGGCCCTTCAGCCCGCAGCCGTCGATGAGGGCGGCGGCATATACCGGCTGTCCGTCCACAGGTGCGGGTCGCTTGAAGGTGGAGCCGGCGCTGGGATATTCCAGGGGCTGCTTTTCCCGGCGGCGCTGGGCGAAGTCGTCCATTTTGGCCTTGATCTCGGCGGGGTCGCCGGGTTTCAGGGAAAAGCTGGCCCGGAGGATAAAGCTGTCCCGCTCTTGGAACTGGCTGTGGCGGTAAGAGAATTTTGGGTTGATGTGCTCCCGCACAAATTCTTCATCGGGCAGGGCGGAGGACACCACGCTGGACACCACCTGCCCCAGCTCCCCGCCGTAGGCCCCCGCGTTCATATACACGCCGCCCCCCACGCTGCCGGGGATGCCCTGGGCGAACTCCAGGCCGGTCAGCCCGCACTCCAGGGCGAAGGAGGCCAGCCGCGCCAGGGACACGCCGCTCCCCGCCAGAATGGTCTGGTGCCCGGGCCACTCGCCCTGGGGCAGCAACTCCAGCCGGTTCAGGCCGTCAAAGGCTTTCATCACCAGCAGGTCGGCTCCGCCGTCAGACACCAGCAGGTTAGTGCCCTTACCCATGAAGAAGGGCTTCACACCGAACTCCATCGCCGCCACGGACAGCACCTGCTGAACCTCGTCCTCGTTTTTGGGCAGGGCCATCAGGGGCACCGGCCCGCCCACCTGGAAGGAGGTGTGGCGGCTCATGGGCTCATCCCGGCGCAGCTCCAGGGTGGGAGCGGCGGCGCGCAGCCGGTCATATAGGGCGTTCCAATTCATGGTGAGGGCCTCCCGGAATTTGATTTCGTTTTTGTTAGTTTACCACATTTTTCTCGCCATGAGAATAGGCTTCCTGAAAATTTAAGAAGCGGGGCGGAAGGTCCGCCCCGCTCCTGTCTGGGTTCCACGCGAGCCAATGCGCAGGCCGCGCAGGCGTTGCCCCGACGAGGTTAGCAGCAGTAATTTTTGTCCTGGCAGCCCTCCGGGGACGGGATGGTGTTAGGCGGGAAGAACTCCTCGGTGGGGAACTGCACCTGACGGAAGATGGCGCAGGGATCCTCCTCGCCGCTGTTGGCGGTGCACTCCTTGCTGGGCATACAGTAGTCGTAGGCGGGGATGAGCAGCTGGCTGTCCCGCTCCAGCCGGATGATGGAGAACTGGCCCAGGGTGACGTATACCCGCCGCCCCTCGCCGCCCATGTTCAGCTCCCCGGGGAAGCAGCCGGCGATGCCCGCGGGCACCTCGGCGTCGCTGCCGCAGGCGCAGACGGGGGGATCGCAGGGGTCGGACAGGCGCATACTCAGGATGATGGGATCCACGGAGTTCACCACCGCGATGGGCAGGTTGGTGCTCATCAGGTTCTGCTCGTCCAGGTCGTCCACCCGGCTGTTGGAGGAGAACACCTTGGCGCTGCCCTCGCTGCCGAACAGGATGGCCCGCTTGTCAAACACCGCCAGCCCGCAGATGGACACCGGGCGGGCGGCGCCCACAAAGGCGTCGGCGGTGACGCGGTAGAAGTACCGCACGTCCACGGTAAAGTAACCGCGGTTGAAGCCCACAGGCTCCACGTCGATGTACGCGTACAGCAGCTCGGCCTGGCCGGCCTTCAAACTGATAGCCCGGTCAATGACGGCCTGGGAGCTGACGGTGGGGTAAAGCCGCAGATCCTCGACGCAGTCCTTGTCGCGGCAGGAGTCAAAGATCTTTCGGGTGTGGATGCACACGGCCTCGCGGATACCGGCGGTATCGCAGACAGGGCCCGGCTCGATGAAATCGGCCATAGTAGTACCTCCCGGTTTTTTGGTTGATCAGAGGGGGATGGGTAGGGCGTTCCCCTTCCACTCCCATTGTATGCGCCGGGGGAAAACGGGTGCGGAGGGGGGGAGACAGGCCGCCAGGATCTGTCAAAACAGGGGATCCGCCCCTTGCCAAACGGCCCGGGTTCCAGTATAATCAGTCTATGAAAGGATGTGCGGACATGGCAAAAAAGATTTTGATTGGGATCGGCGCGGTGCTGGGCGTTGCCGTGCTGGCCTTTGCGGGGTTGGTGGGGTGGCTCACCATCCGGGAGTACAGGCCGGACGCGGTGGAGGACATAACGGTGTTTGAGGCCGGGAACAAATCCATTGCCCCCGGGGACAGCCTCACCGTCCTGTCCCAGAACACCGGGTACGCAGGACTGGGGAAGGACTCCGACTTCTTCATGGACGGCGGCAAGGACGTGGCCCCCACCGAAGATCAGCAGGCGGATAACCTGGCCGGCCTCTCCGCGCTACTGACGGGAGAAGGCGCGGACGTGTATTTCCTCCAGGAGGTAGACACCAACTCCAGCCGCACCCGCGGCGTGGATCAGAGCGCCGTCTATCGGGACATCCTCAGCTTGGGCGGTGTGGACGGAGCCGGGCCCTACTCCAGCTCCCACGCCCTGAACTACTCCTGCGACTTCGTGCCCTTCCCCTGGCCCCCCCTGGGCAAGGTGCACAGCGGCTTGCAGACCCTCAGCCGGTTTAAGGTGGACAAGGCGGAACGGGTGGCCCTACCCTGCCCCTTCTCCTGGCCGGTGTCCACCGCCAATTTGAAGCGGTGCCTGCTGGTGAGCTACGTGCCCCTGGAGGGGACGGACAGGGAGCTGGTGCTGGTAAACCTCCACCTGGAGGCCTACGACGACGGCGAGGGCAAGGCCGCCCAGACCAAGGTGCTGCTGGACTTGCTCACCGCCGAGTACGAAAAGGGCAACTACGTCATCGCGGGAGGCGACTTCAACCAGACCTTCCCCGGGGCGCTGGACGCCTTCCCCATGCAGGATCCGGATCTGTGGACGCCGGGGGTGCTGGAGGACAGCATCCTGCCGGAGGGCTGGCAGTTCGCCTGCGACCTGTCCGTGCCCTCCTGCCGCCTGCTGAACCACCCCTATGACCCCGACCCCGCGGGCAACCAGTTTTACGTCATCGACGGCTTTATCCTGTCCCCCAACGTGGAGCTGGACAGCGTGGAGACGCTGGACGAGCAGTTCCAGTACACCGATCACAACCCGGTATCCCTCCGGGTGACCCTGCGGGACGGGCAGTAATCCTGTCCCTGTCCTGCGGGCGCGATCCATCCTAAATCATAGAAAGAGGGAATTTCCCATGACACAGGTTACTCTGGGCCGCACCGGGCTCACCGTCAACAAAAACGGCTTCGGCGCCCTGCCCATCCAGCGGATCTCCCGGGAGGAGGCGGCCTATCTGCTCCGGAAGGCCCTGGACAACGGGATCAACTTCTTCGACACCGCCCGGGCCTACACCGACAGCGAGGAAAAGATCGGCTATGCCCTGTCCGGAGTCCGGGATCGGTTCGTCCTGGCCACCAAGACAGCGGCGTGCACCGCCGAGGGCTTCTGGGCCGACCTCCACGCCAGCCTGAACAACCTGTGCACCGACCACGTGGATCTGCTCCAGTTCCACAACCCGGACTTCTGCCCCCGACCTGGGGACGGCACCGGCCTGTACGAGGCCATGGAGCAGGCCCGGGAGCAGGGCAAGATCCGCTTCATCGGCCTGACCAACCACCGGCTGGCGGTGGCCCGGGAGGCGCTGGAGTCCGGTCTGTATGACACCCTCCAGTTCCCTTTTAGCTACTTGGCCGCCCCAGAGGAGATCCGGTTGGCCCAGGACTGCGGCCGGCTGGGGGTGGGCTTCATCTCCATGAAGGCCCTGTCCGGGGGGCTGATCACCAACTCCGCCGCAGCCTATGCCTTCCAGGCCCAATTCCCCAACGTGCTGCCCATCTGGGGGATCCAGCGGGAGCGGGAGCTGGACGAGTTTTTATCCTACCAGGACAATCCGCCGGCCCTGACCGGGGAGCTCCAGGCGGTCATTGACCGGGATCGGGGGGAACTGGCCGGGGACTTCTGCCGGGGGTGCGGCTACTGCCTGCCCTGTCCCGCGGGGATCGACATACCCAACTGCGCCCGGATGTCCCTGCTGCTGCGGCGAGCCCCGGCGGAGGGCAGCCTGACCCCGGAGTGGCAGGAGAAAATGGCCCGCATCGACCAGTGCGTCCACTGTAACCACTGCGCCAGCCATTGCCCCTACGGGCTGGACACCCCGGAGCTGCTGCGGCGCAACTATGAGGACTACAAGACCTTTTTGAGCTGATCTTTTTCTCAGCGGCCAGTATTGAATATTCAATTCACCCATGTTATAATACCAGCACATTCTATCTTTTCCCGTGCTCGGGCCGATGTTGAACAAATCTCAGCTAAAGGGGACTATTCCATGGGAAACGGTCATATTTTTTCCGATAAGGAGAATTTCAGCCTGTCAGATTACGTAAAACCGCATAAGAGCGGCCGAGAAAACCTGGGGCCGGAGCTGCCCGTAGCTATTTACCGTCTGTTGGAGTACTCTCTCCGGGAGGAGCTGGCCCAGCGCCTGGGCAAGGAGGAGCAGATCGAGATCTTCCGGGGCGCAGGCTTCCGGGCCGGGACATTTTTCGCGGATCACTATCTGGACTTGACCTTGGAGTTCTCCGATTTTATCGCCCAGCTTCAACGGAAGTTGGAGGAGATGAAGATCGGCGTGCTCCGTGTGGAGGAGACGGACGAGCGCACTGGGAACATGGTGTTTACCATGTCGGAGGACGCGGACTGCGCCGGCCTGCCCATGCTGGGGGAGACCGTGTGCAATTACGATGAAGGGTTCCTGGCCGGGCTGCTCACCGCCTACACCAAGCGGCCCTACAGCGCGGTGGAAGTCAACTGCTGGGCCACCGGCGACCGGGTATGCCGCTTCCAGGCGGCGGTACAGAACAAGGAAGGGTAAGGAACCAAAATGGATCTGGAAATGAAGGACAACAAGCGGCCGGAGCAGGATCCGGCGGATCAGCCCGGGGCGGGGAGTGCGCAGGGCGGCGGGACGCTAAGCGTGGAGGAGAGCTGCCGGAGGCTGACGCAATATCTGGAGGATACCCTGACCGACGTGTCCCACGCGCGGCTGGAGACGGCGGGGCTGGCGGAGCCGTGCCGGGAGCTGGGAGAGGCGCTGCGCTCCTTCCACGCCCTGGCGGAGGAGCTGGTGGACTACTCCACCCAGCTGTCCAAGGGCGGCCTGGATCAGGAATTCCCCACCAGCGACAGCTGCCTGTACGGGGGTCTGAAAAACCTCCACGCCAACCTGAAGCACCTCACCTGGCAGGCGGGGCAGGTGGCCAAGGGGGACTACTCCCAGCACGTGTCCCACCTGGGATCCTTCTCCGAGGCGTTCAACGAGATGACCCGCCAGCTGGACGAGCGCCGCACCCAGCTCCAGGAGGAGATCCGCCGCGCCCAGCGCCGGGCGGAGATCATCGACAGCTATACCGAGATGCTGGTGGATCTGCTGAGCCAGCGGGACGAGTGGCTGCTCATTGTGGACTGGGAGACCAGGGAAGTGGTTCACTGCAACAAGCGGCCCCAGGACGGCGGGCAGGACAAGTCGTTCTGCGAGAGCTGCAAGCACCGCCTGCCCATCCAGTCCAAGCTGCTGGAGTGGGACAACGCGGAGCGGTACAAGATCTGGGAGCTGGAGGAAAAGGCCCGGGGCGCCTGCTACCGGGTGATCTCCTTCCCCATTGAGTGGCGGGAGCGGACGTCCTGCGTCCACATCGTCATGGACGTGACCAGCGAGAAGATGAACGCCCGCCACCTCAACGCCCAGATCTATCATGACACGGACACCGGCATCCGCAACGGCAAGTTCCTGGAGGAGTTCATGGAGCAGACCCTCCGGGAGAAGCAGGACGTCACCTTGTGCTACCTGGATCTGGAGGGCGTGGATGGGATCAATGAGACCTATGGCCAGAAGGTGGGGGACGCCTATATCCAGAACTTTGTGGAGATCGTCCGCAAGAACTTCCGCAGCGGGGACACCTTCGCCCGGCTCAAGGACGACAAATTCTGCCTGGTGCTCACCGGCAACGTGAAGCACCTCATCGAGCGGAAGATGGCGGAGATTCTCACCATTTTCCAGCGGGACGACGACCGGATCTTCTGCCACCGCTGCAATTTCAAGTACGCCATCCTCGAGGTGGTGGGGGAGGAGAACACCAAGACCCTGCAGGAGCTGCTGTCCAGCGCCGAGGCCGTCATTCGGCGGAAGAAGCGCAAGCGCTCCTCCTCCCTGGATCTGATGGACTGGTGAGCCGGCTCGTATCAAAGACAAACGATCAAGGCCGCGGAAGAATCTTCCTGATTCTTCCGCGGCCTTGCCGTTCATTCTGGCGCTGGGTTACTCCTCCTGATGGAAGGACGGCCCGTCCTGGGACATGGCGTCCCCCTCAAAGGGCAGCTCGTCGGGGACTGCGGGGGTCATGTTCTGCCGGTACTGCATCTCCGCCCACTGCTCCTTGGTGATGAGCAACTGCCGGGGCTTGGAGCCCTCGAAGGGCCCCACCACGCCCTTTTCCTCCATCTGATCCACCAGCCGGGCGGCCCGGCCGTAGCCCAGCTTGAGCCGCCGCTGGAGCATGGACACGGAAGCCTGCCCCACCTCCAGCACCACGTCGATGGCGGCGGGGAGCAGCTCGTCGAAGTCCTCCGCGGCCCCGGCGCTGGGGTCGGCGCCGCCCACGCCTTTGGCGGCCTTGTCCTTGTCCTCGGCGTTCTTCTCGATCTCGTGCATCACCGCCTCGTCATATCGGGCGGAGGCGCCCTCCTTGATAAACTCCACTACGTTGGCCACCTCCTCCTCGGAGATGAAGCAGCCCTGTACGCGGAGCTTGTCCTGGCCCAGAGGGGCGTACAGCATATCCCCCTTGCCCACCAGCTTTTCCGCGCCAGAGGCGTCCAGGATGATTCGGGAGTTCATGGCCGAGTCCACCGCAAAGGCGATGCGGCTGGGGATGTTGGCCTTCATCAGGCCGGTGATCACGTCCGCCCGGGGGCTCTGGGTGGCGATGACCAGGTGCATTCCGGAGGCCCGGCCCATCTGGGCCACCCGGCAGATGGACTCCTCCACCTCCTTAGCGGCCACCAGCATCAGATCGGCCAGCTCGTCGATGACCACCACGATCTGGGGCAGGGGCTCCAGATCGTCCCGTTGGGCGGCGTGCTTGTTGTAGGAGGCCAGATCCTTGGCCCCCACCTCGGAGAATTTTTGGTAACGCTTCATCATCTCGCTCACCGCCCACTGGAGGGCGCCGGCGGCCTTTTTGGGGTCGGTGACCACCGGGATGAGCAGGTGAGGGATGCCGTTGTAGACGCTGAGCTCCACCATCTTGGGATCCACCATGATCAAGCGGACCTCCTCCGGCGTGGCCTTATACAGCAGGGAGATGATCAGCGAGTTGGTGCACACCGATTTGCCCGAGCCGGTGGTGCCGGCGATGAGCATATGGGGCATTTTGGCGATATTGCCTACCACGCAGTTGCCGGCGATGTCCTTGCCCACGGCGAAGGACACTTTGGAGACGCTGTCCGCAAAGGCTCGGGAGCCGATGACATCCCGGATACAGACGGGGGAGACCTGCCGGTTGGGCACTTCGATGCCTACGGTGGAGATCTTGTCCGGGATGGGGGCCACCCGGACGGCAGAGGATCCCAGGGCCAGGGCGATATCGTTGGACAGGTTGGTGATTTTGTTCAGTTTCACCCCCTGATCCAGCTCCAGCTCGTACCGGGTGATGGCGGGACCCCGCACTACATTGACAATGTGGGCGCTTACCCCAAAGGACACCAGCGCATCCTGGAGGCGCTGCTGGTTGGCGTGGAGCTCCCCGTCCACAGCGGCGGAGCCGCCTCCGCTCCCCTGGTTGAGCAGGGTGACAGGCGGGTAGCGGTAGGCAGGGGGATCCTGCTCCATCCCCGCCTCGATCTCCCGGGCCACCTCCTCTCGAACCTGCTCCTGCTCCACCTCCTTGGATGGCCTGGGCACCGCCGGCTCCCGGATCACGGGCGGGGGTACCGGGTCGGGTTCCGGCGGGGGGACGGGCGCGGTGTCGGTTGGGATGGGCGTGGGGGCGGGCGGGGGCACCACGTCGGCCGCTGTCACAGGGGGCGGGGCGGCGGGAGAGGGCCGGGGGGTGCGGGAGGGCTCCCGCATGGGCCGCAGTTCGGGTACGTCCTCATACTCCGGGGGTTCCTCCTCCAGCGGGGCGGGGCGCTCCTTCTGGCCCTGGCCGGGTATGACCACCCCTGCCACCTTGTCAAAGAGAGACTTTTTCCGCACCGTCGTCACCGGGGTGGTGGGCTGCTTGACCAGCACCGGGCCGTCGTCCACCGGGATATCGATGGCGGCAGGCTTCCGTCGGCGGGCAGGCTCCGGCTCCCGGGGGGCGGGCCGCTGAGGCCGCTCTTGTTCCGGGTAGTCCTCGGGACGGTATTCCGGGCGGCGCTCCCGCTGCTCCCGCAGGTAGTCCAGGATCTGCCCCGGGGTGAGGCACAGGGCGCACAGCGCCGCTGCCGCGGCCAAGGCAAGCAAGATCACGATGCCGCCAATCTTGGTGAAAGCAAAGCGGCAGGCCATGGCCAGCAGGCCGCTCAGCACGCCGCCGGAGGCGACAGACTTGCCCGACGCCCACAGCTGACCCAGCAGCTCCAGCGACCACGGGGCCTCCAGGGGGCTGAGGATCAGGTGGATCACCGCCCCGATGAGCACCGGCAGGATCAGTGCCCCGGCCAGGCGCAGGCGGACGGGCCGCCCCCGGTGGAGGATAAGAATCCACGCCGCCAGCAGCAGCATGGGCGGGGCGATGTAGAAGCCATAGCCGCACAGGCCCTTCAGCAGATCGCAGAACAGGGCGATAACCGCCCCCTCGCCGGTCTTGAAGTAGCCAATAGCCCCGAACAGGGCCAATAGTAGGCACACCACGCCGCCGATCTCCCGGCGATAGGGTTTCTTCTGGGGGGCGGACTTCCGGGTCCCGCTCCGGGAGCCGGATTTGGATTGCGTTCCACCGCTTCGCCTGCCGCCGGATTTAGAGGCGGACTGGGAGCGGCTGCCGCCGGAGGCGGCGGGTTTCTTTTGTGTGGACGCCATGGGGAACCTCCCATCTCTTTATGCCGCAGGGGTGTAGAGGAAGCTGGCAATGAGGGCGATGACGCCTACGATCCAGCAATAATAGGCGAAGCGGCCAAACTTGCCCTTGTCTGCCAGCAGCTTCACCAGACGGATGGAGAAATAGCCCACCACCCCGGCGATGACCATGCCGGTGAGGTACATAGGCAACCGCTCAGTGTCGATGCCGCCGTCGCCCACCACCTTGACCACCTTCAGCAGGGTGGCGCCCAGCACGGCCGGTAGAGACATGAGGAAGGAGAAGCGCACGGCGAAGTTCCGGTCGAAGCCCAGGGCCATGCCGGCGGAGATGGTGGTGCCCGAGCGGGACAGGCCGGGGATGGTGGCCAGCCCCTGGGCCGCTCCCACCAGCAGCACGTCCTTCACCGTGGCGGTACGCACGTTCTTGCGCCCGCCGCCGTACCGGTCGGACAGGAACAGGATGCAGCCGGTGACCAGCAGCATCACGGACACAAACACCGGGTTGGCCCCCAGATCTTCCACCAGCCCCTCGATGGGCAGGATGAGGAACAGGGGTAGGGTGGCCAGGATGATCAGCAGTACCAGCCGCCGCCCCTCGGGGGGGTTGCCCCGGGGCTGCTCCCGGGAGAACAGGGCGGCAATCCCCCGGAAAAACTCCGTGATCATGTCCAGGATATCCCGCCAGTACACCACGCACACGGCGATCAGTGTGGCAAAGTGGAGCAGGATGTTATACAAGGCGTCCGGCTCCGGCATACCGAAAAAATGCTGGAGCAGGGACAAGTGCCCAGAGCTGGATATGGGCAGGAATTCGGCCACACCCTGCACCACACCCAGCACAATCGCCATCCAAAATTTCAATGCAGTCACCTCATTCTTTGAACCTGCCGCGGGGGCGGCGGGCCCTGTCCGCCGAATCGGCGCGGGCCTGAATAATTATATTAACACAATTCTCCGGGAAATTCCAGAGGGGATCGAAAAGCTGCGGTTCCTGCCCTGATTTTATCACAGGCTCTATGTCCATTCAATGTGATCTCGCAAAATGATCCCAAATAATCCAAATTGCAAGGCGGCAGCAGCTTCATGGGACTCTTTTCCAAATCGTCCCAAATTCGAGCTAATTTCTCCGAAACAACAGCTTGACAAGGGCGGAAACTTCCGCTATTGTATAGCCAAAGTATTGGAGAGGGGTTTTCCAATGGTCGATCTGCGTGCCAAGCCCTACTGCCTGTCCTGCTGGGACACCGCCTGGGTAAAGGCCGTCATCGCGTCCATGTCTGACGAGGAAAAGGCAGGCCAACTGTTATTCTGTGGCAACGCCGCCGAGGGCGGAACGCCGCAGGAGCTGGTAGAGCAATATCACATCGGCGGCTGTCACTGTGCTGGGCTCCCCTCCCGGCAGGTGCGGGAGCTCAACCGCGCCCTCCAGACCGCTGCCGACATCCCTCTGTTCCTGGCCTGTGATACGGAGTGCGGCGGCAGCGGCGCGGCCACTGATGGCGCCTACATCGCCAACGGCTGGAAGATCGCGGCCACCGGACGGCCGCAGTATGCCCGGGAGCTGGGCTTTCTGGCCAATGAGGAGGCCGCCGCCATGGGCAACAACATGGCCTTTGCCCCCCTGTGCTCCCTCCGCCCCGGCGGGGGGAGCGTCGAAAGCGTCCGGCGGGCCGCCGAGCTGGGGGCGGCCTATGTGGCGGGCGTCCACGATCTGCCAGGCTTTGCCAGCGTGTGTCGCTCTTGCCCCGATGACGGAGGCGGGACGGCGGTCTGGGAAGAAGTTTACAGGGCCCTGATCGACGCGGGTGTGGACGGCGTGATGGTGGCGGGGGATGGCTGCGGACAGGATCCGGATTGGCCCCCTGACGGCCTGCTCCGGGGTGGGCTGGGCTTCCGTGGCGTGGTGATCTGCGATACGGCTCCCATGACGGGCGCGGCCCGGGGGGAGCTGCTGGCCGCGGCCATCAATGGGGGCTGTGATATGCTGCTGTGCTCTGGCGGTGTGGAGGAGGACTTCCAAAGGGTGCTGGCGGCCTGCCGAGACGGAGCCATCAGCGAGGCGCGGCTCAGCGACGCCCTCACCCGGATTCTGGGCCTGAAGGCCCGCATGGGGCTGAACAAGCGGGCCAGGGCGGCGTTGGTGCCCTCTGCCGCAACGCTGACCGCCATTCTGGGGGCGCCCAAGTACAAGGCTGCCGCCGAGATGATCACCCGAGACGCCCTCACCCTGGTGCGCCGCCGGACGCCGGAGCTGCTGCCCCTGACGCCGGAAAAGTACCGGCGGATCCTGCTGGCGGACGTACCCGATCCGGGCGGCGCCGTCCCTTCGGACAATTCCCCGGCGGAGCTGCTGTGCCAGCGCCTGCGCGACAAGGGGTTTGACGCGGCTGCGGCCCGGATCCTTGGAGAGGGGGGAGGGGATCCAGTTCAGGGGCGGGATCTGGTGCTCCTGGTGTCCAATGCGGAGCGCTTTGAATTTGACGAGGAGGGAGTTTGGCCCGTCCCCGGCGTGCCCGCCATCGGGATCAGCGCCGGAGCGCCCGCCGCCCCGTCGGACGCCCCCGCCCTGGACGCCCTGATCAACGTCTACGACGCCCAGCCCCTTACGCTGGACGTGCTGGTGGAGAAGCTGCTGGCAGGGCCGGAGGCCTTCCGGGGGAACTGCTTTACAGGAAGCCGCAGCTGTTAATAACAATCGGATCAGGAACAGGGAAGGGCCGCGGCCCTTCCCTGTTTTTTGCTGCTTCACCCAGTTCAGCTCCGGGCGGCGATAAAGTCCTCAATGAGCTTGATCTGTTTTTTCACGCTGCTCTCCGACGGCCCGCCGTAGACCTTGCGCCCGTTGACGCAGGCCCGCAGCCGCAGCGCATCGTACACGTCCCACTCGAACAGGGGGGACACGGCCTGAAACTCCTTCAGCGGCAGGGTGTCCAGCGTCCTGCCCTTTTCCAGGCACAGGTTTACCAGACGGCCCACAATCATATACGCCTCCCGGAAGGGCATCCCCTTCTTCACCAGGTAGTCGGCGCAGTCGGTGGCGTTGATGAAGCCCACCGAGGCGGCCCGGGCCATGGCCTTCTTCTTCACGGACAGGGTGTCCAGCATGGCGGTGAACACGGGCACGCACTGCTCCACCGTGTCAAAGGCGTCGAACACCGGCTCCTTGTCCTCCTGCATATCCTTGTTGTAGGCCAGGGGGAGGCCCTTCATCACCGTCAGCAGGGTGATCAACGAGCCGTACACCCGCCCCGTCTTGCCCCGCACCAGTTCGGCCACGTCCGGGTTCTTCTTCTGGGGCATGATGGATGAGCCGGTAGAGTAGGCGTCGTCCAGCTCCACGAATTTGAACTCCCAGGAGCACCACAGAATGATCTCCTCGGAAAACCGGGACAGGTGCATCATCAGGATGGACAGGGCGGACAGCAGCTCGATGGCGTAGTCCCGGTCGCCCACCGTGTCCAGGGAGTTGTCGGTGGGCTTGGGGAAGCCCAGGGCCTGGGCGGTCTGGAACCGATCCACCGGGTAGGTGGAGGTGGCCAGGGCGCCGCAGCCCAGGGGGCACTCGTCCAGCCGGGCGCGGCAGTCCTCCAGCCGGGTCACGTCCCGGCGGAGCATATTGGCGTAGGCCATCATATAGTGGCCGAAGGTGACGGGCTGGGCCCGCTGGAGATGGGTATAGCCGGGCATGACGGTGGACAGGTGGGCCTTGGCCTTTTTCACCAGTACCCGCTCCAGCTCCAGCACCAGGCCGATGACCTGGGGGATCTCCTCCTTCACATACAGCCGGAAATCGGTGGCCACCTGATCGTTGCGGGAGCGGGCGGTGTGCAGCCGCTTGCCCGTTTTGCCGATCCGCTGGGTGAGCAGGGCCTCGATGTTCATGTGGATGTCCTCGTTGTCCAGGGAGAACTCCACCTGATCCGCCTCGATGTCCGTCAGAATGGCCTCCAGGCCAGCCACGATCTTTTCCGCCTCGTCCAGTTGAATGATCCCTGTTTTGCCTAGCATGGTGGCGTGGGCAATGGAGCCCCGGATGTCCTGGCCGTAGAGCCGCGCGTCAAAGCGGATGGAGGAATTGAAGCCGTTGACCAGGGTGTCGGTCTCCTTCTGGAACCGGCCCGCCCAGAGTTTCATAAGTGATCGCTCCTTCTGTCTGCTTGTATGGGGCAGGGAAAGGGCTGGACGCCTCCGCGTCCGGCCCTTCCCGGGGCGGAGCGCCGGGAGGCGTCCCGCCCATGTACTGAAATTGTCTTACTTGTCCTGGAAGCTGTCCCGGAAGGCGTTTTGCACCAGCCCGTTCTTCTGACAGATGATGAGGGCCACGTACCGCCCCTCCCGGAGGATCACCGCCTGCTCCGTCAGGGGTACCTGGCTGGGGTCATACTCCCGGAAGGTGCCCTGCCGCTGCTCCACGTGCTTGTGGAGGGAGTCCATCAGGGTAGCGGCGCTGCCCGCGTCCTTCAGCTTGACCACCGCGATCTCCTCCGCGGAGCCCGACTTGGCGCAGGCGTAAAAGTATTCGTCCACCAGCTGATAGTCCAGATCGGACAGGTAGGTAAAGTCCGTCTCCGCCAGCGCCCCGCCGCCATGGCTTGTCACAATCGTCAGCTCCGGCAGGGTGGGATCCGCCGCGATCAGTTCGTCCAGCAGGGCGCTCATGTCCACGTCCTTGCCGGGATCCACCTGCTCCTTGGGGCCGCAGCCCCAGGCGCAGACCAGCAGCAGCGCCGCCAGGGCGGCGCAGGCAATCCGCTTCACACTGTTTCTCATGCCGCGCCCCCTCAGTCGATGACCACGCTGCCGCCGTTTTTCGTCCCGGGCAGGGGCTCAGCGACGGGGGGCTCCTCGGGGTCATCCCCCGTGTCGCCCAGCTCCGCCGGATCCAGCCCGAAGGCTTCCGCGATGGCCCGGATGACGGCCTTGGCCTCGGGGGAGGTTGAGTCAAAGCTGGGCTCCGGCTCGTCGTCGTCATACCGCTCCACCAGCAGGCCCAGGATGTCGTTTCCATCCTCCCCGGGGTACCACATGGCCTGGAAGTATGCGTCCTCTATGGTGGCCCTCATGGCGTTCTCCAGCAGTGCCGCCAGGAAATTCGCCTTGGGCTGCTCCTCCTCGGTCAGCGGGGTCTTGAAGCGGTAGTACACCGCGCCCTGCTTCTCGTCCAGGGCCTTTTTGAACTGAGCGGGCACGTCCAGCAGACTGTCCACCTCCACGCTGTTCTGCACGGCGGGGGAGTACTTCACGCTGTCCGCCACCGGCAGGGCGGAGCCGTCCCAGCTGTGGCCCATGTCGCAGATAGTGTCGGTCATGTTGAAGTTGGCGAACTCCGCCCCGTGGGCGTCGCTGTATACGTCCACATGATACCACTGATCCGGCTCCAGCTCCACCAGATCCCAGGAGTGGTAGTCGTTGTGGACGATGTGGCAGTCCATGCCCAGCATATTCATGAACAGGCGGAAGGTGGTGGCGTAGCCCACGCACACTGCGTTTTTGCTTTTCAGCACGTCGTGGGGGGTGAAGGGGCTGCCGCCGCTGCCGGGGCGGATGATCACGCCGTCGGAGCCGTTGTTGCCAATGTTGGCCACCATCCACCGGTAGACGGCCAGCTCCTTCTCATAGTTGTCCATGCCGTCCGAGAGCACCTCGTCCAGCACGTCCTTGGCCATCTTCAGAGTGTCCTTGTCCTCGGCGCTAAGCTGGCTGTCGTCCCCGCTCTTGTAGGCGTCGGAGATGTGGGTGGTGGAGCGGATCTCATACTCACCGGCCACCTTGAAGCCGTCCTCCTGGTAGGTGTTCTCCTGCTCCTCCTCTTTAGCCCAGCGATCCTTCTGCTCGGCAATGAAGGCGCCCATTTGGTTGGCGTAGTTCTGCTGGGCCTGGGCCTGGTACACATTCAGTCCCAAGCTTCCCACAAGGCACAGAGCCAGCAGCCCCGCGCCCGCGGCCTTGGCGGCTTTGAGCCCCTTGCCCTGGGTCTTGCCCCCTGTTGTCTCGGTTTCAGTACTCATGGTGTTCCTCCTTAAACATGGCGCTTGAGGAATCCAACCGATTCCTCCGCCCTCCCTGGGAGGGCATGGAACCAGTATACTACAAAACGGGGGCGGTTTGTATTAAACTATGCTTAAGATGCGGTAACACCCCGGTAACAGGGCTGTTACGAAACCGCAATCCTTGTATCCAAGCTGTAACGGCGGCGCTTTACAGGCGGCCCTGCTCCCGCAGAGCCTGCACCTTGTCCGGCAGGCCCCAGAGGTTGATGAAGCCGGTGGCGTCGGCCTGGTTGTAGTCGCTCTCCTCGAAGGTCACCAGATCCTCGGAGTACAGCGTCTCCGGAGAGGTGACGGAGGAGGTGATGAGGTTGCCCTTGTAAAGCTTCAGAGTCACCGTGCCGGTGACGTGCTTCTGGCTGTCCACGGCGAAGGCCTGGAGGGCCTCCCGCAAGGGGGTGAACCACTTGCCGTTGTAGAGCAGGTCGGCGAAGTCCACCGCCAGCTTCTGCTTCATGTGCTTGGTGTCCTTGTCCAGGGTGATCATCTCCAGCACCTCGTGGGCCCGGTAGAGGATGGTGCCGCCAGGAGTCTCATATAGACCCCGATCCTTCATGCCTACCAGCCGGTTCTCCACGATGTCCAGCAGGCCGATGCCATTGGCGCCGCCCAGCTCGTTCAACCGCCGGATGATGTCGGAAGGCTTCAGCTTCTCGCCGTTGATGGCCACGGGCCGCCCCTGCTCAAAGTCCAGGGTCACCGTGGTGGGGGCGTCGGGGGCCTGCATGGGGGACACACCCAGCTCCAGGAACCCGGGCTGGTCATACTTGGGCTCGTTGGCGGGATCCTCCAGATCCAGCCCCTCGTGGCTCAGATGCCACAGGTTCTTGTCTTTGGAGTAGCTGGTCTCCCGGGAGATGCGCAGAGGGACATTGTGGGCTTCGGCGTAGTCGATCTCCTCCTCCCGGCTGCGGATAGTCCACTCCCGCCAGGGGGCGATGATCTTCATATCCGGGGCAAAGCGGCGGATGGCCAGCTCAAAGCGCACCTGATCGTTGCCCTTGCCGGTGCAGCCGTGGCAGATGGCGTCAGCCCCCTCCTCTCGGGCGATCTCCACCAGCCGGCGGGCGATCACCGGCCGGGCGAAGGCGGTGCCCAGCAGATAGTCCTCATACTTGGCCCCCATCATCATGGAGGGCAGGATCACCTCGTCCACCATGGCGTCGGTGAGATCCTCCACCCGGATCTTGGCCGCGCCGGTCTCCAGGGCCTTTTCCTCAATGCCGTCCAGCTCGTCCCCCTGGCCCACATCCGCGGCCACGGCGATGATCTCCGGGTTGTTGTAGTTCTCCTTGAGCCACGGGATGATGATGGACGTGTCCAGCCCGCCGGAATAGGCGAGTACAACCTTCTTGATCTCAGTCATTGTGGTTTCCTCCGTTTCCCTCTTGCCAAACAGCCCTGATGGGATGTTTTATCTGTAGAGTATACCCCACCGCCTCCCACATTTCAATACGCTAAAGTGCATAATTATCCCAAAGTATTCCGGCCTGAATGGGCGATATTCACAATCTCCCCGGAATTTCCCGGGATTCTCCCCTGCACATATGCATATATATTCCATTTTGAGGGGGGGAAGGGGGGCCGTACGGGCTGACGTTGAGAACAGTCAGGCGGCGGGGGCTATGCCCTCGCCGCCTAAACACTGTGTATGGATTTGCCGGGCGTCCGTCACACCGCCGCGCGCTGAGCGCGGCTCCGAACCAGGAACAGGAAGGCCAGCATCAGCACCACACCGACGGGCAGGGCGATGAGCCCCGGCGCACCCATAAAGGCCAGCACCCCCGCGAGAAGATAGGAGATCCCCGCGATCACCGCGCAGGAGATAGCGTAGGGCAGTTGGGTGGACACATGGTTCACGTGATCGCACTGGGCGCCGGCGGAGGCCATGATGGTGGTGTCCGAGATGGGGGAGCAGTGATCGCCGCACACCGCCCCCGCCATGCAGGCGGAGATGCAGATGATGGCCAGGGGGTTGTCCATGGAGAACACGTTTTGCACGATGGGAATGAGGATGCCGAAGGTGCCCCAGGAGGTGCCGGTGGCAAAGGCCAGCAGGCAGCCCACTGCAAAGACAAGGACGGGCAGCAGCATCTGGATGCCGGAGGCGGAGCGCACAAAGTCGCGCACAAAGAACTTGGCGCCCAGGGAGCCGGTCATGTTGTTCAGCGACCAGGCGAAGGTGAGGATCAGGATGGCGGGTACCATGGCCTTGAAGCCCTCGGGGAAGCAGTCCATCATCGTCTTGAAGGACATGGCGCGGCGAATGGCGTAGTAAACCAGCGTAAACGCCAGCCCAATGGCGGAGCCCAACATCAGGCCCAGAGGCGAGTCGCAGTCGGAGAACGCGGTGATGAAGTCAACGCCGGAGAAGAAGCCGCCGGTGTAGATCATGCCGATGATGCAGCTCACCACCAGCACCACGATGGGCAGCACCAGATCCAGCACGGAGCCCTTGGACTCGTCCATCTCCTCGTCCATCATGGCGTAGGGGTTGGAGCCGGAGAACAGATCGCCATTTTCCACGGCGTTGCGCTCATACTTGGCCATGGGGCCGAAGTCGGCCTTGAGCAGCACAAGCCCCACCATCATCACGATGGTAAACAGAGCGTAGAAGTTATAGGGAATGGCCCGGATGAACAGGGCCAGGCCCTGGCCGTCCTCCGCGAAGCCGGCCACGGCGGCGGCCCAAGAGGAGATGGGGGCGATGATGCAGATGGGGGCGGCGGTGGCGTCGATAAGGTAGGCCAGCTTGACCCGGGACACCTTGTGCTTGTCGGTAACGGGCCGCATGACGCTGCCCACGGTGAGGCAGTTGAAGTAGTCGTCAATGAAAATCAGGCAGCCCAGCAGGACGGTGGCCAGCTGAGCCCCCGCCCGGGACTTGATGTTTTTCTGGGCCCAGCGGCCGAAGGCGGCGGAGCCTCCGGCCTTGTTCATCAGGCACACCATGATGCCCAAAATGACCAGGAACACCAGAATGCCCACGTTGCCGGCGATGGAGTCGGCGATACCGTCGTTGAACACATGGAGGAGGGTGCCCTCAAAATTAAAGTTGGAGTAGAGCAGCCCGCCCACCAGAATGCCAATAAACAGGGAGGAATACACCTCCTTGGTGATCAGCGCCAGGGCGATGGCGATGATGGGGGGCAGCAGCGACCAGATGGTGTTGAAAAAGCGGCTGGGGGACTGGATGTAGCCCACGTACCCGCTGTCCGCGCAGGTCTCGCAGGGGACGGCCTGGCCGTCCTCGGACAGCACCACCCCCAGGGTGCCGCAGTCGGGACACTCCACGTACTTGGTGCCGGTCAGCTCGGTGGGATCCTCCGGAGCGGCAAAGGCGGTGGTAGTCAGGGCGAGGATCAGCAGGACGATCAGCGCCAGCAGGCCCAGACGGTTTCTTCTCGTTCTCATGTTCTCATTTCCCTTCTGCAAGTATACCGTATGACCACAAAAAGGGGCGCTTCCGTAGGAGGAAGCGCCCCAAAGCAGATGTAATACATTCCGCAAGGCAAAGAACCGGATAGCGCTCCACATTTCGTGACAGTCCGGGGGATGTTTTCCCACGGCCCAGGCTGGGGGCTTGGCCGGCCCCGCGCCTTCGGCGGGCGTCCCTCTCCCGCGAAGCCGGCCTGCCGGGCCGTTGGCTCCGCGGTACGCATGGCGTCCGCGCCTCTATCAGACGGTATTTACTTGAAATATACAAGGATAATACTACTTGTTTACCAGCTTGTCAAGAGGGAGGCCGCATTTCCTTGGGTTTTCCCCCGGCGCATCCCGGAGAAAACAGGGCGCAATCACATCCCAGATCCGTTCCGCCACCTCGTCCGGCGTGCCGGATCCGTCCACCACCGCCACGCGCTCCACGTCCTCCAGCCGCCGGAAGGCCTCAAAGTACAGCTCCCGGGTGCGGCGCAGCCGCTCCTCTCCGTCGAAGATCTCCTCCACCGTGCGGTTTTGATGGATCCGCGCCAGGGCGGTCTCCACCGGCACGTCCAGAAACACCGTGAGGGTGGGCCGCAGCAGCCCCGCGCTCAGGGCGTTGGCCTGGATCACCCAGTCCATGTCCACATCCACGCTGTGGTAGGCGTAGGAGGAGAAGTAGTAGCGGTCACTGACTACGGTGATCCCCTTGTCGAGGACGGCGCACAGGCCGTCCACCTCGTTCACCAGGTGATCGATGCGGTCGGCGGCGTACAGCGCGGCGATCACCCGGGGATCCGCTGTCACCCGGCCGGTGAAGATCTGCCGGATCAGCGAGCCCACAGGGCCGCTGGTGGGCTCCCGGGTGGCCAGGCAGCGCACCCCTATGCCCTCCAGACGGGCCGTCAGCCGCCCGATCTGGCTACTTTTGCCTGAGCCGTCGATGCCCTCCAGGGCAATAAATTTTCCATGTTCCACGATCAGTATTCCAGCGCCCTGCCGCCGTTGCTCAGGAAGATCAGGTACAGCACATAGCCCACAATGGTGATGACGCCGCCCACGATGCCGGCCAGCCCTGCCAGGATGTTGATGACGGGGATGGCGCCCACCAGGGCGCACACCACGGTGATCACGGTGCAGATGAGGTAGAGCTTGGACACGGTGTTCCCTTTCTCTGCCAGATCGTCCTTGCCCATGGAGTGGAGCAGGTTGCCGGTGGTCTGGCACACGGCGTTCACCACCAGGAAGGTGAGGATGCTGTCCACGATGGACAGCAGGGTGTAAAAGATGCTGCTCTGATCCACCCAGCCCATGATGACGCCCACCACCACGGCGATGAGGGCGAAGATCAGCGCCCCGCGGTAGCCCTGGTCATCCGCGCCGGCCTTATACAGGCCCACGATGTCCAGAATGCCCGCCGCCAGCACCAGCAGCGAGCCCAGCAGCATCACGATGGACAGGATGCCCGCCGTCACCACGGCCAGCATCGCGCCCACCACCGTGACAACTGCCCCCACAATGGTGAGGATCTGGGCCAGAAACATCATTTTTAGGCCGCTGGCCGCATTTGGATAGTTCATTGCAATTCCTCCTTATTCTCTGTTTGGACGGGAGTCCCGCCCGTATCCTTTCGCCTGCAGGCGCCTGGATCAAGCTTATGCCCCGTCCTTCATGTGTATGTTCAGGTGGGGGTAGGTCATCTCCACGCCTGCTTTGTCAAAGGCTGGCTTGAAGCCGTCCAGCAAGTCGTAGTACACCGACCAATAGTCGGCGTTGGCGCACCACACCCGCAGGACGTAGTTGATGGCGCTGTCGCCGTACCCGTCCACGTGAGCGGCGGGCGCCGGGTCATCCAGCACCAAGGGGTGCTCTGCCGCCAGCCGGGTCAGCAGGGCAATGACCTGTTCCGGGGCGGCGTCGTAGGAGGCGGACACGGTCAGATCCACCCGCCGGGTGGGCTGGTGGGAGAAGTTGGTGATGTTGGCGGCAACGATGGTGCTGTTGGGTAGTTGCACCAGCTTGTTGTCCGGGGTGGTGAGCTTTGTGTAAAACAGGCCCATCTCCTCCACCGTGCCGGAGCAGCCCCCTGCCTCCACAAAGTCCCCCACGGAAAAGGGGTGGGAGGCCAGCAGCTGCATCCCCCCCGCCGCGTTGGACAGGAAATTTTGCAGCGCCAGCGAAAAGGCCAGCCCCACCACCGACAGCACCGCCACCAGGGAGGTGACCTCAATATTCAGACAGCCCAGCACGATGATGGCGGTGACGAACCACAGTCCCGCCTTGAGGATGCCCCGCAGCAGCTTTTGCAGGGAGGGATCCAGCCTGGAGCGGCCCAGGGTCCGATCCAGCACCTTGAGCAGCACCTTCATGACCACCAGGCAGGCCGCCGCCACCAGCACGGCGGTGAAAATATTGCTGGCGGTGATGTGCCGGATGCTGTTCCACAGACCCTCCGCGGTCTCCTCGGGCACGATCCCGGTGAGCACAATGGCCATGGGCCCCACCTTCTTTCTCTCTGGGTGATTTGTAGTATTATATCACGGTTTTACCTCTGACGCAAGCCGGCCCAGAAGGGCGGAGCCCTCTACCCCGGTGATCTCCACCTGCCGGAGCTGGTTGTGGAGGTTGTCCGTGTTTCGGACGCCCACTCGGCAATAGCGGGTGGTGTGGCCCCACCACAGGCCGTCCTTCTCCTCCTCGAATAGCACCTCCACCTGCTTCCACTGCTCCAGATAGCGTCCCTCCATCCCGGCGGCGAGGGCCATCGCCTCCTTTGTCCGGGCCTCCTTGACGGCGTTGGGTACCTGATCCGGCATGGACGCCGCCGGGGTGCCGGGGCGACGGGAGTAGGGGAAAATGTGCATGGCGGAAAAGGCGCACCGCTGGAGGAAGGCCAGGGTCTGGGCAAACTCCGCCTCCGATTCCCCGGGGAAGCCCACGATGAGGTCGGTGGTAATGGCGGGTCGGTCGAAGTGCCCGCGCAGCAGCTCCACGCTCTCCAAAAAGCGGGCGGTATCGTACTTCCGGTTCATCCGCTTCAGGGTGGCGTCGCAGCCGGACTGGAGGGAGAGGTGGAAGTGGGGGCACAGGTTGGGAAGCCTGGCCACCCGAGCGCAGAAGTCCTCCGTGATGGTGCGGGGTTCCAGAGAGCCCAGTCGGATCCGGCAACCGGGGGAGGCGGCGCACACCGCCTCCATGAGGTCGATGGGAGTCTCCCCGGTCCGCAGATCTCGGCCCCAGGAGGAGATCTCGATGCCGGTGAGGACGATCTCCCGGTAGCCCTCCAAGCCCAGCCGTTTTGACTCCCCCACCGCCTCGTCCAACGGTAGGGAGCGTACCGGCCCCCGGGCATAGGGGATGATGCAATAGGAACAGAAGTTAGCGCAGCCGTCCTCCACCTTTAGCATGGCCCGGGTGCGGCCGGACGCCCCCCCGGCGGGCAGGCGCTCAAACTGCCGACGCTTCAGGGCCTCGTCCACTGCCACCACCTGGCCTGTCCGCTGCCGGAGCAGTTCCTCCAGCCGATTTAGGAAGTCCATCCGCCCCGCCGAGCCGGACACCAGATCCACCCCCAGGGCGGATACTGCCGCCGGGTCGGTCTGGGCGTAGCAGCCGCACACCGCCACCACTGCCTCCCCATTTTTTCGGGCGCGACGGATCAGATTGCGGCACTTTTTGTCGCTGACGGCGGTGACGGTGCAGGTGTTCACGATGTAGGCGTCGGCGGGGCCGTCGAAGTCCGCTAAGGTGTGGCCCCGGCGGAGCAGTTCCCGCTCCATGGCCTGGGTCTCCACCTGGTTTACCTTGCAACCCAAGGTGTAGATGGCGATCCGCATGGGCGATTTCCCCTTTCAAAAAATGAGCGGCCGCCCGCGTTCCGGGCGGCCGCTCAGGCATACCTGACAGCGTTACTAAAATATCCTCCCTGTCAGACTGTTACTTCTTGCTTTTATAGTTTTTCGTGATTAGCTTCTCCCGCTTCTCTATGCCCTTTTTCCTTTTTTCCAGATTCTCCATATATTTTTCATATTCTTCATCGCTATCAATCAAAAAATATCCCCCTTGATCCGCTGCCAAGGGCAACTCATACTTTTCCGCGCATTGAAAAAGCAACGCCCGCGTTTGAGCTTTTGTGTCATCCTCAAAAATACCGAGTTTCTCCGCAATCTTCTTTGACTTAATTTGGTTCTTCTTCCCTTGATGTTTTAGCAAAATATCCCTTGCTTTTTTCAGTTGATGCTCCTTATTCATCCTTATTCTCCTTTCCTGTATCGTCCGGCAGAACCTCCACCCGGATCTCCAATACCCGGTGGTGCTCCGCCCGGGTGACGGTTACGTCCAGGTTCTCCCAGGTGAAGCGATCCCCCGGCTCGGGCACCCGGCCCAGCTGCTCCAGCACCCAGCCGGACACGGTGGCGGCGTCGCACTCGCCAGTGACCTGAAACAGGTCGTACAGATCGTCCAGATCGGCGGAGCAGGCGATGAGGTAGCTGCCGTCGGGCTGCTTGCGGAATTCCTCCACCACCTCGTCATGCTCGTCCCAGATCTCGCCCACCAGCTCCTCCACAATGTCTTCCATGGTGAGGATGCCCTCGGTGCCGCCGTACTCGTCCACCACCACCGCCATCTGGGTCTTGGTGCGCTGGAACTGGCGCATCAAATCGTCGATCTTGGTGCCGGAGGTGATGTGCAGCACCGGGCGCACCAGGGGCTCCAGCTGGGTGCGGCCGTGGAACCGGGCGGAGAACAGATCCTTCTGGTGGAGCACCCCAACCACATCGTCGATGCTCTCGTGGTAGACGGGCAGGCGGGAGTAGCCCTCGGCGGCGAACACTGACGCAACTTCCTCCAGGGTGGAGGTATCTTCCACCGCCACCACGTCCACCCGTGGGGTGAGAATGTCCCCCGCCTCCAGGTTGTCGAAGCGGATGGCGGAGCGGATGAGTTGGCTCTCCTCCTTGTCCAGGCCGCCCTGATCCTCTGCCTCAACCACCATGGTGACCAGTTCCTCGTCGGTGATGCCCTCCTCCTGCTCCCTGTGAAACAGCAGGGTGAGCAGCTTCTTCCACAGGCCGAACAGGAAGTTTAGCGGGGTGAGCACCGCCATGAACAGCCGCAGCAGCGGCGCGGAGAACATGGCGAAGGCCTCCGGGGACTCCTTAGCCAGGCTCTTGGGGGAGACCTCGCCGAAGATGAGCACCACCACGGTGAGTACAATGGTGGACACCGCCGGGCCGTTCACCTCGTCGATGAGCTTGATGAACAGCAGGGTGGACAGGGTGGCGGCCACGTTGTTGACGATGTTGTTGCCAATGAGAATGGTGGACAGCAGCTTGTCGTAGTCCTCCGCCAAGGCCAGGGTCTTTTCCGCCTTTTTGTCGCCGTTCTCGGCGCGGCTTTTCAGGCGGATGCGGTTGAGGGAGGTAAACGCTGTTTCGGTGGCGGAGAAATACCCCGACATCACCACCATCAGCACCAGTACGGCCAGCAGCAGCATACTATCTGGGTCCATGTGGACAGATCAACTCCTATTTTATCTATGTAAGAATTTACCCCCGCACAGTGGGAGGTATTGGAAAGATTTATACCATACTTCCCGCTAAAAAGCAAGGGGGCAGGGGGGGCGCCGGGAAAAAATTTGCCAGCGGCGGGAGTTTTTGGTATAATAGGCAAGATTTTTAAAGGGGGGATCTCCCATGACCGCCGCGGCTCTGTCCGTCCAGCTCATCCTCATGGTGGCCGTCGGCCTATTCGCCTGGCGCGCCCACATCGTCTCCGGAGACTTTGACAAGCAGCTCACCGCCCTGCTGATGAAGATCGCCTTACCCTGCATGATCGTCCGCTCCATGTCCGGCGCCTTCTCCTGGGAGGAGCTGAAAAACTGCGGACAGTTGGTGGTGATAGCCCTCGCCCTCTGGACCGTCACCTTCGCCCTGGGGCAGATCGCCTTCCGGCTGCTGGGTGGGGGAGCTTCCGCCCGGATCGCCCGCTTCAGTATGCTATACACCAACTTCACCTTTGTGGGCATCCCGGTGGTGGAGGCGCTGTACGGCGATCTGGGGGTGTTCTACTTCGTGGTGTTCCTGGTGCCCTACCGGATGATCTACTACAGCTCCGCCGAGCCCCTGCTCTCCCCGCCGGGGCTGGAGCACAGGGAGCGCACCTTAACGGAAAAGTTGAAGGGGTGGTTCTCTCCGCCGGTGGCGGCGGTATTTGTGGGGCTGCTGCTCTACATTACCCAGTGGAAGTTGCCCACCCCAGTGGCGGGGGTGGTGAATGCCCTGGGCTCCTGCGCCTCGCCGCTGGGTATGGTGCTGTGTGGCATCTCTCTGGGCAAATATGACTTCCGCACCCTCTTGCGACCCCGATATCTGTGGACGCCCCTGATCCGCACCCTGGCCCTGCCCGCCCTCACCCTGGGCCTGTGCCTACTGACGGGGCTGGAGGGGGAGTTGGCCCGGGTGGTGGTGATTTTCACCGCCCTGCCTGTGGCCTCCCTGCTGGCGGCCTTCACCATCCAGTATGACCCCGCCCAGGACAGCCAGTTCGAGGCCGCCGCTACAGTGCTGCTGTCCACCCTGCTGTCCGCCTTTACCATCCCGGTGTGGGCGGAGGTGCTGACGGTGTGCTATCCCTGATCCGCCTGCCGGGATGCGCTTGACTGACGCCGGGCAGAGGGGTATAATGATCACCACCGCCTTGATGGGCGTGGGGCGAGGAGAAACAAAGTTCCCGGCAGAGGGGAGGAGGAACCTGTGATGTCCAAACTTAAAGAGCTGTTTTCCACCCCCAGGCGGGCGGCGGTGGCTATGGCCTGCCTGGGCGTGATCCTGGTGACTGTCGGGATCTGTGTGGTGATGATCGCCTCCGGGGCACCGGGGCCGGAGCCCGCCTCCGCCATTGGCGGAGAGGCGGCCCAGAATTACGCCTTTGCCGACGCGGGAGTCGATCCCGCCTCTGCCCAGGTGCTCCAGGTGAAGTATGAGCGGTTCCAGGGGGAATTTGTGTATGAGGTGGAGTTCCTGGCAGGAGAGACGGAGTATGAGTACAAGATCAACGCCGCCGACGGCTCGGTGGTGAAGAAGGAGCAGAAAACGGTAAAGGGGCCAGGAAACAGTGTTCCAGCGGCAGGCACAATCACCCTGGAGGAGGCCCGGAACATTGCGCTGGCGGATGCGGGGGTAACCCTGGAACAGGCCATTTTTGCCGAGGCGGAGCAGGACACAGAGCAGGGGATCCCCGTCTACCAGTTCAAGTTCTACAGCGGCAACGTGGAGTATGAGTACGAGATCAATGGCCAGACTGGGGCAATCTACAGCAAAAAGACCACCACCTATGTGAGCCAGGGCACAGGAGAGACGCCGCCTGTTCAGACCGGTGCTCCGGCCACCCAGCCACCGGCCACGGCGAAGCCCACCCCCGCCCCCACGCCGGCTCCCACCCAGCCCCCCGCCACCCAGGGGCCCAGGCCCACTCAGCCGTCGGGGATGTATATCGGCGCAGACGCCGCAAAAAATGCGGCGTTGGCCGACGCAGGTGTGCCTGCCGGGGACGCCAGGTTCACCAAGGTGCGGATGGACTATGAGGACGGCGTACCGGTGTACGAGTTGGAGTTCTACACCGCTACCCACGAGTATGAGTATGAGATCCACGCCCAGACCGGGGCGGTGTTCAGCAAGCATGTGGAGGCGCACCGCAATTCTGGAGACCACCACGGAGGCACGGTCGGTCAGACCGGGGCGGATATCGGTGCGGAGGCGGCAAAGAACGCGGCTTTGAACCATGTCGGCTGCGCCGCCGGGGATGTGGTGTTCACCAAGGTGGAGCAGGATTACGACGACGGCAGATTGGTATACGAGATTGAGTTTTACAAGGACGGCCTGGAGTACGAGTTTGAGATTGACGGGGCGTCCGGTGCGGTGCTGAGCTTCGAGCGGGACTGAGCGAAAAACGACAAAATGGGAGGCATGGCCGCAGGCCATGCCTCCCGTTTGCTTGCTTTGGGTGGGGAATTACTTCTTCCCCATGGACTCGATGATGGCGTCGGCCAGGGCGTCCAGCTCCAGCTCCTTGTCGGGGTGGAGGGCAGAGGCCAGGGTGAGCCGGTCGTTGAGCACGGTCATATTCTTCATCTCGTCCTCCAGGAACTTCTGCATCAGGTCGCCGGACTTGACGGCCCAGGAGCCGTTCTCGATGATGGCACAGGTGCGGTTCTGGAAGTTGAGGGCCTTCAGATGCATCAGGTAGTCGTGCATTACCGGGTAGATTCCCAGGTTATAGGTGACAGAGGCGAACACCAGGTGGCTGAGCCGGAAGGACTCGCTGACCAGCTGGGACACATGGGTGTTGGACACATCGTACACCCACACGTTGGTGCAGCCCTTCTCACACAGCTTGGAGGCCAGGGCCTGAGCGGCGGACTCGGTGTTGCCATACATGGAGGCGTAGGCGATGAGCACGCCGTCCTCCTCGGGCTGATACTTGCTCCACTTGTCGTACTTGTCGATGAAGTACATCAGATCCTTGCGCCACACTGGCCCGTGGAGCGGGCAGATGAACTTGATCTTGTCCAGGATGCCGCCCGCCTTCTTCAGCAGGAGCTGGACATGGGGGCCGTACTTGCCCACGATGTTGGTGAGGTAGCGCCGGGCGTCATCGATCCAGTCCCGGTCGAAGTTCACCTCGTCGGCGAACAGTTTACCGTCCAGAGCGCCGAAGGAGCCGAAGGCGTCGGCGGCGAACAGCACGCCGTTGGTGAGATCGAAGGTGACCATGGCCTCGGGCCAGTGTACCATGGGGGCCTCCACGAAGGTGACGGTGTGATCGCCGAAGGAGAAGGTGTCGCCTTCCTTGACTTGAATCAGCTCATGACCGTCGATGTGGAAGCCGAACTGCCTCATGAGCATGAACGCCTTCTCGGTGGAGATAACCTTCACACCGGGCCAACGGATGAGGATCTCCTCGATAGAGGCGCCGTGATCGGGCTCCATATGGTTGATCAGCAGGTAGTCCAGGGGCCGGTCACCCAGCAGGTGATCCAGGTTCTCCAGCAACTGGCGGCAGGCGGACCAGTCCACGGTGTCGAACAGAACGGTGGACTTGTCCAGCAGCAGATAGGCGTTGTAGCTCACGCCCCGGGGAATGGGATGGATGTTCTCAAACAGGTGCAGGCGGTGATCGTTGGCGCCCACCCAGTACAGGTTGTCAGTGACACTGCGCACGCAGTACATATTGTAATTCCTCCTTTTTGGTAGCGTGTTCTCGTTGTAGGGAAGGGACAAGCCCCTCCCCTACGCCCATAGACGGACGTTTAGCGGAGAATGGTTTGCAACAGAGGCAGGGAACGCTCACGCTTCGATAAACATATCCTTGCTCTCAGCGCACTCCGGGCAGACCCAGCCTTCGGGCAGATCCTTGAACAGGGTGCCGGGGGCCACTTCGGCGTCGGGGTCGCCCAGCTCGGGGACGTACTCGTAGCCGCAGCCGCCGCACACATACCGCGGGCCAATGGGCTCGGGCTTGGGGGGCTGGGGCCGCTTCATCTTCACCATGGGGGGCGCGGGCTGCTTCTCCTCCATGCCCAGGGCCTGGGCCAGCAGGGGCAGGATCTCGTTCACGTCGCCCACGATGCCGTAGTCGCAGTTTTTGAAGATGGGGGCGTTGGAGCTCTTGTTGATAGCCACGATGGTGGAGGCATCCTTAATGCCCTTCAGATGCTGGATGGCGCCGGAGATGCCGCAGGCGATGTAAAGGTTGCCCTTGAACTTCTGGCCGGACATACCCACATAGCGGTTCAGAGGCACGTACTTGTGGGTCTCCGCCACGGGGCGGCTGGAGCCGATGGCCGCGCCGGCGGCCTTGGCCAGATCCTCAATCAGCTTCATGTTCTCCTTGGCGCCGATGCCCTGACCGGCGGACACCACCCGCTCTGCCTGGGCGATGGGGGTGTCCATGGGGATGCCAACGGAGAAGTCGTAACCGTCCTTCTTCAGGGCAGCCACCAGGGCGTCCACCCGCTCCTTGGCGTCGCCCTCCTTCAGGATCAGGCCCTTGCGCACGCCGGTGACGGGGGCGGGCTTCTTGGCCACGCTGGAGGAGCCGCCGCCCGCGCTCTTGGGGGGCTTGCCCATGATGGCCGCGCCGATGACCATCCGCTGCACCTCGTTGGTGCCCTCGTAGATGGTGGTGATCTTGGCGTCCCGGTACATCCGCTCCACGTCCATGCCCTTCAGGAAGCCGGTGCCGCCGAAGATCTGCACCGCGTCGTTGGTGACCTCCAGGGCGATGTCGGAGGCGTACATCTTGGCCATGGCGGCGTCCACGCCATAGGGCTCATGGGCCTCCTTCTTCTCGGCGGCGGAGTACACCAGCATCCGGGCGCACTTCAGCTTGGTGGCCATGTCGGCCAGCTTGAAGGTGATGGCCTGGTTGAAGCCGATGGGCTTGCCGAACTGGACGCGCTCCTTGGCGTACTCCACGGCGGCCTCATAGGCCCCCTGGGCGATGCCCAGCGCCTGGGAGGCGATGCCGATGCGGCCGCCGTCCAGGGTGGCCATGGCGATCTTGAAGCCCTGGCCCTCCTTGCCCAGCAGGTTCTCCTTGGGCACCTTCACGTCGTCGAAGTTGAGCTGGCAGGTCTCGGAGGAGCGGATGCCCATCTTGTCGTAGTGGGGCTCGAAGGTGAAGCCCTTCCAGCCTTTCTCCACGATGAAGGCGGAGATGCCCCGGGTGCCGATGTCGGGGGTGGTGACGGCGAAGATCACGTAGGTATCCGCCACGCCGCCGTTGGTGATGAAGATCTTCTGGCCGTTGAGCAGCCAGTAGTCGCCCTTGTCAATGGCGGTGGTTTCGGTGCCGCCCGCGTCGGAGCCGGCGTTGGGCTCGGTGAGGCCGAAGGCGCCGATCTTTTCGCCCTTGGCCAGGGGAACCAGGTACTTCTTCTTCTGCGCCTCGGTGCCGAAGGCGAAGATGGGCCAGGTGCCCAGGGATACGTGGGCGGAGAGGATGACACCCGTGCCGCCGTCCACCCGGGACAGCTCCTCCACGGCGATGGCGTAGCTCATAACATCGAGTCCGGCGCCGCCGTACTCCTTGGGATAGGGGATGCCCATCAGCCCCATCTCGGCCAGCTTTTTCACGGCCTCGGCGGGGAAGCGGCTCTCCTGATCCATGAGGATGGCGTTGGGCTTCACCTCCGTCTCCGCGAAGGCGCGGATCTTGGCGCGCAGCTCCTCATGGGCCTGCGTGGTCTGGAACAACATACGGAAACCTCCTTTGAGTGATATTGGAACTGGTTGGAACAGCAAATCTGCTATCTTAAAAATTACCACTATTGGCGGAATTTGTCAATCTAAATCTATGCGTTTTGCCTAAAAAAGATTGGGACGGAGTTTTGCGGGAAAGGCGAAGTGCCTAAAAAAGGCGCAGACAGAACAACGCGCCCATGGAAGTTCCCCCTGGGCGCGTTTTCAGCCTCAACAGCGGTTAAAACAGGCGAAAATCTCCTGAATCCGGGGCAGGGCCAGTCCCGCAGGGATCAGCTCCCCGCCGCACACCGCTCCCAGCCCGTTCTCCTCCAGAAGCCGGGCCAGGGCCTGGGCGATGTCCGCCACCCCCAGGCCGGACAGGTTTTCCCGGGCGTAGCGCACCATGCAGGCCAGGGCCTGGGTCTGGCCCCCGTCCACCAGTTGCTCCACGCAGCGCAGATCCAGCTGCTGCTCCCCTACTGTGAAGGCGGTCTTGCCCTGCCGGCGGATCTTCAGCCGCTCCTGCCGGAAGCCGTCCCCCCGGTAGTTCTTCCGGGTTTGGCTGCCGCCCGGAAGGGGGAGGGGGCCCCGCTTGGCGGGGAGATGGAAGCCGGGGGCGGACAGGGCGGGGGCGGGCCGCCCCTCCAGCGCCGCCTTGGCCTGATCGGTGATGTCTCGGGCGTGGTAGGCGTCCATCTGGATCACCCGGTGGGCGATGTGAAAGTAGGCCCCGCAGCTGCCCACCACCAGGATCAGGGACACCCCTGCCTGCTCATAGAGATCCGCCGCCCGCTCCAGGAACGGGGTGATGGGCTCCTGCTCCCGGGCGATGACCTGCTGCATCAGCTCGTCCCGCACCATGAAGTTGGTGGCGGAGGTGTCCTCGTCCATGAGCAGCAGCCGGCTACCTGCCTCCAGCGCCTCCGCGATGTTGGCCGCCTGGGAGGTGCTGCCGCTGGCGTCCAGGGTGGAGAACCGGGTGGTGTCCCGCCCGCTGGGCAGGTGATTGATGAACAGGGAGATGTCCGTGCCGGTGACCTTGCGGCCGTCCTCCGCCCGGATCTTGACGGCGCTGTCGTCGGTGATCACGTATTCCCGGCCGTCTCCGGCGATGTGGTTGTAGACGCCCCGCTCCAGCGCCTTCAGCAGGGTGGATTTGCCGTGGTAGCCCCCGCCGGCGATGAGGGTGATCCCCCGAGCCACGCCCATGCCCCGGAGGGGCCCCCGGTGGGGCAGCGTCAAGGTCACCGCCAGGGACTCCGGGGACTGGAAGGGCACCGCGTCCTTCATGGGCCGGTCGGACACGCCGCTCTCCCGGGGGAGGACGGCCCCGTCCGCCACGAAGGCGGCCAGGCCCAGCCGCTCCAGCTCCTGGCGGATGAAGTGCTGATCCTCCGCCAGGGCGGTGATCCGCTCCACCTCGCCCTTGGGGGTGCTGGCGTACCGCAGGCCCCGATCCACGCAGACGGGCAGGAAGTCAAAGAGGATCTTTTCCAGCTCGGGGGCGTTGATGGTGCGGCCGTTGGCGGGGAAGCCCACCTCGAAGCGCAGGGTCACCGCCCCCCGGCGCACCTGGCAGTCCGTCCGCTCCAGCACCTCCTGGCCGGGGGCGGTGACGGACAGCAGGCCGCTCTTGCCGGAGCCCTTAGCCTGGTGGGAGAACCGGGCCGCCTGGCCGGCGAAGCGCCGGAGCAGGTAGTCCTCCAGGGCGATCCGGTTCCATGGGGCCTCCCAGCAGTGGCTGGGGAAGCCGGCGGTTTTGCCGTCCACCGCCACGCTGAGCTGGGAGGGGGCGGCGAAGGGATCCCCCTGGACGTGCTCGATGTTCAGAATATAGCTGCCAAAGGCCCAGCTGCCTTTCAGGGACTTGTAGGCGGGGTAGCTCCGGTGGTCGATGGCGCGCAGGGCGGTGCGCAGATCCTGGGATGTTTTCATAGGGAACCTCCAAAGAATGACGTTGATAAGGCTATGATACCGCGTTTTTCCCCAGGTGCACAGAGGGAAATGGGGGCCTTTCAGAAAAAAACGGAAAACCCTGTTGACGGCGGGGGGAGCCATCAGATATAATCATTTGGTAAGGGAACCACCCGTGGACAAAAAGGAGTTAAGAAAATGAATCGGAACAAACGCACCGACTATGTGAAAAATCTGGTGCTGGCGGCCATGTTTATGGCGCTGGGGCTGGTGCTGCCCTTCCTCACAGGACAGATCCCCCAAGTGGGAGCTATGATGCTGCCCATGCACCTGCCGGTGCTGCTGTGCGGGCTCATCTGCGGCTGGCAGTACGGCGGGCTGGTGGGCTTTGTCCTGCCCCTGCTGCGGCACGCCCTGTTTCTCGCGCCCCCCATGCCGGGGGCCATCCCCATGGCCTTTGAGCTGGCCGCCTACGGCCTTGTGGCGGGCGCTCTGTACGCCCACTCCAGGTGGCAGTGCTTGCGGGCGCTGTACCGCTGCCTCATCACCGCCATGATCGCCGGGCGGCTGGTGTGGGGGGCGGCCTGCCTGGTGCTGATGGGGCTGGGCCGGATGCAGTTCTCCTGGCCCATCTTCATGTCCGGGGCGGTGCTGGGCGCCATTCCCGGCATTATCCTCCAGCTGCTGGTGATCCCGGCGGTGATGCTGGCCATGGATCGCACCGGGCTGGTGCCCTTCCGGAAGCGGGCCGGGGAAACCGCTGAGGAGCCGCGCTGCTGATTAGACAAATGGAACAGGAGACGCCCCGTCCCGGCAGGGATGGGGCGTTTTGTATGTCGGGGGCCGGCCCCTCAGTCCCCCACCATCATGGACAGGATCTCCTTGTCGGTCTGGCGCATCCCGTCGCTGCCCAGGCGGCCCACGTTGGCCAGGGTGTACTCCACCCCCTTGCGCACGATGCCGTCGCCGCCCACGAACTCATGGCCCGCCTGGTACATCTCATAGCCCATGAGCCCCGCCTCCAGGGCCAGGGAGATCTTGGCGGCGCAGGAGGCCTTGGCCCCGTCGCACACCATTCCGGACACGATGGCCAGGGAGTTCACCAGGGTGTGGGCCACCCCGTCCATCCCCGCCCCATCCAGGTAGGCGATGGCGGCAATGGCGGCGCTGGCGGCGTTGACGGCCCCGCAGAAGGCGGACAGCCGCCCGATCCGGGTTTTCTGGTGGACGGTGAGCAGGTTGGACACGGCCAGGGCCCGGTACAGCCTGTCCTCCCCAATGTCCTTGGCCCGGGCGTACTCCACCACCGGGACGCAGGCGGTGATCCCCTGGTTGCCGCTGCCGGATACGATGACCACCGGCAGCTCGCAGCCGCTCATGCGGGCGTCGGAGCCGGCGGCGGCCAGCGCCCGAAGGCGGGCCCGGAGCCCGTCCCCCAGCAAGGACAGGCTATCCCGGCCGATCATGGCGCCGTACCGCCCCCGAAGCCCCTCCTCCGCGATGGCGGTGTTTAGGGCGATCTGCTGCGCGATGGGCTGGCGGATGGCGTCCAGCTCCACGCTGTCGGCGTAGTCCAGGATGCCCTCCACCGTCAGCAGCCGCTCATACGGGCTGTCCGCTGCCGACGCGGGGACGGCCTGCTCCGTTAGCACCGCCCCGTTCCGGCTGACGTGCACCACGTTGGTGTGCTGATCCACGATCCGTACCCGGGCGCTGTCCCCGCCGGAAAAGACCTCCGCCAGGATCTCAAAGGCCCGATCCGTGTCCAGCGGCCGCACCCTCACGCAGTTCCGGGCCAGATAGGCCCCGATGGCCTCCCCGTCCGACCGGGTGAGCCGGGACAGGCACTCCAGCTGGGCGTCCGGGTCAGCGGCGATGACGCCGGCGGCGGCCGCTGCCTCCAGCCCCCGCCTGCCGCCGGTGTTGGGCACCACCACACTTTTCACATTCTTGATGATGTTACCGCTGACGGATAGCTCCACCCGCTCCGGCAGAGTCCCCAGGGTTTTCCGGGCCAGGGCGCAGGCGTAGGCCACGGCGATGGGCTCGGTACAGCCCAGGGCGGTTTTGAGTTCGTCGTGGAGTATGCGGGTATAGGCGGCGTATCTGGGATCCGTGGAATTCATGGGGCACCCCTTCCGGCGCGGGACGCGCCTGTTCAAATTGTGCGGTTCCTGAGGACGATTATACCCGAAAAATGGGGCGGGCGCAAGATGGCTGAGGCCTGCCGGGAGAAAGGATGCGGAAAAAGGGCTTCCATCCCCCGCCGGACTGTGGTATACTGGGGTTCCAAACCTTGGAAGGGGGAGGGGCCGGGCGGGCTGACCTGCGCCCGCCGCTCCCAAAACGGTGCGCTCCCGCCGAAAACGGGACATACTGAGCTCAGACTATGACAGAGGAGGCGCGAAAAGATGCCTGTGATTCTCGAAAACGGGCCGGACGGCCAGGCCGCCGACCCCCAGGGGCACATCTACGACATGATCATTGTGGGCGGCGGCCCGGGGGGATACACCGCCGCGCTGTACGCCGCCCGGGCCGGGCTGGACGCGGTGGTGCTGGAGCGGATGGCGGCGGGGGGCCAGATGGCCCTCACCGAGCAGGTGGACAACTACCCCGGCTTCGACGAGGGGGTGGACGGCTTCACCCTGGGGGAGAAGATGCGCCGGGGCGCGGAGCGGTTCGGCGTCTCCACCCGGATGGTGGAGGTGGAGGGCCTGGAGCTGTCCGGCGGGGTAAAGCGGGTGGACACTGCCGAGGGGCCCCTGCTGGGCCGGACGGTGGTGCTGTCCACCGGCGCGGCCCCCCGGAAGCTGGAGCTGCCCGGGGAGGAGGAACTGGCGGGGCAGGGGGTGCATTACTGCGCTGCCTGCGACGGGATGTTCTACCGGGGCAAGACCGTGGCGGTAGTGGGCGGCGGAAACAGTGCCGCGGCGGACGCCCTGCTGCTGTCCCGGGTGTGCGGCAAGGTGTACCTGATCCACCGGCGGGACAGCCTTCGGGCGGAGAAGGTCTACCACGCCCCCCTGATGGAGGCGGACAACGTGGAGTTCTGCTGGAACAGCGTGGTGACCGAGCTGATCCGGGGGGAGGGCTTCCAGGGCCTACGCCTGCGGGACGTGGGCACCGGGGCGGAGCGGACGGTGGAGTGCGCCGGGGTGTTCGTCAGCATCGGCAGAAAGCCCGCCTCCGGCCTGGCGGAGGGCCAGCTTCCCCTGGATCCGGGGGGCTATATCCTGGCGGACGAGACCACCCGAACCAAGCTGCCCGGGGTGTACGCCGTGGGGGATGTGCGCACCAAGGCCCTGCGGCAGATCGTCACCGCCGCGGCGGACGGCGCGGTGGCAGTCCACTTTGCGGAGGAATATCTGGCGGGCGGTTGATAGACCGCCCCCGGGGAGGAATGACAGGAAATGCAGTACGCAATCGCCTTTTTAGAGGGGATCATCACCTTTATCTCCCCCTGTCTGCTGCCCATGCTGCCCATCTATGTCTCCTACTTCGCCGGGGGCGGGGAGCGCAGCACCGGGAAAACCCTGAAGATCGCCGCCGGGTTCGTGCTGGGCTTCACCCTGGTATTCACCGCCATGGGCGCCCTGGCGGGGACGGCGGGGGGTTTCCTCCGGCAGTACCGGACGGCGGTGAACCTGATCTCGGGGCTGGTGGTGATCCTGTTCGGGCTGAACTATCTGGGGGTGCTCCGGTTCCACCTGTTCCGGGGGAGCGGCGCATCCATGGAGACCCGGGAGCTGGGGTTTTTGTCCGCCGTTCTGTTCGGGATGATCTTCTCCCTGGGATGGACGCCCTGCGTGGGGGCCTTCCTGGGCTCGGCGCTGATGCTGGCCTCCCAGCAGGGCAGCGCCCTGACGGGCACGCTGATGCTGCTGATCTACTCGCTGGGGCTGGGGGTGCCCTTCCTCCTCAGCGCGGTGCTCATCGACAAGCTGAAGGCCGCCTTTGACTGGGTGAAGCGCAATTACCGGGTGATCAACGCCGTGTGCGGCGCGTTCCTGGTGGCGGTGGGGGTGCTGATGGCCACCGGGCTGCTGGAGCGGCTGCTGGGCCTGCTGAGTTAGGAGGACATCATGAATCAGAAAAAATCGCTGTTGATCCTGGCGCTGGCCCTGGTGGTACTGGTGGGCGGGGGCTGGCTGCTCTATGGGCGGCTGGCCCAGGGGATGCCCCACGATCAGCTGGCCGTACAGGACACCGCGCCGCCGGAGAGCGGCCAGCCCGCCGAGACGGGCACCCAGCCTCCCCAGCCGGTGGTGGCCCCGGACTTTACGGTGTACGACGGGGCGGGCAATGCGGTGAAGCTGTCCGACTTCCGGGGCAAGCCGGTGGTGATCAACTTCTGGGCCAGTTGGTGCGGCCCCTGCCGCAGCGAGCTGCCGGATTTTGACGCGGCCTGCCGGGAGCTGAGTGGAGAGGTGCAGTTCCTCATGGTGAACATGACCGGCGGCCGGGAGACCCGGGAGAGCGCCGACGCGCTGATCCAGGCGGAGGGCTATTCCTTCCCGGTGTACTACGACCTGGATCAGGACGCGGCCATCACCTATGGGGTATACTCCCTGCCCATCACCCTGTTCCTTGACAAGGAGGGGCGGGGGATCGCCCAGGCCACCAGCGCCATCGACCGGGCCACCCTCCAGCGGGGGATCGATATGATTCTGCCCGGGTAATCGGGGGCAATCAATGCAGACAGCGGCGGGACGTTCCAGTGGGACGCCCCGCCGTTTTGATCCTGGCCTGTCTGACGCCGCTCGCCGGCCTCAGAATTCGTAGACGCACAGATAGTATTCCGGGGTGCGCTCGGCGTCGAACCCATCCTTGCTGTGGAGATCGTCGATGATGATCACTCGATTGTCCCCCAGCCAGTACACCCATTCGCCCCGCAGCTCCTCCTGGCGCACCCGGTCAAAGGCAGTAAATTCGCCCGTCTCCAGGTCGATCACCCCCAGGCGGTTGATGGTGGTTCTGGGGTGGTACTCGTCCGATCCGATCCATTCCGCCCACAGCAGCTTTGTGTCGGTGCTGTTCGCCTTGCAGACAAACTCCCCATTGCCAGATACGCCCTCCAGCTTCACCCGGCCCCCGGTGGCCAGATCCACAATGGATACGCCGCCCGCCTCGTCCACCGACAGGGCCAGCATACTGCGATAGGAGTCGATGAGGCGCAGACCCGTGGTATCCTCCACGGTGCACACCAGCGCGCCGGTGGGGATGTGATACGTCCACGCGGAATGTCCGGCCACGGTGGTCAGCAGGATGGTGTCGCTGTCGCAGAACCCGGCGCGATAGCCGCCGTCCTCCGCGAGCTGGAACTGCCACTCCTTGATCTCTACCCCGAACAGCTCGCTCAGCGGCGTGAGGGTTTTCTGCTCCAAGTCCACCAGATAGGGCGTGCCCTCCCAGGTGTCCCCGGCCTGGACGATGGCGTGCTTCAGATCCTCCGCCAGCGTCACCGCGTGAAGGCGGCCGAGCCGCTCCACGCCGCAGCCCTCCAGCACATCGATCACCTCGCCGCTCTCCAGGTCATAAACCCAGCTGTAGATGCCCTCGTAGAACTCGTCCGAGCCCGCGAACTGGGTGGTGAGCTGTATCACATCGGTGCGTCCCCCGATCCGTTCGGGGGGTAAAGTAAAGCTGGCCATACCGTTAAACAGGGTTCCGGACAGATCGTCGGTATACAGCGCCCCATCGTACACAAAATAGCGGAACAGGGCGTAGTATTCCCTGCCGTCCCAGCGAATCTGGGCGGAGGCGGTGGGGGCGTCCGCGCCGACCTGCGTCAGCGTCTCACCATTTAGCTCGTAGAATCTGCTTCCCTTGGCGGCCCAGGCGCCATTGCGGAGCAGCGCCCCGTTTGCCTCCGTGATCCAGTCCCAGGTTCCCTCCACCTTCACATACTGCGCCGTCACGGTATCCCCGATGGTGATCTGCCGCACCTCGTTCACCCCGGCGGGGATGCCGGGCACCTGCTCCGCCTCACCCAGCTGGAACAGGGAGATCACCGCGGCCCGGAAGGGGGGACTCACCGCCATGGCCGCGGCGATGGTGCACAGCAGGGCCAGTGCCGCCGCCAGGGCCACGGTGAAGATCCGCTTGATAGATCGCGCCCCGTGCTTATTCTGCGTCGATGCGGCACCCAGCCGGCGCTGGGCGCTGATCAGATACTGATCCTGAATTGCCTCCATCGCGTCCAAAAAATTGCCGCTGTTCACAGAAATCCCTCCTGTTCTAAATGGGCCTTCAGCTTGTTCCGAGTGCGGAACAGCTTGGATTTTATCTTGCCGGCGCCGGCGCCGAAGGCCGCCCCGAGCTCCGCAATGGACGCGAAGTACCAGTAGCGGCAGACAAACAGATCCCGCTCCTCCTCCGGCAGGGAGGCCAGAAACCGATCGATGGACGCCGTCAGCTCCCGGGCCTCCACCAGCTGCTCCGGCGTGTCCGGCGCGGGGAGCGCCTCCGCCAGCTCCTCCATGGCCACGGGGAGCTGGCCGCCGCCCCGCTTGTCCGCCCTGCGCGCCCTCCAGCGGTTGATGGAAATGCGCCGGGTGAGCTTGCCCAAAAAGGTGGACAGCACGGACGGGCGGTGGGGCGGCATACTGTTCCACGCCCCCATATAGGTATCGTTGACGGCCTCCTCCGCGTCCCGATCGTCGCCGAGGATGCGGTATGCGATGGAATAGCAGTATTTGCCGTATTTTTTCGCGGTTTCGGCCACGGCGTCCTCTCCGCGGCTCCAATAGAGCTCCACAATTTGGCTGTCTTCCATCTGAACACCTCCTGACCTTTGATTGGGCCCTTCACTTATCTACTCAGAAAAAAGCGGCTGTGGTTGCGCCGGAGGAAAGAAAATTTTGCGGCGCTGTCATGATAGCATATCCGGAGGAAAAAGTCGCGGCTCCTTTGGCCTTGCGCCGGAGGGCTCCGTGATGTATAATATGATGTTGGTATCAACATAAAGGAGGATGGAGCTATGGAAACGACCATGCGTCCCGCGGATATGAAGCGGATCAATACCCCCGAGCTGGCGGAGGCCTTTATCGCAGAGCAGATCAAGGAAGTGCGCGCCCAGGTGGGGGACAAAAAGGTATTGCTGGCCCTCAGCGGCGGGGTGGATTCGTCGGTGGTGGCGGCGCTGCTCATCAAGGCCATTGGGAAACAGCTGGTGTGCGTCCACGTGAACCACGGTCTGATGCGCAAGGGGGAGAGCGAGCAGGTCATTGAGGTGTTCCAGCACCAGATGGACGCCAACCTGATCTATGTGGACGCCACCGACCGCTTTTTGGATCTGCTGGCCGGGGTGAGCGAGCCGGAGCGCAAGCGGAAGATCATCGGCGGTGAATTCATCAAGGTGTTTGAGGAGGAGGCCCGGAAGCTAAAGGGCATCGACTTCCTGGCCCAGGGGACGATCTACCCCGACATTCTGGAGAGCGACGGGGTGAAGGCCCACCACAACGTGGGCGGTCTGCCTGACGACTTCGACTTTGAGCTGGTGGAGCCGGTGCGGCTGCTGTTCAAGGACGAGGTGCGCTGCGTGGGCCACGCCCTGGGCCTGCCCGCCTCTATGGTGGAGCGGCAGCCCTTCCCCGGCCCCGGGCTGGGGGTGCGGTGCTTGGGGGCCATCACCCGGGATCGGCTGGCCGCCCTGCGGGAGTCGGACGCCATCCTGCGGGAGGAGTTTGCCGCGGCAGGCTTGGCGGACAAGGTGTGGCAGTTCTTCACGGTGGTGCCGGACTTCCGCTCCACCGGCGTGCGGGACGGCAAGCGGGCCTTTGACTGGCCGGTGATTATCCGGGCGGTGAACACGGTGGACGCCATGACCGCCACGGTGCCGGAGATCGACTGGGCGGTACTGAAGAAGATCACCGGTCGGATTCTGGCGGAGGTGCCGGGGGTCTGCCGGGTGTTGTATGATCTGACGCCCAAGCCGGTGGGGACGATCGAGTGGGAATGAGTTTCAGAAGTCTCAAACCCCTTGCGGCGCAACGCTTTCCCGGTTTTATGCCCCTCTTTTGATAACGATTTGATAACGCTCCCCATAGGCCGTATCATTCTGTAGGTAAGGGCTTTTTGCTGTCTGTCAGTCTTTGCCCAGCCTGTTCTTAAAAGCTGCTGTCAGGGCGTCGCTCAATTCCTTGGACGGGACTTTGACCCATCTGCGGGTGGTGTCATACTGGGGATAGTTGTACCGCCAGCGGTCATAGTCCTCCCTGGTGATTTCCCCGGCCTCCAGCTTCTTGGCCTGCTCTCCCCAGGCGGACAGCATTTCAAGCATGGAGTGATAGGTCTTGCCCCTGGACTTGTCCAGCCGCAGGCAGATTTCACCGTCAATCTCCCCGATGGTCAGTCCCCGTATGTCCTCCAAGGCAAAGAGGGTGTGCATAAGGCCAATGTCGCTGTCTATGTCGGGGACGGTCAGGGCATCGGTGGAGACTTCAAAGAAGCCTGCCAGCGCCCTGGTCAGGTCGGCCTTGGGGGTACGGCTCCCGGTTTCGTACTGAGCCATACGCACGTCGGCGGAGCGTTCGGGAAAGCCCACCACCTGACCGAGATATTTCTGCGTGACACCTTTCTTATTGCGGAAAAAGCGAATACGTTCACCGATTGCCATAACTGCCAACTCCAATCTATGTAATGGGGACACTTGAAGTATAACAGATATGTTTAGAACCGTCAAGATAAAATCTTAAATAATTTTATTTAGTTTTTTCTTTGAAAGCCCTTGACATAACGGAATATAGTTAGTATAATAAAGCAGCACTAAATAAATAGCGTTAATTTATTGAAAGGAGGAACCAGCATGGAGAACAGATTTATCCGGGTGGACGAGGTTGCGGACGAGCTGGGCGTGTCGAGGCCCTACGCCTACAAGCTCATCCGACAGCTCAACGAGGAACTGAAAGGAAAGGGCTACATCACCATTGCGGGGCGGGTCAACCGCCAGTATTTCAATGAGCGGCTTTACGGGGCCGGAAAGGAAGTGAACGAAAATGCCGGTATTTAAGGACGAAAAGCGGGGCACATGGTACGTCATGGCGTGGTATCGGGACTGGACGGGGGAGCGCAAGCAGAAGTGCAAGCGGGGCTTTCCCACCAAGCGGGAAGCCCAGGAGTGGGAACGCAGCTTTCAGATGCAGACCAGCGCCGACATGGATATGACCTTTGAAGCCTTTGTGGAGCTTTACACCAAGGATGTGCGGCCCCGGCTGAAGGAGAACACCTGGCTGACAAAGGAGAACATCATCCAGAAGAAGATTCTGCCCTACTTCGGAAAGCGGAAAATCAGCGAGATCACCACCAAAGACGTAATTGCGTGGCAAAATGAATTGCTGGCCTACCGGGACGAACAGCGCAAACCCTACTCCCAGACCTACCTTAAAACCCTGCACAACCAACTCAGCGCCATTTTCAACCACGCTGTCCGCTTCTACGAGCTACGTTCCAATCCCGCCGCCAAAGCCGGGAATATGGGGACAGAGGAACGAAAGGAAATGCTGTTCTGGACGAAAGCGGAGTATCAGCGGTTTGCCGAGGCCATGATGGACAAGCCCCTCTCCTACTACGCCTTTGAGATGCTCTACTGGTGCGGTATCCGGGAGGGGGAGCTGCTGGCTCTCACCCCGGCGGACTTCGACTTTGGGGCTGGGACGGTGAAGATCAGCAAGTCCTATCAGCGGCTTCACGGCGAGGATGTGGTTACCACCCCGAAAACCAAGAAAAGCAATCGTACCATCAAAATGCCCAATTTCCTCTGTGACGAAATGCGGGACTACCTGGGGATGCTCTACGGGGTCAAGAAGAAAGACCGCATTTTCACGGTTACAAAGAGCTACCTCCATCATGAGATGGACAGGGGAGCGAAAGAGGCCGGGGTCAAGCGGATCAGGATTCACGATTTGAGACACAGCCACATTTCCCTGCTGATTGATATGGGCTTTTCCGCTGTGGCGATTGCCGACCGGGTAGGCCATGAGAGTATCGAAATCACCTATCGCTATGCCCACCTGTTTCCGTCCAAGCAGACGGAGATGGCGGACAAGCTGGACTTTGAAAGGACGGGAGCATAATGTCAGCCAAGAATTTGGATAATCACAACCGTTGGAGAAATCGTCAGGTAGCGTTCAGACTGTCGCCGGAGGAGGCCGATTTGTTGGACACCTATGTGCGCCTGTCCGGGCTGACCAAGCAGGACTACATCACCCGGCGGCTGCTCAACCGGGACATTGTAGTGCAGGGCAATCCCAGGGTCTACAAGGCCCTGCGTGACCAGCTCGCCGCCGTCCTGGAGGAGCTACGGCGGGTCAGGGATGGGGCTGGCATGGACAGCGAATTGCTGGACACCATCAACCTGATCGCAAAAATCATGGAAGGAATGAAGGAGGACACGAATGGCAGATGAAAAAGAAAAGACTGTCCTGAACCCGTCTGTTGGCGCAGACGGAGGACAGCCAATCCTATGTACCGATACCAGTATAACAGACCATCCGCAGGATTGCAACGACGAATTTTCCCCGGAGCACATTGAAAAACTGTTGCGGGAAATGAAGCAGGCAAACGATCCGGCGAATTTACCCACCGTCACCATGCGGGAGCTTTACGAAACTGTCTACCAGAGCAGACCGCCCGTCATTGACGGTCTGCTCTGCTCCGGCACCTACCTCTTTGCCGGAGCGCCCAAGGTGGGCAAGTCGTTCCTGGTGGCCCAGCTCGCCTACCACGTCAGCTGGATGAACAGCTTGACAAATTTGTGCGGGAGCATCCCGACACCCGGCTTATCATCATCGACACCTTGCAGAAGGTTCGAGAGATGGGCAGTGAGGCGTACAGCTACGCCGACGATTATCAGATCGTCGGCAAGCTGAAGCAGTTTGCCGACAGGAATGGGCTTTGTCTGCTGGTTGTCCACCACACAAGGAAACAACCCTCCGGGGATAAGTTTGAGATGATTTCCGGCACAACGGGTCTGCTGGGCTGTGCGGATGGGGCGTTTATCCTCCAAAAAGAGAAGCGCACCGACAGCGCCGCCACGCTGGACGTAGTAGGCCGTGACCAGCCCGACCAGCGGATACACCTGGTACGGGATGAAGTGCGGCTCACCTGGGATTTCGACCATGCAGAACGAGAGCTGTGGAAGGAACCGCCTGACCTCCTGCTGGTAAAGCTGGCAGAGCTGGTGACGGTTGAACGGCCCGTATGGAGCGGAACGGCAACGGAGCTGGTAACCGTTCTTAACTGTGACCTGACCGCTATTGCGCTGGCGATGCGGCTGAACATCCGGGCAAGTAAACTGCTGAACGAGTACGGCATCCGCTATGAAAGCAACCGCACCCACGCCGGGCGGACGATTACGCTCACACTGATGAACCAAGAAGCGTGACGACTGTGACAACCGTGACGACTAAAAACGGAGAGGGGGTGTCCCTCTCAGGTCGTCACAGTCGTCACGGTTGTCACGGGCAAAGTTTAGGCGGGGTGCAGGGTGCCCTTTTCAAAGGGCGGCCCTGCTGGGGGAGGCAACCGCAGTTGCCGGGGGCAAAGCCCCCTGTCCCCCTCGGGAGAGCCCACGGCACTTTCGCACCAACGGGGCGAAAGTGTCATAGTGGGTTATTACACTTCCGCAGAAGTGTCTCCCTCGACGATGCCCCGTACCACATCAATCTACAATCAGGAGGAACGTGCTTATGGCAAGAGGCGACGGTATCGACCGTACCAACGCAAGAAATATGAGGCTGACGGCTACCAAAATTGGCAACACCCAGCAGCACAACGAACGTGAAAAGGATTCCTACGTCAATCAGGATATTGTGCCGGAGCGGACACCGCTCAACATCCATTTCAAAACTCCTTCCGCCGGGTATCAGGAGATGTTCGCACAGATGGAGGCCGATGGCGTGATCTCCACCCGTGGCATTAAGGCGGATGCCTTTCGGTATGGAGAGCTGGTCTTTGATGTCAACTCCGCCTACTTCTACAATCATGGCGGCTACGACTTCGCAAAACAATTTTACACCGATGCTTACAAATCCGCAATAGAAATCGTAGGAGGAGAGCAATATATTTTGTCGGCGGTCATGCACGCCGACGAGCGCAACCGGGCCATGTCCGAGGCGTTGGGGGAGGATGTGTATCACTATCACCTCCATGTGGTCTATGTCCCGGTTGTACAGAAGGAAGTCCGATGGACAAAGCGGTGCAAGGACAAGTCCCTGGTGGGCAAGGTCAAGGAAACCATTATGCAGGTGAGCATGAGTAAGAAGTGGGCTTCAAAGCCCGCCGTTGATGATGTGACCGGCGAACCGCTTCTGACAGCCAAGGGAAAGCCTGTCCTCAGAAAGTCGTACAGTGTTTTGCAGGACGATTTTTTCCGGGCCATGCGGAACGCCGGGTATGATGACCTGGAACGAGGGGAACGGGGCAGTTCCGAGGAACATTTGACGGTCACGCAGTTTAAGGTGGAGCGTGAGAGAGAGCGGCTTGCCCAGCTTCAAGCGGCAACTGTGCTGGCCCAGGCCGAGGCCGAGAAAAGGAAAAAGGAGGCAGACGCCGCCGAAAAGAAAGCGGCCCAGGCAAAGGCCAAGCTGGACGATGTGGCCCCGTTGCTGAAGGGTATGGAAAAGCTGGCGGCGGACTACTCTGACGACCCGGAGCGGACTTTGCCGGAGGCGGGGCCGCTGGAATCGGCCAGGGCCTACCGGGAGAAGAAGGCCAAGCCCCTTTGGGAGAAGATTGTCAAGGTGCTGCGCTCGGTCTATCGGGCCTATTTCGACCTCAAGAGCAGTTTTGAACAGTTGCAGAGGGCCTATGACCGGGAGGTCAGCAAGAACAGTTCTCTTTCAGCCAGGATTTATGAGGTCTGTGCTGAGAGAGACAGTCTGAAGGGGCAGGTCAGGGACTATGAGCGGGTCAGGAGGGCCATTGGCCCGGAACAGGCAGACAGGATATTGGAAGTTGCTCATCAGCAGGAACAGGCTGAAAAGGAACGGAGGCGAGGGACAAGGCAAAAAGCGAGGTCAGGCGCACGATAATCACTAAAAATCGGAGGGCGCAGTGAGCGCCCTCCTGTTTTGTACTTGTCAACAGGTATTCTTGGTGTTATAATGAGGAGGGTAAATTGGAAATGGAATTTTAAGGTGCGGTTTGACTAACATTTATGATATTAGCTTTAGGTTTTCTCGGATTTACATTAGGAGGTATATTCAAAGATGAAAAGAGCCCTTTCCCTGCTACTATGTGTTGCTCTGTTGCTGACGTTGTTAAGTGCATGTCAGGAACCTGCGTCAGAATCCACCGCAACCGTTTCTCCAACTGTTGCGGAAATAGAGTGGACTGTTGGTGAACTGGTCAATTTGGCCTTTGAACACTCTGGATGTGAGGATATAGATGGTTTGGAAGCTATCTCTGCTGACCTTGACCGAGAGACGCTGATAGTCTATATTGAAAATGTCTATGGTATCCAAGAATCTTGGGAAGATGCGGCATTGGTTCGGGCCACTGGAATGTCTGCATTTGAAATTGCTGTGCTGCGCATGGAGGACAGCACAGCTGCCGCTCAGGCGGTTACTGCATTGGAAGATTACATTGCCAACAGACAGGGGGATTTTGTGGGCTATGCTCCTGCGGAGGCGGACATGGTAGCAAACGGCAGCATTATTCAGGATGGGCCGTTTGTAGCATTGTTCATTTGCCTGGATGTTGATTATGCCTCTGAGGTAGTGACCCAGGCTCTCAAAGGTGAAATACTGCCTGAGCCAGAACCGACCATACCCGCAGATGCTATCACCGATGTGAAGGAGTTGCGAGATTGGTTGGTGTCCTACTGCGGGATGGAGGAAACAGAGCTGGAGTTACTGGATGACAGCGATTCGGACGCTTTGAACGCCTATATTGAGGACAGTTATGGTTTGAATCGGAACCAGTGGATGGAATGTGCCATCGCACGGGGGACAGGGGACTCTGCTTTTGAGGTAGCGGTGATGACTGGCGCTAATGATTGGGCACTGTCCTCCGATATTAAGAAATCTTTGGATTGGTACTTAAATAGCAAACAAATTGCATTTCAGGATAATGCTGAGGAGAAATCTATGCTAAGTCAGGCCGTGTCTGCCGGCGGTGTTGCTCGTTCGGAAGAATATGTGTATATTGTCCTGCTGGCCTGTAAAGAAGCGAAACAGACCGCAAATGCTTTTGCGGAAACGGCAGCAACCTATGGGGTTACATTTTCAACGCGAAATGGAATATTTCAGGAGGACCCGAATTACTCAGGCCGTATACTATTTGTTCAGCCGAATAAGATTGACATGTCCTTTTATGATACAACCGCCATCTGCACCGCTTGGAATACGGGAGATGTTTCTGGGCTGTCCAGCTATGACAGGGATATATATGATGCAGCCAAAGTGGTGCTGAATGAAGTCTTGAAAGAGGATATGAACGATTTGGAGAAAGAAATTGCCATTTACGACTGGCTGGTCAGCAACGTGAATTATGACGGAGCGTACCAGGACGTAATGAAAGAAACCTCCGGCGAATCTGCCACTCCCTACGGGGGACTTGTAAACCGCACAGCAATATGTTTGGGATATGTTACGACCTTCCAACTGCTTATGGATTTGGCCGAAGTAGAGTGCATTACTGTTGCTGGCTCAACCTTCGCCAGTCAGGAGGATCATGGCTGGAACTTGGTTCGGATAGATGGGAATTGGTATTGCACAGATGTGACTTGGGATGCTAACCGTCAGGCGTGGGGAGGCGGAGGAGAAAAGGATTGGAAGTTCTTCAATATCACCAGCGATGACATGGCCGCAACTGACCATCAATGGGATTACGCCAACACGCCCGAAGCTATCACTACGGGGAGCGGTCGGGGCTGAGCCAATATTCCAGTTTATGAGGATGGAGCAATAGACTGGAAACAGTTGCGTTTCCTCTCCTCTTGTGCTATAATGATAGTCGCAAACCAGCAAAACAAATAGTAAGTCCTCTACTCCCGTTATCACTGCTGATAACAATTTGATAACAGCCCATCGTATAGGCTGGATAATATGGATATATCAAATAATCAAAAGAAAAGGGTATCATATTTCCAAAGCAAAATCTGTTAGAATACGATACCCAGCAACGAGTGGGAATGACCGTCAAAGAGAATGATTGCAAAGGGCAAGCGAACCGCCCTGTTGAACGACAAGTTCAGCAGGGCGTTTTTGCTTGCCCTTTTTCTATATTTTGGCTTGGCACTCACTGCACTCCGCATCGTGAATTGAGACAATACCGCCGCAACCTGGACAGGTGTACTTTTCAAGTTGTTGTTCCATAAAAATGGTGAGGCCATGCTCTTTCACAAAAAGACTATTTTCCACAAGGCTTGCGCCATAACGCTGTTTATAACTCTTGTCCAAGTTTTTAATCAATTTACAAGGAAAAGAATCACACATAAAACAATAGGTTAGGTTCTTTTCTGCAATACAATCTTTAATCTTACACTTACGGCAATGCTCTGGTTTGCCATCATCACCTGGAAGGCAACCGGCACAAGGCTTTTTCACATAGCAATGCTTATAGCAAACTATGCAGTTCATCCCGCAGGGAGCAAAGAAAGCAGCGTCAATTGCTGGCGGCATCTTCATGGCACTGTTCTCCTTTCGCCACTGAACATAGACCTTGTCCTTACGATTCTTTTCATCATCGCAGGTACTCGGCCAGTTGATTTGACAGAGGAGGCCGCCTCTTTCGACTTCCGGGAGGCGTCCCCCATGGCTACCGGGTAGCCCACCGCCCGGAGCATGGCCAGATGTTGTCACTGTCCCTATCCAGCGCAATCATACGAATCATCGGTATTCCCCCCCGCTTTGGCGGATTGGCTCCGCCTGTCCCATTCAGTATAGCCCATGTTCCGCCGCTTGGCAAGGGGAGCGGGGCGGTTTCCGGCGCCTGGGAAAAATGCCGTGGGGGGTCTTGACCGATTTGGTCAACGGCGGTATGGTAGGGGAGGAGAGGAGGACGGGCTATGAATCAGAAGTTTTTCAAGCTCCCCCAGGAGCGGCAGGATCTCATCCGGAACAGCGCCATGGTGGAGTTCGGCGGGGGCAGCTTCAAAAAGACGTCGGCGGACTCCATCGCAAAACGGGCGGGGGTGTCCAAGGGCCTGCTGTTCCACTACTTCAAGGATAAGCGGGAGATGTACCTTTACCTGTTCCAGTATGCCATCGACGAGTGCGTGGAGATTTTCAACCGGCACATTTTGAAGAACACCTATTTTAAGGAGACGGATTTTTTTCTGATTCTGGAAAAGGGTCAGAAGGTGAAGATGGACATGGTACGCCGCCACCCGGGGCTGTTCCGCTTCGTCATGCGGGCCTACTACGAGCGGGACAGCGTGCTCACCCCCAAGCTGCGGAAAAAGCTGGACGATGTGCTGGCTCAGACCACCGACAGCTTTCTTGCCCGGGCGGATCTTTACAAGTTCAAGGACGGGGTGGATCCCCGCGCGGTGGTGCGGCTGCTCACCCTGTCCGCCGAGGGGATGCTGGCGGAGACGGGGGCCTACACGGCGGAGGAAATCGAGACGCTGTTTTTGGAGTACCAGAAGTACGCGCAGATGCTGAGGCAGAATCTCTATAAGGAGGAATACCTATGATCCAAATTGACCGTCTCACCAAGAGCTACGGCAGGGCCCGGGGGGTGACGGAGCTGACCCTCCATGTTCCGGAGGGGAGCTGCTTCGGCTTCATTGGCCCCAACGGGGCGGGCAAGTCCACCACCATCCGCACCCTGTTGGGGCTGCTGGCCCCCACCGCCGGCTCGGCCAGGGTGCTGGGGCTGGACTGCGTTCGGGAACGGGAAAAAATTCTGGCCCAGGTGGGCTATATGCCCTCCGAGGCCATGTTTTACCCGGATATGCGGGTCAGCGAGGTGATCCGCCTGTCCGCCGCCCTGCGCGGGCTGGACTGCCAGGCGCAGGCCGCCGCCCTGTGCGAGGCGCTGGAGCTGGACGCCCGCAAACGTATCCGGGAGCTGAGCCTGGGCAACCGCAAGAAGGTGTCCATCGTATGCGCCATGCAGCACCGGCCCCGGCTGTATGTCCTGGACGAGCCCACCAGCGGGCTGGATCCCCTGGTGCAGCGGGCCTTTTGGGGGGAGCTGGAGGAGCGGCGGAAGGGGGGAGCCACGGTGTTCCTGTCCTCCCATGTGCTCTATGAGGTGCAGCGGTACTGCGACCGGGCCGCCATCCTCCGGGAGGGCCAGCTGGTGGTAGAGGGAACCACGGCGGAGCTGGACATCGAAAACAGGTTCTTCGACTACTACGAAGGGAGGACAGGGGCGTGATCATCTTCAAAAAGGAGCTGCGCACGGGCCTGGTGGGCTTTTTGGTGTGGTGTGCCGTCATAGGCGGCCTGATGGCGGTATGCGTGGGGCTGTATCCGTCCATAGCCGGATCCATGGAGGATGTGTCCGCCCTGTTCGCCGGGATGGGGGACTTCTCCGCCGCTTTTGGGCTGGATAAGCTACAATTTGGATCGATCATGGGGTTTTACGGCACGGAGTGCGGGAATATCCTGGGGCTGGGCGGGGCGTTCTACGCCGCCCTCACCGCCATGGGGCTGCTGGCGGGAGAGGAGGGCGGCCATACGGCGGAATTCCTGCTCACCCACCCGGTCAGCCGCCTGCGGGTCTGCCTGGAAAAGCTGGCGGCGCTGGCGGTACTGATAGTCGGCCTGAATGTGCTGTGCTTTGGCTGCGGCGCGGGGGGCATCCTGATCATCGGCGAGGAGGCGGACTGGGGCGGCCTGCTGCGCTATCACGGGGCCCTTCTGCTGATGCAGCTGGAGATCGGCGCGCTGTGTTTCGGCCTGTCCGCCTTTTTGCGCCGGGGCGGGCTGGGGCTGGCCATGGGGCTGGCAGCGCTGCTCTACTTTACAGGCATCCTCATCAACCTGGACGGCGGCCTGGACTGGCTGCGCTTCGTCACGCCCTACTACTACGCCGACGCCGGACGGGTGCTGGACGGCGAAGCCCTGGCGGGCCCCATGCTGGCGGGGTGCGCCCTGGGGGCGTTGGGCGCAGGGGCGGGCCTGTGGTGGTACGGAAGGAAGGACATTGCGTAACCATCCGCTGGATTTGCGCATCTTGCCACAGGCCGGGGAAAAGTGGGATCTGCCTGGGTCCTTGGGCCGCATAAAGGAATATTGCACAGCGCCCGCGGCGTCGGAGCAGTTGACGCCGCGGGCTGCTGCTTGCTGCTATTTGTCCAGAATTCTGCCGTCCGTGGAAATCGTCACCACATTCCACGGGATAAACTTTCCGCTGGCCTGTAGGGCCCGCTTCACCGCGTTTTCGATCCCGCCGCAGCAGGGAACCTCCATGCGTATTACGGTCACACTCTTGATGTCGTTGCCGGCCAGGATCTGCGTCAGCTTCTCGGCGTAGTCTCCCTCGTCCAGCTTGGGGCAGCCGATGAGGGTCACATGGCCGCGGATGAACTCATTATGAAAATTGCCGTAGGCATAGGCGGTGCAGTCGGCGGCCACCAGCAGTTTTGCCCCATCCAGATAGGGGGTTTTTACCGGCATCAGCTTGATCTGCACCGGCCACTGGGACAGCTGGCTGGGGGCGGACGCCTGGGCGGCGGGGGCGGCGCAGGGCTCCCGATGGAGGGCCTTGGCCTGGCTTCCCGGGCAGCCGCAGGGCAGGGGTGCCTGCTCCTGCTTGGCCGCCAGCACCGCCGCCTCGTCGTAGGCCGGGGCCTCCCGCTCCTCGAAGGTGATGGCCCCCGTGGGGCAGGCGGGCAGACAGTCGCCCAGTCCGTCGCAGTAGTCCTCCCGGGTGAGCTTGGCCTTGCCGTCCACCATCTCAATGGCGCCCTCGTGGCAGGCTGCAACGCAGGCCCCGCAGCCGTTGCATGTTTCGCGGTCAATCTGGATGATTTTGCGGATCATAGTAATACGCTTCCTTTCTCCGGTCAACCTTGTTGGGAAGTCCCTGTTGACTTTCTTGCGTCAGTATAGTACGATGTGCAGGGTTTGTATGTTGAAATTTCAACAAAGGAGTTCGGCGATGAGAGAATATTTTGACATTCTATCCGCCTGCCCCTTGTTCCAGGGCATTGATCGGCAGAAGCTTGGGACCGCCCTGGACTGCCTGCGGGCCAGGGTTTTCTCCCTGACCAGGGGCGAAGCGGTGCTCAGCGAGGGGGATCCGGCAAATTTCGTGGGAATTGTCCTGACCGGCAGACTTCAAATCCTACGGACGGATTTTTTTGGGAACCGGAGCATTCTGGCCCATCTTGTCCCGGGGGAGCTGTTCGGGGAATCCTTCGCCTGCGCGGGGGTGAAAGAGGCTCCAGTGACGGTGGCAGCGGCAGAGGCCGCCCGGGTGATGCTCATTGACTGCCAGCAGATCACCGAGCCGAGCGGCAGCCAGTGCCAGTTTCACCAGCAGATGATATGGAATCTGCTTCGGATTGTCGCAGCCAAGAATCTGGTGTTTCACCAGAAAATTGAGGTCACCTCCAAGCGCACCACCCGGGAGAAACTGATGACCTATCTGATGCTCCAGGCCAAGCGGCAGGGCAGCTTGGAGTTCGAGATCCCCTACGACCGCCAGGAGCTGGCCGATTATCTGGAGGTGGATCGGAGCGGTCTATCGGTGGAGATCGGAAAGCTGCGCAGGCAGGGGGTGATTGAGGCGAATCGGAGCAGGTTCAGGCTTTGCAAGCCCATTGAGATCTGAGGGGTGTAGGTGCCGCTGCGTTTTGCTGCCCACCCTGCTACTCAGGTGGTTTTCCCGCTTTTCGTGGAAAAGGTATTGTCAGGCACCCTGATTTTTGATAGGAAAATTGTGGACGTTCTGGCGCAAGCTGCCCCCGTGTTCAGGCTGAGGCGGGGGCTGGAAGGCACTGTGGCCGACCAAGGTGGCAAATAACTGTGCCACCCAACGGGACGGTCCCTTGCGACGGAGCAAAGTAAATCCCGATGGGAACCTGCTCTGACAGGCGGCCGTTCGGCCGTCGGGGCAGGCTTTGTTTTGAGAAATCGCGTATTTTGTGAACAAACATCGGTTCCTTTGTAAACATTAGCACTCTCCGCTTGACAGTGCTAATTTTGTGGTGTATGCTACAGTCATAAGACAGAGGAGGGGCCGTAAGGCGCCGCTCCTGCCACAATTTGATTGGAGGAATTGATATGTTGCCCAGTATTTTTGGTGAAAATCTGTTTGACGAGTTCTTTTCCGACCCGTTCGACCTGATGCGGATGCCCGCGCTCCACAATGGCCAAGATCAGCTGTATGGTAAGCACGCCCGGAACATCATGAAGACGGACGTCCGGGAGGTGGGGGATAACTACGAGGTGGATATTGACCTGCCCGGCTTTAAAAAGGACGAGATCCAGGTGGAGCTGAAGGATGGTAACCTCACCATCACTGCGTCCAAGGGGCTGGATAAGGACGAGCAGGATCAGCAGGGCCGCTACATCCGCCGGGAGCGGTACGCGGGTACCTGTAGCCGCAGCTTCTATGTGGGCGATCTGCGGCAGGAGGACATTTCCGCCAAGTTTGAGGATGGTATCCTGAGGCTGACCATGCCCAAGGCAAAGCAGAAGGAACTGCCTCAGAGCAATTTCATCGCCATTGAATAACGGCTCTGTTTTCACAAAAGCCCCCGCCGGCATCTGATGCCGGCGGGGGCTTTTCAACATGGAGCTGGCGCTGTGCGCAACGCCCTGCGGTGTGCTGGTTCAAGTACCTTTTCATCAGTCCGCCCCGCCGTTGTTGGCCAGGTACGGCAGCGCCTCATAGTCCCGGATACACACCACGATGTCGGGCTGCACCGTCCGGATATAGTCCCGGAGGCTCATCTCCTTGTAGTAGCGCAGATCCAGGGAGTGCATCTCGTTGAAGCTGAGGTAGGTCACGCACTCCATGGCGTTGGTGAAGCTGTCCCCGTAGATCAGGATGCTGGGCAGCTCGTCCCGGTGGGTGTCGATGACGGTGCGGGGCCAGTCTCCCCCCATATACAGGTTGTAGGTCACCAAATCGTCCTCCGAGGCGGGCAACTGGTAGATCTCCGCTGGGGAGGGGTTGCCGTTGTCCGTCCGGGTGAAGGGCACCTCCTCCACCGGGCGCAGAATGGACAGGGACTCCTCCTTTGTCACCAGATTCAGCAGCTTGCGCTCCCGGGAGCCCATATATTCGTTGGGCAGGGTCTGGAAGGTCACGTCTGACCGGCTGAGTATGGGAAAGGCAAAGCCGGACTCCGCTGCCACCTTCTCCATCACCAGGCGGTAGGTCTCAAAGGCCCCTTCCATGGTGTAGTGGTTGTCCACCCTGGAGCCGAAGCCGTCCGGATGGCCCATGGCGTCGAATTCCGCCCGGATATCCAGGAAAGGGACGTCCCGCTCCGCCAGGGCCTGTCCCATACTGGTTACCATGTCCTGGCTGTAGTCCCCTCGGTTGTAGAGATACCAGGGGTAGTCATCCTCAAAGTAGGCGTACTGGCAGGGGACTGCCACATAGCAGAAATAGCCGCCATACTCTGCCGCCGTGTCCTGGATGCCCTTCAAGTTCTCCGCCATATTGGCCGACCACCGTTTTACAGTGGCTGAATCCACAATCTCCCGGCCCACGGGCAGATAGGGCAGCAGGCGATCCTCGGTGAGTACGATATCGTTCACCACCGGGCGGTGGAGCAGCAGGTCGGCCTGGGTCTTGACCTTTAGCAGGGTGTTGCGCAGGGCGGCGTGATCGTCCAGATACCGTTCCAGCTGTGTGGTGTAGCTGCCGTCCCCCGCCGACTCCCGGGTGAGTGCGGGAAAGGCTGCCAGGGTTCGGTTCTCAAAGAAGGAAACCTTTTCTGGCTCCCGGCCCACAGTAAACAACAGTGCCGCCGCCAGAAAGCCCAGGAAGCAGACGGTCATAAAAAGCTCGGAGATCCGTTTCATACTGTCCCGCCTTTCTCAGAATTGGAAGTAGATGAAGGGGTTGAAGCTGCCGGTGGCCAGCTTCAGGTAGGACAGCCCCAGCAGGGCCAGCGCCGCCAGCTTGGGGGCCCATTCCCGGGCCAGGGCGGCGGGGAGGGCCTCCCGCCCCGCCAGCCTGTCCTGGAGCCAGCCCTTCACCGGCATGGCCGCCAGGACACAGGCGATCCACTCCGGCCAGTATTCCAGCAGCAGGTAGACTGCCTGACCGTCCCTCGCCCCGGCGCCCAGGCCGAACATGGCGGCGAGGTAGCTAAAGGCGGCGGGCAGGTCGGGGGCGCGGAACAGCACCCAGCTGAGGATCACTGCCAGCATCGTGTAGATGTGGCGGAGGGGGACGGGGAGGCGATCCAGGGCTTTGCCCCACAGGAATTTCTCTCCCAGAAGCAGCAGCAGGAACCACCCACCCCAGAGCACAAACGTCCAGCTGGCCCCGTGCCAGAACCCGGTGAGCAGCCACACCACCGCCAGGTTGAAGATGTTCCGCCCCCGGGAGCAGCGGCTGCCCCCCAGGGGGATATAGACGTAGTCCCGGAACCAGGTGGACAGGGAGATGTGCCACCGCCGCCAGAACTCGCCCACCGACTTGGAGATATAGGGGTAGTTGAAATTCTCCTCAAAATGGAAACCGAACATCCGCCCCAGGCCGATGGCCATGTCCGAGTAGGCGGAAAAGTCGAAATAGATCTGGAAGGTATAGGCGACGGCCCCCACCCAGGCGTGGGAGGCGGAGAGCCAGATTGGGGGCGTGGTGAACGCGGCGTCCGCGATCTCCCCCATGACGTTGGCCAGCAGCATCTTCTTGCCCAGGCCGAACAGGAAGCGCACCACGCCCTGAGAGAACTCGGACAGATTCTCGCTTCGGAGGGTGATCTCCCGCTCCACGGTGGAGTAGCGCACGATGGGCCCCGCCACCAACTGGGGGAACAGGGCCACGTACAGCGCCACATAGAGGGGGTTGCGCTGGCAAGCGGCGTTTCCCCGGTACACGTCGATGACGTAGCTCAGCCCCTGGAAGGTGAAAAAGGAGATGCCGATGGGCAGCACAATCTGGGGGACGGGGAGCTGAGCCCCCAGAGCGTTGAGGTTTTCCGCGAAAAAGCCGGCGTACTTGAACCAGGCCAGCATCCCCAGCCCGAAGGCGCAGGCGCTCCACAGCCCTATCCGACGGATAGCCCTGGGCCGCCCCTGAGCCGCCAGCAGGCCGCACAGGTAGTTGACCGCGATGGAGGAGAGGAGCACGGGCATATAATTGACCCCGCCGCACAGGTAGAAGAACAGGCTGAAGGCCAGCAGGACGAAATTCCGCGCCGCCCGGAACCGCTTGGGGACGCAGAAATAGAGCAGAAGCAGGGCGGGGAGGAAAAAGAGCAGGAACAGGATGCTGCTGAATACCATAAACACGCACCTCTTGGGGTATCAGATTTGCCGTCGGCCTTTGGGCAGGCCGTGCGCGGACGGATTCCGGAATGACAGGGGCCGCTCCCAAGAAGCGGCCCCTCAACAGCTGAACGGGCTATTTAAACTGGACAATAACACGATAGCGGCGGTCGATGGTTTTGACAACCGGCTCATAGACCTCCTTTACCATCCTGAGAGCCAGCTCGTCCGCGGCCTGTCCGTTGGCCGCGGTGTCAAACTGCTCCTCCAGCCGGGCGCGCAGATCCCGCTCAATGGCGCTGTAGTCGGCCACGGTCAGCCTGATATCTCCCCACGCCAGCAGGCTCTCCTTGACCTCGTCGATGATGATGTTGTTTGGATCAATCTCGATCGCCTGCAAATAGGCGTGGCCGATTTGGAGCGTAACCGTTTTCTTGTCCCTGTCCTGTACCACGTCGGACGGGGACAGCTTGTCCAGATCCACGACAAAATAGCCCGTTCCGGTGTAGGACACATCCTGCGTCTTTTTCAGGAAGTCAAAGTCGAGCTGCTGGATGAGGCGGTCGGTCAGCCTGGTGGTGACCGTGCCGCTTTGCGTGCTGACGATCAGCTTTCTGGTCTCGTTTTGGCCGGAGAGGATGACGTCGGAGAAATTGACCTCCACACCGCTGGACGGAAGATAGATGGTGTCCAGATCGATCTGCTCAATGCCGTCCGAAACCGGCGCGTGGGAGGGGCCGCCGCCATGGACGCAGCCCCAGACGATGACGGCGATGAGCAGCACGAAAAGCACCACGGCGGCAATGTTCAAAACTTCCTGTCTGTGTTTCATGGCCGTTTCTCCCCCATAGAGACGAGCTCGGAGTCGGATTTGGACTGGGAGTCCGGCTCGGCGCCGCGGCGCCGTTTCCCGGGCCGGATGGGCGGCAGGGGGATCGCGATCTGGAACAGCTCTCCCAGCATCCATTTGAGGATGAAAAACGTGAGCAACGGCATGAGGCAGTTGGTCAAGATCAGGATGGCAATTGAATTCATGCACCTGCGAATGGTGTTCTGGAAATGGAGCAGCAGATCGGCGATGCCGTTGATGGCAGTCTGAAACAGGTCGGACAGCTTTTCAAATATGGTTTTGTCCTCCGCGCCGCCGTCCATGGCTTCATTCAGCTTGTCTGAACCATCCTCCGTCTCCTCAATCGTATCATTGACATATGCCGTGAGGTCGGAGGCGACGATGTCGGTCAGGTGGGTGCTGCACGGAACCACAAAAGCCACCGCCAGGCCGAGAATGCACAGCCGGATGGCCAGACTTTTCAGAATGTCCCTTTTGGTGGCGACGAACAGGATTCCGACAGAGCAGGCCAAGGGGATGAGGATCATAAACGCCGCCTTGATTCCATACCGGATCAGGATCTTCTCCAGAAACAGAACCACGAGGATGGCCACAAAATAGGTGTTCATATCCGCCAGGTTGTCCGCCAAAGGCGTTGCGAAGTCATCCGGCAGCGCGGAAATTGCCAGGGAGGTGGAGAGGGTAGCCGCCGAGAATTTCATCACGGTATTGCTGCTGTCCTCCACAGACGCAAGCGACTCCTTGACAAATCTGGACTCCGGAAGCTTTGCTGAAACGACGAAGAATGAAAGGGCGGCCGCGAGGAGCAGCAGCAGGATCTTGACGGCCAGGGAAGCGTGCCTGGCAGAAAGCATCAATGGCATAGCGGGTTCCCTCCTTGTGTCGATGGGCTTATGAACGGCGACGCTCAATCTATGATATCATATCACAGGAGCGGAGAAAGTACAATATTCGGCAAACAGCGGCAAACGAGGACGCAAGTCATAACCGCCCTGTTGGTGGGGGTGCATCATGATGAAACCGGATAAACGGCGGCTCGACTTTTTCATCAAGCAAAAGCCCATATTTTTGAGGCCGCCGGAATGCATTACCGTGAACCTCGCTTTCGCGATAACGCCGTAGCCGCTCCAAATCCAGCTCCGCGAGGTAGATCCCCTCCGCCTCCTCCGCCTGCAAAATGCAGGTGTCCCGGGAACCCTCCAGCTCCGGGAGATAGGCCACGCCGTCAAAGACGCTGGAGCCGCCGTTGCAGTCCGGTACCGAGCCGGGATAATTACAGGTGGCGACGGCCAGCATATTCTCGTAGGCCCTGGCCCGCAGCTGGGAGAGGCGGTTGATCTCCATGGGGCAGGCGTTGGGGACGAGGATCAGCTCCGCGCCCTTGAGCATCAGGATTCTGGCGCTTTCGGGGAACTCCCGGTCGTAGCAGATCATGGCCCCGACCTTGACCTCGCCGCAGGCGGTGTCCAGGGCGGCGACATAGAACTCCTCGCCCGGCGTCAGGTTCCGCTCCACATCAAAGTCACAGGTGTGAACCTTGGCATAGGTGATTTTTCGTTCCCCAAATCGATCAAATAGAACCATAGAATTCCGAGGCCCACCCTTATACTGTTCCAAAAAGGTAACGCCGATGGCCATGTGGAGCTCCCTGGCAAGGACTCCGAAGGCGCTGACAAATTCGCCGTGGGCAGGGATCGCCTCCGCTTTCCACTGCTCCACGGGGCGGCCATAAATGCGGTAGCCGTTGCTCCACATCTCGGGGAACAGCGCGATATCGGCGCCCAGCCCGCCTGCCCTTCGGCAGGAGGCGATACCCTTTTCGAGATTCCCTTCCAGGGTGCCGCAGGGCGCAATTTGGAGCAGGGCGATTTTCAAGGTTTTCATATCCCGAAGTCCTTTCTGGCGGTATTATGCCGTGTTGCTTCAAGCTATCCAATGGGGCAGGGCATCCTTTAGGCTCCGCCATGCTTGTCAGCCCCGTCAAATCGAACTGCAAAGCTGCTTTAGAGCGACATTTTTTCTATCATACCACATCCTTTTCCCGTTGGGAAGATGTGCGAGCAATGCAAAATACGATGGCAGCGCGATGGGCGAGCGGTGACCTTGAAAAAGCCGCCGCAAGCGATGGGACGCTTGCGGCGACGTGCCTTGTGCGCTATTTAAAGATGACGCTCTGATCAATCAGCAGCCAGAGTAAACCCATCCACTAACTGCTTCAAGGTGTTTGCCTCGGCGGACAGCTCCTCGCTGGCGGCGGCGCTCTCCTGGGCGGTGGCGCTGTTGGTCTGCACGACGGAGGAGATCTGCTCAATGCCTTCGGTGACCTGGGCCAGCGCGGTAGTCTGGTTCTCCACGGCCTCCACCACCACATGCATTTGAACAGATACATTGCCCGCCAGCTCATTGGTTTGTTCCAGAGATTCGGTGACCCGATCCACCGCCTGGCTGCCCTCCGAGACGGACATGATGGAGCTCTCGATCAGATCCTTGGTGGCCTTGGCGGCCTCGTCGGACTTGGAGGCCAGGTTGCGAACCTCGTCGGCCACCACCGCAAAGCCTTTTCCGGCGGAACCTGCGCGTGCGGCCTCCACGGCTGCATTCAGCGCCAGGATATTGGTCTGGAACGCGATATTCTCAATGGCCGCGATGATTTTGGAGATCTCCTCCGAGGAGCTGGAGATGCGCTCCATGGCGGCGTTCAGCTCCTTCACGTGCTCCACGCTGGTGCCAAGCTGAGCGCCGGCCAGACCTACGAACCGGCCCGCCTCCTCCGCGGCTGCGGAGGTCTTTTTGGCGCTGGCGGAGATGTCGTTGATGGTGGCTGCCAGCTCCTCTACGGCGCTGGCCTGCTCCATGGAGCCCTGGCTCAGCGTCTGAGCGCCGGTGGACACCTGGCCGCTGGCCGAGGAAACCTGGCCGGCGGAGGAATCGATCTTCCGCATGGTGCCGCTCAGCTCCAGCTTCAGAGTGCGCATGGACATTAGGATGCTCTGGAACCCGCCCACATAGGCGTCCCGGTGGGGAGACTGGATGTCAAAATTTTTGTTGGCCATTTCGCTGAGCAGATAGCCAATGTCGTCAATGATGGTGTTCAAACCCGCCACCATAGCCGCGGTGGCGCGGGTCAGCTCCGCGGTTTCGTCTTGTCCGGTGGCCTGGGGAACGGGGGACTTCAGGTCACCCTCCACCAGCAGCTTCATCCGCTCGGCGCAGGCCCGCATGGGCACGCTGATGTTGCCGGATAGCTTTAGGGCCACCACGATGGACGCGATGATGGAGACCACAACCACCAGCACGCTGATGAAGATGCCGAAGTATGTATTCGCCAGATAGTTGGCCTTGGGCGCGGCCACAGCCAGGCTCCAGCCGTCGGTTCCGCCCACGGGGGCGTAGGCCAGATAGCGGGGCCCGTCCTCCGCCTTGATGGAGCCGAAGCCGGTTTTGCCCTGGCGCATGGCCGCGTGGAGCTCGGCCCGGCTTTTCAGGGAGGGGTCGCTCTGAGCTTCCCGCTCAATGTTCTGGGTGGTGATGGTGTCCAGCGTGATATCGGCAATGGTGTCGCCGGACTTGTTGATCATGTAGGCCCGGCAGTTGTCCCCGATCTGGATGGAGGAGACAATATCGTTTAGGAAGGTCTCCGGGGGCACAAAGTAGACCACGCCCACGATACCGGCCCCGCGGCTCCCGTTCGCATAGAGGGGCGCGGCCACCATGATGGACAGCGCCCCGGTGATCTTACTGACCAGCGGCTCGGAGACATAGACATTGCCCTGCATGGCCTGCTTCACGTATTCCCGATCCGAGTAGTCATTGCCGTCGAAAATGCTGATGCCGTCGGCGCCGATGATGTTGCCGCGCTGGAAGCCGTGCATGGACACGCGCTCGTCGATGATGGCGCGCTTTTCCTCCAAGGGTGTTTCATCGTCTGACAGCTGCGGAATGCAGCCGGTGTCCATGGCCACATTCTTATAGGCGGTCAGCTCCTGCTCAATGCGCTGCGCCGCTAACACCGCCGTCTCACTCATCATCTGGTCTACGGTGGCGACTGTGTTCCGGTAGCTCAGGGCGCTGCTGGCCGCTCCCACTGCGATCAATGCAGTCAGAACGGTTGCCATCAAGCATACTGTAATTTTTTACGAATGCTTTTCATCTCTTTTCACCTCAACATAATTGTGCCGAAGCCGTTTTTCTCCTCATGGGAGCTTATATCCATTATAGGATCTGAAAGGTTGGCCTGTCAATAGCTTTTCGCTATGGGCATAACCAATTCTATTGCACTCAAAAAAATATTATGGCAGGGAAGTTCTCAGTGCCCGGAGAATTGCTCAATTGCTATCTTGAACGCGCCCTTCTGGACGCAGGGCAGGCATTACAGCTCAGACAGCCCTTCACCTTGTTTTGAGGCGGGAGACTGTTTCTACCATAGGGATATCGTTTTGAAGCCGGTGGCAGTCCCCAGCCCCAGCAGCAGAAGGACCAGAGCCACAAAATATTGCCCATAGATGCCGTCAAACCAGGGATATACGCTGAAGGTCCAGTCGAACAGGGAGCATTGCGCCAGTGCCAGCGGCCCCTGTAGAGGGGCCACCACTTCAACCCGCCGCACACGCTGATGGTTGTGAGCCGCCTGCTGACTGAGGGACACAGTCAGCATCCCGGCAATTCGAGTATATTCCGCTCCCCGGTGACAGGCAGGCTTTTGACAGGCACAGCGACCTGCGTAATGTAATCCGCGCTGTTTTCGCCGCGGTTGGGCGGCCCCTCCAGATAGATGGATCGGAACGGCCCTGTGACCTGGATATTGTGTTCCCGGATATGCTTTGCCAGCGCACATACGGCTGTTCCGGTTCCCTCGTAGGGCCCCCGGTAATAGACACACAAGGCAGCGGTTTCCGCGAACTCCATCCGTTCAGGACCGTCAAAGCTGCACTCCATGGGGATGCAGCACATGAGATCCAGTATGCCAGGGTCCTGCGCCATACGCAAGGTAAACATTCTTCCCGTCATGGACATCTTCTCTGTGCGGGCGGCGGCGATGTAGGTGTCGCGCAAACGGATGGCCGCTTCAGCGGTGTCCGCGCACTGATATTGCCGGCAAAAGCATACTTGTCCGGGGAGGACCGTACTGTGTACGGTCAGATCGCCTCGCTTTGCCGAGCGCACCTGAAGCATCTGAATATTTCTGTCCAAAGCGTTTCGGAGCGTCAAAAGCCGCTGTAAATGATGATCGATATTTTCAGTGTCGTAGTAATACTCTGCCACCTCTTTTAGTGACAGGCCGAGGGATTGCAAGGAGCGTATCGAACAGATTTGCGTCATATTGTCCGCGGTATAATATCGAAAACCACTCTCTTTGTCCTTTACTGCGGGGGTCAGAAGTCCCATTTTCTCGTAGACCAGAATGGCTTTCCGGGTGACGCCGAGGATTTTTGAGACCTCCCCGATTTTGAATAGATTCTCATCCTGCTTTTTCATGATATCCCACCAATCTCCTAACTGTTCCCTGTTTGCATTTCAGGGCAAAAAATGCGCATTTCATGTCGCCACCGTAGCGTGGTTCCCAATCTGCGGTATGATGAAAAAAATTTTAGGCGTTTATGCTCCAAAGAGCTTGACTCGTCCCCCTGGGTACGATTTATAATGATAGTGTATCAGAATCAAAAGCAGTTTGTAAAGAGATATCGGTAAAATTTGTGCCGGAGCATTGCTGCAAGGGGGGAGTGCCGTGATAAAAGCAGCGTTTTGCGACGACGATATCAATGCGTTGGGTGAAATGCAGGTATTCTTTGACCAGTACCGCAGGGAGCGGAACCGGGAGATCCTCTATACGGCCTTTCATAGCCCGATAGAGCTGATGGCCGAAATTGAGCGGGGCACCCGGTTTGATGTTCTGTTTCTGGATATCCTGATGCCCGGAGAGAATGGGATTGAAACCGCAGCAGAGATTCGCGCGTATGACCGCAATGTAAAGATCATTTTTTTAACCTCCTCCACTGAGTTTGCCGTGCAGTCCTACACGGTGGAGGCATATTTCTATCAGCTCAAGCCGCTGCGGTGGGAAAGCTTTTCCCGTGTGATGGACTCTGCGTTGGAAAAGTGTGAGCAGGAGCAAGAAACCAGTCTGATCCTGCACTGCAAAAGTGGGATCACCCGCCTTGACCTGGGGCGTCTAGAATTCTGCGAGGTGATTCACCGGACGCTGCTGTTCCATCTGTCCTCCGGGAAGGTGCTGGAAAGTACCGGCAGTTTGGACGAGCTAAGCCGCCGTCTGGCTCCTCTGGGCTGTTTCCTGCGTCCCCACCGCTCCTATCTGATCCATCTGGGCTATGTGCAGAGTATTTCCTACCGGACCGTCACCATGTCCAGCCTGACGAAGATTCCCATTCCCAGAGGAAAATACAATGAGATTAAGGACGCGTTTTTGGCGTATGCGTTCCGGAACGGGCAGGTGAACTTATATTGAGAGCGCCAACCCTGATCTCTGTGTTGAATGACGCGGCGGTGAGCATATTTGGTGGCTTGCTGTCCGCTTCCTTCTGTGGTGCCCTGGCCGTCCGACGCAGCCGCGGGATATTCTGGTTGGGCATGGCGCTGATGCTGTTTTCCCAAGGCGCGGTATATCTGATTTGGGACGCGGAATTCCGGCGGCAGGTCTATCCCCTCGTCGTACATCTGCCGCTGCTGATGCTGCTCCGTGTCCTGACCGGAAAATGGTTGTGGTCGGCAGTCTCCATTCTGTCCGCCTATCTGTTCTGCCAGATGCGGCGATGGCTGGCGCTTTTTGTGGCGGCGGCGCTGCCAGAGATGGAGATGATACAGCAGCTTGCCGAGCTGGCGTTCACGGTGCCGCTGCTGTTGATTTTTCTGCGCTTTGCTGCCCCCGCTGTCCGGCAACTGATGGAATATCCGGTAAAAACCCAGTGCCAGTTTGGCTTGATCCCAGCCCTGTACTATGCCTTCGATTACCTGACCCGAATTTATACAGACCTTTTGTCCAGAGGCTCTCCGGTGGTGGTGGAGTTCATGCCCACTGTCTGCTGCGGGGCCTATCTGGTCTTTTTGCTGCATAATTCCGCGCAGGAGCACAAGCGCAGCCTACTCCGGCAGACGCGGGATAATCTGAATCTTCAGGTAGCCCAGGCTGCTCGGGAAATCAGTGCCCTGCGGGAGTCTCAAGCCCTGGCTGCCTGGCACCGACACGATTTGCGCCATCATCTGCAATATCTGCTGTCCTGCATCGAAAACGAACAGACAGAGCGGGCAAAGAACTATATTTCCAGGATTTGTGCGGAGATTGAATCCCAGCGGATACAGCGCTATTGTGAAAACGAGGCCGTCAATCTGATCCTCTCCTCTTTTGCCAAGCGGGCAGAGAGAATAGGGGTTGATCTGGATATTCGGGGGACGCTCCCCGACGTGATCTCCGTTTCAGACAACGATCTGTGTGTGCTCCTCTCCAATGCGCTGGAAAACGCCCTCCACGCCTGCTTGCCTCTCGCTGAGGCGGGAACTGCCTGCACCATCAGCGTAGAGTTCCTGTATCATGAGCTTCTCGGTCAGAATGGCAGGCTGTTCCTACAGATCATCAACCCTTGTCAGGGGGAAGTGCTGTTTGAAAAGGGAATTCCGGTGTCCAGTCAGCCGGGACATGGGCTCGGGACTCAGAGCATCTGCACCGTTGTGGAGCGGTACGGCGGCGGATGTTCCTTTTTCACGCAGAACGGCCAGTTTATCCTGCGGCTATTTCTCTAAGGCCACTGTCGATTCAGTACAATTTCGGTGCGATTGATGCGCCACCCCTCCTTTTTGAGCGGGCGTCGCTCATAATGATGACGCGGGCTGGCAGTCCGCATACATAAATCAGGAGGATTGATTTAAAATGAAAAAACTGGTGTCCCTTTTGCTGGCGCTGATGATGTGCGCCTCCCTGGCCGCCTGCGGTGGCGACGAAACCCCCGAGCCCACCGATAACGGCGGCGGTACAGGCGTTGTCACTGACGAGGCCCTGAAGCCCCTGGCCGAGGCCTACAACAAGCTTGCCCCGCTGTATAACGAGGCGTATGAGAACGCCGAAGCCAACGGCTGGATGGAGGACGAGCAGACCGCCGCTGAAATCCAGGCGCTGGGTGCCACGCTGGGCCCCATTGGCACCAGCCTGACCGGGGAATCCGATGCGCTGGAGGGCGCTGACATCGAGGGCATGACCGCCACGCTGGAGGGGCTGCTTCCCACCGTCGAGGAGCTGGTTGAGCGGGTTTCCGTTCCCTACGAGGGTTGAGAGAAGTTCCATTGATACGGCTGCGGCGGATGCGGGCAAATCCGCATCCGCCGTTTTCCGCTTTCTTATACGAAGAAAGGAACATGAATTATGGGAATTGTTATTGCCGTTGCGGTCATCGTACTCCTGGTGCTGTGGGCTGTCTCCTGCCAGCGGAAGCTGGCAGTGATGGACGAGAACATCAACAACGCCATGGCCCAGATCGGCGTTCAGCTCTCCTCCCGCTTTGACGCACTCACTGCCCTGTTAGATTTGACTAAGGGCTACGCCGACCACGAGTCCCAGACACTCATCGAAACTGTTAAGTCCCGGCGGAGCGTCATCACGGCCACCTCCACGCCGGACGACGTGCTGAAGCAGGAGGGCGTGATCTCCGAGGCTCTGGGCCGCATCTCCATGGTAGCGGAGCGGTATCCCGAACTGAAAGCCAATGAGAACTACGCCAAGTGCATGAATGCCGTGGACAGCTATGAAAAAATGGTGCGCACCAGCCGCCTGATCTACAACGATTCCGTCACCAAACTCAACCGCGCCATCCGTATGCTTCCCACCTGTCTGATTGCGGGAATGCTGGGCTTCCGGCAGCGGGACTACCTGGAGGCGGCAGAGGATAAGGCGGATATGCCCAACATGAAGTGAGCTCATGAGAAAAAAGCTCACAGCCGTTTTCCTCGCGTGTTTTTGTGCCCTGCTGTGCACCCCGGCGGCACTGGCGTCTAACCGGGTGCCAGAGCTGGAGATTTCTGTGGCGCTGCGTCCCGATGGATCCGCCACCGTCACCCAGGTCTGGACAGCGGAAACCGATGAGGGAACAGAATTCTATCTTGCCTGCAAGGACAGCGGCTATCTGACCATCACGGATTTTTCCGTCTCTGATTCAGACGGGGCCTACGCCTTTGTGGAGGACTGGGATGTGAACGCCTCCTTTGAGGAAAAGGCGAATCGGTGCGGCATTGTGGAGACAAACGACGGTGTGGAGTTGTGCTGGGGGATCAGTGAATACGGTCCCCGCCGGTATACCATTACCTATGTTCTCCACGGTCTGGTAGGCGCCTATTCCACTGCTGACGGCTTCAACCACCGATTTGTGGACGAGATGAGCACCTTTCCCACAACTGTGTCATTGACTGTTTCCAGTGAGGATGGCACGCCTCTGACCGAAGAAAACTGCGGGATCTGGGCTTTCGGATATGACGGATCCATCTGGTTTGAAAGCGGTGTGATCCGAGCCAAAAGTGAAAGTCCGTTGGAAAGCGGCCAGCACATGACGGTTATGGTGTCGCTGGAGAAGGGGATCCTCACCCCCCTGCGCCAGGTGGACGGCAGCTTTGATGTGGTGAAGGAGCAGGCCTTTGAGGGTAGCGACTATGAGGAGGATGCCGGCCCCGCCGAAATCCTCATGGTGCTGGGCATTCTGGCCGCCATTGTCGGGATCATTGTCCTGGGCGCCACAGCCGCCGCCCGGATGCGGAAGGCCAAGCTGAACCGGCGGACAAAACAGGTGGAATACTTTCGGGACGCACCCAACAACGGCAATTTGAATGTGACTTATCGGCTGGGAACCGCCTGTGAGCTGTGCAGGGAGGATTCCCTACTTGGGGCCTATCTGCTGCGGTTGATCGGCGACGGTGCTTTGGAACCGGAGGAGACCGGGGCGAATTCCCCCCAGGTGGATCTGAGGCTGATCCACCCACCCAGAAACGGCAATTCCTATGACGATGCCTTCTACACCATTTTGGAGGCAGCGGCGGGGGTCGACGGAGTGCTACAGGCCAAAGAGCTGGAGCAGCTCTGCGATCGAAACGCCAAACCCCTGGCCGGCTTCGCGAACTCTTGCCGGCAGGACGCCGACCGGACGCTGATCCGCGCCGGCTGCTATCGGGGCGCGGTCTGCGAGGGTGTAAAAAGCCTGACGGAACAGGGGCAGCGGCAGCTGGATGAAATCCTGGGGCTGAAGCGGTTCCTGCTGGACTTCTCCCTGATCCATGAGCGGGGCGTGGGGGAGACGGTTATCTGGCAGGACTATCTGATCTACGCCCATCTGCTTGGCATAGCGGATCAAGTGGCGCCCCAGATCCGCAGGCTCTATCCAGAGGCGTTGCCCCAGGTGGAGCGTTTTGAGCGGTGTATCGGCTATGCCGGGTATTACAATGGCTTGATGTTCAACGCCTATACCCGAGAGCTTCAGAGGCAGCAGGCGGCCCGCAGCGCCGGAAGCGGCGGCAGCGCCTCCTTCGGCGGCGGGGGCTTCTCCGGCGGTGGAAGTGGGGGAACCCGGTAACATGTTTGCGGCATCACACCAAAATGAGGAGGTACATTATGGGACTGTTTTCCAAGAAAGAAGCCTGTCCAGTCTGCGGTGGAGAGGTAAAAGGGCTGTTCCTTGTCAAAATCGGGGACAAAAAAACCCTGTGCAAAACCTGTTCCAAGCAGGTTTCCATGCAGAAAAGCCTGTTGGAGAACGCCACGCCGGAGTTTATCCAAACGCATCTGGCCTACCGGCGGGAGAACGCGGAGAAGTATGCCACCCATCGCTGGACGGTAAAAATCACCTCCATTCCCGGGCTCCAGTTCGGCCTGGACGAGGCGGGACGGGCCATCTATCTGATCCACGACGATCTCCATGTGGATGAGGAGAACCCGGTTGTCTTTTCCTTCGAGCAGCTCACCGGCTACGAGCTGCTCCGGGGAAAAAAGAAGCTGGACGGCATGGAGGACACCGGCATGGTGGTGCTGGAGACCACCCTGAGCGCCCTGGGAGGGATTGCCCGGCTGGTGAACAGCGACAGCTCGGCCCATTACGACACCTTCCATCTGAAGCTGACCACCACCGACCCCTACTGGAGTGAGATCGACCTCAAGATCGAATTCACTGACAGCCAGCTCCACGGCCTGGGTGGGTTCGCCGGTGATATGCAGCGGGTCTGCCAGATCATCAAAAGCATCATCCGCAAAGAACCAATTCTATCTGCCCGCTGACAGGAGGAATGAGTCATGGGATTATTTACAAGCAAGAAAAACCCCTGCCCCTTCTGCGGAGGGCCCACCCCTCGGCTGTTGGCCACCACCATAGAGGGGGCGCCCATCTGCGGCAACTGCAAGGATAAGATCGATCTGCCCGACGGCACCGCCAACCTGTCGCTGGAGGACGCCCGGCAGTATCTGGCGTACTATGATGAAAACAAGGCCCAGCGGGACATTTTTAGCGCCACCTTCAAGTATAACTTCAGCGGATGGAACGACCTCCTCCAGATTGACGTGCCCCAGCGGCTGTTCCGCATCAGGGACAAGGGGGATTCCCTGGTGATGGAGCCGTCCTGCCTCAAGGCGTTCCGGATTTTAGAGGACAACACGGTTTTGTTTGAGAGCACCCCAGAGGGGCTAAAATGGTATGAGAGCGACACGCCGGCCCGGGTCAAGGCCGTGGAGCCCGAGATCGACCGGTACCATGCGGATATGGATCGGTATATGCAGGCGAAGCGGATGAACGAGATGATCGAGGAGATGGAGAAACGGGGGGATGTTTCAAGAGGTTCCCCGACCCCTTTTATCAGCGAGCCGATCTTTAGCGTTGACACTCCCATCAAAAAATTCTATGTGGAGCTGACGCTGGATCACCCCTATTGGGGCGGCGTACGCACGTGGGAGAATAATGCCCCCGATTGGGGTGTCCTCTCCCCCAGTTACATAGACTTCATGCGCAAGTATGAAAAAGAGACGGAGCTTCTGCACACCCTGGCGACCAGCCTCATGAGCGTAATTGATCCGGACGCGCCGCCGGAGGAGCACATCCTCCTTTCCGCGCCCGCAGGAGCGGCCGCTGCCCCCGTGGTGGAGTCCCGCTCCGCTGCCGATCCCGTGGCGGAGATTCAGAGGTACAAAGCGCTGCTGGACAGCGGCGTCATCACGGAGGAGGAATTTGCTGCCAAGAAACGTCAGCTTCTGGGAATTTGAAACAGGAGGATACCTTCATGAAAAAGAGACTGCTTGCGCTACTCTTAGCCCTGGCCCTGGCCTTGTCCCTGGTTGCCTGCGGTGGGGAAGATGCGGAGGTCAACAGTTCGGCCCCCTCCAAAGAGCCCAGCACCCCCACCGCCAGCCTGGGGGGCGATGAAAGCTGGGCGGTGTACTGGTACCTGTGTGGCAGCGATTTGGAGAGCGGCGGCGGCTTCGCCTCCACGGATCTGGGCGAGATGATGGAGGCAGAGCTGCCCGAAAACGTCACCGTAGTCATCCAGACCGGCGGATCATCCGCTTGGCACAACGACCAGATGGATCCGTCCAAGCTCCAACGCTGGACCTATACCAGTCAGGGCCTGAACCTGGTGGAGGAGCTGGACAGCGCCAGCATGGGCGATGCCCAGACTCTGTATGAGTTCCTGGACTTTGCCCACACCAACTATCCCGCTGACAAGGTGGCGGTCACCTTCTGGAACCATGGCGGCGGCTCGGTCAGCGGCGCGGCCTTCGATGAGCTGTACGACAATGACTCCCTGAACCTGATTGAGATGTATCAGGCGTTTAACGAGGTCTGGCCCGCCGACACGGCAAATCCCGCCTTGGAGCTGGTGGGCTTCGATACCTGCCTGATGGCAACGGTAGATGTGGCGGCGGTATTCCAGAATTTCTCCAAGTACTTGGTGGCCTCCGAGGAGGTGGAGCCGGGCAACGGCTGGCTCTACTCCGGCTGGCTGGGTGAGCTGGCCCAGAATCCGGCCATGGATGGAGGCGACCTGGGCATCGCCATCTGCAATACCTACTACGAGGGCTGTGAGGCCGTGGGCACTGAGGAGCAGAGCACCCTCTCCGTTACCGACCTGACCAAGCTCACTCCCCTGCTGGATGCCTACGAGGCCTTCGGGCAGGAGGCCTTTGCGGCAGCGGCGGAGGATCCGGGCTTCTTCGCCCAGCTGGGCCGGGCCGCCGCCCAGAGCGAGAACTACGGCGGCAACACCCGGGAGCAGGGCTATACCAACATGGTGGACCTGGGCCACCTGGCCCGGCAGACGGCGTGGATGCTGCCCTCCGCCCAGGGCGTTTGCGACGCGCTGGCCGACTGCGTGATCTATCAGGTGGGAGGCCCCTATCGGTCCGAGGCCACCGGCCTGAGCTGCTATTACTCCTACAGCGGGGATGTGGACGACTTCAACGGCTACGCCAACGTGGGCGCCGGGCTGGCCTTCAAGCATCTGTACGCCTACGGCCTCACCGGCGAGCTGGGCGAGGGCGGCGAGGAATATCTGGCCTCCCTGGACATACAGGATCTGCCCAAAATCGTCACCCTGGCCGACACCGACTGGGACGGCGCGGCCCTGGACGTGAACGACGAGGGTACCGCCTTCCTGACCTTGGGCCCCGAGGCCGGCAGCATCCTGGCCGGCATCGGTTTTTCCCTGTTCTATGTGGACGAGGAGAGCGATCAGATGATGTTCCTGGGCACGGATAACGACCTGGAAGCCGACTGGGAAAACGGTGTATTCTACGACAACTTTCGGGGTGTGTGGGGCGCCATTGACGGCCATATCGTATATATGGAACTGTCCTTCGAGGGAGAGGACTACAACCTGTACTCTGTGCCCATCCTGCTCAACGGGGAGGAGTACAACCTGCAGGTTGCCTATGACTTCTCTGCTGGGGCCTGGTCCATTCTGGGCGCGTCCCAAGGACTGGACGAATCCGGCATGGCCTCCAAGGAGCTGCGGCTGCTGGAGGAGGGCGATGTGATCACCACCATCTGGCAACTGGCTTCCTTCAGCGGGGATGACGACTTTGAGATGTACGCCGCCGAGGAGCTGACCGTGACAGCGGATACCTCCTTTGGGGAGACCGCCCTGCCTGATGGGCAGTACGGCATGGTCTTTGAGCTGCGGGACGCCGCGGGAAATTACGCCTACTCTGACGCTGTGCTCTTTGACTGCGTGGGCGGTGAGATCAGCACCACAGTAAGCGCGGATTAGCAGGCAGAGGGAACAACAGACGTCAACAGGCCGTTTTGAGTGTCTGACGGCACTGGAAGTCCCACAGCGGCAGCTTGATTTGGCGCCCTTTTTCAGTAGAAAAGGGGCGCCAAATTTTATACACTCAGCCCAGACAGCTTTTTATTTGAAGGCCGGAAAAACTGTCCCAGGAGTGGCCGCCCCCTTCCCATTCCTGGGACGGTATGATATACTGGTTCCAACCATTTTTAAGGAGGTATGATTCCTGTGAAAGTCCTCATGATCAACGGTAGCCCCCGGCCAGAGGGAAATACATCCATGGCCCTGCGGGAGATGGAGCGGGTATTCCAGGCGGAGGGTGTGGAAACCGAGCTGATCCAGGTGTGGAACCGGGATGTCCGGGGCTGCGTGGCCTGCGGCGGCTGCGCCAAGCTGGGCAAATGTGTGTTTGACGATATCGTCAACGAACTGGCCCCTAAGTTTGAAACCTGCGACGGCCTGGTGGCAGGCAGTCCGGTATACTACGCCTCGGCCAACGCCACCCTGGTGGCCCTGCTCACCCGGCTGTTTTATAGCACCCCCTTCGACAAGACCATGAAGGTGGGGGCCAGCGTAGTTGTCGCCCGCCGGGGCGGTCTGTCCGCCACATTTGATGAGCTGAACAAGTTCTTCACCATCTCCGGGATGCCGGTGGCCTCCAGCCAGTACTGGAACAGTGTCCACGGCAGGTTGCCCGGGGAGGCCGCCCAAGATGCGGAGGGACTCCAGACCATGCGCGCCCTGGCTCGGAACATGACGTTCCTGATGCGGAGCATCGCCCTGGGGCGGGAGAAGTACGGTCTGCCGGAGAAGGAACCCCGTCAAGCCACCAATTTCATTCGGTAACGGAGGTACCATCATGCGGAAAAATTTTGGAGCACAATGCCTTTACCGGGCGAGATTGTGAACGCCAGTGTGGATGAGTCCGTCCTCACCCCGACGGAATGGTGGACGTGTCCAAGCTGGCTCCCATCACCTTCGATCCCATCAACAGTGCTTACCACCGGCTGGGCGGGCAGGTGTGGGAACGCGTTCGCGGACGGGTTGAACCTGAAATAGCAGACTATTGGACGTTGAATGCTCAGATTTTGGCGCTGTTTGGCGGTGTGTCCCACCGCCCTGCCAACTTGGACAATGCCGCGGCGCGGCTCTGCCACACGCTGGACGGCCTCAACTGCTGCACCCTTTGGCCCGTCTGCACTGGGGGCAGCCGTGGGCTCAATTTATCTCGCCCTTTTTGTTGATTGGTTTCCGCCCCAAATCCTGGAGTGATCACCCTCTGACAGATGGAGGCGGTCCCATATCTCGAAATTATACGGGGCTAGACAAGTACAAGAATTTATGCTATAATTAAGAAAACACAGAAATGAGGGCCCCTACCTATGCGTACTGAACATCGTGTTATCAACGCAAATGCTTCTGATATGTCCGAAATAAAAAATGAATCCATTGCTCTTGTTGTCACCTCACCTCCTTATCCGATGATTGAAATGTGGGATGATTGTTTTTGCGGACAGGATGCCAGGATCATAGGGGATTTACAAAACGGAAAGGGCACAATTGCCTTTGAATGGATGCACCAAATTCTTGATCGGGTTTGGCACGAAGTTGACCGGGTGGTGATTCCAGGCGGCATTGTTTGCGTCAATATTGGCGATGCCACGCGGACGGTAAACGGTGTGTTTCAAATGTTTTCCAATCACAGTCGAATTATCTCCACCTTCCACAATATGGGATATTGTGTGCTTCCTGATGTTATATGGCGCAAACCTTCCAATTCGCCTAATAAGTTTATGGGCTCTGGAATGTATCCAGCGGGTGCTTATGTCACCTATGAGCATGAATATATCTTGATATTTAGAAAAGGGGACAAGCGAGCTTTTACCTCTGATAAAAAAATGCGGCAAAGAAGTGCATATTTTTGGGAAGAAAGGAATATCTGGTTTTCTGATTTGTGGGACATCAAAGGGATCCGGCAAAAGGTTGACAAAAAAACAGACCGCGCGCGTAGCGCAGCATTTCCTTTTGAAATTCCATACCGGCTTATCAATATGTACTCCATTTTTGGGGATACCGTTCTTGACCCTTTTGCAGGTACCGGAACAACCATGCTGGCGGCTATGGCAGCTGGAAGAAATAGTATTGGCATTGATATTGAGCCTACGTTTGTAAACTATTCAATTTCAGCCATGCAGAAGGATCCTCAGGTTCTGAATCGGTACACAGAGACGAGGCTTCAAGCTCATCAACGGTTTATTGAGACACTTTCGCAAGCGCAACAGGAAAAGTGCTACCAAAATGAAAACTACCCGTTTCTGGTAAAAACAAGGCAAGAGGTCAAAGCGTTTTTCCCAATTATCTCTGAAAGCGAGCCGGCTGAGAATGGAGTGTACTGCCGTTACCATCCTTCTGCCATGAGGTCAGCTTCTGTTTGATTTTCTCTGGGTTTTATCAATCTTCCGTTTCAATTTTAAGCCCTGACTTTTTCTTTGTGTAGTATATCATCTTGACGTCAATCGTTTCTGAAAGACGGCCCATTGTTTTGTATGTATCCGGTTTGATGGAATAGGGGATATCGCCAACATACCCATCGATACCTTTTGCTTCTTCTTTCGGATCCGCAAGTCGGTAGGTTGTCCCCATTCTCTCTGCCAAAGAGGCAAGAATTGCTTTTTGGATATATAGCCCATGGAAGGTTTTTACAATTACCAGATCCTCAACCCATCGATCGACCATTTCTTTATCAATCAGTTGTATGGCGGCTTGTAAATTTTTGATTTGGGCATATATCCTATCCGCTGCTTTTTCAAGCGCGTCGGGGTATCGCTTGGTATACCAGGCTCTCCAAGCATCAACAGTAATGTCTTTCCCAGAAGACATAAATTCGGGAAACAGTTCCGACATTTGTCCTACAACAGTGGGCCGAGTGCCCTGTGCATTTTGGTTTGCCCAGTTGATAAGCTGAGATGTGTATTTTGGAAATGAGCTGCCTGTGCTATTATTGTAGTCTGCGATTTGTTCATTTGACAACTTGTATTTCATACTGTGCTCTCCTCTACAACTTAGTATTAGATTTATGGCTAATCTGAACTTTTTTGGAGGTGTGCCACTAAAGATGTTCACAGCTTTGATTATAGCACAGGAAATTGTTGCCTACAAGGGACCGTGAATGGAAGAATGGGCTCTGTCTATTTGCACAGCCTATCTGGGTTGCTAACAAAATGCTGGGGGAAGGATAGTAGACGCAGATAGGTAAGAAAAAGATGCCCTATGGCATCATGCAGTCTATTTTATCATTCTTTTCAGGTCTAAAGCGGTGGCCGAAGGAGGTAGATAGGAAAACAACCGAATTTTCTGTTGCTTACATTCACACCTATGGGAGTGAGGTTCGACAGTTTGTAACGCTGGATAGGCATGATGCAAGGATACGGGAAGCAAACAGGCTCCTTTAAATATTATATAGTGAAAAATATCTATATTGCTGGTAGGGTCCTCTTAAAGCTGGAGATAACCGATATAACGATTGTTGGTTAACTAATCTGCGCGACTTGCTGACTCAAGACTTTTTAACAGCATGTTTTATCTCAATGGTTTAAGCAGCAGTTAGAAGTGGAAAACTTTGTGGAAATGTAGATAACTCGTCTATTATTCCTATATCATCCCTATACTAATATTTCTATACTTAGTGAAAGGCGGAATGGAATGAATAAAAATACAGAAAGGAGAACCGTATGAGCAGATTGACCGATGAAGAAATCAGGGAAATGCCGCTCAATGAGGCTGATGCATACCTCGAAACACATCCTGATGAGGCTCAACATTTTGCCAAGGTGTTTGCAACAGCTACTGCCAAACAGGCAAAAAAGCGATTTTTTATTTGTGTGATGGCGCTGTCGAAAGTTGCCGAAAAACAGTTGCTACAAAAGAGGTCTCGAATGTCGGCATACGGTAGAGGCCAATCATGCTCTGAACTATGAGCCTCGCAACCTTGTCCCCGATGACCAAAGCAATCTGTGGGAGGCTTCTCCCGAAAGTTGAAAACACCCTTTCTAAAAGAGAGGAAAAGGAGGAGACTGCCACCAACAGTTCTCCTCCTTTTGTGTGTTTAAGCGTATCTCGCTATCAGGTCTACGACCCGGACATCTTTGTACTGCTCAGCGATCCTTTGGACTGCATTGTTGCAACTCAAGTAGCAGAGGAGCGCTGCATTTCCATACTGCCAGCGACCGTTTGAATCGGGCCAGCCAAGTTTCCGGATGGTATTCACGAGTGCTATACTCATATGCTCAAACACCTCCTCTCTTTTAAAAATGGCGTTTTCTCGTTTCCACCTCCAATATGTCACAGATCATTTTTCTCCTTTCATACACTATAGCAGGGTCGATTCTTAAAGTCAATTCGATACATACGGCATAGTTGTCAAAAATGAAGCGGCAATTCATAAATTTCTTAGTTTTGGATTGGGCTGTTAAAATCGTCTGTGAGATATATTTCCCAGCCGTCAGTATCGCCGTCTGAAACAATTTTTGCAACGGTTTCCAGAAAATCATTTTGCTTTTTCACGTCATCTTCCAAACCAAGCATAACAAATATGCTTTTGGCCTTTTCAAAATCTTCAGCAGCTTCATTGTACCGTGAAGCAAGCATCAAAGCGCAGCCCATATTTTCGTAAGCAACAGCAGTCTCGTAAGATTCCCCATACCATTCTTTTGTATAGTTTAATCCTTTTTCCATTAGATCACGGAATGTTTCGATGGTATCCACACTAAGTTGATTATTTTGTATGGCTCCTTGAGCCAATGTAGTATAAGCCAATTGCCAATAAGTTTCTTGTATTCCCTCTCGTTTGTCAGTAGATAGGTCATCGTAAATGCTCAGGGCTGCATTGCAATTTTCTATTGCATCAGTCAGGGAGTCTTCGGTATTAAGCATAGATAAAAGCTCAGCCCTTTGCGTCAAAATAACAGCTGTTTCAACGTCCGCCCCATGTATGATGTAACATGGCTCAGGTGTTGTAGAGAAAACAGGTTTGCCATTGTATTGTAACATTGGCGCGATTAGGGAAATTCCATAATCATTGTAGGCATTAACAACAATAACATTGTTTGAAACTAAATCGTCTTTAAAGGTTAATTGTGCACCCTTATATTGCAACGCCGATTCGAAGCAACTCATTGCATCAAGCCAAGTAACGCCTAAGTCAGTTCCGCCATGAACAGGGTATGGTGAATGGGTGCCGTAGTAAGAGGCTGTATAAATCTCTCCACGCAGATATAACACAAGAGAAGTTGAAAAGTACCCTTTATCTTCAATGTCTTGCTCCAATATTTCAGAGCATTTATTACAGTCTGATAATGCCCGCGATAAATCACGGTCTTTTAGATATGCGAAGCCACGCAGATAATGTACATACCCCAGTTCATTATAAATGTACCCTAACTTATCAAGATCGGTTTCTGCACTCGAAAGATATTCTAAGGTTCCGATTGCGTCAGAATACCATTGGATAGCAATATTCAAATTTCCCAAACGCTTGTTAAGTATACCGATGGCATACTGTATCTTTGCTGTGTTCATATCTGCATGGGAGATGCGTTCGTATTCTGCTAATGCAGCTTCAAACCGCTCTGAAGCAATCGTATAATTATTTTGGTCATATGCTTCCATCCCTTGACTGTAAAGTGCACTACTCCACGTCAAATCCGGAGGATTTTCATAAAGAACATAACTGGGTGGAGTCGGATTTTGCCCAGTTGGGTTCTCACCATTTGTTGGACTTAGACCGAAGTAGCCCAGTATTCCTGTTATATTAGCACATACGGCAATAAATGCCGTAATTCCACTCAAAACGGCGATTACTTTTTTGATGTTGCTCGTGCCATGAGATTCTTTTTGCGGGGCGGGTGATGGTTGCTTCCGCGTCTTTCTTTTTCGTTTTGCTTTTCCCATAGCCTCATCCTCCTCATCCAAAATTTTCACAAGCCTTTCCTGTCACTCGTACAAAATCAATTATATTATAAAAACAATGTTTAGCAGCCGATATATGCTACCAATAGATTTACTCAGTTAGCAAAGATGGAGCAAGCTGATATGTTGCAGTTCCTGAGCCATCTACATCATTTTCAAAATATGTTCTATTGATGGAGATATAAATCGTATCTCTGCTGCGCGTTCCCTGTATGTCAGAATATTCAACATATAGAACAATGTATAAGTTTTCTGGCAAGGATGCACATTTCACAATTTCATGAATCAAAATCGAGCATGCCATTGGCAATGGGAGATTATTTTGATCCCATTCGAAACAAATATCTCTGGCAGTACCAATGCCTATATTTACAGCTGTAAAACTTTCCAATTCCCCATTCGGAAATATATTGACGGGTAGGCTGAATGTCCCTGTAATACTTCCGTCCTCGTTAACCTCATAGTTACCATCTGACTTTTTGGGTAAAGATAAAAGCCAATTTTCTTCACCATTAGCATCCCACGAAATTTGAAAATTTGTTGCATTCATAAGGACTGCTGGTTTGTAAGCGGCATCACGATCTTTTCGCATTTCATTGAGGGTTAGCAAAACTCCAATGAAAGATAAACAGGCTATAACCGCCATAAATATTTGTATCATATCAGAAAGTAAAAAAGACAATCTCCTATTCCCTAACTCCATAGTTATCTCTTTGATATGAACTTTGCTTCGATTTTTACGCTGCCTATTGTTGCTCATGTATTTGCATCTCCTGATAATATCTATCAATAGTACGCACGGTCATTTAAGCTGTCCGCGATTCAATGACAGTTCCAGCAATAGCATCTTAAATTCCGGCGCAACCCAAGAGGCAAACTCACAGGAGATCATGGGATGGGCAAAAGTTCCGCCGGATTTGCCCTGTTTAGAGACGATACCAATTACTTTCGTCCGCTCAATCCACAGCTTTGGTGTCAATGTAAAGGAAGCCGCTTTCTTTTTCTTCAGCAGTTCCATATAGCCCGCTTCATTGTAATCAGGGTTATGTTCTTTCTCCCATAGATTCAAGAATGCCAAAGTATTTCCACTCCGTAGCCAACTCTGAATCACATATCCTGGCGCATCCTCACTGTGCGCTCGGGCAATTTCGGTAAGAGAAGTATAACCTTCATCCTGCTCATTACCCTGCGGCACAAACGCTTTTCTGTGTGTGGTACGCTTCAACACTTCATCTTTACTCCGGCCATAACCGGCGAAGCCAGAAAGCATATACCCATCAAGGTCATTTTCCCTTGCAATTCGCAACATGATCCTGTCTCGTTCCTCACACGTGATATTATCTGCTGCTACGAGGTATTCCAGCAGATTACTAATCCCAACTAAATCCACAGGGTTGAGCCTCTTTTTCTCTGCCATATGCCTCACCTCTTGAGGCTATTGTAACAGATATTTATGAAATTGGAAATAGAAATTATATTTAGAGCATGGAAGGCGAAACATAGCGGGTTGATCTACGGGGCGAACCTGCCTTGTCGTAGTCAATATTGCATCGGGCAGATTTTGCAAACTGCACCTCTGTGAAAAGCTCAAAGCCAACAACAGCAATATATTTAGAGTTGGAAAGAAGATGGTCAACCGCCGCGCGAGTCCATTTTGCTTTTCCTGTCGGAGAGGTGATCTGTTTTTTGTAAAGCATATCAACAACCTTTCCTAAGCTGGCTCCGGCAAGGTAGTAGTCAAAAATCAGACGGACGATTTCAGTCTCATTTTCTTTGATCTCAAGTGTGCCGATAGAAGTCAAGTTAAAACCATAAGGAATTCTCATGTCTCATTCTCCTTAAAAATAAAATTTCCCATGTTTTTACCTCCAGACGGAGATAAAACATAGGAATAAGCCATAGATTACTTGTTGCCTGTGGTTATTTCACGCAATAATTTGGCCGCTGTTTTGTGCGTTTCGCAGAGGAAATAGCAAAACCCGAGTATAGTCATGCTATACTCGGGTCAGTCTGTCGAAAAAGTCTGCCGTGGGGCAGACTTTTTCATATTTATGAGGTAAAATAGAGCAGGGTGAGAAAAATGATGGAAAAGGGGAAAATGGAGCGGGGCGTGGTGGAACTG
>JAETOJ010000101.1 GCA_021768085.1 Bacillota bacterium
TGGAGCGCGTTCCTCAACTACTTCGACAGCGCCCTCCCCGTCCAGCTCTCCTTTATCAACCGCCGCTCCCACTCCACCAGCCGCTATGAGGTGAACATCCCCGCCCAGGCGGACGACTTTGACAGCATCCGGGGCGAGTTCGTGGGGATGCTCAAACGGCAGATTGCCCGCTCCAACAACGGGATTGAACGCTCCAAATATATCACGTTCGGAGTGCCCGCCGGGGGGATTGCCGAGGCCCGGCCCCGGCTTGACCGGGTGGAGGCGGACGTGATGGGGAACCTGCACCGGCTGGGCGTTCCCTCGTCCTCTCTGGACGGGCGGGAGCGGCTGGCCCTCTTACACGGCCAGATGCACCCCGGACGGCGGGAACCGTTCCGCTTTAGCTGGGCGGACATTTCCAAAACGGGGATGGGGACAAAGGACTTCATCACCCCCAGCGGCGGCTTTGACTTCCGGGGCTCCCGGTTCTTCCGTGTGGGCGGCTTTTGGGGCGCGGCGTCTTATCTCCAGATTTTGGCGTCCGAGCTCTCCGACCGCCTTTTGCGGGAAATTCTGGAGCTGGACGCGGAGCTCACCGTCACCATGCACATCCAGACCGTTGACCAGTTAAAAGCGATAAAGACCATCAAGGGGAAAATCTCGGACATTGACAAGATGAAAGTGGAGGAGCAGAAAAAGGCCGTCCGCGCCGGGTACGACATGGATATTCTTCCCCCCGACCTTATCACGTTCAGCAAGGACGCGGCGGAGCTGTTGGGGGATTTGCAGTCAAGGAATGAGCGGATGTTCCTTTTGACGTTCACCGTCATCAACCTCGCCCCCACCCGCCAGCGGCTGGAGAATGACGTGTTCACCGTCTCCGGCATCGCGCAGAAATACAACTGTGCCTTAAAGCGGCTGGACTGGCAGCAGGAACAGGGCTTTATGTCCTCGCTGGCCCTCGGCTATAATGACGTGCAGATACAGCGGGGCATGACCACAAGCTCCACCGCGATTTTCATTCCCTTTATGACCCGGGAGCTCCGCATGGGCGGGCAGGCCCTCTACTACGGCATGAACGCGCTTTCCCACAACGTCATCATGGCCGACCGGAAAAAGCTGAAATCCGCAAATGGGATGTACCTCGGCTCCACGGGCTCCGGCAAGAGCTTTGCCGCCAAGCGGGAACTTATCAATGTATTTCTGGCGACCCAAGACCGCATCGTTATCGTTGACCCGATGGGGGAATATTCCCCGCTGGTGCGGCGGCTGGGCGGGCAGGTCATCGAGATCGCCCCGGACAGCCCCCACCACAT
>JAETOJ010000102.1 GCA_021768085.1 Bacillota bacterium
ATGGGCGTCATCCTCAAGGCCCTGGAGCGGGAGATCGCCCGGACGCGGCTGGCAGAGACGAAGCACAAGGCCCTCCGGCTCCGGGATGTGGCCCTGGCCTTCGGGCTGGCATCACTGGCCACGCTGGGCATCGCCGCCGTGTTCATCACGGTGGGAGCCCCAGACCCCATCATCCAGGCGTCGGCGGTCATCGGCACCGCCCTCTCCCTGGGCTGGGCAATCAAGATCGCCTGGAAGTAATTCTAAGACCAACATCGCAGAAAGGAGGACGGCGATGAAGAGCAGCAACACCCTCACCCCCTTCGGCAAGCTGGTAGTCAAAGCCCTGGTTGACCAGGACATGACCAAGACGGAGCTGGCCGACCAGATCGGCACATCGCCGCAGCACCTGAGCCGTATCCTACACGGGACGCGCCCCGGGGGAAAGCACATCCCGGCGATCGTCGCCGCTCTCGCCCTCGACCCCCGGAAGGTGGAGAAGGCGATGGCCGCATAACAGCAGAAGGGAGGGACGGCAGTGCAGGACGCATATATCACGCTGGAGGAGGCCGCAGCCTTTGAGAGCGTCAAGTACAAGACGCTCGCGCAACGAATTGCCCGCAGCCCCGATCAGTACGACACCAAGACCCAGGCCCGCGAGGGCGGCGGCAAAGATCAGGTATTGATCTCCGTCGCCTCCCTGACGGCTAAGGCGCGGAAGGCGTGGCGGGCCACCCAGAAAGTAGACGGGAGGGATGTAATCATAGATCGCAGAGCAACGGAAGCGGTTCCCTGGTATGTGACCGCCGACCTCAATCACTACATAGACGGCCACAAGAAGGCATACTACGAGGCCGTCGAAGCGGCCCGGGTGGTTCAGGAGTTTATCGACTACGCCGGGCCGGAGAAGCGCACCGACCTCGCCGCCCGGCTCGCCGTGGGGCTGGGGGTCAGCCCGCAGAGCTTCTACCGCTACCAGACACAGGTGCTGGAGGCCAACGCCTGGGCCCTGAAGCTGGAGCGAGAGGACGGGCAGTGCCGGGACTACTTCCGGGCCCTGGCCCTCTGCCGGAAGCCGAAGGAGGCGGACACCTTCCCCAGCCTGACCCCGGAGCAGCGGGCGATCATCGAGAACATCTGGTTCGACAAGCAGTTCGCCTCCAACCTGGGCACCCGGGAGATGCTCTACGAGAAGTTCGAGGAGATTGCCCGGGAGCGCGGCTGGGAGGACTACCCCTCCATCAAGACGGTGGGCCGGTATATCAACTACCTCATGAG
>JAETOJ010000103.1 GCA_021768085.1 Bacillota bacterium
TTTTCACGGGTCTTGATCTTGCTCATGGCCGCTCACCCGCCCGTCTTTTCATCCAGCGGTGTTTCAGCTCGGCGGGGGCCACATAGTAGCTTCTGCGGCGCTGGCCCGTCCACTCCCGGCCCCCGGCCACGCCGTCAAAGGCAAAGCCAGCGGCCCGCAGGGACGCTCCGCTCTCCGATGCCAGCGTATAGGTGACAATGCGCTCATAGCCCATATCAAAACCGATGCGGCAACAGGCCCCATAGAGCTTGGAACAGGCGTTGCCCGTCCCGTCCGTACAGCAGCGCAGGATTTCAAGGGTCAGCCCATCGTCCAGATACCGGGCGACGGGACGGCCACAAATGGCAACGCCGCACAGATCGTCCCCGTCATAACAGGCCACGGCGAACTTGCCGCCCACGGGCGGGATGCTGTGCCGGTGATACCGGCCTACATAGTCCCTCGCGGCCCGCAGGTGGCAGGGCTTGATTTTCAATGGCATTTTCATCCCTCCAATCAAAAGGGGGGCAGGCATTAAGCCCGTCCCCCGGAAAAGCGGCCCTCACCGGGCCGGGTTGTCATCAAGCGGTACAGCTCCGTATTGGAGGGGAAACGGTTGACAAAGGGCACCAGGGCGGAGCCGTACTTGATAAGCCCGCACCCGGCGGGGGCGTTGGTGATGTGGCCCATCTGTTCCTCGGAGATGTTCAGCAGGCGGGCCAGCTTCTCCCGGTCGCTTGCCGCCTGGTTCAGCATGACGATGAACTCGGAGTTGGACAGCATGGTGCTGGCCTGCACGGAGTCCAGAAGATACTCCACATTCTGCGTGATGGCGGTGGGGTAGGCGTTGCGCTTGCGGAACTGCCGCCACGCGGAGTTGAAAAAGGCGGCGGAAAACTCGTTCTCAAACATCACATGGAATTCGTCGATAAAGACGTGGGTGCGCTTGCCCTTCTTCCAGTTCAGGGTGACGCGGTTGAGCATGGTGTCGGTAATGACAAGATGGCCGATGGGCTTCAACTGTTCGCCCAGGCCGTGGATGTCAAACACCACCACCCGCTTGTCCAGGTCAACGGTGCTTTCATGTCCAAAAATGTCAAGGGAGCCGGTGGTGAACAGCTCCAGGGCCAGGGCCAGCCCTTTCGCTTCATCCTCCGGCTGTTCCATCAGCTTTTCCCGGAGGGCGGCGAGGGTAGGCACGGTGCCGCTCCGTTCCGCTTCCTCGTACAAATCTCCCGTACAGCGGTCAATGATGGATTTGTGTTTGGCGACATGATAAACTGCGACTTCACCACGATGGGGTTGTTCTCGCCGTAGCCGTCCACCATATACATGGCGTTCAAACGGTCTTTCCCGCCAGCGGCCACCCGGATCACGGAGCCGATATTCCCCATCGCTTCAATGAGGGGCGCGTACTCCCCCTCCGGGTCTGCTATGAGAATATCATCGTCGGTATTGAGAATGAGGAACGCAATTTCCTCCTTGACGCTGAACGACTTGCCGGAGCCGGGGACGCCCAGCCGGAACGACGACTGATTGAGCAGGTTCGCCTTGTTGCACATGATAAGGTTGTGGGAAATGGCGTTCTCCCCGAAGTAGATACCGCCCCTGTCCATGATCTCCTGCACCTTAAAAGGCATGAATACGGCAAGGCTCTCGGTGGTCAGGGTACGGAAGGCGTCGATCTTCCGGGTGCCGATGGGCAGGACGGTGTTCAGGCCGTCGATCTGCTGGTATTTCAGCACCGCCAACTGGCACCGCCCGGACAGGGAGCGTATCTTTTCCGTGTCGCTGTCAAGCTGCTGCTTGGTGTCGGCGGTGATGACCAGGGTGAGGACGGCCTGCATCATCCGCTGGTCGCGGGTGGTGAGGTCGGCCAAAAATTCCTTGCTCTCCTTGCGCTGCAACTCCATGTCGTAGGGGACGATGGCGGAAAAGTTGTTGTTCTGATTCTGGCGGCGCTGCCAGTTTGTGATATTTGTCTCAACGCCCAGCAGACGGTTCTCCACCTCCCGCACGGCTTCATCCGTGGGCACGGAGAG
>JAETOJ010000104.1 GCA_021768085.1 Bacillota bacterium
TCGTCCGCCTGGGCGGGGATGTTCACCTCATAGCGGCTGGTGGAGTGGGAGCGGCGGTTGATAAAGGAGAGCTGGACGGGGAGGGCGCTGTCGAAGTAGTTGAGGAACGCGCTCCACCCGCTGAATATCGCGGACTGATCCTCGGTGGATGCCACGGAGTAGTTGATGTCCTCATATTCCACGGTCTTTGTATAGAGCCCGCCGGGGAGCTGGCACACGCCGTCCGGGTGCATCGCCACATAGGGGATGGACTGCTGGGCGGAGAGGGCCGCCCTATTGCCGCGCTTGTTTTTTCGGTTTTCCATTCACTGCCTCCTTTCCCGCCTGCCCGGTAAAGGGCGCGTAGATATTCCCGGTCTTGTAGGGCCTCACGCCGGGCCGCAGGTACTTGGCCCGGATGATGTTCTTCACCACCTTTTCCAGCGGCAGGCCGTCTTTCTCGTACATCGCAAGCAAAAACGCCGGGAGCATGATGCCCAGCATCAGAAACAGCGCCGCCGTGTTCCCCAGCGCACTCCGGGCCAGCAGGTAGGAGGGGACTCCCACAAGGGCCGCGCCGCCGAAACACACAAGCTGGCGTTTCGTGAGGTTGAAAGCAATCTTTGTCTTGATTTTCGATAGGTCGTTAGGTACATTCACATAGGGCATTTTTAGCCTCCTTTCCTTTGGGACAAAATGTCCCGAAGTCCCGCCGTGGGTTCCACCTCGTTCCCCCACACGTCCCAGCCGGGGGTCGTCTGGCGGGCGAACAGCTCCACGCGGGGCACGTCCCCCATAAGAGCCACGATTTTCTCCCGGGCCTCGTCCGGCTTTTTGCTGTGGCCCTCGATAGGGGAGATGATGAACTGGTGGACGTTGGGGGCCTTGCGCCGGGGATGCCCCCGGGTCGCCAGCAGGCACACCTCCGCATTGGCCCGCGTCCAAAAGCCCAGCCCGTAGAACCAGCTATCTGCTTTTTTGTTCTTTTTCAGCCAGACAAAGCCCACGGACTTATAGCAAAAGCCCCATGCCTTGATAAGCCGCAGGGCCTCCGGGAGCTGGGGGAACGTGGCCCACATAAAAAGAACGCTGTCCGGGGCCGCCAAATCCGCCACGGGCAACGCGCATAATTCCTCAATCCCCATCGTGGGGTAGTGCCGCTCCGCCGCACCTTGCAGGCCCTTTTGGGCGTACCGCCACGGCGGGTCGGCGTATATCACGGAATACTTACCGATAGTCACACCCCCTTTCCGCCAGCGGCCACCGCCCAGATAAATTCCCGGCCCGTGTTGACGGCGGCCACCGCAGTCGTGCCGGAGCCCGCGCAGATGTCCGCCACCAGCTCGCCGGGGTTGGTGTAGGTCTTTATCAGATACTCGCACAGCTCCACGGGCTTTTGGGTGGGGTGGACGGTATGGGCCACGGTCTGGAATGAAAGCAGGTTCCCCGGGAACCGCCGCCCGTCCTCCGAGCCGCTGCCGGAGCGGACAAACTTCCCATAGTTGGGGCTCTGGTCGCGGTGGGACGCGATTTTCTTATAGGGCTTGCCCTGTTCAAACTGCGGGTTGTAGAGGGGGAGCTTTTGATAGAACACCAAGATATTCTCCGTCTTTTTCAGCGGGGCGCGGCGGGCGTTCAGAAATCCCGTACACCGGCTTTTATACCACACCCATTCATAGCGGAGCATGGGGAGGTTGGACGCGCCCAGCACCTTGTCATAGGGGCACTGGGCAAAGAACAGCACCGCCCCGGAGGGCTTGACCGCCCAGCGCACCGCCTCCCACAGCTCCGGGAGCGGCAAAGGCACGTCCCAATAGTTGCGGGTCGTGCCGTAGGGCGGGTCGGTCAACAGCATATCGACCGAGTGCTCCGGGAGGGAGCGCAGGCCCGCGATGCCGTCCATAAGGTAGAGCCCGGAGGGTTCCGGTTTAAGGTTCGGGACATTTTGTCCCAAAGCCGGGCTATCTGCCATCCCGTCCCTCCTTCCCCTTTGCCG
>JAETOJ010000008.1 GCA_021768085.1 Bacillota bacterium
GGTTTTGCGTGGCTTGGGAACCGGCCAAAAAAATTTAAAAGGGGGGTTAATTTTGACTCTACAGCATCCGATATAGAGGGTGAGGCCAGTAAAAACGAGTCACGCAGAACTTATAGGTTTTGCGTGGCTCGTTTTTACTTTGTTCCATTGTTTGTTTAACCGTTTCCGGCGCTTGCCCTTCCCGGCCGTCCCTCCACCATCACCCCTTGTGCAGACTTCCCGCGCACAGTTCTCTTGCCCTGCGCAGGAACGTGTCGCGGGACATCCCCAGCTCCCCAGCGGCGCGGCTGGCGGAGACGCCGCCCTCCTGCCACAGCCGCGCCATGGTTTCAAACCCCAGCGGCAAGGACAGCCGCTCCCGCCCAAACCGGACGCCGGCCGCCCTGGCCGCCGCGATGCCCTCCGCCTGCCGACGGCGGATATTCTCCCGCTCGGTCTGCGCCACGTAGCTGAGCAGCTGGAGCACAATGTCCGCAATGAGCGTCCCGGTGAGATCCCGCCCCCGCCGGGTGTCCAGCAGCGGCATATCCAGCACCACAATGGCGGCCTCCCGCTCCTTTGTAATGACGGCCCACTGCTCCAGGATCTCAGTGTAGTTCCGGCCCAGCCGGTCGATGCTCTTGATCACCAGCACGTCTTTCTGCCGCAACCCCTTTACCAGCCGCTGGTAGCGGGGACGGTTAAAGTCCTTCCCCGACAGCTTTTCCACAACGATCCGCTCGTCCTCCACGCCGAACTCCCGCATGGCGGCCATCTGGCGGGCCTCGTTCTGTTCACGGGTGGACACCCGCACATAGCCGTACGTCGTTCCTTCCATAGAATTGCCTCCTTGTTTCGTCATGGTTGCAGCTCTATTCTACAGGAAATGACAAATATCGCCAAACCTACCTCCGTCCCGTCCCCTCCAGCGGGGAGCACCCCTCCCCTGGCAGCGCGGGGCTAAATGGCCGGCCGCGCCAGATCGTGCGCCGCTTTGTTTTCATTCGAGCCGCGGGCCGGTAGCAAGTCCGATTCCGGCCAGCTTTGCGGGGAAGCCCTGCCGCGGCCACTGGGCAGGAGCATTCCCAGGCATCCGATGTTCGTCTGATAATCAGCCTGATGGAGGCAGGAATTTCCGATACTTGTCGGCTCCCTGCCGCTTGCAACCATGGTTGATTTCCATTATAATTGTAGAAAAAGCAGCCCTTTTTTTGTGCATTTTCCAATCGAGACGAGTTGATTCCAAATGCATTCCATTCGGCTTCTTTTAGCGGACGCCCATGTGCTTGCGGGCAGGGAGGCAGAAAGCCTACCCCTACTTCCCCCAAACCGTCGGAGGGAGGCCGCCGCGTTCTGCTCGGACGACGCACGTTTGCTCTGTTGTGCCGCCGGGCTGCTGTTGCGCAGGGTACTGGGCGTGACACGGGACGAGGATCTGGCCATCGGCCCCCTGGGGAAGCCTGCGCTGACCCGGGGCGGCGCGGCATTCAGCCTGTCCCACGCCGGACACTACGCGGCGCTGGCGGTAAGCGGGCAAACGGTGGGGGTTGACGTGGAGCCCATTCGGCCGCCCGCCGCGTTTCCACGCAAGGTGTTTACCGGGGCGGAGCTGGACTGGCTCTCCTCCCATCCCGGGCCGGAGGAATTCTGCCTGCTCTGGACCCGACTGGAAAGCGCCCTGAAGGCGGAGGGCTGCGGGCTGGCGGGAGCGCGCCGTGCATTCTCCCTTTTGGAGCCCGGCGCGCCATGGCACTGGGAAAGCGTGCGCTATGACGGCCATTGGATCACCTGCGCTGCACGCTCGCCGGCGGAGCTCCGGTTCACGGTACTGTCCGCCGCCGACCTGCTCCGATAAGCGGGGGCAGGCCAGAGCTTCAACAATTCAATCATAGAAAGGATGTATCCGCATGAACCAGACCCATCCAGGAAGGTACAGCAGAAGCGTGTCGATCATCGGCGTTGGCTGCACACCGTTCATGTATACGGTGGATAACCCCGAAACAAACGGCTTGACCGAGGGCGAGCTGTTCGGCTACGCGGCGCTGAAGGCCATGGAGGACGCCGGTATCACCGCCAAGGACGTGGATTTCTATTTCCACGGCGAGGCCAGCCCCCTCAACGGCTCCAACTACCTGACCCCCAACTCCCAGATCGCCAACTGGTTCGGCATGAAGGGCAAGGCGTCCATCCACCACTCCGAGGCCTGCTGCACCGGCTACCTGGCCATTGAGCAAGCCGTCAACGCCGTGGCCTCCGGCAAATACAACTGCGTGCTGTCCGGCTGTGTGGAGTTTGGGGACAGCACCCCCGCCCCTGCAGACAACATCGAAACCAAAAAGCACCCCTACAAACGGGACAAGATGACCATGGAGCGGTTCCTGGCCACCACCCAGTGGCTGTATGACCGCAACTATGCCCGCAGCTTCATGGCCCCCATGGAGCTGATCTATGACGACGCGGCGGAGGACTACGTGCGCACCCGGGGCATCAGCGCCCAGGACATGGACGACACCCTGAACTGGATGGCCATCAACAACCGCCGCAACGCCGCCAAGAACCCCCTGGCCCTGGAGCGCAAGGAGTTTGCCGAGATCGCCAAGGAGGCCGGGTTTGACGATGTAATGGCCTATATGCGCTCTCCCTACAACCCCCGGATGGGCGACTTCCTGCGGGCCGAGTGCATTGAGCGCAAGTGCGACGGCGCCGCCGCCTGCATCGTGTGCGCCACCGACCTGATTCCCCAGATCGCCAAGAACCTGAAGCATAAGCCCGTGGAGGTGCTGGGCATCGGCTGCTCCTGCATGGAGGCCACCAACCCTCACTTCGAGATCCGGGCCACCGAGGAGGCCATTCGGCAGGTATACGAGGTCACCGGCGTGAAGCCGGAGGAGATCGACCTGTTCTTTGCCAATGACTTCATCATCACCTCCCACCTCATCGCCGCCGAGATCGCGGGCTATCTGCCCTACGGCGAGGGCTGGAAATACATCTGCGCGGGGCGCACCGCTTACGACGGCGACAAGCCCATCAACACCAACGGTGGTCGGACCTCTTTTGGCCACGCCCACGCCGCCTCCGGCATGGCGGATGTCTACGAGGCCTGTATGCAGATGCGGGGCGAGTGCGGGGAGCGCCAGGTGAAGAAGCTGCCCAAGACTACCCTGCTGCGCGGGTACGGCGGCTCCCAGAACGTGGCGGCCGTGATGCTCCGGATTGCGGACTGACGAATTTGACAGGAGGGTTGGATCATGGCGATCAAATTGGAAAAAGTCGTTCAAAAGTTCTATGACAGCCTGGAGGAAGGGAAGATTTTAGGCCGCAAATGCCCTGCCTGCGGTGCGGTGGAGTTCCCGCCGGTCTACGCCTGCAACACCTGCGGCAACCTGGAGACGGAGTGGGTGGAGATCAGCGGCAAGGGCGTGATGAAGTCCATCGTCATGCCCGCCGCCCTGTCCTCTAAACCGGAGTACGACGCCCTGGGCGCCCGCAACTTCGCCTATGGCGAGGTGGAGCTGGCCGAGGGCGCCTGCCTCAACGCGGTGGTCAAGGGCATCAACAAGAAGAAGCGCAAGGAGATCATGGAGAAGGACCTGCTGCCCGTCCCCGTCCACGCGGAGATCTTCCAGCGCGACGGCTATAAGACCGTGGTGTTCGTGCTGGACGAGGAGTAACCCTCCCGCTGTTCCAGCCAACTAAAATAAGAATGGATAAAGGAGCTTGACACGTATGGATCGCAAGGAACTGGAAGCGAAAATTCTGGAGCTGGTCTCCACCTCTTACAACAAGGACATCTCCACCCTGTCCATGGACACCCGGATCAAGGAGGATCTGGGCGGCGCCTCCGTGCTGATGGTGGGCCTGGTCTCCGAGATTGAGAACGAGCTGGACGTGCTGGTGCAGCTGCCCGTGGCCGCCGCCTGCAAAACCATCGGCGAGCTGGTGGACAAAACCGAGGAGCTGCTGTAATTCGGCGCGGAGGGAGTAACCGCTATGGCAAATATTCTGGATCGGCTCTATGAGAAGGCCAAGCTGGACGTCCAGCGGGTGGCGTTCCCCGAGGCGGACAACGAGAAGATGATGCAGGCCGCCTATGAGTGCGGCCGGGACGGCTACATCGTCCCTATCCTGGTGGGCGACGCAGAGCAGCTCAAGGCCCTCTGCGCCCAGCGGGGCTATGACGAGGGCGTGTTCACCTTTGTGGACGTCAACAATGAGGAATACAAAAACAAGCTGATCGCGGCCTATGTAGCCCAGCCGGGCCGCATCCTGAAGGAGAAGGCCCTGGGCCGCCGGATGGCGGATCCCCTGTACTTCGCCGCGGTGATGCAGGCGGTGGATGAGGCGGATGTGACCTTCGCCGGCATCAACAACACCACCGGCGACGTAATTCTGGCCGGCCAGATGGTGGTAGGGCTCCAGCCCGGCATCGCCACCATTTCCAGCATCGGCCTGTGCGACATCCCCGGCTATGAGGGCAGCGAGGGCTCCCTGCTGGCCATTGGCGACAGCGCGGTGTGCACCAACCCCAACGCCGAGCAGCTGGCCTCCATCGCCATCTCCGCCTGTGACACCGTCCGCTCCCTGCTGGACTGGGAGCCCCGGTGCGCCCTGGTGTGCTATTCCACCCGGGGCAGCGGCCAGGGCGAGCTCATTGACAAGGTGATCGAGGCGGCCAAGATCGCCAACCAGCAGCGCCCCGACCTGGCCATCGAGGGCGAGCTCCAGCTGGACGCCGCCATCGTCCCTGCGGTGGCCGCGAAGAAGGTCAAGGAGGACAGCCGCGTGGCGGGCAAGGCCAACGTGGTGATCTGGCCTGACCTGAACGTGGGCAACGTGGCGGTGAAGCTGATCCAGCAGTTCGGCCGCGCCGACGCCTACGGCCCCATGCTCCAGGGCTTCCAGAAGGTGGTGTGCGACTGCTCCCGGGGCGCGCCGGTCTCTGAGATCAAGGGCAATGTGATCATCTCCGCCGTGCGGGCGGCCGGAATGAAAAAGTGAATCAAGCGTGACAAAAGCACCTCCCGCGGCTGGCTCAGCCATTGGGAGGTGCTTTGGGAAGGAGCTATGGCATTTTCATGGAAAGAAATCGCGCCGGGCGTGGGGCAGATCGGGGACGGCCAGGGTAATTTCTGCACCCTGCTCACCGGCAGCCGGAGCGCCGTTCTGTTTGACACCATGGTTGGGCTGGGCGATTTGAAGGGCTTTGTCGGCCGGCAGTGCCCCGTGGAGCCCATGGTGATCGCCAGCCACGGCCACTTCGATCACATTGGCGGGGCGCGCCAGTTTTCCCCCGTGTATATGAGCCCGGAGGATCTCCCGCTGCTGGAGGTGGGCCGGGGGCAGATTCCGGTGCTGGAGCAGACCCTGGGCCGGAGTCTGGACGGCATGGAGGAGAGCTTCCGGCCTGAGCGGTACCGGCCAATCCGCCCCGGCCAGGTGCTGGATCTGGGCGGGATGACGGCACAGGTGGTGGATCTGTCCGGCCACACAGCCGGGAGCATCGGCCTGCTGTGCCGGGAGCTGCGGCTGCTGCTGGCGGGGGACGCGCTCTCCCCCCAGGCGTGCATTTTGTTCCCGGAGAGCCTGTCCCTGGAGCACTACGCCCGGATGCTGGATCGGGTGGAGCGGCTGCCCTTCGACCGGTTTTTGTCCGCCCATTTTGATATCGCGTTCCCCAGGCATATCATTCAGAGGTTCAGGCAGTGCGTTTCCCTGGTGGGTAAAAAGCGGGGCATGGAGTACGAGTTTGGCCCCCTGCCCTATATCAAGGGCCGGGTTTACGTGGGCGAGCCGCAAAACCGGGAAATCGGCCAGCTCATCTGCCTGATCACCAGACCGGACACGCCGCCACTGGACTGATCGGCTTCATCTACCGTCCTTTCCGGATGGAGTGTCCCGCAAATAGGGCGTCTTATCACACGAAGGCAGCCGCCGACTTCGATTAGGCGGCACAGGCGGTTTAAAAAAAGGGGGGTCTTTATGGCAGCGGAGGTGGCACGGGAAAAGGTTGAGAGCACCAAGCATAAGCTGTTTCACGCGCTTCAGTCAAAATATTCCCTGAAGTATTACCTGGATCTGGTGTATGACGTCATTCATTTGGAGCTGAACCTGTGCGACACCAGCTACGGCTTTTTTGCCAGGGTGCCGAGCCCTGCCGGGGAGCACCCGGACGTGGACAGCTCCAATGGACGGCTCTACCTGAAATACGACATGAGCCAGAACCTGGAGCTGAACCGGCACATTGACCGCGCGCTGGAGATCTCCGGCCCCTATGTGTGCCAGGACGACCGTTTCCCCTATGACATCGTTTTCCAGCCGGTTCGGATCAACCGGGCCATGGTGGCCTATCTGTTCAGCCCGGGGCGGCCGGAGGGATTTACCGACGTGGATCTGGAGCTCATCGACTTTCTGGCCCAGGTGCTGTCCATTGAGCTGCAAAAGAACGACAGCTTCGCGGTGGAGAGCGGCCTGAAATACGAGTATTTCCTTCAAGAGCTGATCGATGGCCATTTTTCCTCTGATGAGTTTGCCGGGCAGCGCCTGCGCCAGCTGGGCCGCAAGCCCCAGCCCTACTATTATATGTTGCACTTTTCCTTTGACGATCCGGAGTCCATCCGCATTGCCAGAAGCCACTATTACGAGCTGCTGCGGGGCGCGTTCCCGGACGGCCTTGTGGGGGTGGTGCGGGGCAGGCTGTATCTGCTGCTGCCCCGCGACGCGCCCAGCCCGCTGAACGGCAGGGAGCGCCAGGCCCTGCTGAAGTTCCTGACACTGAACCGGATCCGCTGCGGCATCAGCTATTACTACACCTCCCTGGTCATGTCCCATTACGCCGCCCAGCAAGCGGTGGCCAGCGTCAGCCAGCCCACTGCCGGCGAGTATATCTACAGCTATGAGCAGGAATTCCTGTATCATATCTTTTCCCAGGGAATGAGCCAGGATTGGCTTCAGTCCCAGATCTTCCCGGATCTGCGGCTTCTCCGCGCCCATGATCAGACCTACCATACGGAATTCGTGCACACCCTGCGCACCTATATTCAATGCTCGCGCAACGCCACCAACGCCGCCGTCCAGCTCCACATCCATAAGAGCACCTTCTTCTACCGGATGAGCAAGATCGCCGATCTGCTGGGGACGGATATTTACGACGGCAGGCGGCTGTTCGCCTATGAATTCTCCTTTTACCTGATTGATTATCTGAAAAGGGGAAGCACCCCCAAGGAGGGACCGGTCGGCACAGGCACGTCCGGCGGCGGAGTAGTTCCGACGAACGTAGTAAAACCCACAGATTAAATTGATAAAGTTTTGACAGCCATCGGATGACGAATCCGGTGGCTGCTTTTATAATAAACAATGATGCACAAAACAGGCCCGCTTTCCTTCCGTATTTTATGGAAAACTCACATGGAAGGGCGGCCGGTTTGTTCATTGGGCAACTCGGAATCATTCTGTGCAAGGGGCAAACATCACAGCACACGCGGCAGGGCCGTGCAACAGATTAGGAGGAAAAAACATGGCATTTAAGGTAATGGGAATGACCGCAGGCCGAAAGGACAGCAACAGCGAGATTTTGCTGAAGGAGGCACTGTACACCTGTCAGGAGCTGGGGGCGGAGGTCACCTTCGTCAACCTGCGGGACTACAGCATTGAGGACTGCACCGGCTGCACCTTCTGCACCCAGGGTATGTTCATGAAGGGCGAAAACGTGGGGTGCGTGCTGAAGGAGAAGGACGACAAGGAAAAGCTGATGCAGGCCCTATTTGACAACGACGCCTTCATTTTCTCCGCGCCTACCTATGACCTTCAGGTCTCCGCCAACTTCACCCGGTTTATGCAGCGCTCCCTGGCCTATGAGACCGCGTTTCTGGAGAAGATCGGCGCCATCAAAACCCGCCACCGCGTGGCCGGCCTGATCGCCACTGGCGGCTCCACCCGGGCCTGGATGTCCCAGACGCTGGAGAATATGCAGGCCGCTATGTTCACCTGCGACTTCCACGTGGTGGATATGCAGCTGGCCACCCGGATCCCTGCCAAGGCCCATGTGCTCACCCGGCCCGACCATCTGGAGCGGGCCCGCAAGCTGGGCCAGAACATCATGGCCTCCCTGTCCAAGGCCCCCGAGGATCGGGGCTGGGAGGGCGACCCGGATATGGGCTGGTGCCCCCACTGTCATTCCAACGCCCTGGTGCTGGGTGAACCCCAGTGGGACGGCATCCACTTCAAGGTGGAGTGCCAGGTGTGCGGCTGCGGTGGCGACCTGGAAAAGGGCCCGGACGGCAGGTGGAAGTTCGTCATCGATCCGGAAATCGGCTACTGCCGGGATCGCACCACTGCGGAGGGCCGGGGCCACCATCTGGAGGAGATCGGTGCCACCGAGGGCGCGTTCTACCGCGACCCGAAGAACATGGAGCTGGCGGAGGCAAAGATCGGCCGCTACAGGGAAATGAAGTTCAAAACAGTGTAATTCTGACGTTTTTTATAATGTAAAGGAGATATTTGACATGAAAAAAATGGAAGCTGACGTCATTGTCGTAGCCGCCGGTCTGTCCGGCATGGCCGCCGCCTGCGCCGCTGGCGAGGCCGGCGCCAAGACCTTGGTATTTGAAAAGGCCAACACCACCGGCGGCGCAGCCAACATGGCCATGGGCCCCCTGGGCGTGGGCTCCCGCATCCAGCGGGAATCCATGGTGTCCATCACCCCGGGCGAGGCCTTCCGCAAGCATATGTTCTTCACCCACTACAAGGTGGACGCTCGCCTGGTGCGCGACTACTACTTCAAGTCCGGCGACACCATCGACTGGCTGGAGCGTATGGGCGTGGAGTTTGCCGGCGTGCAGCGGGCCTTCTCCGCCCCCGAGGCCACCCGTCCCTACTCCGACGGCGAGTTCACCTGGCACGTGGTAAAGCCCGAGGGCGGCGGCATCCCCGGCCCCCGCGCCGCCACCGCCATGATGAAAAAGATGACCGAGTACGCCATGGAGCAGGGTGTGGAGTTCTGCCTGGAGACCCCGGTGAAGAAGCTGATCAAGGAGGACGGCGCCGTGGTGGGCGTCATCGCCGTGGACGCCCAGGGCGATGAGATCGAGGCCCGGGCCCCCAGCGTCATCATCGCCACCGGCGGCTTTGGCGCCAACCCCGAGATGATCAAGGAATACTGCGGCTTTGAGTACGGCAAGACCATCAACAACTTCGCCGTCCCCGGCATGGTGGGCGACGGCCTCAAGATGGCCTGGGAAGTGGGCGCCGCCAAGACCCCTATCATCATGGAGATCATGTACCAGCTGCCCGACAACCTGAACCACTTCTATATCGAGGGCGCCTTCCGCCAGCCCTGCCTGTGGGTCAACCGCAACGGCCAGCGCTTTATGCCCGAGGATCAGATCGGCAACACCACCTTCACCGGCAACGCCCTGGCCGCCCAGCCCGGCAAGATCGGCTTTGCCATCTTCGACGCCAGGCTGCTCAAGCGCTATAAGAAGAAGGGGCCGGACATCGTCTCCCACGTCCACCCCCATGACCTGTACGACCACTTTGAGGAGCAGTGGGAGCGGGATCTGGCCGCCGGCTACGAGCCCATCTGTCAGGCGGACACCATCGAGGAGCTGGCGGAAAAGGCCGGCATCGACGTGGAGGGCCTGAAGGCCCAGGTCGAGGAGTACAACGAGATGTGCGAGGCGGGCTACGACGAGGTGTTCGAGAAGGAGCGCCACTACATGGAGCCCATCGCCAAGGCCCCCTTCTACTGCTGCCGCCAGACCGTGGGCGCCTACGGCTCCCTGGGCGGCATCAAGATCAACCACAAGATGGAGGTGCTGGACGAGGAGGCCCATGTGATCCCCGGCCTGTACGCCGTGGGCACCGACGCCTGCTCCATCTATGGCGACACCTATCCGTTCACCCTGCCCGGCAACACTATGGGCTTCTGCGTCAACTCCGGCCGCATTGCCGGCGAGAACGCCGCCGCCAAGGTTGCGGAGTTCTAAGCGGGAGGCAGGCATGGTAAAGCTGACAATCGACGGCCAGGCGGTGGAGGCCCGGGAAGGCCAGTCGGTGCTCCACGCGGCGCTGGATGGTGGAATCTACATCCCCCATCTGTGCGACCACCCCGACCTGGAGGCCAAAGGCGGCTGCCGCCTGTGCAGCGTCACGGTAAACGGCGGCCAGATCCCCGTCCCCGCCTGCACCACCATCGTGGAGGAGGGCATGGTGGTGGACAGCCGCAGCGAATCAGCGGAGGCGGTGCGCCGCACCTCCATGGAGCTGATGCTGGCCACTCACCCCGCCGACTGCACCGGCTGTCCCAAGTATGGCAAGTGCGAGCTGCAGAGCATCTATCAGTACATGGGGGTCAACGGCCAGGACTGGCGGCAGAAATCCCGTCCCGTCCCCACCGACGAGAAGAACCCCCTGATCTCCCACCTGTTCACCCGCTGCATCCGGTGCGGGCGCTGCATCCGCGCCTGCCAGGACAAGCGGGGGGTCAAGGTGCTGGAGTACATCCGCGACAGCAGCGGCGTCCACGCGGGCGTGCCCGAGGGCAAGAGCCTGGCGGACGCGGGCTGCCGCTTCTGCGGGGCGTGCATTGAGGTGTGCCCCACCGGCTCCATTATGGACGCAGTGGGCATTATGGGCAAGCACCAGTCCTACGCGGACGACGTGGTGCCCTGCCGGGCGGAGTGCCCCGCCCACATCGACATACCCGCCTACATCCGGGCCGTCCGGGAGGGCCGGCCCGGGGATGCCCACGCCATCATCCGGGAGAAGGTGCCCTTCCCCCTGGTGCTGGGCCACATCTGCAACCACCTGTGCGAGACGGGCTGCAAGCGCACCGAGCTGAACGACCCCATGGGCATCCGAAATCTGAAGCGCTTCGCCGTGGAGCACGACACCGAGCAGGCGTGGAAGTCCAAGGGCTTCCAGAAGCCCCGCACCGACAAGCGGGTGGCAGTCATCGGCTCCGGCCCCTGCGGGCTGACCGCCGCCTATTATCTGAACAAGCTGGGCCACGATGTCACCGTGCTGGAGAAGCGGCCCCAGCTGGGCGGCCCCATGACCAGCGGCATCCCCGGCTACCGCCTGCCCCTGGAGGGGGTCATGGAGGAGATCCGGTACATCATTGACAGCGGCGTGAAGTACGAGGTCAACCGGGAGGTGGACAACGCCGCCGCCCTGCGGGCCGACTATGACGCGGTGCTGGTGGCAGTGGGCGTATCCAAGGGCCGCAAGCTGCCCCTGCCCGGGGCGGAGCTGCCCCAGGTACACACCGCCATGGACGTGCTGGCGGACAGCCGGGCCGAGGCGGATCTGTCCTGCCTGGGCCAGACCGTGTGCGTCATCGGCGCGGGCTCCGTAGGCTATGACGTGGCCCGCTCCCTGGTGCGGAGCGGCATGACGGTGAACCTGGCCTGTATCGAGCAGGCGGACAAGATCCTGGCGGACAAGGACGACCAGGAGGAGGGCGCCCAGGAGGGCGTGAACCTGTTCCCGGGCCGCTCCTTCGAGGAGATCGAGGCCGCGGACGGCAAGGTCACCGGCCTGCGAGTGCACACGGTGCTGTCCTCCACCTACGACCGGGCCACCGGCAAGGTCACCGAGGTGGCAGAGGAGGGCAGCCAGATGGTGATCCCCTGCGATAGCGTGGTGTTTGCCACCGGCCAGCACACCGGTTTGCAGGATTACGCAGACTTCGGCATCGAGCTAAACAGCCGGGGCTACCCCGTGATGGACGGCTTCAAGACCTCCGAGGACGGCATCTTCGCCGCCGGAGACGCCATCACCGGCATCAGCTTTGTCATCAAGGCCATCCAACAGGGCCGCGAGGTGACGGCGGAAATCGACCGCTATCTGGGGGGCGACGGCCAGATCGACGAGGCCCTGGTGGAACGGGCCGCAAATCCCTACATCGGTCAGGCGGAGGGCTTCGCCGCCCTGCCCCGGGTGGAGCAAGAGCTGCGGGACGCCTCGGAGCGCACCGCCGACAACATGGATGTGTACCATACCTACACCTGCGAGCAGGCCCAGTGCGAGTCCAGCCGCTGCTTACAGTGCGATCTGCGCCTGCAATTCCAGCGGGTGAAGCTGTGGAACGAATACGGAGGTGACAACGGATGAACGACAAGCTGTTGAAGCTCTCCGAGACACAGTGCCCGGTGGACGAGCTGCTGCGTTATGTCCGGAGCCACAGGTGCCTGGACTGCGGCAAGTGCGTGTTTGGCTACGAGGGCGCGGCCCAGCTTGAGCTGACGCTGACCGACATCACCATGAAGAAGTCCCGCTCCACCGACCTGGCCCAGCTCACCAAGGTGTGCCGGTACATGAGGGAGCAGTCCCTGTGCGACGACGGCGTGGAGCTGGGCGATACCGCCCTGGCGGTGTTCGAGCAGTACGGCGATGAGTTTGCCGCCCATGTGGCCAAGAAGGGCTGCAAGGCCGGGGTGTGCAAGAGCTTTGTCACCTACCACATCCTGGCGGATCGCTGCGTCGGCTGCGGAGACTGCGTGGACGAGTGCGAGGACGACGCCATCCTGGGTAAGAAAAAGTTTATCCACGTCATCGATCAGGACGAGTGCACCCAGTGCGGCAAATGCCTGTCCGCCTGCGAGGAGGACGCCATTGTCAAGGCCGGGGCCGTCAAGCCCCGTTGCCCGGCAAAGCCCATCCCCTGCAAACGGTAAACCGAAACTTAGGAGGCTGAAGGAACGGCTATGAAAATTTTGACCATCAATCCCGGCTCCACCAGCACAAAAATCGCCCTGTTTGAGGGGGAAACGGCCCTGTTCACCGCCAACGTGTCCCACGACGCCGCCGAGCTGGCCAGGTACCCGTCCATCAGCGATCAGCTCCCCTACCGGGAGCAGACCATCCGGGCGCTGCTGGCGGAGAACGGCGTCAGCCTGGACGGACTGTCCGCCGTGGTGGGCCGAGGCGGCGGGCTGATCGCCATGGAGGGCGGCGTGTACGCCATCGACGCACTGCTGCTGGATCACGCCGCCCGGGGCGCCAACGGCGTGCAGCACCCCGCCCAGCTGGGCCCTCAGCTGGCAAAAAAGCTTTCCGACGAGATCGGCTGTCCCGCCTTTGTCGTCAACCCGCCGGACACCGACGAGCTCCAGGACGTGGCCCGGGTTACCGGCATCAAGGGCGTGTACCGCAACGTCCACCTCCACGCCCTGAACCTGAAGGAGACCGCCATCCGCCATGCTGCGGGCCTGGGCAAACGGTACGAGGACTGCAATTTCGTGGTGTGCCACATCGGCGGCGGCGTGTCCATTTCCGCCCATCAGAAGGGCCGCATGATCGACGGCTGCGACATCGTGGGCGGCGAGGGCCCCATGGCCCCCACCCGCTGCGGCTCGGTGCCCGCCGCGGAGCTGATTGACTATTGCTTCTCCGGGGTGGACAAAAAAAACGCTAAGGCCCTGTGCACCAAGTCTGGCGGCTTTGTCAGCCTGCTGGGCACCTCCGACGCCATCGAGGTGTCCCGGCGGGCCGCGGAGGGCGACAGGGTGGCCTGGCTGGCCTGGAACGGCATGATCTACCAGATCATCAAGGAGATCGGCGCCATGGCAGCGGCCCTCCACGGGCAGGTGGACGGCATCCTGCTGGGCGGCGGCATGGTGCACAACAGGGAGCTGGTGGAGCAGATCACCGGGGCCTGCACCTTCATCGCCCCTGTCTCCGCCTACCCCGGCGAGTTTGAGATGGAGGCCATGGCGGCGGGGACCATTCGCGCCCTGAAGGGCGAGGAGCAGGTGCGCAGCTACACCGGAGAGCCTGTGTTCAAGCAGTTCAAAGCCATGCTGGAGTGAGCACCGCGAGGTTTTGGGGGAGCGCCATCCCCCTCGGCCCACGATACTTTGAGGGAGGAGGTGGTCTATGGGCAATAGCGCAGCTCGTGCAGGATCAGAAAGACGAGCCCGCGTGCGGCCGGCAGGCCGTGAACCGCGTCTTTTTGAAGGGTCGAACGAAACTACGCAACAAATCATGATCAGAGGAGAGAGATTATGCAAAACAACGTAAAAGGCTTTGGCTTCCGCGGCTGGATGCTGATGATCTATCAATTCCTGGCCAACTTGTCCATGGTAGTGTTCACCAACTACCCCATGAACGCCCTGTCTCAGATCTACAGCCCGAAGAATCCCCAACTGCTGTCCATGCTGTTTACCGTGTCCATGGTGGTGGGCATCGTGATCCAGCTCATCCTGTCCGCCAACATCGGCAAGGTCAAGAGCGTGAAGAACCTGAGCATCGCCATCGGCGTGGCCGCCATGGTGTTCTCCGCCGGCGTCATGCTCATCAAGCCCGACCTACAGGGCGGCAATCTGGTGGTGCCCTGGGCGGTGTGCTATTTCATGTCCTGCCTGCTCATCATCATCTGGTGCACCTTCGTCATCGGCGTGCTCATCGGCCAGTGGTTCCCCCGCCGCAAGGGCACCGTCATGGGCCTGGTTACCATCGCCTTCCCCCTGGGCAACGCCCTGCTGAACGTGTTCATGAAGCTGACTATGGGCGGCGGTATGCCCAACCCCACCGCCGGCTTCCTGCCCTTCTTCATCGTCACCTGTGTGGGCATCCTCATCGGCATCGTGTTCATCACCGACTATCCCGAGCAGTGCGGCGCCTACCGCGACAATGACAAGAGCATGACCCCGGAGATCGCCAACGCCATGATGATGCAGGAGATCGAGGACAAGAAGCACACCGTTTGGACCATCGGTAACACTTTCAAGTGCCCCGACTTCTGGCTGATCACCCTGCCCGCCGGCATGATGCTGTTCGGCTCCGTGGGTATGATGACTCAGACCGCTGGCGTCATCGGTTCCTATGGCTACGGCGCCGACTCCAAGGAATTTGGCCTAATCATGCTGGGCGTGGCCGTGGTGGCCATCATTGGCTCCACCCTGCTGGGCCTGCTGGACACCAAGATCGGCACCCGGAAGGCCATGATGGCCGCCTTCGGGTTCATGATCGCCTCCGGTGTCATCGGCGCCATTCAGCAGTTCCCCTGCATGGTTATCGCCATGCTATTGCTGGGCGTGTTCATGGGCGCCTCCTCCAACTTCACCGTGTCCGCCGCTGTGCAGTACTGGCGTCGTGAGGATTTCCCCTCTGTGTTCGCCCGGGTGAATCCCATTGCCAATCTATGCCAAGCCGTGGCCCCCGTGATCCTGGTGGCCATCCTGTCCAGTGTGGGCTACCATGGCGACTTCATTCTGGTGGGCGTCATGGGCGTGGTGAGCATGATCATGGTGGCCATGGTTAAGCCCGACCGCATTAAGGCGATGGACGACAAATACCGCACGGCCGCCGGCAAGTCTCTGGACGACGCCCTGGTGGGCCGCAAGTAAGCCGCACCTGCACTGGAAGCATCTATAGAGCAAAACGCGCCCCCGCCCTCCCGCTCCGGGAGGGCGGGGGTCAGCATATCTCAGCGCATCTTGATCCCCTTGGAGCAAGGTTCTGGGCTCCGGGGATTTTCCAGCTGCGGCAAAGCCCTCCCAATAAAAACAATATTGATGACAACCTATCTGGTGCCGCCCTTAATTCACTCTCCGCCCCGCGCCAAAAACAGCCCTTGACAAATCGAGCATTTGTACTATAATAAAAGGTACAAATGTTTGATTGTGTGGGCGCATTCACAAGCAGGTGGTGCCGGCCCGCACACCGGGGGGAAGTTTCGTGGAGGTATTGGACAAGCTAACCATTCTGGCCGACGCCGCCAAATACGACGCCGCCTGCACCTCCAGTGGGGTGAGCCGGGGTGGGAAACCAGGCACCATCGGCACCGCCTCCAACTCTGGCTGCTGCCACACCTTTTCCGCCGACGGGCGGTGCGTCTCCCTGCTGAAGGTGCTCTATACCAACCACTGCTGTTATGACTGCGCCTACTGCGTCAACCGCCGCTCCAATGACGTGCCCCGGACCGCCTTCACCCCCCGGGAGCTGGCGGAGCTGACCATCCAGTTCTACCGGAGAAACTATATCGAGGGGCTGTTTTTGTCCTCCGCCGTGCTGAAAAGCCCCGACTACACCACGGAGCGGATGATTGAGACCCTGCGCCTCCTGCGCAGATCGTACGGTTTCAACGGCTATATCCACGCCAAGGCCATCCCGGGGGCGGATCCGGGGCTGACCTATGAGCTGGGGCTGCTGGCGGATCGGTTGAGCGTCAACATCGAGCTGCCCTCGGAGGCATCCCTCCAGCTGCTGGCCCCCGACAAGACCAAGGCCGCCATCCTGCGGCCCATGGCCCAGATTCGGGACGGGGCTGCCCAGTCCAAAGCGGAGCTGAAGCTCTACCGCCACGCCCCCAAATTTGCCCCGGCGGGGCAGTCCACCCAGATGATCGTGGGAGCTACGCCGGAGAGCGACTGGCACATTTTATCTCTGACCGAGGGGCTCTACCGGAAGTACAACCTGAAACGGGTCTTTTTCTCCGCCTATATGCCGGTGTCCCAGCATAAAAACCTGCCCGCCCCGGCGGGCTTCAAGCCACCCCTGCTCCGGGAGCATCGGCTGTACCAGGCGGACTGGCTGCTGCGATTTTACGGCTTTACTGCCCAGGAGATTTTAGACGACAGCCACCCCAATTTCGACGCCGCCCTGGATCCCAAGAGCGACTGGGCCCTACGCCACCCGGAGTTTTTCCCGGTGGAGATCAATCGGGCGGACTACGAGGCCATCCTGCGGGTACCCGGCATCGGGATGCGGGGGGCAGAGCGGATCGTGGCCGCCCGGCGGTACGGCCCTCTCTCCTTCGAGGGGCTGAAGCGGCTGGGCGTGGTGATGAAGCGGGCCCAGTATTTCATCACATGCTCGGGCCGGATGCTCCCTGGCCTGCGGTTCGGGCCAGACAGCGTCTACCGTCGCCTCACGGGGCTGGAGCAGGCGGCGCTGGGCACAGGGGAGAGCTGGCAGCAGCTGTCCCTGTTTGACGGGAGTGCAAGCTGATGATGGCGTACCGGTATGACGGCACCTTTGCCGGATTCTTGACCTGCGTCTGGGATGCACTGGAGGGCAACGTGGAGCCCGCGACGTTTCTCCTGCCCGACGGCGGGGCGACGCTCTGGGAGACGCGGGAGCCGCCAACGGATCGCGACCGGGCCAAACGGCTTTACGGGGCCCTGCGCCAGCGGGTGTCCCCTGCCTTTCAAATGCTCATCGCCCGAGGGTTTCTGACCTGCCTGCCGGACAAAGAGCTGGATCTGCTGACGCTGATCCGCCGGGGACTCCGGGAGGGGGATCGGGTGCGGCTGGATCTCAGCGACCCGGTGATGGCCCGGGTGAACCTGGCGCTGACCAAAATGTGGACGGAGTGGGATCATCTGAAGGGCTTCGTCCGCTTCTCTGACCTGGACGGCTTTCTGGTGGGGGAGATCGAGCCTAAAAACCGGGTGCTTCCCCTGCTGGCCCCCCACTTTGCCGCCCGGTACTCCGGGGAACGGTTGGCCCTCTACGACCGCACCCATCACGAGATCTTCCTCTCCGACCGAGGGCAGTGGAAGCTGCTGCCGGCAGAGAATTTCCGCATGGGCTCCGCGGGAGAGCAGGAGCGGGCCTTCCGGGCCATGTGGCGGAGGTACTACCAGACCATTGCCATTGAGGGACGGATCAACCCCAAATGCCAGTCCACCCACCTGCCCAAGCGGTACCGCCACGTGATGACGGAGTTTCTCACCGATGAGGAGATGGAAAAGAGCCTGCCGGGACAGACTCCGGCAGGCTCTCTGGGGGATGGTTCTTAAAGATTATCGCTCCACGTCCACCACCCGGACGTAGCGGCGCAGGGGGTATTCCCCGTCGTGGGCCTCGCCGGGGAAGGCGGCGGACATGGATCCGGCCCGAGTGACCCGGGTAACCCCCGCCTGGGACAGGAGCTCGGTCAGCGCCACCCGTTTGTCGGGTGTGCACAGAAGGCCCGCCGTCTGAAGCCGCCCCTTCTGGCGGCGCAGGGCGGGCAGCAGCTCCTTTTGGGGCAGCAGCTTCACCAGTACGTTCCCCTCCATGGGGGACAGCTCCAACTCCCGGCCGGGCCGAAGGACAACGGAGCACCCTTTGCCCTGAAACAGAGTTTCCCCTGCGGCTGTACCGTCCACGATACGTTCCAGCAGGGCGGTGTGGCCGCTGAGGGAGGCGGAGGCCCCGGCGCCCAGACCGGGGCGCGTTGCCGCCGCTTGTTCCAGATAGGGCAGGAACTCCCGACAGAAGGCCAACCCGTCCTCCTGGCGCTCCGTATCCAAAAAGATCGCCTGGCAGGAGGAGCACAGCCGCTGGCCCGTCTCCACGATGTGGCGGGCCAGGGCGGCCAACTCGGCGTCCTTGTCCTCATAACCGGAGACATAGGCGAAGCTGAGGCGGTGGCCCCATTCGATGAGCTTGCACCCCGGCCCGGCCAGGGTTCGGGCGGCTTCAATGGCTCCGTCGCCACCCCAGACCACCAGCCCGTCGGCCAGATCCGCCAGCCTTCTCATGTCCTCCCGCCGGCCGGAAGGCAGATCAAAGGCATAGAGGTAGGGGGCCAGCCGGGGCTCCTGCTCCGTCAGCATCTGGAAGGCCGCCAGGGACAGCCCCTTGTCCCCGTGGGGTAGCTTGATCAGGTTCAGGTTGCCGGTGAGCAGCCCCTCCAGCGCGGTATACACCGGCAGGCCCGGCATATTGCCCGGCGCGATGTGGAACAGCACCCCCAGGGGCAGAACGTAGGCCGTGGTTTTGGCAAGCTCTCTGGGGCGGAAGGGCTCCGGGCCCAGCTCAGCGGCCAGCTTGGCCTCCAGCGCCTCCCGACGCAGCAGGGGGAGCAGCTCGTTCAGCCCCACCCCGGCAGGCAGGAATTGAGCCAGCAGGGGGGCGAATTCCCCCGCCTCCAGCCGCCTGCCCAGGGCGTCCACAGCGGAGATAACCGTCTCCGCCTTCAAGGGCGGGGCCGTGCGGACGGCATTTAGCTGGGCCTCCAGGCCGTTCAGGACGGCGTCCCGCTCCGTATCCGGCAGCAACGTTCCGTTGGCGAAAATCAAAAGGCCTCCCCCTTTCCCAAAAGCTCGGCGGCCCCGGCGGCGCAGGTCTGGATGTCGCCCATCCCCACCCGGCCCAGAATGGTGAGGTAGGGCGAGGAGATGCCGCAGCCGCATTGCTCCCCGGCTGTCAAATGACCCAAATCATCGGTCATGACGCTGAGGGTGGGGGTGGCGCACATCAGGGGCGAGATCAGGTTCACCAGTCCCACCCGACCCATAGGCAGGGGCTCCAGCGTGTCCGGATCCCGTATGATCACCCGGCCATAGGCGGGAATATGGAAATGGTGCCGCCGGCAGGTATTGTAGAATACCGGGTGCTCTACCGCGCCGAACAGCTCGTTGATGTTGTCCTCGGGTATGCCCAGCACCCGCTCCGCCAGGGTGTAGAGGGTGACCTTGTCCACCTCTTGTGCGGCGTGCTGTTTCCAGCCCCCGGCCAGGATGATCCGGGAGCCGCGGGGCAGCTTCACCCGCAGGCCCAGCTCCTCCATCCGCTTCAACCCGAACCACAGGTAGGAGGGGAACCCGATGACTCGGGTGGGAAAGCGGGAGCGTTCCAGCTTTTTCAGGGCATTGGCCACCGAATCCAGATCGGGAGCATAGGCCCCGTCCACCATACGCAGGGCGTAGGTTCGGCTGAGGGGCGGGGAGAAGTGGGTCAGGCCGAACATGGTGCGGGTGACTCCGGTGTGGTTGGACTTGTGGGGCTTGTAGCCCAAAATGACGCAGTGGGCGGGCTTGGGGGACACCAGATGGTGGCGGAAGCCCAGGTTGATCACCATGGCGGCCTCCGCCAGGATGCAGCCCCAGTCAAAGCCGATGCGGCTGAATTTCCCGCTGGTGCCCGACGAGGTGACCTTCAGGGCCATCCGCCACTGAGGCATGGAAAACAGGGCCTTCCGCTTGAAAAAGAGGGTGGGAAGGACAGGGATCTTCGCCAGATCCTCCATAGACTGGAGTTGCTCCGGGGCAAAGCCCAGGTGGCGGCAGATGGCGGCGTAGCCGGGGCAATGGCGGATGTGGTAGGCGCAGTTGTCCCGGCAGGCCCGCAGGAACGCCCGGTCGGAGCCGGGCAGGTCGTAGGGCCGGAGCCGCCAGAACAGCCGTTGACGGGACAGCATGGACTCGCCTCCTTTGACCACAGGCTCGCAGCCTGTGCAATATGGCTTATTATATCAGACTGTCCGGTCTATGACAAGTTTGCCTTCGGGACTTCGGGCGCCGCCCGGGCACTGTATCCGCCTGTTTTCGGCCCCGGCCCTTTCGCGCAAAAACGCGGGAGGGGCAGCCTTGCGCGCTGCTCCTCCCGCGGAACTGGTTTTTTACATGGAATTCTTCATAAAACGGTGAAACCGTTTTATGGGGCCGCGGAACGCGGCCCGACGGCGAAGCCGTCAAGAATGTTGTCAATACTTTTCTTGGCGCGCCGCGACAAAAAGGTTTTAACCTTTTTATCAAGAAACAGTATTACGTTATTTCCTGAGAAAAATGACGCCCAGCGTATTGGGCCCGCAGTGACAGGAGATGGTGGAGCCCGCCACGGCGGTAAGCACCTCATGAAATCCAAACTGCCGCACCATGGAGCACACCGCCTCGGGTATGGCGGGATCGCAGCGGGTGTGCACCACGAAAACCCGATCCTGGTTCACGTCCTTCCCGGTGAGCTGATCCAGCACGTAGTCGGACAGCACCTTGTCAAAGGCCCCCCGGTACTTCTTGCCCACGGTCATGCTGCCGTCGGCCAGTACAATGCAGGGCTTCAGCTTCAGCAGATTGGCCCCCAGGGCCACTACGGAGGAGCAGCGCCCCCCCTTGGCCAGATAATCCAGCTTATCCACCACAAAGGTGGTGTCCACCTTGCCGGAGAGCTCCTCCAGCATGGCCAGGATGTCCTCCACCGAGTCCCCCCGCTCCGCCGCCCGGGCCGCCTCCAGCACCAGCAGGCCCTGGCCCACGGTGAGGTTCCGGGAGTCCACCACGTGGACGTTGGGGAAGTCCGCCGCCGCCACCAGGGCGTTCTGATAGCAGCAGGAGAACTCGCTGCCGATGGTGATATGGAGCACTGCCTCATGCTTCGGGGCCAGCTCGGCAAACAGGGCCTGATAGTCCGCGATGTTCACCGCGGAGGTGGAGGGCAGGGCGCCGCCCTCCTCCACATGGCGGAAGATGTCCTCGGGGCCGGTGTCCACGCCGTCCCGGTAGGTGCCCCCGCCATAGGAGACGTACAGGGGGACGATGGTGATCTGGTGGCGCTCCACCAGATCAGAGGGCAGGTCGCAGGTGCTGGTGGCGGTGATTTTGATGGACATGGCGGCGGCCTCCGTTTCCTTGTCAAATACGCTGTCTGTAGTGGGCACATTATATCAAACGGCCTGGGGAAAAACAACCGGGGAATTGTACAAGCTCGTTTGCCGTTTCTCCCGGGTGCGTGAAGATTTTTGACAAAGGCGTTGGACTGTCAAGAAATTAGGCGGGCATGATCCCCAGCCCGGGCGCATATGTGTGGCCGAGGTGATGTGCATGGTAGGGGAACTGATCTGCCTGCGGCAGCGGGGCCGGGGCCGGGGGTCGCCCTCCGCCCTGGGGCCGCTGCCGGCGATACGCTGGACGGTGTACGCCCCGGAGGGCCTGTCCCCCGGTTGGCTGGCCCGGCGGCTCTACCAGGCGGAGCGGGGCCTTGCCGCCGCGGGGGTGGGCCGGGTGGTGCTGCGCCACGGCTTCCCCTATGGGGACAGGCTGCGGCTGCTCCGGCCTGTGGATCCCCTGCCCCTGTGGCGGGGTCTGGCGGACGTGCTGGCCCTGGGGGCGCTGGAGCTGGAGGGGATCCCTCCCGGCCGGGGCCGGGTGGCCCTGTCCGCCCCCCGGCTGTGTCCCGAGCTGACGGCCGCGGCGGAGCGGCTGTGCCCCCTGGTGCGGGGCCTGCTCATCGACGCCCCCGGCGGGGAGGACTACGCCCGGAATCTTCAGGCCCGGTTCGGCCTCCCGGTGACGCCCCCTGCGGCAGGGGCGGACGTGACGGCGGCCTTCGGCCCCGGAGGCAGCCGCTGGGGCCGGCGGCTGGAACTGTACGGAACGGCGGATCTGAGCGGGCTTCAGGTGCGGGCGGCGGGGCTGGAGCTGCCGGAGGACTGCGCCGATCAGGCGCTGGCCCTGCTGTGGGAGCAAGGGCTGGTGAAGCGGGAGGATCTGCTCACGTCTGCCCGGATCCCCTCCGGAGACACGGCCTAAAAGGGCACCCCGTCCTCCCCTTCCGGCGACCGCGGCGGGGTCAGCGCCGCCACCGTCACCGCCTCCCGGCCGTACTTGGCGCGGATGGCGTCCATGGTGCGCTCCAGCGTCTCCACCCGGGCCCGGCGCTGGGGGGCGGCAGACTGGAACAAATCCAGCTGCTCCGCCGCCTCCCCCTCCGGGATCAGGTTGTGGGCGGTGAGGGTGATGGCCCGGATAGGGGCCCCGGACTTCCAGCTCCGGGCCAGGATGTCCATGGCGGCCCGGGTGAGCTCCCGGGCGGTGTTGGTGGGGGCGTCCAGGGGCCGCTGGCGGCAGATATCCTTGAAAGCCGGATCCCGTATGGTCACCTGGAGGGTGGCGGCCATCATGCCGTGCCTGCGCAGCCGTACCGCCACCTGATCGGCCAGCATGGCCACCCCCCGGGCCACCTCGTCCCGGCGGGTGAGGTTCCGGGGGAAGGTCTCCCCGTTGCCCACCGACTTGGGGGGCGTGTACGTCCCCGCTGGGGCCACGGGACTGCCGTCCAGGCCGTTGGCGTAGCTCCACAGCTGTCCCCCCTGCTTGCCCAGCAGCTCGATGAGGGCAAAGCGGTCAAAATTTGCCAGATCCCCGATGGTGGCCACGCCGTACCGGGCCAGCACCCCCGCCGCCGCCCGGCCCACGTACAGCAGATCCGTCACCGGCAGGGGCCACACCACCTGGCGGTAGTTTTCCTCGGTGATGACGGTGGTGGCGTCCGGCTTCTTGTAGTCGCTGCCCAGCTTGGCGAATACCTTATTAAAGGATACCCCCACCGAGATGGTCAGACCCAGCTCCTCCCGGACGGTGTTCCGGATCCGGTCGGCCAACGCCCTGGCGTCCCCGCCGAACAGGTGGAGGGAGCCGGTCACGTCCAGCCAGCTCTCGTCGATGCCGAAGGGCTCGATGAGGTCGGTGAAGCGGTCATAGATGCCATTCACCTTTTTGGAGTATTCCGCGTACAGCCTCCGGTGGGCGGGCAACAGCACCAGCTCCGGACACTTCTTCCGGGCCTGCCAGATGGTCTCGGCGGTGCGCACGCCGCATTTCTTGGCGGGTTCGTTTTTGGCCAGAATGATGCCGTGGCGGCTGGTGGGGTCGCCGCACACCGCCGCGGGCACGTTCCGCAGCTCCGGGTGGGACAGCAGCTCCACTGAGCAGTAAAAGCTGTTGCAGTCGCAGTGGTAAATCACCCGTTCCATGGGCCCGCCCCCTTTCAGGGACATTATACCCCGTTCCTCCCGCTTTGTCAAACACTTGTTCCATTATAAATATAGTCAACTGTACTGCCTGTTGTAGAAAACAGCCCCTCCGCTTCCGCAGAGGGGCTGTGGTTTACCCGATAAACTGCACGCTGTTGACACACACAAAATACAGCCGCTTGTCGGTCTCGTTGGCCAGCACCAGCACGTTGCCCACGCTGCCCAGCAGCTGCACGTTCTGGAGCAGCAGCAGCCCCGCCGCCAGGGACACCCGGCGCCGCAGGTTGTTCTGGGCCAGGGTGGCCAGCAGCCCGGCGGCGCAGCAGCAGTCCCGGCCGTCGCAGGCGCAGGAGCAGCAGTCCAGGTCGCAGGGGTCGCCGCAAGGGTTCAGCCGCTGGGCCAGCAGGGTGCGCAGGCACCGGAAGTTCCGGGCCTCCACCTCATCGGCGGTGAGGTCGCCCTCGGGGCAGGCCTCCGCGCCCTGAATCACCACCGCGTCCAGCTCGCACAGGCTCACCTGGCTGGCGGTAAAGCCGCAGCTCTTGGAGGCCGGGGTGTAGAGCTGGGCGTCAATGTCCAGCAGGTCGCAGCTGCACGGCGCGAACCGCCGGAAGCTGCCCGACAGGGCGCCCAGATTGTCGGACTGGCCGCCGGGGCAGGGGCAGGGCTTGGGGGGCGGGGTGGGCTTGCCCCTGGCCCCGGCGCCGCAGCCGTCGTCCTCGTCGTCCGTCTGAACAGCCGCCCCCCTGCCGTGGGGCTTCCCGCCCTTCAGGGCGGCCCCGGCGGTGTAGGTTCCCGTGACGAACGCCGCCGCGTCGAAATCCAGCAGGCTGGAGATCCGCTCCTCGCACAGCAGACCCAGGGCCGCCCGGAAGCTCTGCTTGCAGCAGCAGCCCTCCTCCACGTGGGGGGGCTTGGGCTTGTGCCCCGGGACGGGACGGCAGCAGCACACCATGGGCTGGCAGCAATCCCGGTCATGGCGGCAGTCCTGATCCTGGCAGCAGCCGCTGTCCCCGCAGCCGCAATCGCGGTCACGGTCGCAGCCGCAGTCACAGCCGGACTGCTGGGCGGCTCCGGCCGCGAACTCCTCCGCAGTCATGGCATAGCCACGGGAGGGCTCGTTCCAATAGAGTTGACTCATGAATACGCTCCTTTCACCGGCCCCGGCCCAGGGGGATCCCGCGGCCCCCGCCGGGGCCGGAGACGGGCGCGGAGGCGCGGGCGCAACCCCCACCTGGGTGCACTCCAGTCTATGTCTGCCCGGAGCCGGTGGACACAGAGCTGTCAAGTCCTTCTTCCCAAAAATTCCAAACAAAAAAAGCGAGTGCCGTTTATATAGTTTGCACAGTTGACATTAACCACAAGATATAGTATTATGGTGACGCGGCCTTGTCGAGTGTCGGCAGCACACGGCAGGATATAATATAAATTATATCCTGCCGTGTGCTCCTGACTAATGACGAACGCTTCACAAGCACTTAGGAAAAGGAGCATCAGGAGAGATGAAAGTAATCAAGAGAGACGATTCCATCGTCGAGTTCGACCGTTCCAAGATTGTCGCCGCCATCCAGAAGGCCAACCAGGCGGTGGACGAGCCCTATCGCATCGACGAGGGATCCATCGACGCCATCGCCGACGCCGTGGCCGAGACCCGGGGCCGCAAGCGCCTGCTGGTGGAAGACATCCAGGACATGGTGGAGACCAAACTGATGGCCTCTGGCAAGTACGAGCTGGCCAAGGCGTACATCATCTACCGCTACACCCGGGCCCTGGTGCGCAAGGCCAACACCACCGACGAGTCCATCCTCTCCCTCATCCGCAACGACAACAAGGAGCTGGCGGAGGAGAACGCCAACAAAAACACCGCCATCGCCTCCACCCAGCGGGACTACATTGCCGGCGAGGTGAGCCGGGATCTGACGCGACGCATCCTGCTGCCCGAGCACATCTCCAAGGCCCACGACGAGGGCGTGCTCCACTTCCACGACGCGGACTATTTCGTGCAGCACATTTTCAACTGCTGCTTGGTGAACATCGGGGATATGCTGGACAACGGCACCATGATCAACGGCAAGCTCATCGAGTCCCCTAAGAGCTTCCAGGTGGCCTGCACCGTGGTGACTCAGATCATCTCCTGCGTGGCCTCCAACCAGTACGGCGGCCAGTCCGTGGAGATGAGCCATCTGGGCAAGTACCTGCGGCTCACCTATGAGAAGTACGTCCGCCGCACCCGGGAGGCCGCCCCCGAGCTGGACGATGAGACGGTGGAGAAGCTGGCCCGGGCCCGCACCCGGGACGAGCTCAAGAGCGGCGTGCAGACCATCCAGTACCAGATCAACACCCTGATGACCACCAACGGCCAGTCCCCCTTCGTCACCCTGTTCCTGGTGCTCCGGGAGGGCGACCCCTATATTCAGGAGAACGCCGCCATCATCAAGGAAATCCTCACCCAGCGGCTGGAGGGCATCAAGAACGAGAAGGGCGTGTATATCACCCCCGCCTTCCCCAAACTGGTGTACGTGCTGGACGAGTGCAACAACCTCACCGGCGGGGAGTACGACTACCTCACGGAGCTTGCCGTCAAGTGCTCCGCTAAACGGATGTATCCCGACTACATCTCCGCCAAGAAGATGCGGGAGCACTACGAGGGCAATGTATTCTCCCCCATGGGCTGCCGCTCCTTCCTGTCCCCCTGGAAGGACGAGGACGGCAACTACAAGTTCGAGGGCCGGTTTAACCAGGGCGTTGTGTCCCTCAACCTGCCCCAGATCGGCATCCTCTCCGGCCAGGACGAGGACAAGTTCTGGAAGCTGCTGGACGAACGGCTGGAGCTGTGCTTCGAGGCCCTCATGTGCCGCCACAACGCCCTGAAGGGCGTCCGCTCCGACGTGTCCCCCATCCACTGGCAGTACGGAGCCGTGGCCCGGCTGGACAAGGGCGAGACCATCGACAAGCTGTTGTACGGCGGCTATTCCTCCATCTCCCTGGGGTATATCGGCCTATACGAGGTCACCAAGCTGGTGAAGGGCTGCTCCCAGACCGAGCCGGAAGGGGAGGACTTCGCCCTGCGGGTGATGACCCACCTGCGGGAGACCACCGACCGGTGGCGTAAGGAAACCAACATTGGCTTCGCCCTGTACGGCACCCCGGCGGAGAGCCTGTGCTATCGCTTCGCCCGCATCGACAAGGAGCGGTTCGGCACCATCCCCGACATCACCGACAAGGGCTACTACACCAACAGCTATCATGTGGACGTGCGGGAGGACATCGACGCCTTCGCCAAGTTCACCTTTGAGAGCCAGTTCCAGAAGATCTCCAGCGGCGGCTGCATCTCCTACGTGGAGATCCCCAATATGCGCCACAACCTGGAGGCGCTGAAGGACGTGGTGCGGTTCATCTACGACAACATCCAGTACGCCGAGTTCAACACCAAGAGCGATTACTGCCAGGTGTGCGGCTACGACGGGGAGATCATCGTCAACGAGGACAACGAGTGGGAGTGTCCCTGCTGCCACAACAAGGATCACGCCAAGATGAACGTGACGCGCCGCACCTGCGGCTATCTGGGCGAGAACTTCTGGAACGAGGGCAAGACCAAGGAGATCGCGTCCCGGGTTCTGCACCTATAAAATCGTCGGGGCAAAGTCCGCTTCAGGAGGAATGCCCATTGGGCATTCCTCCCTGCGCTTCCTTGCCCCTCCTCTCCCCACGAAACCTGAAGGCCGGTTTCGCGGGGGCCCCACCGGGGCGGTCAGCCGACCGCCCCGGTTTTCGCCCTGTGCGCCCCACACCGCCGAAAAGGAGACTGCTATGAATTACGCGACAATAAAATGGGCCGACGTGGCCAACGGCCCCGGCATCCGGGTGTCCCTGTTTGTGTCGGGCTGCACCCACCGCTGCCCCGGCTGCTTCAACCCGGAGGCCCAGGACTTCGCCTACGGCCAGCCCTTCACCCAGGCCGAGGAGGACAAGATTCTGGCCGCCCTCTCCCCTGCCCACATCAAGGGCCTGTCCCTCTTAGGTGGCGAGCCCTTCGAGCCGGACAATCAGCGGGCCCTGCTGCCCTTCCTGCGGCGGGTAAAGGAGGCATACCCGCAGAAGGAGATCTGGTGCTATTCCGGCTATCTCCTGGACGAGGAGCTGTGGAAGGACAGCCGCGCCCGGTGCGAGTGCACCGACGAGCTGCTGTCCCTCATCGACGTGCTGGTGGACGGCCCCTTCGTGGAGGCGAAAAAGGATCTGAACCTGCGCTTCCGGGGCTCCTCCAACCAGCGGATTTTGAACGTCCCCGCCAGCATTGCCGCCTGCGCCCCGGTGTCGTGGGACGGCGAGCTCACCATCCAGCCCATCACCCCGGACTGACCCGAGGAGGAAATCTATGAACCTAAAAGCCATGCTGGCCGCCCTCCAGGGGGTCACGGCCTATAAGGACATCCTGGCCCGCCCGGTGATGGAGCGGGCCCTTCGGCTGGTGACCTGCACCGCCCACGGGGACGGCCTGGGCGGGCTGGAGGCGTACACCGACCTGTTCTACCAGCTCCGGGTGGAGGGTTTCCCCGGGCTGGGCCAGTGGCTGGGGGACGCCCTGCGCTGGTCGGAAGGGCCCTATCCTCTGCTGGCTGAGCGGGAGGATCGGGATCCGGCCTTGGAGCAGGCAGCGCGGCTGGATCTGTCCGCCTTCGCCCTGCTGGCCGGGGTGGACTGCGACCGCTGGCTCACCCAGCTGGGCCGGCTGCTGGACAGCGACTACCAGGGGGTGCTCACCAGTCTGCCCCGGTGGCAGGCCGGCGTCCCCTTCTCCTTTGACGCGCTGACAGAGGTCTACCGCCGGGAGGGGGCGGGCCGGTTCGCCCGCTACCGGGCCTTCGTGTGGGACAGCGGCGACCTGATCCCCGTGGCCCATCCGGACGGCCCGGACAGCAGCCAGCTTTTGGGCTACGACGAGCAGCGGGCGGAGGTGGAGCGCAACACCCGGGCCCTGGTGGAGGGTCGGTATGTGAACAACGTGCTGCTCTACGGCGAGAGCGGCACGGGCAAGTCGGCCACAGTGAAGCACCTGCTCACCCTGCCGGGGCTGGAGGAGCTGCGGATCATCGAGGCAGACAAGGAGCATCTGGGGGGCCTACCCGCCCTCATCCGCACTCTGGGCGGGCGGCGGCAGAAGTTCATCGTGTTCATCGACGACCTCACCTTCGACCGGGACGACCCCACCTATTCCATCCTGAAAACCATCCTGGAGGGGGGCGTGGAGCCCCGGCCCCGGAACGTGGCGGTGTACGCCACCTCCAACCGCCGCCATCTGGTGCGACAGACCATCTCAGAGCGGGCGGGGGACGAGATGGATCGCTCGGAAACCATCCGGGAAAAGACCTCACTGGCCGACCGATTCGGGATGCGGGTGCTGTTCCAGGGGCTGGACAAGGCGGGCTTCCTGGCCCTGGTGGATCTGCTGGCGGAGCGGCACGGCGTGGCCCTCCCTCCGGAGGAGCTCCACCGGCAGGCGGTGGCCTGGGAGCGGTTCCACGGCGCCCAGACCCCCCGGACGGCGCTGCAATTCGTTCTCTCTTTATAAAACAAAGCGGCGGGCGGTGAACAGGCCGCGCGCCGCCTGTTTTTTGGGGAAATGGGCAGATGCCACCGCCGGTGGCGGGTTTTCCAGCGAAAGCTGGTGGACTGCCACCGGCCTTTGCGGTAGGATAGACGCAGAAAGGAGGTCGGTTCTATGACCTTTGGAGAACGGCTCCAGCAGGTGCGGCGGGCGGCGGGGCTGTCCCAGGAGCAGCTGGGGGAGCTCATCGGAATGTCCCGGCAGGCGGTGTCCAAGTGGGAGACGGATCAGGCCGCGCCGGACATCGAAACGCTGGTCCTGCTGTGCGGGGTGCTGGGCGTGTCCGCCGACGAGCTGCTGGGCCGGGAGGCCCCGCCCCGGCGGTCGGAGGGAGCGCCCCCGGGAGGCGGGCTGGAGGAATGCGTCCGGGTAAACGCCGCCAAGCGGTGCTTTACCGCCGGGTGGGTGACGGCGGTCATCGGCGTGGTGCTGCTGATTGTGGAATTCTTCTCCCTTCTGGTGATCCAGGTGGTGGATCTGGAGACAACCAAGGACTGGTATCCCAACGCCATGGAGTACGCCGCCATGCCACCCATGCCGGTGATCTTCGGCGTCACCATCGCCGTGATCGCGGCGGGGATCGCCCTGGCCGTGGGCAGCGTCCTGGCCATGCGGAGGAAACGCCCCGGCAAAGCCCCAAACGTGCCCTGACACGGCAAAAGCCCCGCGGCCATAGGCCGCGGGGCTTCCTTCATTTTTCCATTACTCCTCGGGCTTGTCGGCCTCGTCCTCCGCCTCGGGCTCGGGCTCGCCGCAGCAACAGGGCTCCTCGTCCACCGGCTCCACCGCGTCCACTTCCTCGTCGGACATCTGGCCCGCCGCCTTGATGTCGGCGATGCGCTCGTTGTTGTAGGAGATGCGGGCCAGGGCATCGGTGATGCGCTGGCACAGGTCAGCATAGGCCGCCTCGGGGGCGGAGCCCCGCTCGGCGTAGTACAGCTTGCCCAGCTCGGAATAGGCCTTGCGGATGGCCTCCTGCTCGGTGGAGTTCTGCACCTTCAGCTTGCCGATCTCGGTGAGCTCCTTGGCCTTGGCCGCGCCGGTGTCCGCCAGCTCCTTGGCTTTGGCCACGCCGGTCTCGGTGAGCTCCTTGGCCTTGGTCACGCCGGACTGGGCGAGAACCACAGCTTTGTCCTTCAAGCTTTCAAAATCAATGCTCATGGGGAATCCCTCCTGTTTAAGATGTGTGGGCCGCCCAGCGGCGCTGCCCGGCGCCGCCTCATTTTCCACGTATTTCATTTTAGGGCCAGCGGGCCCAAATTGCAAGGGCCTTTCGCGAATATTTATAAAGGTTTAACAATCTTTCCCTTTTGACAAGGGGATCGGGGGCTATTAACTGTCCTTCTGATCCGTCTCCCCGTCCAGCACCTCCCGGATCAGGAACCGGGGCCTGTCCTTGCTCTCCAGATATAGCTTGCCCAGATATTCTCCGATGACTCCCAGAGACAGCAGGATCAGCCCCCCGATGAACCACACGGAGCAGGCCAGACTGGCCCAGCCCGCCACCGTATTCCCGGTGGCCCACCGCACCACATTGTAGAGGATCATAATGAGGGAAATCAGGAACACCAGAAAGCCCAGCCCGGTAATCATCCGCAGGGGCCGCACGGACAGGGAGGTGACCCCCTCCAGGGCGAAGGCCAGCATCTTCTTCAGAGGGTACTTGCTCTCCCCGGCGAACCGCTCCCCCCGCTCGTATTCCACGGTGTCGGTGCGGTAGCCGATCATGGGCACGATGCCTCGGAGGAACAGGTTCACCTCGGTGAACTGGGCCAGCCCCTCCAGCGCCCGCTTGGACATGAGCCGGTAGTCGGCGTGGTTGAACACCGTCTCCGCCCCCAGCAGATCCATCATCCGGTAGAAGCCCTCGGCGGTGGTGCGCTTGAAGAAGGTGTCCTTCTTCCGGGAGGAGCGCACGCCGTACACGATGTCCACCCCGTCCAGGTACTTGTCCACCATGGCGTCCGCCGCGTCCACGTCGTCCTGGAGGTCGGCGTCCATAGAGATCACCATATCCGCCCGATCCTTGGCGGTCATCAGACCCGCCAGCAGGGCGTTCTGGTGCCCCCGGTTCCGGGTCAGATCCACCCCGCACATGAGCCCGTCCTCCCGGTGGAGCCGTTGGATGATCTCCCAGGTCTTGTCCTTGGAGCCGTCGTTGACAAACAGCACCCGGCTGCGGGGGTCGATCTTCCCCGCCTCCATCAGAGCGCGGAGCTTGTCCCCCAGGCGGCGGGCGGTCTCGGGGAGCACCTCCTCCTCGTTATAGCAGGGCACCACAATATACAGGGTGTTTCCGGGCATGGCACAAACCTCCTCCGGCACTTGGTTCCCATCCGGCAGGACGCCGGATGGTCGATTTCAGGCGGGCGGCTACCTGCGCCCGGTGGAGCCAAAGCCCCCCTGGCCCCGCTCCGTACCGTCCAGCTCCTCCGTCGGGGCGAATTGGGCGGTGAGATAGGGCACGATGGCCAGCTGGGCGATCCGGTCGCCGTCCTCCACCACCTGAGACTCCGAACCGTGGTTGTGGAGGAACACCATCAGCTCCCCCCGGTAGTCGGCGTCAATGACGCCCACCTTGTTGGCGGGGGCCAGCCCGCCCTTGCAGGCCAGGCCCGACCGGGCAAACACCAGCCCCACGTACCCCTGGGGGATGGCCACCGCCAGCCCGGTGCGCAGCTTGACGCTCTCCCCCGGGGCCACGGTCACCGGGCCGTCGGTGAGGGCGTACAGGTCGGCTCCGGCGGCGTCAGCCGAGCCGTAGGCGGGCAGCTTGGCCCGTGGATCCAGCAGCTTCACAGGGACAGGTGCGGTCATAATAAATTCTCCTTTCAGAACAGGCCGCTGATCACGCCGTTTTCGTCCACGTCGATCTGCTCCGCGGCGGGAACCTTCGGCAAGCCGGGCATGGTCATGATGTCGCCGGTCTGCACCACCACAAAGCCCGCCCCGGCGCTCACCTTCACCTTAGACACCGTGACGGTGAAGCCCTCCGGGCGGCCCAGCTTGGTCTGGTCGTCGGACAGGGAGTACTGGGTCTTGGCCATGCACACCGGCAGACCGCCGAAGCCCATGGCCTCCAGCCGATCCAGCTCCTTGGAGGCGGCGGCGGAATAGCTCACCCCGGCCCCGCCGTAGACGCGGCGGACGATGGCCTTGATCTTGTCCCGCAGGGGCCGATCCAGCTCATAGGCGAACCGGAACTCGTGGGGCTGCCCGCACAGCCGGAGCACCTCCTCCGCCAGCTCGATACCGCCCTCGCCGCCCTTGCCCCACACCTCGGACAGGGCCACGTTCACCCCCAGCTCCTTGCACTTGCCGGCGATCAGGGCCAGTTCGGCGTCGGTGTCGTTGACGAACCGGTTGATGGCCACCACGCAGGGCAGGCCGTACACCTGGGTGATGTTCTCCACGTGCTTGAGCAGGTTGGGCAGGCCCTTTTCCAGCGCCTCCAGGTTCTCCGCCCCCAGATCCGCCTTGGACACACCGCCGTTGTATTTCAGCGCCTTGACGGTGGCCACGATCACCACCGCGCTGGGCTCCAGCCCTGCGGCCCGGCACTTGATATCTAAAAATTTCTCCGCGCCTAAATCTGCGCCGAAACCCGCCTCCGTCACCACGTAGTCCGCCAACTTCAAAGCGGTGTCAGTGGCGGACACGGAGTTGCAACCGTGGGCAATGTTGGCAAAGGGCCCGCCGTGCACCAGGGCCGGGGTGTTCTCCAACGTCTGTACCAGGTTGGGCTTGATAGCGTCCTTCAGCAGGGCCGCCATGGCCCCCTGGGCCTTCAGGTCGGCGGCGGTGACCGGCTTGTCGTCATAGGTGTAGCCCACGATGATCCGGGCCAGCCGCTCCTTCAAATCCTTCAGATCGGTGGCCAGACACAGCACCGCCATGATCTCGGAGGCCACGGTGATGTCAAAGCCGTCCTCTCGGGGCACCCCCTGCATCCGGCCGCCTAAACCGTCCACGATGTTCCGGAGCTGCCGGTCGTTCATGTCCACGCACCGCCGCCAGGTGATCTTCTTCGTGTCGATGCCCAGCGCGTTGCCCTGCTGGATGTGGTTGTCCAGCAGAGCGGCCAGCAGGTTGTTAGCCGCGCCGATGGCGTGGAAGTCGCCGGTGAAGTGGAGGTTGATGTCCTCCATGGGCACCACCTGGGCATATCCGCCCCCGGCCGCGCCCCCCTTCACCCCGAACACCGGGCCCAGGGAGGGCTCTCGCAGGCACAGCAGCACGTTCTTGTCCAGCCTGGACAGCGCGTCCGCCAGCCCCACGCTGGTGGTGGTTTTGCCCTCCCCGGCGGGGGTGGGGTTGATGGCGGTGACCAGGATCAGCTTACCCTTCCGGGGCCTGTCCCGGAGGGGGCCGATGTCGATCTTGGCCTTCACCCGCCCATAGTGCTCCAGCAGCTCCTCGTCGATACCCGCCTTGGCCGCCACCTGGCTGATGGGCAGCATCGCCGCACTCTGGGCGATTTCAATGTCGGTTTTCATCCTGATGTCCTCCTTTGATTGGGCGCGTCCAAAGGAAACTGGGCGCACCGAGTCAGATCAGCGCGCCCAGACGGTCGGCAGTCAGACGCAATCGCGCCGCCGTACTCCATGTGGTGCTCCACTTCCGTCAGTCATACGGCAAGAATAGTGTACCATGGGGGACGGGTTCCGTCAAGAGGCTATACGCTCCGTATAGTTCCCTGGGGGATTGGGGCCGGAGGCGGAAACGGCGGCGGTTCGGCCTCTGAGTTTTCAAGGGGTTCCGGAGGGGCCGGCCTCCTGAAATCGGTTTCCATAATATTGCATACCTATGCAGATACGGAAAGTTATCCACAACTTCCACACAGTTTTCAACAGCCGGGAGGGAGTGTTTTCAAGGCTTTTGCAGGATATGGAAGAAACTTACAAACCCGAAACCGGACTTCTTTTCTATGCGAAAGCGGCGGTTTATTTGACATAATTTCGATTTAGCGGACGGGGACAGCCCGAGACTGTCGAAAAAGCCGCTTCTGTTCCAATAACGGGAAGGAAGCTGGTGTGAAAGAAACTCAGGCGGGTGTCTTTCACGTTCCATCAACAAATTTTTGGAACGCTCTTTGCTCCAAAAATTTGTGCTCAGCGTGGCGAAAAGACTTTTTCGACACGCTGAGCACAAGGCCCCGCGACCGATGTCACGGGGCCTCACAGAGGATTCAGACGGACGGAGGAAGCCCTGGGGGCAGATTGCCGCCGCTGTGCCGCCCCAGCATCTCCCGGTACAGCCGCTCCAGCAGCCTCCGCATGGGGACAAACAGCCCCAGGGCAATGACGAAGTTCCCGGCGCAGTGGAGGATGTCCATGGCGATGCCGTTGACCCACCAGACGATGGCACCGTGGAGCCCCGCGGTGAACAGATACACCGGCGCGCACAGCAGCCCGAACAGCAGCCCGAAGGCCCCGGACAGCATAGCCCAGCCCAGCGGGCTGCGCATCCCCCGCAGCAGCCACGCAGCGGCGGCCAGTACCAGCCAGACATAAAGATAGTTGATGGACCAAAGCTGGATCCCGTAGAGGACGAACTCCAGCAACACGTAGACGTAGATGGGAAAAACCGCCTTCCAGCCAAAGACGACGGCGAACAGCATCACCATCAGGGACACGGGCTCCACGTTGGGCAGCCCCGCCATCCCCACCTTGGCCGCGAAGGTCATGCCCCCCAGCACGCCGAACAGGGTGACCTCCCCCAGGCTCAGCCGGTGGGCCCGTCTACGCAAGGGTATATACCAGGGAGAAGGCGTCGCCGTCCTGGATGGGGGTCTGATCCACGCTGAGCGGGGTGGGCTCTCCGCCCTGCATCACCGCCCAGTAGGCCCCGTCCTCCTCATAGACCGCTTTTTCGCCATCTGCGAACTTGATATACAGCCCATAGGGGCCCTCCTCGCCCTGGGCGATCTGTTCGGCGTCCAGCACCGGGCCCAGATACTCCTCGTCGGTGTGGCAGGTGAATTCCTTCTTGGAACCGTCCTTGTGGATGACCTCCACCGTGATGGTTTTGGCGCCCTGGGTGGTGGCGGGGCGGGTGGCGAACCAGACGCCCAGGAAAACAGCGATAATCGCCACTACGGCCACGGCCGCAATGAGGAGCTTCTTATTTCTATTCATGTCGATGATCCTGCCTTTCTTGAGTAAACATACAGGGATAGCCCCTTCGTCGCGGCTATTCCCATATGTGAAGGCTTCCTGAGAAGCCCAGCCCTCGTCTCGCATACGTCTGCAACCGGGAGCGCCGGCTTGTGTGGCCTGTGGCGGGGGAGCGTGCTGGCAGACACGTCCCCCGCAACGCAAGTTCCAAAGGGGTGGCAAACCAAAAAGCAAACAAAAAGCTGCACCCTTGAGGGTACAGCAAACAAACCGTTGCTCAACAACGGGAGCCTGCACCCTCCCAATGCACGGGGAGGACATTTGTGCGTCATATGTGGGCAGGTATTCTGGCTGAAGCGTCAAACGTCTTTTCCGGCCTTCCCAGGGAAACCCCCAGTGACATTCTTGGAAAACACTCCGCTAACACAGCAACGGCATTGCGCGGGATTCACACCCGCTTCCCTATTGTGCGCCCGGGAGAGCGCACCCACATACCCTTTTATTCACTTTCATGGTCTACGCCTTTATTATAAGGTTCCCGGGTTCTATTGTCAAGCGGGTTTTGCTGTTTTACCAGCATTTTTGCCGGCAGTCCTGCCCCGCTCCAAGGGCGGGGCAGGACTGAAACGGCGTGAACGCTTACTTGATGTTGTGATAGCCGGCGAACTCGGTCAGGAAGCCGTATTTCAGGCCCAGATCGTTGCCCTCCGCGTCGGCGGCGGTCTTGATGGCAAAGCGGTCGATGATCTCCTTGGTGGTCATGCTGTGGTCGATCATGTACTTGAGCTGGGCCTCATTGTCCGCATTCTTGAACAGGGCGGGCTCCGTCTTGCCCAGCAGCATGGTGCTGTCGCTGGCCCGCAGGCCCCGCAGCCCGTTCTCCTCGCGGCCCTGGAGGACGTAGAGGGTGTCCCCGTTGGCGTTGGCCTTCTTCAGGTCAAAGCCCAGGGTGTCCCGCTGGTAGATGGCCAGCTCAGAGATCACGCCGCCGCCGTCGGTAATTTTGCGGCTGGCGCGGTTGAAGCAGATCACCAGTTTCAGATTGGCGAACTCCGTGCAGAAGTTGTAGTCGCCGGTGGAGTCCATGAACCCGGCCAGGGGGCCAGCCCCGTTGTACTTGGGGGCGATGGCGTTGACGATGGCCGTCACCTTGCCCACGCCCTGGGTCTGGGCCTTGATGGGCAGAGTGTCGCGCACCCAGCCGCCCTTGCCGTCATTGAGCCAGCCGCAGCCGGTGGTGTAGTCATACTCGTTGACGTATACGCCGTCCTTCAGCTTGTTGGTCATGGCCAGCATACCGGTGATGTAGTCATGGAGGCCCCACGCGTCCACGGCGGCCCGGATGGGGTCGGTGGCGGAGGCGGAGCACACCCACACGTCGATGCCGTTGGCCTGGAGGGTGGCCCACAGCTCCTTGATGTTCTCGGACACCTGGGTGCCGGAGGTCCACTTGTACTCCACAACGCCCACCTTGGACTCGATGTCCTTGGGGGTAGTCCAGGTCTGGGTGGAGGTCTCCACGCTGCTGTAGTAGGTGTGGGACGCCTTGGCCAGGTCATAGACCTCCTGCTCGGTCATACCGGTGAACCAGTAGAGCACCCAGGGGTAGGCCACGGAGGCGGACTCATGGTCGTAGACGACATCGTACATGGTGCGGATCTTGGTGGCGAACTCCAGCCACTGGGGGTCAGCCTGGATCTTGGCCTGGGCCTCCTTGTCAAGGCCCTTGCCGGTGAAGGGGCCGTACTCCTCATAGAGGTAGGTGTACGCCTTGGTGATATCCGCGATCCAGTCGTTGTAGGAACCATTGCCGTAGCCCAGATCGCTGAGATCCACATTCAGATCCGCATCCTCCAGGCCGATGTCGGTGGCCAGCACCTCGGGCATCTTCTCGGGGGTGATGGCGAAGGTCATGGTCTGGAGCTGGTAAATGGCCAGCTGTTCCTCCACGTCGAAGATGGAGCAGGTGTTGTCAAAGTCAAACACCACGTAGGAGCCGTCCTTGGCGTAGCTGGCAGAAGTCTTGCCATAGGCGTCCATGAAGTCGTTGACCGCCTGCTTCACAAAGGGATCCCAGTCGTTCCGCTGAACGTGGGCCGCCTCGGGCGTGGGTTCCGGCGTGGGCTCGGGCGTGGGTTCTGGCGTGGGCTCGGGGGTAGGCTCCGGGGCGGGCTCACCGTCTGGGATCCGAAGCTCCTGCCCCACATAGATCCGGTTGGGATCCTTGATGATTTCCTTGTTAGCTTCGTAGATCTCGCGCCACCTGCTGCCATTGCCCAGTTGCTGCTTGGAGATGCTCCACAGGCTGTCGCCCTTCTTCACCGTGTAGGTGGAAGCAAAGGCGGGAACCGCCAGGGACAGGGCCAGCACAAGGGCCAAAAGTATGGAACCGAGCCTCTTACATTTTTTCATCATATCATAATCCACCTTTCATAAAAGACAGGGCGGCAAGGGATGCCTGCCGCCCCGTCCCTAAAATCTTTCCTTGGGGCCGGTTGCTTGGAACTGAGATCTGCGCGTTGGATGGGCTCAGCCCTCCTGCCAGTTGGCAGGATAGACTGTGTAGACGTACTTGGCGTAGCTGGGGGTCTGGAAGTGGATGTGGCTGCCCTTGGGGATGTAGATGATATCCCCCGGGCCACCGCTGACAATGCGTCCGTCGATCTCGATCTCCAGGGCGCCCTCCAGCACGATGTCGTACTCGTCATAGGTAAGGGTCCACTCAAAGCTGGCGGCGTCCTTCAGCTCCATGACGCCGCAGCCCATCCGGGGAGCCTCCTCCAGGGTGGTCACATCGTTCAGCAGCACATCCTGCCGGCCCTCGAAGGGCTGGAGGGGGACGGTGCTGGTCTTGATCCCGATGATACCGCTGGGATCCACCTGCCGCTCCATGGCGGGGGCGGCGGTGAGGCCGCCGGCCTCCTGGAGCACTTTGGTGACGATCTCACGGATCAGCTGTTCGCTGACGTTCATAGGTTCACACCTGACCTTTCTCTGCCGCGCCCTGCCCCCTCACCCGGCGGGGGAGGGAACGGGGACGGCGCTGGTTCTTGCTTTTGCCTGCGCCTGCCTGGAAGACCCCGGACGGGCGCGAGAGCGGGATTTCGTTAAGCCTTCTTCCCCTCGGTGACGCCGATCTTGGCCAGCAGCTTGGGAGCCAGGAGGTAAGCCACGATCACGGCGGTGATACCGCCAACCAGCTTGGCGACGATAACGGGGGTCACCATGCTCTGGTTCACGCCGGCGGTGAAGCCCAGGTGATCGCCGAACACGAAAGCGGCGGACACGGCGAAGGCCACGTTCAGCAGCTTGCCCTTGGGATCCATCTCGCCCATGATGTTAAACATGGCGATGTTGTTGGCCAGGTTGGCCACCATGCCGGCAGAACCCTTGTCGTTCATGCCCAGGGCGCCGCCCAGCTTGCCCAGGGCGCCGCCGAAGGTCTTGGTGATCCACTTCACCATGGGGAAGGCGCCGATCAGCACGATGCCGATCTGGCCGCAGGTCAGCAGGCCGCTGTTCAGCGGGGTCATGCCGGTTTCATCAGGAGTAGCCATCACATCAAACAGCGGGAACATGATGCCGGTGATCTGCTCGAACACGGCGATGGCGGTAAAGGCGGTGATGACGATGGTCACGCCGGTGCCGAACACGTTGAAGCCCTTGATCATGCCGGCGGGGGCAAACCACAGGCCGATGACGATGAGGGCGGCGATGATGATAACGGGGATCAGGTTCTGGAGAATCTGGATGATGGACAGCTTATACTCGGTCATGGCGGACATCACCAGGCCGCCCACGATGCAGCCGATGGGGATGGTGATCATACCGGCCAGAACGCCGGCGCCCAGGTAGGAGCGGTCTTCCTTGGAGATGATGCCCAGGGCCACGGGGATGGTGAACACGATGGTGGGACCCATCATGGTGCCCAGGATCAGGCCGGCGAAGTTACCCATGGTCTCATTGGCCGCCAGCTGCATGGCCAGGGGATAGCCGCCCATGTCGCAGGCCAGCAGGGTAGTGGCGAACATGGCGGGGTCAGCGCCAAAGACGGTGTAGATGGGGGTGATGATGGGGCCAAGGATCTTGGCCAGCACAGGGGCGGCGGCCACGACGCCGGCCATGGACAGGGCCAGGGGGCCGATGGCGTTGAAGCCGGCCTCGAACTCCTCGCCGTAGCCGAACTTGTTGCCCATGATCTTGTCAATCGCGCCCACCAGCATGAAGATCATCATGATCATCATAATGACGGAGTTGATGGAGATACCGGACACCCATGCGCCGATGCTTTCAGTGAAAACGCTCATGTATGTTCCTCCTTCAGAATTTCTTTTCTCTTGACACGGGGGCGGCGCCCCCGCAAAAGACGGACTGTGGAGCTTACAGCAGGGAGTCGAACACCTGCTTGGCGGGCCGCGGGATGACGGTGGTGCCCACCAGGAGCTGGGCGTCCCGGGAGGCGGCGGCCACTGCCGCGCGCACCGCGCCCACGTCCCCGGTGAGGGTCACGTAGCCCTTGCCGCCGATGGCATAGCCGATGCGCACCTCAATCAGGGTGATGTTGGCCGCCTTGGCCGCCACGTCGGCGGCGGTGATGGCGGACGCCACAGAGTAGAACTCCAGCACGCCCACCGCGCCCAGGGCGGGGGTGGGGGTGGCCATACTGATGGCGGGGATGAGCTGTGGATGGACGTTGGGCAGCAGCAGCGTGTCCACCACGCACTCGCCCCCCCGTTTCTCCCCCTCCTTCATGGAGGCCCGCACGTCGCCGGTGTCCCCGGCGATGAGAATCAGGTACTTGCCCGGGCAGACCGTGGAGGAGCGGATGAGCTCCACCTGAGCGGCCTTTACCATATAGTCGCAGGTTTCAATGCCTTTGGCGATGCTGTTCAGCTCCACCATACCGATTGCCGTTCTCATACGCTCACTCCTTTCTTCTGATGGTCGCGCCCGCGCCGGTGACCTGCTCCACCACGCCGCCGATGCTGGCGTGGATGTTGACGGACAGGCCCTCCGCGGCCTGGGCCAGCAGATCCCCCACGGCCACCGTGTCGCCCACGGCCTTCACCGGGACGGCGGGCTTGCCGATGTGCTGCTGGAAGGGGATGAATACCCGCTCCGGCTCCAGGGTCTTGCAGGCGTGGGCGTGCTTCCCGTCGTACTGGGCCAGCCCCAGGCGGGCGATGAGCCTGCCGGTGGGCGTCTTGCGGTCGTCCACAAACTGGCGGGCCTGGGGCTCCATGTTCCGGGGCACCTGGATGCCCCGCTGGCGCAGCTCGCCCTTGATGTACTGGTTCACCTTCCTGGGGGACAGCCCCATGGGGCAGGCAAACATTTCGCACACACCGCAGTCGCAGCAGTTGGCAGCGTCCCCGAAGGCGGCCAGGTACTGGCCGTCGTCGGTGATGGTCTTTTCCCGCCACAGGTTGCGCATCACCAGGTTGGGCCGGATCTGGTGCCCGATGAGATACCGCGGGCACAGGTCTGTGCACATACGGCACTGGATACAGGCGCTCTTGGTCTGGTGGCGGATGGCGTCCAGGCTGAGCTGGGCCCGCCGGAACAGATAGTGATCCTTGGGCAGCACGATGATGTTGCCGGTGGTCTTGGTCACCACGGCGGCGGCAATGTCCTCCTGTTTGGTGAGGGGCTTGCCCATCATAGGCCCGCCCACAATCAGGGCGTAGTCCGTCAGGGTGGGCTCCGCCGCCGCCACGCACTCCGTCAGCGGGGTGCCGATGGGCACGTGGAGCATGATGGGTTCCTTGACCTCGCCCACCACCGACAGGTACTTCTGGGTGACGGGCACGCCGTCCAGGGCCTGGAGGACGTTGAGCAGAGTGCCCACGTTGTCCACCACGCAGCCCACGTCCAGCGGCAGGCCGCGCTCGGGCACGCTGCGCCCGGTGACCTGCTGCACCATGGTCTGCTCATCCCCGGCGGGGTAGAAGGTGGCCATCTGGAAGATCTCCACATCGGCCCCCAGCTTGCTGATGGCCCCCTCCAGAGCGGCGATCTCGTCCCGGTACTTGCCCTTTAGGGCGATGACCGCCCGCTTGGCCCCCAGGTGGGCGGCGATGGCCGCGGCCGCGGCCACCACCTGCTCCGGGAAGGTCCGGCACAGGTATTTGTCGGTCTCAATCAGCGGCTCGCACTCGGCGGCGTTGACAATAAAGCACTCCGCCTTGGCATTGAGCTTTACATGGGTGGGGAATCCGGCGCCGCCTGCGCCCACAACGCCGGCCTCCCGCACCGCTTGGGTCAAATTCATAGTCTCACCTTATTTCCTTGTGGGCCGCGGCCGGCCCGGCCCCCGGCTTGGGGGCTCAGGTCGGCTGCAAAACGCTGGCGTCCACATCCTGGTCGTCCACAATGCCCACCACGGTGGCGTCCACCGGGATCATCATGTCCCCTGCGGCGCTCCGGGCGGAGCTGCCGCCAACCACCACTACCGTCTCCCCCACGCCGGCGCCGATGATATCGGCGGCCACAATGGGGATGCGGTATAGCTCCCCGTTCAGCGGGTTGATGGGCTGAACCAGCAGCAGCTTCAGGCCGGCCAGCTTTTCCTCTTTCCGGGTCGCCCAGATGTTGCCAATCACTTTTGCCACTTGCATGAATTTCCCTCATTTCGTCCGGGCGATGGGCCGAGAACCGGTCAGCGCCCCGCGCCGCGGATCAGGCGGATGCCCTTGGATTTCGCGTACTCCACGGCCAGCGCCGTCAGGATGGTCTTTTCCCCGATGTGGATGCAGGTGACCTCGTCCTTATCGGCGGCGATCACGTCCCGCTCCGTCAGTACCCGCTTATCCAGGCACAGCTCCTTGTCCGGGCCGCAGGGCTCCGGCGGGGCCGCCGGCGCGGCAGGGGCGGCGGAGCAGGCGGGGCAGGCCCCGTCCAGAATCGCCCCGGCCAGGTTCTGCTGGGAGCAGATGGTCAGGCCGCAGGCGGTGAGCAGGGCCAGCTTCTCCTGAAGCATGGCGCAGTAGGGCGCGGGCAGCTTGCAGGAGGTGGCGCGCATGGCCTCCATCTCCTCCGTGGGCACGAACACCCGCTTGCCGGCCAGCAGCGCCTGCTGGGCAAGCTTGGTAAACGGCGTGTCGCAGATCCCGCTGGCCAGCTTGCACAGCACCTCATTGGTAAACTGGTAGATCACCACGGCCTCGAACTTGTCCAGATCCACCTGGTAGTCCTGCTGGAGGGCGCATTCCGTGCGGTAGCACGCCGTCAGGCGCGGATCCTCCAGCACGTGATGGCAGTCCTCCCCGTGTTCCTGGGTCAGGATCAGCAGGCCGGGCCGCCCGTCGTCCGGGGTGGGGCCGCCGCAGGCGGGGCATCCCTGGGAACAGGCCCCGCTCTGAGCCAGCTTCTCCACGACGCGGGCCAGGATCAGCTCGACCAATTCCTTATGATCCATGGCTGACCCCCCTTTCATGGCTAAATTTTACAGTTCATCGCGATTCCCGCCGGCGTCACCAGGAAGGGATCCGCCGGCTTGATGGTTTTGATTTGCGTCTCTTTCTGGAAGATGTCCTCGATCCCGGTGAGGCAGCAGGTGCCGCCGCACAGATAGATGGCGTCCACGTCGGTGCCCGCCAGATAGCGGCGGACAATGGTGGCCATCTTCTCCACCACCGGGCGCACCACCGGCAGGATCTCCCGGTGGCGGGCATAGTCCTGCTTGATGGCCTCCGCCTCCTGGAAGCTGACGTGGTAGTTCCCCGCCAGCACCAGGGACAGGTGGGTGCCTCCGGTGGGCTCGTCCTCGGTGCGCACCACCTTGCCATCCTGGAGGATGGCAAGACCGGTGGTGCCGCCGCCGATGTCCACAATCACGCCGTTCTGGATTTGATAGATGGCGTTGGCCGCGCTGGGCTCATCCAGCACCGCTGTGACCTCGAACCCGGCTCCCTCCGCCACGTACTGGTGGGTGCGGGCGCTGGATTCCGTGCCGGCGGGCATGGCGATGGCGCAGTTGAGCAGCTCCGCGTCCAGCCGGCCCTCCAGCTTTTTCTTCAGCTCCCGGACGATATTCAGCGCGCCGGTGTAGTCCACCACTACGCCATCCTTGAGCACCCCTGCCGCCTGCTTCTCGCAGGCGATGGGGTTGTCTTCCTCGTCCAGCACCACCAAAGCGATATAGGCCGTGCCCAGATCCAGGCCCGTCTTGAGCTTGGGGCTTACAGGGTGGAAGGTGGTGTGTTCCGACTCCTTCACCCGTTCCATATAGGCGTTGACCCGATCCAGATCCATCATAGTGATACGCTCCTTCCCGGCGCTGCGGGGGCCGTGGGGCCCTTACCGGATGATTTTACCAAGGGTGAAGCCCTTGACCATGGCGGCGTTGGCCTCGTCGAAATCAATGTGCATCTTGCAGCTGAACCGGGTGCTCACCCGGATCAGCACGTCCCGGAACACCACGGGCCGCTCGGTGAGCAGGGCCACGCTGACCCGCTGCTTATCCCGCAGGTCGAACATGACCGAGTCGGGGGCGGTCACATGGATGTGGTTGCGGGCGATGATCACGCCCTCCTTCAGCTCCAGGGTGCCGCAGGGCCCCTCGATGACGATGGAGCCGGAGCCGGCCACGTCGCCGGACTCCCGCAGGGGCGCGTCCACGCCCAACTCCACGCAGTCGCTCTTGGACAGCTCCACCTGGGAGGCCGTCCGCACCGGGCCCAGCACAGCGGTGCGCTCCTTGCGGCCCTTGGGGCCCACCAGGGTCACCCGCTGCTGGGACAGGAACTGCCCCGGCTGGGACAGGGGCCGGGCGGGCTCCAGCACCGCGCCGGGGCCAAAGAGCACCTCGGCGTCCGCCTGGGTCAGGTGGACGTGGCGGGCGGAGACCTCAACCTCTACCAGCCCCGCCCGGTGGACGGAGTTCATGACCGCCGCGGAGATCTGTTCTGCCGTCATTTTGCCGCCCCCTTGTAGTCGCCGGCCAGATACTTGCACATCATGATGTGCAGGGCGCTGGACAGGCGGTTAAGCTCCTCGATGATGTCGCCCCGGCTGAACCGGAACCCGTCATAGAAGGCGTTGGCCGCGGCTACCTCGGTCTCCCGGATGGCGGCCCGCAGCTGGTTGAGCAGTGCGTAGTCCCGGCCCATGGTGTAGGAGGGCAGGAGCATCTGCCGGATGTTGTAGAACTTCATGGGGTTGTGGGAGTGCTCCCTCAGCTCGGCGTGGGTCAGCCCGATGATGGTGTCGCTGTGCAGCTCCTCGTCCAGCACGTCACAGCGCATCATATTGCGCAGCGCCTTCAGCACGTCGTCCAGATCGGCCAGCAGCTGCTGGCTGCCGCCGCCCTCAGAGATCAGCGCCTGATCCAGCACCACCAGCGCCTGGAGGCTGTCCAGCTTGCCCCGGAACAGGATCCGGGGGTGGTTTTTCGGCACCAGTTGGTTGTCAAAGAGCTGGGTCATGTGCTCCGGCTTCTCCATGTAAAAGGAGCCGCTCTGATAGTCCACATACTTGGGCTTGGGCGCGGCCATCACTGGTTGCTGGACCGGCTGGGCCGCGGCCGGTGCCGCGGCCTCCTCCGGGGCCCGCTGGGGACACTCCCCCTCTTTGGCGATCTTGATCTTGCGCTGCTGGAGGTATTCCCGCGCCGCGGGCGTGAGGATTTTCCCGGTGGGGATGTAGTACACCTCCGGCTGGCTGTTGCGCAGCTCAAACCGCAGAATATCCTCGGTGATTGCTCTCATGGGTGTCCCCCCTTTCTCAGTGGAAGTTTACGGGCTTACTTCTCCAGAGAGGGAAGGATGAACTCCACTTCCTCGTGGGGCCTGGGGATCACATGGACGGAGATGAGCTCGCCCACCCGCTCGGCGGCGGCGGCGCCCGCATCGGTCGCGGCCTTCACCGCGCCCACATCGCCCCGCACCATCACGGTGACCAGGCCGCCGCCCACATGGACCTTGCCGATGAGGGTGACGTTGGCGGCCTTCACCATAGCATCGGCCGCTTCGATAGAGGCAACGAGACCCTTTGTCTCGATCATGCCCAGTGCCTGCATTGCTGCCATATTAGTTCACTCCTTAATGATGTTGGATTAGCCCTTGTCCAGGGTGGGGAGAATGAACTCCACTTCCTCGTGGGGCCTGGGGATCACGTGGACGGAGATGAGCTCGCCCACCCGCTCGGCGGCGGCGGCGCCCGCGTCGGTCGCGGCCTTCACCGCGCCCACGTCGCCGCGCACCATAACGGTCACCAGACCGCCGCCCACATGGACCTTGCCGATGAGGGTGACGTTGGCGGCCTTCACCATGGCGTCCGCCGCTTCAATAGAGCTGACCAGACCCTTTGTCTCGATCATGCCCAGTGCCTGCAATGTTGCCATTGTATGCTTCACTCCTTATTTCGATGGGATTGGATGGGGCCCGTTACAGCGCCCGGAGCTTGGCCAGGATGCTGTCCACGATGCCGTCGATGTCAATGCCGCTGAGATCGGGGTTGACCCGGCACACGCCGTCCTCGCAGGACGGCACGCCGGCCCGGATCTCCTCCAGCTCCTTCAGGCCATGGGCCACATAGCGCAGATTGAGCAGGTGCATGGGGCCCACGTTCTCCGACGTGGCCGAGCCGCCCACCGCGCCGCAGCCCAGAGTGAGGGAGGGCATCAGGCCGGTGGTGCCGCCGATGCCGCCCAGGGCGCTGGGGGTGTTCACCAGAATCCGGGAGGCGGGCACTCGACGGGCAAAGTAGTCCTCGATCTCCTTGTTCTGGGTGTGCATGGAGAAGGTATGGCCGGCGCCCTCGTAGTGGAGGATCTCGCACACCTTGTCACACACGTCCTTGTAGTCCTTGCCCACGTAGAAGGCCAGGATGGGTCCCAGCTTCTCGTTGGAATAGGGATGGCCGCGGCCCACGCCGGTCTCCCGGGCCACCAGCACCCGGGCGGTGGCGGGCACCTTGGTCAGGCCGGCCAGCTTGGCGATGGTTTCCACGCTGCGGCCCACGATCTCGGGGTTCATGGTGCCGTTGGCCCGGAGAATGAACCGGCCCAGCTGCTCCCGCTCCGCCTCGTCCAGGAAATAGGCGCCCTGCTTCTCCATCTCGGCCTGCACCGCCACCACCATGTCCTCGTCGCAAATGATGGACTGCTCGGAGGCGCAGATGGTGCCGTTGTCAAAGGTCTTGGAGTCCAGAATACGCTTGACCGCCAGCTTCAGGTCGCAGCTCTTTTCAATGTAGGCGGGGCCGTTGCCCGGGCCCACGCCGATGGCGGGGGTGCCGGAGGAATAGGCCGCGCGCACCATGGCGGAGCCGCCGGTGGCCAAAATCATGGCCACGTCCCGATGGCGCATCAGATTGTCGGTGGCCTCCATGGTGGGGATGGTGATACAGGAGACCAGATCCTCATTCCCGCCCGCCTCGGACACCGCCTGCCGGATGACCTTGACGGTCTCCAGAATGCAGCGCAGGGCGGTGGGGTGGGGGGAGAACACAATGGCGTTGCCCGCCTTGATGGCGATCTCCGCCTTATACAGCGCGGTGGAGGTGGGGTTGGTGGACGGGATCAGACCCGCAATCACGCCCACGGGCACCGCGATGGTGTGGACGCCCCTGGCGGGATCACAGCTGATCTCGCCGATGGTTTTCATGTCCTTGATATGCTCATAGACGCCGCGGCTGGCAAAGACGTTCTTGATGATCTTGTCCTCGACGATACCGAACCCGGTGTCCTCGTTGGCCATCTGGGCCAGACGGCGGGCGTTGCGCACGCCGGCGTCCGCGATGGCCCGGACGATCCGATCCACCTGGGCCTGGCTCATCTGGGCCAGCTCCCGCTGGGCGGCCTTGGCCGCCTCAACCAGCTCACGGACTTCCTGCATGGACAGTAAGTCCTTATCAATCAGTTGCATCTGTCACATCACTCCTATCGTAAGCCGGGTTACGGCTGTTATCCCCGGCGCGCCAGGCAGGCCCGGATCTCCGTGAGAAGCTGATCCTTCTTGGCGTCCCGGATCTCCCTGCGGCTCATGCCCTCCACGTTGAGGGAGCGGGCCAGCACCCGCAGCTGCACCACGGGCATGGCCTCCAGCTCCGCCTCCGTAGGAATGGCGGCGTCCGCCTTGGCGGGCGCGGCCTCCCTGGGCTCGGGCTGGGGCTGGGGTTCCGGCGCGGCCTCCCTGGCGGGGGGCTCAGGCTCCGGATCCGGCGGGGCGATGGGCTCAGGGGGCTGCTCCGGTTTCGGTGGGGCCGGAGGCTCCGGCTCGGGGGCAGGCTCCGCGGCCGGAGGGGGCAGCTCGCCCAAAATCTCCTCCACCTCGCCGTGGGGCCTGGGAATGACATGGACGGAGATGAGCTCGCCCACCCGCTCGGCGGCGGCGGCGCCCGCGTCGGTGGCGGCCTTCACCGCACCCACGTCGCCCCGCACCATCACGGTGACAAGCCCGCCGCCCACGTGCTCCTTGCACTGGAGGGACACATTGGCGGCCTTCACCATGGCGTCAGCCGCCTCGATGGCGGCCACCAGGCCCTTGGTTTCGATCATGCCCAATGCTTTCATAAGTACCTCCGTTCAAAAGGCGGATGGGGACTTATTCCACGGGACGATCAGCAACAGCCTCCACGGCGGCGGCAAACGCATCGCAGGCGGACTTACAGGCGGACTGGCTGCCGGTGAGCAGAGCGCCGCCGAAGTTGGTCTCGGAAGGAGGCGCGTACAGCACGCACATCCGCACGTCGGCGGCCTTCAGCGCGGCATCCACGCCGTACATGGCCTCCAGCGGAGGAGCGATGAGGTAGGCAATGGCCTCGCCCTCGGCAATGCCGCAGCCCTCGGACAGATAGGAGCCGGTGCGGGAGATGCAGTGGGCGTAGTAGCACACGCTGTCCTCGTCGTTGGCGGAGACAAAGTGGCACACATTCTCGATCATGTCCACAGCCGCGTCCAGGCCGGCCTTGGCCTCGGCGGGGTTGGGAGCGGCCAGAATGCCGATGATTTCGCCGGCCAGGGCGGTGTTGGCGTTGGCGGCGCCGGCGTAGAAGCTCTTGGCGTAAACCACCTTGCAGTCGGCCTTCTTGGTGGCCTCGTCCAGGGCGGTGTAGGTCACATCATCGCAGTCGGCAGTGATGAGGGCCAGGGACTTCTGATCGGGAGTCAGACCCAGCTCCTTGGCCATATCGGGGGCCACATTGGGGATCAGGCGGGTGGCTAATACCTTTGCAGGCAACGGATCGCGTTTCATGATAATAATCCTCCCTCTGTTACAGTTTCAGATCAGTGCCGCTGGCCTTCTTCTCCAGCATGATCTTGATGATCTCGGCAATATGGGCGCCGGCCTCGGCGGGGATGGTGCCGGAGCGGTGGATGTTGGACACCACGGTGCGGCGGGCCTCGGGCATGCCCACGGTGGCCTTGTACGCGATGTAGGCGGACATGGACTCGGCGGTGATCAGGCCCGGACGCTCACCGATGAGGGTGCAGGTCACGTCGGCGCCGGTCAGCTCGGAGATCTCGTCCATCACGCCCACGCGGCCGTACTTCACGAAGAAGGGGGTGCCCACGTCGATGCGGTAGCTCTCCAGGCCCTGCAGGATGGCGGGGAGCAGATCGCCGATGTTGGCGGCCACGGACGCGGAGGACAGACCGTCGGACACATAGATCTGAACGGTGGGGTTCTTCTTGCACTTGGCCTTGATGGTCTCCACGCCCTCGGGGCTGAGCTTACGGCCCAGGTCGGGACGGGTCAGGTAGACGTCCTTGCTCTCGCACTGGGTCTGGACAGTCCACAGGCCCATCTTCTCCACGAACGCCTCGTCCACGTCGTTGAACACGGCGTCCTGGGCGGCGGAGTGGGCGGCGCGGAACTCCAGCTGGGGCAGGGTCAGGTAGCGGGCGCCGGCCCGGCCGATGCCCAGACGGCAAGGGGCGTTGTATTTCAGCTCGGCGTACTCCTCGCCGTGCTCGGGGTTTTCCACCAGGTACTGGGTGCGGATGTCGATGGCGGTCACGTCGGGCAGCTCGCCGTCCTCAACCTGGGAGGACTGGACGGCCTGACTGACAGCCTGGACGGCGGCCGGAGCAGCGGCCGCGGAAGTGCCCAGCTCGGAGAGTACCTGCTCAATAATGGCTCTCAGATCTTTCTCATTCATTGATTCCAGCCTCCTTTACTTCGTCATGAACACGGAAGCGTCGCCGGCCTTGCCGGTCAGCTTGCCGTTCTCGGAGAAGCCCATCTTCTCCAGCCACTGGTCGAACTCCTTGATGGGACGCAGGCCAAAGACCTCGCGCAGCGCGGCGGCCTCATGGTAACCGGTGCACTGGTACATCAGCATACAGTCGTCGCCCTGGGGCACGCCCATGACGTAGTTGCAGCCCGCGGCCACCAGCAGGGTAGCCAGGTTCTCGATGTCGTTCTGGTCGGCCTTCATGTGGTTGGTGTAGCAGGCGTCGCAGCCCATAGGCAGACCGCTGAGCTTGCCCATGAAGTGATCCTCCAGGCCGGCGCGGGTGACCTGCTTGGAATCGTACAGGTACTCGGGGCCGATGAAGCCGACGACGGTGTTCACCAGGAAGGGCTTGAAGTGGCGGCCGAAGCCGTAGCAGCGGGCCTCCATGGTCACCTGATCCCAGCCGTTGTGGGCGTCGGAGGACAGCTCGGAGCCTTGGCCGGTCTCGAAGTACATCACGTTGGGGCCGGTGCAGGTGCCCCGGGTCAGCATGGTCTGGCGGCCGTCCTCCAGCATCTGGGTGGTCAGGCCGAAGGCCTCGTTGCCCTTCTGGGAGCCGGCGATGGACTGGAACATCAAATCCAGCGGAGCGCCGAACTTGTTGGCGGCCTCGGTCTGGGTGGTCACGTGGGCCAGCACGCAGATCTGGGTGGGAACCTCCCACTTGGCCTTGAACTCGTCCAGCATCTTCAGCAGACGGGCCACGCTCTCCACGGAGTCGTCCACGGGGTTGATGCCGATGACGGCATCGCCGCAGCCCAGGGACAGACCCTCCATCACGGAGGCCACGATGCCCTTGGGATCGTCGGTGGTGTGGTTGGGCTGGAGACGGGCGGAGAAGGTGCCCGGCAGACCGATGGTGGTGTTGCAGTGGGCGCTGACGCGGATCTTCTTGGCGGCGTACACCAGATCCAAGTTGCTCATCAGCTTGCACACGCCGGCGATGCACTCGGAGGTCAGGCCCCGGGAGGCGCGCTTGATCATGTCGCCGGTGGTCTTTTCGCTGAGCAGCCACTCACGGAACTCAGCCACGGTCATATTCTTGAAGCTGTTGAAAATGGTCTCGTTCAGGTCGTCCTGGATGATGCGGGTTACGTCGTCCTCCTCATAGGGGACGGCGGGGCAGTTGCGCAGATCATTGAGCGTAAGGTTGGACAGAACCACCTTAGCAGCGACCCGCTCCTCCGCAGTTTCGGCGGCGATGCCTGCCAGCTTGTCGCCGGATTTTTCCTCGTTTGCCTTGGCCATGACCTCACGGATGGATTTGAACTCGTAGACATGGCCGAACAGCCTGGTTTTGAGAATCACTTTTTTCACCCCTTATTATTGTTCGTCAGGAATTGAACACCAAGGTCTTAATCACCACGGGCAGAACCTGCCCACCGGCCACCGGCTCGCCGATGTCGATGTAATCGCCGTTGGCGGTGTGTACTCCGTCGATGCAGATCACGGGCTTTTCGTGCTTGAGCATCACATTCAGCGCGTTGCCCAGCACCTTGCCCACATCGTTTTCCACCACCACGATGAGCGGGAATCTGCTGTCTATCACCTCCTTTGCCGATTCGATGATCGCCGCCGCCAGCGCCTGGACTTCCACAAAGCTGGTGCGTTTTTCCCCGGCGAAGGCGATGGCGATCTGCTCGATCTTGCCCTCCGGCATATGCAGCGGGAGTTGATATGCAATCGAGGCCTTCAGCGTCTCCAGCGACGCCTCGTCCTCAGCGGAGACTTTCAGAATGGGCACGTTTTTCACCGGGAGCAGGTTGGCGTCATAGCGGATGGTGCTCCCGCTCACGTCGGTGGCGTGGGTGCCCGCCCCCACCACCGTGGCCCGGATGGTCTCCAGGGCGGGGCACCGCTCCACCCTGGACAGGTCGGGATCCTCCCGGATGGCCCGGCCCAGCAGCACGCCGATGTCCCCATACCGGAACACGTCCCCCGGCTGATCCTGGTACACACAGTCGGCCACGCCGCCGGAGAAGGTCACCGCCTTCACCCGGGGCTGGTCGGCCAGCATCTTGCCGGAGTTGGTATACAGCCCCTTGTGCTCCCCGTCCGGCTGGGTGAGGTGGAGGGCCTGGGCCAGCTGGGCGGCCATGAGCCGGCACACCTGGAGCAGCACCTCCGGATCGGCCCGGTTGCCGGCGGAGATCTGGATGCCGTGCCGGTTGGCCAGGGCCTGAATTTTGGGATAGACATAGGTCAGCCTGCCGTCCGCCACCTTGATCAGCCGTCCGCCGATGTCCAGGCAGCAGGTGCTGCGCAGGGTGCCGGTGTCGTACAGGGCGATGTTGCTGGTGCCGCCCCCCACGTCCAGGTTGGCCACCGGGATGCGGCGCTGCTTGGACAGGGCGTCCGCCCCGGCCCCCCGGGCGGAGAGGACGGACTCCAGGTCAGGGCCCGCCGTGGCCACCACGAAGTCCCCCGCCATGTCGGACAGGGCGGCCAGCACCTCGTTGGCGTTCTGCTTCCGGGCGGTCTCGCCGGTGATGATCACCGCGCCGGTCTGGATGTCCTCCGGCTTCATGCCGCCGGCGGCGTACTCCCGGCGCACGATGTCCTTCACCGCCTCCGCGTCGATCTCCGTGGGGGACTTCAGGGGGGTGAAGTAGATGGGGCTGCGGTAGATGACCTCCTTGTCCACAATGTCGATCTGGGGCGCCATGTAGCTCACCGCCCGGTTCTCCAGGGTCAGGCGGCTGAAGATCAGTTGTGTGGTGGATGTTCCAATGTCAATGCCCGCGCTGAGAATGACTTCATGCAAAATAACCACCCGCTTCTCTTAAAATAATCCGAAAAAAAGGCAGCCCAAAGCAAGGGGGCCTCCCCCCGTGCCCGAGCTGCACCGCTCCAAGCGAAGTCCGGCGGCGTTACGTCACGTCGTCGGGGTTGGTCAGTTGGTTTCTGAAATCAAAGGTCACCTGGGTGCCCCTGGGCCCGGACTCAATGTCCAGGTTGCCAAAGAGCTTATCCTCCACCAGGGTCTGGACAATGGACAGCCCCAGCCGGGACTTGGTGGCGTCCTGCACGTTAAAGCCTCGCCCGTTGTCGATGACCTGGATGCGGGAGTAGAGATCCCCCCGGGTCATGACGATGCGGACAAGCCCTCTCCTGTCCGGCTCAAAGGCGTACTTCATGGCGTTTTGCAGCAGCTCGTTCACCACCAGGGCCACCGACGTGCCCACGTCGGAGTCCACCGTGAAGTCGCCCCCCTCCATGGAGACGGCCACCTTCAGGTGGGGCCCGGCGCAGGAGCGCAGGGCGTTGCTCCTGATGTTGCGCACCACGTCGCTGAGCATCACCTCGTCCATGCCGCTCTGGGCCAGCAGCTCGTGGGTGCTGGCGATGGCGATGATCCGGTTCATGCTCTCCTCCAGCACCTTCCGGGTCTCCGGGCTGTCGGAGCGACGGGTCTGGAGCCGCAACAGGCTGGCGATGGTCTGGAGGTTGTTCTTTACCCGGTGGTGCATCTCCTTCACCGCCACCGACTTGAGGATGAGGGCCTTCTCCTGCTCCCTCCGCCAGGTGAGATCCCGAATCACCAGCACGAAGGCCATGTTGGGGGCCCCCAAGGGGATGCGCTTCACATCCAGCACATAGCGGCCTACCTCGACCTCCATGTGGGAACCCTCGCAGGCGGGATCCGCGTTTACCAGGAATACGTTGTCATAGGGCTGGCCCAGCACGTCGTCGATGTAGCCCAGCTTCTGGTACAGCTCCTTGGCCAGGGTGTTGCGGAAGGTGATGATCCCGCCCTCGTCCACGATGAGCAGGGCCTCGTCGATGCACTCCGTCAGCCAGTTGTTTTCCGGCATCACCCGGTTGAACCCCCCGGAGATGGCCTCATAGCTCTGCTGGGCGGACTGGAGGCGCTGGTTGGTAAAGAATTTCTCGTCGATGTGCCGCTCCTGGATCAGCACGCCGATGATGTGATCCCCGTTGCGGATGGGCTCCACCGACTGGATGGTGCGGCGGTTCTCCTGTGTGACCGCCTTCATCTGCTTGGTGCTCACCCCCAGGCGGGAGGTTCTGGCCACCGCCGGCTCGTTCTCCGCCTTGGCCAGCATCCCCACCACCGATTTCTGGTAGGAGGAGGGGAACCCGGAGGGCTTGGCCTCCGCCACCACAATGGAGTCGGCGTTCCGGCAGGGGCAGTCGATGAAGATGTCCGCGTCGGTCAGATCGGCGATGATCTGCAAAAATGGCGCCAGGGCTTCGATGGTGGAGATCTCGTCCTCCGTGAGGGTGGTGTATTTGTGGCAAAGATCCCGGATGACGCCCACCTTGCCTACTCCTCCCTCTGCATCAAAATAAACTCGGCAATCCGGTACATGGACAGGTGCTTGCTCTGGCTCAGCGCCCGGATGTAGTCATAGGCCTCCTGCTCGCTCTTGCCCTGCTCCGCCATGATCACGCCCTTGGCCTTCTCGATCACAATGCGGTTTTCCAGCCGGGCCGCCGTCTTTTCCATGTCACGGCGGAGCTGGCGCATCTCCTGGCTGCGGGCGGCGGCCAGCTCGATGCTGGGCACCAGCGACTTCTCGTCGATGGGCTTCACCAGGTAGCCGTTGACGCCGTAGCTCTTGGCCCGGTTGATGAAGTCCCGCTCGCTGTAGGCCGTCAGCATGACGATGGCCCCGGCCAGGTTTTCCTCGTGGATGATCCGGGCGGCGGACAGCCCGTCCAGGAAAGGCATCTTCACGTCCAGCAGGATGAGATCCGGGCGGTGCTGCCGGCACAGCTCCACAGCGTCCAGCCCGTCGGAGGCCTCCGCCACCACCTCATAGCCCGCCGAGGTGAGCAGCTCCCGCAGATCCATTTTGGTGACGGGCTCATCGTCGGCGACGATAATCCGGATCTTCTCGTTCTCCATGGGGCCTCCTATCGATCTGCTTCTATAAATTCAGAAATTCCACCAGCTCGGGCACGCCCTTGCCGGTGACGCCGCTGGCCACAAAGATGTCCTCCGCCCCCGCCATGCGCAGGTATTTTTTCGCCTTCTCCACCTGCTCCGGAGTGGCCAGATCCTCCTTGGTGACGACGCCCACAATGGGCTTGGCAAACATGGTGCCATAGGCCGGGGGAAACATGGTTCCGTCCTCCGTGGCCTCCTGCACCAGCACCACGATATCGGCGTCGGTGGCGGTTACCATCAAAGCGCCCCGGAACCCCCGGCGCTCCAGGTACTCCCCCGGCGTGTCGATCATGTTCTGGTTGACAATGGACACGGTCTGGGTCTTGTGGTAGCGTACCTCCTCATGGCTGATGCACTGGCACAGGGTGGTCTTGCCCGCCGCCGACCGGCCCATCAGAACGATGCGCGTCTTGTCCGCCATGCCGTCAGGTCTTGGTCATGGGGGCGGGGGAGAACCCCATCATATCGCACAGCACCTTCATCACGTCCCGCAGGGAGGCCTCCACGGCGGCCACGTCCCCGGTGAACACCAGGGAGCCGTTGAACCGATCCACAAAGCCGATCTTCACGTCGGCGGCCTTGGAGGCCACGTCGGCGGCGATCATGGCCCCCTCGCTGGGGGTGATGGTGAGGATGCCGATGGCCCCCTCCGCGTCCAGCAGCCCCAACTTGGCGTAGAGATCCTTGGTGGGGTTGGCGATCACGTGGGCCAGCGTAACCTGCTTGCCCGGGACAAATTCCTGAATAATTCGTTTTTTCTCGTCCAGTTCGATCATGCAGTCCCCTCCTTGCTCTGCGCTCAAGCAGAATGCCGTGGCACAGGAAACCGGTAAAAAACATAATAACTCCTGTTAATATTTCTATCAACAGAAGTTACATCACTTCAAGTCAAACCCAAACCGCGCTGGCGCTGGCATCGCGCCGCCGCAGACTGTGCCGCGGTATTCAGTTGTGGATATCATGAAATTTCGCTTTTTATTTTAGCAGACAATTTAACCATTGTCAACAAAGGCGGCAAAGTTTTGTTAAATTTTTTCAAGCACTGGAGCCGGGCGGGCTGGGGTCTTTACAGCGGGGCGTCCTCTGTGCTATACTTGTGCCAGCAAAATGCCGGGAAACCGGCGGAGGGGGCACGGGTATGTACACCACGCAGGTCAAAACGGCGTCGCTGCCGGTATCCCGGTGGCTGGACGACTACTGCACGCCGGAGCGGTTTCGGGACGCCTGCCGGGCCTGCCCGGACTATGGAAAGGTATGGTCCTGCCCGCCGGGGGTGCCCGACGCCCGGGCGGCCTTCGCCCCCTTCCGCACAGTATACCTGGTGGGGGTGCGGGTGGACTACGCCCCCGAGACAATCGCCGCGGCGGACACGCCGGAGCGCACCGAGGCCCTACGTCAGGCCAGCTACGGCGTGGTGAAGAAGCAGCTGCTGTCCACCCTGCTGGAGCTGGAAAAGGCAGTGCCGGGGAGCTGGACGGTGGCGGCGGGCCGGTGCGAGCAGTGCGACGTATGCACGCGGCGGGAGGGCCTGCCCTGCCGGAAACCGGATCGGATGCGCTATTCCTTCTCCGCCTTCGGCTTCGATCTGGGGAAGCTGGCCCGGGAGCAGCTGGGCCTGGAGCTGCTGTGGGCGGATCGGGGCCTGCCGGCCTACAACGCCGCCATTGCCGCGTTCCTCACGCCTTAATACTTATACTTTGCATAAACGGATCGAACAGGGCCCCGCCGCCGGCGGGGCCCTGTTTTGCGTCACAGTGTTTTCACCATAATGTTTTCGTCCAGGCCGGGCAGGATGGCGTCGGGCACATAGCCCACCTTCCGGTAGCCCATGGACTGGTAGAGGGCCTTGGCCCTGGGGTTGAAGCTGCTCACCAGAAGGGAGGTCTTGCGGTAGCCCATGGCCCGGGCCACCCCCTCGTAGACCTGAAGGAGGGTATGCCCCACCCCCATGCCCCGGAACCGCTTCTTCACGCCCAGCAGCGCCAGGTAAGGGAAGGCGCCGAAGAAGCCGGTGAGCTCCACCTGCATGGCTCCCACCACCTCGTTGCGGGAGTCCACAGCCAGCCACAGATCCCCCTTGGCCACGGCGGTGGACAGGATGTCGTCCAACCGGCCCTCCCGGGTAAAGTAGTGATCATAGAGGGCGCTGTCCAGAAAAACCTCCCGGATCTCGGGGAGGCGCTCCGGCGCGGCCCGCTCTATGGTTACGTTGATTCCGTTCATACAGTCTCCTGCTTCCCGTCAAAAATAGGTGTAGTTTACAGGTTTTTCGTGCCAGCCGATGGCCCTTTGCACCTCGGGGATCCAGGCCGGATCGGACAGCTCCATCACGCCCCGGGCCACGGCCTTGTCCAGGGAATAGGCCCCCATCACAAAGGAGGACAGGGCGGCAATATCTGTGCGCAGCGTCACCTGGGGGGTGGTATCCCCCACCAGCTCCACCCGGTCTCCGGACACGCGGAGGAAATAGCTGCCGGTGTTGTCCTTCAGGAAGCCGTCCTCCACCTGGAGCTCCAGCACGAAGTCCCGGCCCACCGGCGCGGAGCAATGCCCCTGGCCCCGGAAATAGGCCGCCACGTCCAGAATCCGGCACATATAGCCCATGGTGCGTCGGCCAATCTCCTGGATGCAGCCGTCGTGGGCCCGGTTCTCCCCGGTATCCGGGTTGAGGAACAGCATATGGAGATCGGGATCGGGGGAGAGGAACCGCACCCGCTCGATCTGATCGCCCTGGGAGGCGAAGAAGGTCATGAACTGCTTCAAGGTGTCCAGATCGTCGTACACCATCTCCCGCACCAGCAGATCGTGGTAGCAGTCGGTGTAGTGATCCACGTCCACAAACTCGAAGGTGAAGTAGCCGGTGATCCGCCCCGCCCGGCGGCAGAGCACCACGTAGGGCATATCAAAAATGCGGTGGGGATCCATGTAGTGGTGGAGGGTGGCGCCGTGGGTGCGCTCCACCCAGCGGCGGTAGTAGTCCAGCACCGCCTCCCGATCCTCCTCCCGGGCGTAGCACAGGCCGGATTTGTCCCCAAAGGATCGGATGTAGCAGGGTTTCGGGGCGTACAGCGTGTTTTCGTTGCACAAGCCGTAGCCCATCTTGTGATAAAACGCGGGGTTGAAGGGGTGCAGGCAGCTGATCGGGGCGCCTGACCTGGCGTAGTACCGCATCAACACCTCCAAAAGCGTGCGGGCCACGTGCTCCTTTTTCCGCAGGAAATTGGTGGAGACGTAGGCCGCCGCTCCCATCGGTGTCATCACCCCTCTGACGTTGAGGGTGAAGTCCATCATCAGGATGGAGCCCAGCAGGGTTCCATCGTCATCGAAGCAGCCGAGGTAGCGTCCCTCGTCCGGCCGGTACAGTTCGCCCTCCATATTCTTCAGCAGGAGCTCCGGCGTCTTGGACGGGAACGAGGTCACCACATTCCGCGCCAGCTGCCCCACCTCTGAAGGAAGAACAAACCTGATATCCAATTTTGATGAACACTCCTTTGCCCGAACCCCGCCCTCCGGCGCGGACACGGGCGCGAAACTGCGGAACCGGCTGGACGGCCCCGCACACACCAGCTTTGCTGCTGTCAATTATGTCAGCTTTTCCCGAAAATGTCAACGGGAATTTGCGAAATTCCCCCAAAGGGCTTGACAAGCGGGCCCAAACCCGGTAAAGTTAGGATATATCCCCGCGATGGAGCGGGGGTGTCGGAAAAGGAGCGATGGAGCGCCTTGGACTGCCGCTGGGCGGATCCAGGCGCTTTTTTGTGTCAACGCGAAAATAACGGGACAGGAGGCTCGAGCATATGGATCAATTTCAACTGGGCGCAAAAATTTTCATGGGCGGCGGTCTGGACGACCTGCTGGCGGGGCGGCGGAAGGTGCTGATCGTCAGCGACCGCTTCCTGGTGGACAGCGGCAAGGTCTCCTATGTGGCGGACGCGGCTACCCGGGCCGGAGCGGAGCACCGGGTTTTCTCCGACGTGCAGGCCGACCCGGACATCGCCACCGTCACCGCCGGGGTGGGGCTGCTGCTGGAGTTCCAGCCGGATGCGGTGGTGGCCTTTGGCGGCGGCTCCGCCATCGACGCGGCCAAGGCCATCCTGTTCTTCTCCGCCAAGCAGCAGGACGTGCGGGACGTACTGTTCGCCGCCGTCCCCACCACCAGCGGCACGGGCTCGGAGGTGAGCCGGTTCGCCGTCATCACCGACCGGGAGAAGGAGATCAAATACCCCCTGGTGGACGACAAGCTGCTGCCCAACGCGGCGGTGCTGGATCCCGTCCTCACGGTGAGCGTCCCCCCCGTGGTCACCGCCGACACCGGCATCGACGTGTTCACCCACGCGGTGGAGGCCTTCGTGTCCACCGCCCACACGGATTTCTCCGACGCGGCGGCGGAAAAGGCCATCAAGCTGGCCTACCACAACCTGCTGGAGGCCTACCGCGCCCCGGATAACCTGGAGGCCCGGCAGAAGATGCACAACGCCTCCTGTCTGGCGGGCATCGCCTTCTCCAACTCGGGGCTGGGGCTGAACCACGGCATGGCCCACGCCCTGGGCGCCCATTTCCACATCTCCCACGGCAGAGCCAACGGCATCCTGCTGCCTTACGTGATGAGCTTCAACGCCGGCTGTATCGACGGGCTCACCCCCACCGCCAAACGGTACGCCCAGATCTCCCGCCTGCTGCGGCTGGACAGCTCCAGCGTGCGCCAGAGCGCCCTTCAGCTCATCCGCACCATCCGCAGCTCCATGGACAAGCTGAGTATGCCGTCCACCATCAAGGACGCCGGGGTGCTCCAGGCGGAGTTTGAGGCGGACGTGGAGGCCATGGCGGCGGACGCCCTGGCTGACCGCTGCACCGCCACCAACCCCAGGCCGTGCACCAAGGAGGACATCGTGCGGATCTACCGGCGGGCCTATTCGGGAAAACTGTTCTAATCGGATCACAGGAAACGCGGCCCATGGAGCTCCATGGGCCGCGTTCTATTTCTCATTTCGTCAGCAGCTCCAGGGCCGCCTGGAGCTGTACGTCGTCCTCCCCGCCCAGGGCCGCCCCCTCGGGCAGGGACAGCTCCACGTCGGGGGTGATCCCCTCCCCGATGAGGGAGTGGCCGCTGCCCGTGCAGTAGGCCGCGGTGGACAGGCCCGCTCCGCCGCCGTTGGCCAGGGGGAAGGTCACCTGGGAGTAGCCCTTGCCGCTGGTGTGCTCCCCCACGATAGGGGCGCCGGCGCTCTCCCGGAGCTGGGCCGCCAGCAGCTCCGCCGCGGAGTAGCTGTCCTCATCCACCAACACCGCCATGGGTAGGTCGATACAGTTTTTGTCCGACTGGTAGACAGACTTGAACCACCACCGGGGCTTGTGGGTGAACACCGGGCCCTCGGGCAGCAGGTAGTCCAGAATCTTCTCCAGCTCCGCCACGTAGCCGCCGGGATCGCCACGCACGTCGATGAGCAGCCGCTCCGCCCCCTGCTCCACCAGGGCGTCCACCTCTTTTTTAAAGCTGTCCGCCGAGCCGGAGTAGAAGTTGCTCAGCTGCACATAGCCCACCTTGTCCTCCAGCATCCGCCCCCGGGCGGAGGGGGTGTAGAGGGTGGCCCGGGTGCAGGTCACGTCCCGGCTGGCCCCGTCCTCCCCCAGGAGGGTGAGAGTAACCTGGGTGCCCGCCTCCCCCCGGATCCGGTCGGAGCCCTCCTGCCGGGCGTCCCCGGCGATGGACACGCCGTCCACAGCGGTGATCACGTCCCCCGCCAGCACCCCCGCCTTGTCCGCGGGGCCGTCCTCGGTGACGGACTGCACCAGCAGGCCCTCCTCCCGGGCGACGCTGTCCACCGTCACGCCGATGCCCACATAATTGTTGGCCCGCCGCTGAATGGTGGCTTGGTGAGCCTCGGCGCTGAGGTAGTACGACCACCGATCCCCCAGCCCCTTCACAAAGGCGGACAGGGCCTCGTCTGTGGCCCCGTCCAGATCCGCGTCCGTCTCCACGAAGGCGAACCGGGCCAGCAGATAGGTCTGCACCAGGGCCACGCCGCTGCCCCCCAGCGCCAGGCACCACAGCCCTGTGGACAGCAGTAGAGTCAGGATCACCGCAATGGCGATCTTGGCGGGGCCGGTGGGCTGCCACCACTTCCGCTTGGCCTTCTCCGCCGCCTGTGTCCCCTGTTCCCTCATGGTTCGGCCTCCTTTTTAAAACAGTTTGAAGTTTTTTGCTCAGTGATTACAAATCGCAATCAATCGCCCGGGAAATAAATGACAGGGGCGCGGGTTTTCCCCGCGCCCCTGGGCTTTTTGTGTACGCTTCGCTTCAGCGGTTCAGCCGCCTTGGATGTTATACCTCCGCCCCGCGCCATCGGTGGCGGTAAACGTCATACCGGGGTAGAGCTTAATCACGTCCCCCCGCACCCCGTTCACCCGCACCTCAAAGTGCAGATGGTTGCCGGTGGAGCGGCCCGTGGTGCCCACGTAGCCGATGACCTGGCCCTTGTTCACGGTCTGTCCCTCGGTCACCGGTGGCACCTGGCACTGGTGGGCGTACAGGGTGGCGTAGCCGTTGCCGTGGCTGATGATGCAGTAGTAGCCGTAGGACGAGGCGTACTGGTTCCGGTTCACCGTGGTCACCACCCCGTCCTGGGCGGCGTAGATGGGGGTGCCGGAGGGGGCGGGGATATCGGTTCCGGTGTGGTTCGATGGCCGTCCCGTGAAGGGGTCGGCCCGATTGCCAAACAGGGACGAGAGGTGATACCGCCCCGGCAGCGGCCAGTACCAGTTGCCGCTGGTCATGTTGACGTTGTTGTTGTTCTGCTGGTTCTGGCGCTCCAGCTCGGCCAGCTGCTGGGCGTACTTCCGCTCGGCCTCCTTCAGCTGCTTGTTGATGAGGGCCTCGCTCTCGGCCAGCTTTTTGGCCTCCTCCGCCGCCTCGCTCTCCGACGCGGCGATCTGCTTCAGCAGCTTATCCTGCTCCGCCCGCTTGGCCTCCAGCTCGGCCTTCTGACCCTCCAGCTCCTCCTTGGCGGCGGCCTCCTCGTTCCGGACGGCCTGCACCGCGTCCCGGGCCTCGCCGATCTGCCGCTGGGTGTTCTCCAGCCGGTCGATGATCCGGTTGGAATACTCCATGATGTTGGTGATGAGGTCGGCGTAGTCCAGCAGCTCGGAGAAGGAGGACGCCTGGAACAGGATGGACAGGTAGGACACGCTGCCCGTCTCCTCCATCCAGCGCGTCTGGCGGTAGAACTCCTGGAGCTGCTCCTGCTCCTGTACCTCCAGATCCGCGATCTCCGCCTCCTTGGCGGCGATGTCCCCGTCGTACTGATCCAGCAGCTGCTGGCTGGCGTTGATCTGGGACTCGGTGAGCACCACCTGGCTCTGGATCAGCTCCATCTGCTCCTTGGCCTTGGACAGATCGTTCCGGATGGCGGCCAGCCGCTCCTCCGCGTCCTTCTTCTGCTCCTTGATGTCGGAGAGCTCATCCTTGATGTTCTGGATGTCCCCCTTGGTATTCTGGAGATCCCCCTGAGTCACCGACCCGTAGGCCAGCACGCTCAGCGCCGGCACCAGCACTGTCAGCAGCAGCGCCGCCGCCACCACGATCACTATGATCCGCTGTGTCTTTTTATTCATACCGCGCCTCCCATGCAATCAAACCTGAAGGAACCGCCGGATGGCGAACCCGGAGCCCACCGCCCCGATGGCCGCCCCCGCCGCCAGGAACACCCCCAGCACCCTGCTCCAAATGTCCTTGAACTCCAGCAGCTCAAACAGGGCCAGCGCCCCGCTGCCGATGATGGCCCGGCACACCGCGCCGTACACCGCCCACTGGAGAAAAAAGGCCACCAGCGCCCCCATCAGCCCCAAAATCAGCCCCTCCACGATGAAGGGCCCCCGGACGAAGCCGTCGGTGGCGCCGCACATCTTCATGATGGCGATCTCTTCCCGGCGGGTGAAGGTGGCCAGCCGGATGGTGTTGGCGATGATGAACAGGGACACCGCCGCCAGAATGGCCACCAGCACCCAGGCCAGGGCGGTCACCGCGTTGCGCACCGCCACAAAGCCCTCGGCCAGCTCGCCCTCCGCCCGGTGGCCGTCCACGCCGGGCAGGGCCTCCACCGCCTCCACCGTCTCGTTGAACCGGGTCAGATCCAACACGTGGATGGACAGGCGATCCCGGAACACCTCGTCGGGCATATTGACGTACAGCCCCTCCCCCTCGTGTCCCTCCAGGTAGGCGGCCTTGGCCTCCTCCCTGGTGACAAACTTCACCGAATCCGCGTCCACGTTGTCCACGGCCTTCACCCGCGCGATCAGCTCCTGAATCTGGGCGTCGGTGTAGTTCTCGTCGATGTAGGCCAGAAACTCGTTGTCATCCTCCAGCTTTTTCAGGTTCTCGTCCACGTTCATGGCCAACAGGGAGAAGGAGCCCATGATCAGCAGGCAGGCCACGATCATGCACACCGCCGCAAAGGACATCAGCCCGTGGGAGAACACGCTCAGGAATCCTTCCTTGATGAAATACCCTATGTTAATCCGTTTCATACCCTGTAGTAGCCTCCCTGACCGTCCCGCACCAGCTCCCCGTCTTTGATGGCCACCACCCGCTTGGAGAAACGATTGACCAGATCCTTCTCATGGGTGACCACCAGCACGGTGGTGCCCATGGAGTTGATCCGCTCCAGCAGCGTCATGATCTCCAGGGAACGCTTGGGATCCAGGTTTCCGGTGGGCTCGTCGGCGATAATCATGCGGGGGTTGTTCACCAGCGCCCGGGCAATGGCCACCCGCTGCTGCTCCCCGCCACTCATCTCGTTGGGAAAGGCGTCCGCCTTGCCGTTGAGCCCCACCAGATCCAGCACGTAGGGGATGCGCTTGCGCATTTCCCGCCCGCTGGCCCCGATGGTGCGCATGGCAAATTCCAGGTTCCCCTGCACCGTCTTTTTCTCGATGAGGCGGAAATCCTGGAAGATGACCCCGAGGGTGCGCCGCATATGGGGGATCTGCCAGCGGCGGATGTTGTTCAGGTTATATCCGTTGACGATCACCCGGCCCTTGGAGGCGGTGGACTCGGCGGTGAGCAGCTTGACAATGGTGGACTTGCCCGACCCGGAGGGCCCCACCAGAAAGACAAACTCCCCGTCCTCAATGCGCAGATCGATTCCCTTCAACGCCTTGGTGCCGTTGTCGTACTCTTTATATACATCGATCAATCGTATCATGTCATGGGCGGCCTCCCCATTGTAACTGCTTTGTAATCTTTTGCTATCGTCAAGCAGTTCAAAAGTATCAATTGATACTTTTGAACCCAGCGGCGATAAATCGCCGCTGGGGGCCGCAAATGCGGCCCTGCCTTGCACGTCATAAAAACAAAAACGCGCCTTGCGCGTCAGCGTGCTCTCAGCACGCTGGTTGAAAAAGTACAAATTGTACTTTTTCAACTTTTGTTTTTATATTATATCGGCTAATCGGGGCGCTGTCAACCGGGTGGCGCTCTTTCCCAGCATTCGGCAGGAAAATTTACAAACTGTCCATGCCGTCAACCCGGCCGGCCGCGAAAGAAAGCCGCCCGGACGGGCGGCTTTCCAGGTTGATTCTCCGGCAGTCAGGACTCGATGCCCCGAGAAACCAGGTACTTCTTGACCATCAGCGCCACCTTGAAGGTGATGGCGTCGTCGAACTCCCGCAGATCCAGGCCGGTGAGCTTCTTGATCTTCTCCAGCCGGTACACCAGGGTGTTCCGGTGGACGAACAGCTTCCGGGCGGTCTCGGACACGTTCAGGTTGTTCTCGAAGAACTTGTTGATGGTGAACAGCGTCTCCTGATCCAGGGCGTCGATGGGGTTCTTCTTAAAGACCTCCCGCAGGAACATCTCGCACAGGGTGGTGGGGAGCTGGTAGATCAGCCGCCCGATGCCCAGGTTCTCATAGCTGATGATGGAGCGCTCCGTGTCGAACACCTTGCCCACGTTGATGGCCACCTGGGCCTCCTTGTAGGTGCGGGCCAGATCCCGGATGTGTCCCACGATGGTGCCCACGCCCACCACGGTCTTGATGCCCAGCTCCCGGGTGAGGGCCTCCTGGACGTTCTGGGCGATCTTCTGCACCTCCCGGATGTCGGCGTTCTCCCCCAACTGCTTCACCAGGGCCACGTCCGTCTCGCTGATAGACAGCACGAAGTCCGCCTGCTTGTCGGGGTACAGGCTGGACACCACATCCACCGCCGACACGTCGGGGGCGCCCAACTGCCGGATCAGGATCACCGCCCGGGGGGCCTCCGACAGGAAGTGCAGCTCCTTGGCCCGGACATAGATATCCCCCAGCAAGATGTTGTCGCACAGGATGTTCTTGACAAAGGTAGCCTTGTCATTTTTCTCCTCATAGTAGGTCTTAGCCCCGTTCAGGGCGATGACGGCCATGGAGCACACCAGGGCGGCCCGCTCGTCCTCCCCCCGGGCGAAGGCGGCATAGTCCGTCTGACCGTTCCAGCCGGGCAGGGACTTGAAGGTGAAGCCGTTGCTCACCACCAGGGCGTCCTGCTCCGCGGCCAGCAGGGCGGCGGCGTTTCCCCACTTCTCCCCGATGCAGCTCAGCTCGTTGCAGGCCACCACCGTTCCCTGCTCGTCAATCACGCCCACGGCGCGGTCACAGCAGTCTTTCATCTGAAGCACGACACTTTGGAAGATCCGGCTGAACATTGCGCTTTTCTCCTTTCTCTGCGGTCGCGAACAGGGCGGCGTCGCACAGGTTCCGTTTTTTACACGGGAGCTGTGCGATGCGGCCCTGTGTCTGCCGCACTCTCTGATTCATGTCTCAACGGAATCCATTATATCGGGTTTCATTGCCGATTTCAATAGTTTTCCAAAAAAAATTTGTGGAATCTGCCAAAAAATTCGTCTCATTGACGGAAAAGCGCCTGGATCTCCTCCTCTGTTAGTGCTCTCCACCCACCTTTTGGAAGATTCTGGTCTAACGCCAGCGGCCCGAACCGCTCCCGGCGGAGATAGCGCACCGGCTTGCCCCGGGCGGCCAGCATCCGCTTCACCTGGTGGTACTTTCCCTCGTGGATGGTGATCCGGGCGCAGCCCTCCCCCAAAAGCTCCAGCTCCCCGGGCCGGCATACCGTGCCGTCCCCCAGGACGAGCCCCGCCCGCACCGCCTCCACATCCTCCGGAGCCAGCGTTCCGTCCACCTCCACGTAGTACACCTTGTCCACATGGCGCCTGGGGGCCAACAGCCGGTGGGCCAAAGGGCCGTCGTTGGTGAGCAGCAGCAGGCCCTCCGTGTCCTTGTCCAGCCGCCCTGCCGGGAACAGACCCCGGTTTTGCCATTCCTCCCCCAGCAGATCCAGCACCGTAGCCGCTCCCGGCTCGTCGGTGGACGACACCACCCCCGCCGGCTTGTTCAGCATCAGGTACACCGGCCCGCTGCCACCGATGGCCTCCCCGTCCACGGTGAGGTTGGCGGCCTCCTCCACCTTCTGCTCCGGTGCGCGGCACACCGCGCCCTCCACCCGCACCCGGCCCGCCCGGATCAGCTCCCGGGCCTCCTTCCGGCTCCATTTTCCTGTGTTGGCCAGCCGCTTGTCCAGCCGCTCCATGCCGTACGTCTCCTTCCGCCCGCCGCCGGTGCCCCGGCCTGACGGTATCATATTGTGGGGAATTGCTTCATACTATTTCCTGAGAAACCATGGGAAGGATTGATAGCATGATCATCGTCACCGCACGGGTACCAAAGAGACGGCTGCTGGCGGGAGGGATCACCGCCCTTTGCTGCTGCGCGGTGGTGGCCGCCGCCCTTCTTGTCACCCTGGGCGGGCGGGCCGTCACCGCCTCGGCGGAGGTGAAGCACATCCGCACCAACGATGACCGTCTGGCCTACCTGGGCGGGCTGGGCTGGCAGGTGTCCCCCCAGCCCATTGCCACCGAGGAGCTGCTCATCCCAGAGGAATTTGACGACAGCTACGCAGGCTACCTCAAGCTCCAGCAGGATCAAGGCTTCGACCTGAGCCGGTACTGCGGCAAGCGGGTGAAGCGGTATACCTATCAGCTCACCAACTACCCCTCCCAGGCCGAGCCGGTGCAGATCGCCCTGCTGATCTACAAGGACAAGGTGGTGGGCGGGCAGATCCAGTCCGCCTCCGGCAGCTTCCTCCACGGGCTGGCCATGCCAGGGGGTGGAGACAGCGGGGCCCAACCCTCCGCCTCCCCGTCCCCCGCCCCCGCCTTTGGAGATCTGGTTTGAGGGGCCCTTCCGGCGGCACCTGGAACCGCCTATCCCGCTTCTCGGTAAAAAAGGGGGGACGCGCCGCGTCCCCCCTTTTGTCTGTTTAAACCACCTTTTCCCCGTGGAAAAACACGGCCTTCAGCTCCAGATCCGGACCCAGCACAACCGCATTGGCCCGCTTGCCCGGCTCCAGGCTGCCCACCCGGTCGAAGATGCCGATGGCCTTGGCGGGGTTCACCGCCGCCGCCCGCACCGCATCCGCCAGGGGGATGCCGAAGGAGACGGCGGTCTTCATGCACGCCATCAGATCCGTCACCGAGCCGGCAATGGTGCCGTCCGCCAGGGTGGCCAGGGGGCCCTTGACGATGACGTTCTGGCCGCCCAGGTCGTATTCGCCGTCGGACATACCGGCGGCCCGCATGGTGTCGGAGATGAGCACCACCCGGTCGGGGCCGAACATCTGGAAGGTGGCCCGCACCACGCTGGGGTGGATGTGGATGCCGTCGGAGATGAGTTCCACCCGGCTCCAGGGGGAGTCCAGCGCCGCGCCCACCACGCCGGGAGCCCGGTGGGTGAAGGCGGGCATGGCGTTAAAGAGGTGGGTGACTTCCCGGGCGCCCGCCCGGAACGCCGCCAGGGCGGTGTCATAGTCCGCGGTGGTGTGGGCCACGGACACATTGACCTCCTCCGCCACCGCTTTAATGAAGTCCAGCGCCCCCGGCTCCTCCGGGGCCACGGACACCAGCTTCACCAGCCCCTCGGAGGCCTCCTCCAGCCGGCGCAGCATGGCCACGTCGGGGGCGTGGAGCCAGTCGCCGTTCTGGGCACCCTTCTTGGCATAGGACAGGAAGGGCCCCTCCAGGTTGACGCCCACCAGATCCGCGCCGGGCTTGCCCGCCCGCTTGTGGGCCGCCGCCGTCTTACACACCTTGACGAGCTGCTCCTCCAGCAGGGTCATGCCCGCGGGGCAGATCTGGGTCACGCCCCGGGACAGCTCATACTCCGCCATGGTCTGGAGGCCGTCCGGGTCGCCGTCGGACAGATCCGCCCCCCGGCAGCCGTGGAAGTGCACGTCCGTCAGGCCGGGGATCACATAGCACCCCGCCGCGTCGTAGCTCTGCCCGTCCTGGCTGTCCGGGGTGAGCAGGGCGCCGTCAAAGCACACGTCCCGCTCCACAAAGCCCCGCTCCAGATCGAATACCTTACCGCCTGTAATCTTCATACGCTGCTCCTCACTTCAGGCCGCTGAGGGCCGCCTCGTCGCCGATGATGGTGACGTTGGGGTGGAGCTGGAGGATGGAGGCGGGCACGTTCGGGGTGACGGGGCCGGCCACGGTCTTGGCCACCGCCTCCGCCTTGTCCGCGCCGCTGGCCACCACCAGGATGCTCCGGGCGTGCATGATGGTGCCGATGCCCATGGTGAGGGCCTGCTTAGGCACGTCGTCGGCGCTGGCGAAGAAGCGGGCGTTGGCCTCGATGGTGCTCTGGGTCAGATCCACCAGATGGGTGGCCACGGGGAAGTGGTCGCAGGGCTCATTGAAGCCGATGTGGCCGTTGCGGCCCAGACCCAGAAGCTGGAGGTCGGCGTAGCCCAGGGCCTTCACCACGTCCTCGTACCGGGCGCACTCCGCCGCCGCATCGGCCGCCAGACCGCTGGGCACGTTGGTGTTCTCGGGCACGATGTCCACGTGGTCAAACAGGTTGTGCTGCATGAAGTACCGGTAGCTCTGGTCGTGGGTGGGGGCCAGCCCCACGTACTCGTCCAGGTTCACCGAGCGCACCTGGGCAAAGCTCAAGTCGCCCTGCTTGTGCCACGCCACCAGCTGCTGGTAGGCGCCGATGGGGGTGGAGCCGGTGGCCAGGCCCAGCACGCAGTCCGGCTTGGACACCACCTGGGCGGCAATGATGGCCGCGGCCCGGCGGCTCATGGCGTTGTAGTCCTTCTCACAATAAATTCTCATATCAAAACACCTCTGTCACCATAATATATCAATCCGCCCCTGCCGTCAACAGTACTTGGCAATGGCGGCGGCGATCATGTCCGCGCTCTCCTTCACCACGGCCTCGTCCCCCGGGGCCAGCTCCAGCAGCGGAGCGCGGACGCTGCCCGCGTCCGGGCCGCCCTGGAGACGGATGATCTCCTTGATCACGGCATACATATTGCCCGTAGCGGAGCACATCTTGTAGATGATGCGACAGCACTCGTTCTGAATCTCCCGGCCCTGCTCCATCTTGCCCTCGTGGAACAGGCGGAATATGGCCAGGTACAGCTCGGGCATGGCGGCATAGGTTCCGCCGATGCCGCCGGTGGCCCCGGCGGCCAGGCCGGACAGCAGCTGCTCGTCGGGCCCGTTGAACACCACGGCCCCTTCGTCCTTCCACATCTGGATGTCCTGCACCGGCATGGAGGAGTTCTTCACGCCGATGACCCGGGGATTCTTCAGCATCTCCTTCAGCAGGGGCACCGTCAGAGCCACCCCGGCCAGCTGGGGGATGTTGTAGATCACGAAGTCGGTGTCCGGCGCGGCGGCGGAGATGTCGTTCCAGTACTTGGCGATGCCGGCGGGGGGCAGGTGGAAGTAGATGGGCGGGATGGCGGCGATGGCGTCCACGCCTAAAGACTGGGCGTGGGCGGCCAGCTCCCGGCTGTCCGCGGTGTTGTTGCAGGCCACATGGGCGATGACGGTGAGATCCTTGCCCACCTCGGCCATCACGTTCTCCAGCACCAGCTTGCGCTCGGCCACGCCCTGGTAGATGCACTCGCCGGAGGAGCCGCCCACGTACAGGCCCTTGACGCCCTTGTCCTTCAGGTAGCGGGCCATGGCCCGGACGCCCTCGGGGCTGATCTGCCCGTCCTTGTCATAGCAGGCGTAAAATGCGGGGATGATGCCCGCGTACTTTGCATAGTCTTTCATATTTGCTTACTCCTTACTCATAATTGGCTGGGCAATCCCGCGCCAACCGCGTGGGCGGCCTGCGCGGGATTGCGGCGCTTCACAGGGTCGTCCGGAGGGGAACTCAGCCCTTCACCGCGCCCATGGTGATGCCCTGGGTGAAATACTTCTGGAAGATCAGGAACACAATGATGATGGGCAGCGCCGCCAGGGCAGCGCCCGCCATCAGCAGGCCCATGTTCACCGAGGTCTCCGCCTGGAGGGTGGCCACGCCCAGGGGCATGGTGAAGTTTGCCCCGGAGGTAAGCATAATCAGCTGCATGAAGTAGTCGTTCCAGCAGTTGATGAAGGTGAAGATGGCCAGCGCGCCGATGCCCGGCTTGACCATGGGCAGCACGATGGTGCCGAAGGTGCGCACCTCGCTGGAGCCGTCCACCCGGGCGGCCTCCAGAATCTCACCGGGGATGCTCTCGGAGAACTGCTTCATGAGGAACACGCCGAAGGGCCAGCCCACCGTGGGGAAGATGACCGCCCACAGGGTGTCGGTGAACATGAGGAAGTTCATCTCCTTGAGCAGGGGGATCAGGATCACCTGCTTGGGCAGCGCCATGGCGCAGATGATCAGGCCGAACAGGATGGCCCGGCCGCGGAAGCGTTTCTTGGCCAGGGCGTAGCCCGCCATGGCAGCAGTGATGCAGGTCAGGCCCATGGCGACCGCCGCCATGAACACCGCGTTGATCAGCCACCGGAAGGCCGCGGGCACGCTGGGCCCGGCGGAGAACACCAGCGGCTCATGCTTCTCGGTGAACCACTGGCTGAAGGGAACCTTCAGCTCCCACAGGGGGGCGCTGCGCTTGGCCAGCAGCTCGTTAAAGTTGGTCATGACCCACTCGCTGGGCCACCACACGGGCTTCTGGGCGTAGATGTCGGCGCCGGGCTTGAACGCGCCGGTGACGATCCAGTACAGGGGGAAGACAAACAGGACTGCCAGGATAACCAGGATGATCACGGAAATAACCTTATATACCGTCGCTCTCGGGCCCACGTTATTGGTTTTCATAGTCTCTCCCCTCCCTTACTTTTCTTTCGCCAGGCGGAACTGCAGGGCGGACAGGATGCCGATAAAGATGGCCAGCACCACGCCCATGGCGTTGGCGTAGCCGAAGTGGCCGGCCTGCTGGGTCAGCTTGAAGGCGGTGTAGTAGATATAGTACATCACCGTCTGGGTGCCGGAGCCGCCCTGGGTCAGCAGCTGGATCAGCGCGAAGCACTGGAAGGAGTTGATGGTGGTGATGACCAGGATATACAGGGTGGTGGGCATCATCTGAGCCCACTTGATCTTCCAGAACACCTGCAGGTCGGTGGCGCCGTCCACCTTGGCCGCCTCCACCAGGCCCTGATCCACATTGCCCAGGGCGGAGACGTACAGGACGATGGGCTGGCCCACGGAGGTGGTAAACAGGATCAGGATGATGCACCACAGGGCCCACTTGCTGTCCCCCAAGAAGTTGATGTTCTTCTCAATCAGCCCCGCGCCCTTGAGGGCGGTGTTGATGATGCCGGTGTAGTTGTCGAACATCCACTTCCACACCACGGTGACCGCCACGGAGCCGGTAACCACAGGCAGGTAGAAGATGCAGCGGAAGGCGGACAGCACCGGCCCGCTGAGCTTATAGATGACGGAGGAAACCCAGAGGGAGAATGCGCACACTGTGGGGACGCTGACGATCACGATGACGAAGGTGTTGCGCAGGGCCTCAAGGAACACCTTGTCCTGGAACAGCTTGGCAAAATTGCTGAAGCCCACGAACTGGGTGGCGGCCTGCTGGTGCATGGTGGCGTCCGTCAGGCTGTAGCCGATGCAGACAAACATGGGGATCACCACGAAGCCCAGGAAGAAGATCAGGCTGGGCAGCATGAACAGATACCCGGCGATATCCTCCCTGCGCTGGAGGGCGCGGCTCATGGTCTGTTTGTTTTTGGCCAATGATGACAACTCCTCTCTCGCATAGTTGGGGAATAAAAGCGCCCCTTTCCCGCGCGTTGCCGCAGGAAAGGGGCGCGCATGACCCTTGAGATTTTACCAGGGGAGCCGGCGAATTAGCCGCCGATGGCCTCCTTGGCGTACTGCGCCACAGCCTCGGCCACGTCGGCGCCCTCGCCCACCTTCTGGAGCATGGTCCACCAGGAGGTACGGGCCTGGGCCCAGTTGGTGGTGACCTGGTAGTAGTCACCCAGCATGGGCATCAGCACGTTGTACTCAGCCATGATCTCATTGTCCGCCCAGATGTTGGACAGATCGGCGCCGCCGGCCTTGGTGCGCACGGCGAAGTAGTTGGCGGTCTTCACAGCGTCAGCGGTGTGCTCGCTGTCGCACATGAACTTGATGAACTCCTTGGCGGCGGCGATGCGGCCCTCATCCTTGCTGTCAAAGATGCCGAAGCCCCAGATACCGCCCTGCAACTTGGCAGTGCCGTCCTCGGAGGGGAACGCCATGAACTCGATGTCGTCGCCGGTGACGGTCTTACCGGGGTCGCCATGGGCGCCGTTGGGATCCAGCTGCTGAGCGATGTTCCAGCAGAAGGCCATCTTCAGCACGCCCTGGTAGAACTTGGCGATCTCGTCGCCGCCGGCCAGGGAGGCGTCAAAAGCGATGCCGTCCATGCTGCGCAGCTGCTCCAGAGCCTTGACGTTCAGGGGATCGTCCCAGGTGTAGGCGGTGTGCTCAGCGTTGGTGAAGGTGCCGCCGTAGAGGTTATTGACCAGGGCGCGGGTGCCCTGGTCACCGCCCTGCCCGGCGCAGTAGACGGCGCCGACGGTCTCACCGAACTCGGCATACAGGGCCTCCACGGCCTTGATGAAGTTCTCGGTCGTCCAGGTGTGCTTCTCCAGGTCTACGTACTCCAGAGCGCCGGCCTGCTCAAAGGCGTTCCTGTTGATGGCCATGCAGTGGGCGGTCATAACCAGGGGATACTCGTAGATGGCGCCGCTGGTGTGGGTGCAGGCCTTCATGACGCCCTCGTTCACGGCGTTGATCTCGCTCATATCCTCGGAGTCGAACAGGTCGCTCAGATCCACCATGTGGCCGTTGTCGCCCCAGTTGGCAACCAGACGCTCGGGGCCTTCCATAATCAGGTCGGGGGCGCCGCCGCCGGACAGGGCGGAGTTCACCTTGTCGTCGCCGTCGGCGTAGGCCAGGTACTCCACGGTGACCTTGATGCCGGTGGCCTCGGTGAAGGCGTTGGTCATCTTCAGAACTTCTTCCTCAACGCCCCACTTGCCGATGGGGTAAGTCCAAAGGGTGATGGCGTCGGCCATCTCGGTGCCGGGCTCATCGGGAGTCTTAGTCTCTGCGGGGGGCTGGGAAGCGGGGGCCTGGCTCTCGGGGGCCTTGGTCTCCGCGGGCGTACCGGCACACGCGGCCAGCGCCAGAACCATGCACAGCGCCAGAACCAGGGCCAGAACCTTGCGAATCGTCTTCATTCTGTGTTCCTCCTCATAATTAATAATTCTCCGCCTGCCAACACCGCAGGCTCTTGTTCAGATTGTATAATCTTTCCTTCGGTTTGTCAATACTATTTGAAAATAATTTCGCAAATTTTCTCTTGCGGGAAAATATTTTCGTTTCGCCTCACAGGTGCTTGTCCGCCAGGGCGTCCGCCACCTGCTTGCGCCGCTCCCGGCAGGTCTCCATGTCTCGGCGGCACACCTCGCTGAACAGCACGTCAACGAGGTAGAGCTGACCCATCCGGGCGGCCACCGAGCCCATCTGGAGGGGGCCCTCCCGGGCGCCGCACTCCAGCACCACGTCGGCGCAGGCCGCGCCGGGGGATTTGGGGAAGCGGGTGATGAGAATGGTCTTGGCCCCCCGCTCCTGGACGATCTTCATCACGTCCACCACGTCCCGGGTGGAGCCGGAGTAGGAGAAGTACACCACCACGTCCTGGGGGGTCAGCAGGGCGCAGCGGATGGCCTGGAAGTGGGAGTCCTCCACGGCGTAGAAGTTGGGCAGGGCGGTGGAGAACAGGTGGGCCGCCTCCTGGGCCAGCACCATGGAGCCGCCCAGCCCCATGCACAGCACCCGGTCGGCGGACAGGATCAGATCCGCCGCCCGGGTCACCGCCCCGGGGTTGATGAGGGACAGAGTCTGGGTGATGGCATCCACATCGGCGGCGTAGATCTTCTGGCACATATCGCCCAGGCTGTCCTCGGCCTGGATCTCGCCATACAGGGGGCTCATGGGCCGCTGGGCGGAGCCGGAGCCCGCCACCGCCAGCTTGAAGGCGCTGTAGCCCTTGTAGCCCAGGCGGCGGCAGAAGCGGGAGACAGTGGCCTCCGCCACGTCCGCCACCTCCGCCATCTCGGAGATGGACATATACTGGCACTCCTGACGCTGAAGGAGCATATAGTCCGCGATCTTCTTCTCCGCGCTGGTGAGCTGATAATATTCCCGGTTGATTCTGGTGAATACGTCGCCGTAAGGCATAAAGGCCCCCTTACTGCCCGTTCAGCAGCCCATCCATCATCCGCTCGCACATACTGAGCATCCGGGGCAGATGGAACGGGCCCTTGAACGTGCTCCCCTTACACGGGGGTTGGGTGGGCTTCCCGTCCCGGCGCAGATAACCGTACCACTCGCCGTATTCCGGGTCGGAGAAGTACTGCTTGCAATAGTCCAGCGTTTTCTCGAACCAATCCAGGTATTTTTCCTCCCCGGTGTCCCGGTAGAGCATCAGGCTGGCGATGAGGATCTCGTCGTGGGGCCACCACAGCTTCATGTCGTGCTCATACGCCTCGGGGGGCCTGCCCAGGCAGTCCACAAAATACAGCAGCCCGCCGTACTCCTTGTCCCAGCCCAGGTCGATGGCCCAGTCGAAGATCTGGGCGGCCTTCTTCACCAGCTCCTGGTCGCCGGTGCGCTGGGCGTGCTCCAGCAGGAACCACACGCCCTCGATGTCGTGGCCGGGGTTGACGACGCGGCCCTCGGTGTAGTTGAGCCGGGCCTCGCCGTCCGGGCCCACGTTCTCCAGCACGCACTTCAGCTCAGGGTGCACGTGGTACTTAAAGATCTCGTCCACGCACTGCTGGGCCCGCTGCTCATACAGCTCCTTGCGCTCCGGATCCACCCGCAGCAGGGTGCCGGTGACGTTCAGGATGATCATGGGGGTGCCGAAGGCCCGGCCGGTGCGGGTCTCGGGGATGGTCTTGGGGCCCAGGCCGGTGGGATCCTTCATGCCATGGTTCAGATCCCAGTAGAGGTCGTAGGCCCGGCGGGCCCGCTCCAGGTGCTCCTCCCCGCCGGCCACGCCGTAATACTCCGCGTTGGCCAGGGCGTAGAACGCCTCGGAGAAGCAGTAGCGCCGCTGGCGCAGGGGCTTGCCGTCCTCGGTGACGGTGAAGTACAGTCGCCCACCGGCCTCATGGTTGATGCAGTGCTCCTCCAGGAAGTCCAGGCAGCTCTTGCTGGCGGCCAGCCACTCGTCCTTGGGCCCGTAGAGGTGGCACAGGTAGGCGAAGATCCAGCCGCAGCGCCCCTGCATCCACACGCTCTTGTCGGTGGAGAACACCTTCCCCTCCCGATCCAGGCAGGTATACACCCCGCCGTGCACCGGATCCATGCCGTTCTTCAGCCAGAACGTCACACAGCGATCCAGCTCCTCCCTGAGCCACTGCTGATGGCCCTGCATACGTTTCACATCCATAACGCGTTCCACCTTTCTGAAAATCAGTTTCGCTTAAACTACCCTTATGATACCCGCCCGGAGGGGCCGCGTCAAGGGTGTGGACGAAAATAATTTTCATTTCGCTCAAAAAATGCTTGACTTTTTGCGGAAAACTGATAGGCTTATAGTATGGATACTGGGCGTTTTTTGGCTACTGTCACAAAAAACGGGAAATTTCTTCCGTCCAGCCCGCATTTTGCCCGCATCCGTTACTTCTATGGATTGAAATGGAGGACGACTGTCATGAATCATCTCGGCATCGAAGTATCTGTCAAAAATGTCCCGGAGCTGGATCCCGGCTTCATCCCGCTGGCCCAGTTCAACCGCGCCTTCCTGGCCGGGGCGGACAAGCCCCTGGACGTGGCCGTGGAGCGTTCCAACGGTCAGGTGGCCGTTTGGCACGTGAAAATCCACGGCACCCCGGACATGGCCGCCGCCGACGAGTACTATGTGGAGCGGGTCATCAAAACCATGCTGTGGATGTACGGCGGCTTCCGGGTCTACATCGCCGGCAGCCAGGAGCTGGCGGACAAAATGAACGTCCACTATTCCGCCACGGGCCGTCAGTCCTTCGACTGGGACTACATGGCCAACGTGTTCGAGCACCCCTTTGAGATCGTCTCCTGCGACAAGGTGCCCGCGGAGAGCAGCGACCCCAAGGCCATCGGCCGCCACCTGGACGGCTGCCGCATCGGCTTTGACGCCGGCGGCTCTGACCGGAAGGTGTCCGCCGTCATCGACGGCGAGCCCGTGTTCTCCGAGGAGGTGGTGTGGTTCCCCAAGATCAACTCCGACCCCGACTACCACTACGACGGCATTGTGGCCGCCCTGAAGTCCGCCGCCGAGCATATGCCTCGGGTGGATGCGGTAGGCGTGTCCTCCGCCGGCGTGTATATCGACAACCGCACCATGAACGCCTCCCTATTCCTCCAGGTGCCCAAGGATCTCTTTGACGCCAAGGTGAAGGACATCTACATCCGCGCCATCACCGACACCTTTGGGGACGTGCCCTACATCGTGGCCAACGATGGCGACGTGTCCGCCTTGGCGGGGGCCATGAACCTGGGTGAGAACAACGTGCTGGGCATCGCCATGGGCACCAGCGAGGCCGTGGGCTATGTGGACGCGGAGGGTCGGGTCACCGGCTGGCTCAACGAGCTGGCCTTTGTGCCGGTGGACGCCAACCCGGAGGCCATGCGGGACGAGTGGAGCGGCGACATCGGCTGCGGCGTGAAGTATTTCTCCCAGGACGGCGTCATCAAGCTGGCCCCCCGGGCGGGCATTGAGCTGGACGAGTCCCTCTCCCCCGCCGAGAAGCTGAAGGTGGTGCAGAAGCTGCTGGACGAGGGCAGCGAGGCCGCCGAGAAGGTCTACCGCTCCATCGGCGTGTACCTGGGCCACTCCCTGGCCCTGTACCACGGCTATTACGGCTTTAAGTACGCCCAGCTCCAGGGCCGGGTCATGTCCGGCCGAGGCGGCGACCTCATCCTGGACGCCGCAAAGGCAGTGCTGGCCGACGAGTACCCCGAGGTGGCCAACGCCATCGACGCCTCCCTGCCCGATGAGAAGGCCCGCCGGGTGGGCCAGTCCGTGGCCGCCGCCTCCCTGCCCGAGCTGAAGAAGTGAGGCGGCCGGCATGAAAAAGCACATCCTCTGCCTGGGCGACTCCAACACCCACGGCTACTGCGCCGACCCTGCCGACTGCGCCGACGGCGGCATCCGTTTCAATGAGGATGAGCGGTGGACCTGCCGCCTGCAAACCGCCCTTGGCCCGGACTACCTGGTGACGGAGGAGGGCCTGTCCGGCCGCACCACCGTGTTCCCCGATCCCCTCCATGAGACCATGGACGCGCTGAGCGTGATCTACTCCCTGCTGAAAAGCCATGAGGTCATTGACCTGCTGATCATCATGCTGGGCACCAACGATGTAAAGGAACGCTTCGGAGCCAACGCCCCCTGTGTGGCCATCGGCATGGAGCGGCTGGTGCGCAAGGCCCAGAGCGTGGACTGCTGGGGGGATCACGCCCCCAACATCCTGGTGGTGTGCCCGCCGGTGATCCTGCCGGAGATGGAGGGCTCGGACAACGGCCTGGCCATGGGCCGGGGCTGTATTGAGAAATCCCGGGCGCTGCCCCCCTACCTGCGCACCCATGTGGCCCTCACTGGAGCCCACTATATAGAGGCGCTGGACTGCGAGTTCAACCACGTGGACGGGATGCACCTGACCCGGAAGGGCCACGCCCAGCTGGCGGACAAGCTGGCGGCGCTGGTGCCCACCCTGATTCCCTGACAGACGCCGGCACCCGCCGGGAGGCGGACGCTTCCCGGCGGGTGTTCTGTTTAGAAAGGAGCCTTTGAGATGAAAAAAACGCTGCCGCTGCTTGGTTTGGGCGTTGTTCCGCTGATCCTCGGCCTCCTGCTGATGTGGGCGATCCCGGCCCTGCCGTCCGCGGCTGTGTCCCTTCTTCCGGTTCTGTCGGTTCTCTTTCTCCTCGTCTGGGGGTTCGCCGCATACAAATTGTGCGATCCCTCTGTGGGGATCCTGCGGCAGGCCCTTCCGCTGTGTGCCTTCGGCCTCCTTATGCTCCTGCTCACCCTCGTCCAGGAGCTGGCCGTGGGACACTACTGGGACGGTCCCCTGGGACTGCTTCCCCAGGCATTTTTCCTCCCTTGGCACGCCTTGGCCTCCGCCGCGGCCTCCCTTTTGTCTGCCGCTGCGACCGGGCCCCTGCCCGTCTCCACCTGGGGCTGCTCCGTCGCCATCCTCCTCGCCCTGTTCGCCGCCGGCTGTGCCGGTTTCCTGGCGAGGCGGCGCGGATAACCTCCACAAATGAAGCAAGGAGCGGTACGGCCACTGGCCGTACCGCTCCTTGCTTCCTGAACGCTCACACCAGCGGCTTTATCATGATGATCCCATGACAGTGATTCCCGTAGCAGTTGGGGATCAGGCCCGCCGGAGTAAATCCATAGTCCACAAAATAGTCAAAATGCGCTCTGCCGTGAGAAGTCAGCGTCCTCAGCTCGTCCGCATAATTTGCCAGCGGCCTGTCGTGACAGGACAACCCAGGGGAGCTGATCACATACTTCAAATTGCGGAAGCCCTTCTCCCTCGCGTGGACCTCCGCCTCCAAAAGCTGCTGGCTCGCCCCCTCAAAGTCCCACCAGTCCGGCTTGATGGCGGCCATGAGCTCCGCCACTGCGGCGGCATTTGAGGAATTAATCTGATCAATTTCCACAGTCGCTTCTCCTCATCTTTAAGTTCAGGAACAGCGCACCCTACGGCAGACTACACAGTCAAAACAGGAAAATCTACCAGCGGCTCATATTTATTTCAAACTTTTTCCGATATGTCTGCTTTAGCTCATCAACCGATATTCCATAGCACAGCATAACATCATTATAGTACATCAGAACGTCCGCCAGCTCCTCGATCAGGGCTTTGCGTAATTCGGCATCGGTGGACGCTCTTGAGCCCCCGTGCTTTTTGACAATGTCGATCACTTCCCCCACTTCACCAATCATCCAAAGCATTTTGTTTTGCCCTGTCTCCGGACAAATGGGCTCCCATTGATCCTGATATCTGGCTTGAAGGGCCCTCTGCATTTCCTGCATTTCACTCATACCGAACTCAGCCATCATTTTCCTCCCGTAAGGCTTCAATTACTGTTTTGATCCTTTCCCTGTCCCTCCATAAAGGGTCGGAACACCCGCTCCAGCAGCAGGCTGGCCAGCCACGCCCACACATAGGGCAGCACCAGCGCGGGCAGCCAATAGGCAATGCTCAGCAAAATGCACCCAGCGGTGACGATCCCCAGCCCCAGGGTGGTCAGCGGGTGGGCAAGGGCCAGCTTCACGCTGGTGGCCAGCAGTCCCCCCACCCCAAAGGTAAACCGGGACAGCACCGGGAAGATGTAGGCCCCAATGCCGCAGATCACCACAAAGCACACCCAAAAGCCCACATAGAGCATCAGCATGGCCTGATCCCCCGTCCGCGCCGCCTCAAACAGCACCCCCCGCAGCTTCACCAGCACGTACCCGAGGGCTACGATCACCAGTCCGGCGGGGCACCCCACCTTGAAATTGGCCTTCAGCGACTCCCAAAAGCGCACATAGCCCCCCAGCTGCCCCTTACGCAGGTGCCGGGCCATGGCGTCGTACAGGGCGGTGGTGCCCGGCCCCAGCAGCACCACCGTGGCCCCGCAGATCAGCCACATCAGGCTGAAGGCCACCACATCCACCAAAAGCCCCATCAAGCGGAAAAAGGCGTTTTCCGGATTGAAAATCTTATTCAGCATCGCCGTCCTCCATTCCCCGGCGGCGCAGCCGCCGTCCGCCCCCCACCGGCCCCCATTCCGGCAGGGGCAGGCGCTGCATCGAGCCAAACACGTAGTCCTTCAGACGGGGGTAGTCCCTGGACAGCCGCGCCACCAGCTCCTTCACCTCCTGCCGCCGGGTGTTCCCGTCGGCGGGACAGGGATTGTGCACCACCGGCAGGTTGTGCCGCTTTGCCGCTCCCCGCACCATCCCCTCCCCACAGTACAGCAGGGGGCGGATCTGGGTGATCTCCATCCGATCCAGCCAGGTCACCGGCTGGAAGCAGGACAGCCGCCCCTCGTAGAACAGGGACAGGAAAAAGGTCTCCACCGCGTCGTCCCGGTGGTGGCCCAGGGCCACCTTGTGGATGCCCAGCTCCTTCAGGGCGTTGTGCATGGCCCCCCGGCGCATCTTGGCGCACATGGAGCAGGGGTTCTTCTCCTGCCGCACGTCGAAGATGATGTGGAAGATCTCCGTCTCAATCAGGTGGTAGGGCACCTCCAGCTCCTCACAGAACGCCGCCACCGGGCCGAAGTCCATCCCAGGCGCACCGGGGTGGACGGTGACGGCGTGGAGCTCAAAGGGCACGGGGTAGAACTGGCGCAGCTTAGCCATGGCGTACAGCAGCACCAGCGAGTCCTTCCCGCCGGACACCCCCACGGCGATCCGATCCCCCGGCTGAATCATGTCGTAGTCCTCCACGCACCGGCGCAGATAGGACAGAATATGCTGCATGGCGTCTACCTCCTGGACGAAAGCGAACTTCGCGGGAACGGGCCCCCTCCCCGCGGCATAATGAAAATATCGAAGTGAGTATATCGAAGCATTTTGAAGATTATCAGCGGATAAGCAAGTATTTAAAAAATATCTGCAAAAATCCGGATATTTCGGTTGACAGATCCGCTTTCCCGCATTATAATACATCATGCTCTCCGTTGTAAAGGGGAGCATTCCCATGCTTCATACAAATTTGAGATAAATGGAGGAAACCAGAAATGTCTACCTTTATGGCAAACAAGGGTAACATCCAGCGCAAATGGTACGTGCTGGACGCTGCCGGCAAGCCTCTGGGCAAGACGGCCGTCACGGCGGCCACCATCCTGCGGGGCAAGCATAAGCCCGAGTACACCCCCCACGCCGACTGCGGCGACTTCGTCATCGTCATCAACGCGGACAAGGCGGTGCTCACCGGCAAGAAGCTGGAGCAGAAGTACTACCGCACCCACTCCGGCTGGGTGGGCGGCCTCAAGGAGACCAAGTACCGCCTGCTGATGCAGAGCAAGCCTGAGCTGGCCATGCGTCTGGCCGTCCGCGGCATGATGCCCCGGAACATCGTCACCAAGGACTCGCTGACCCGCCTGAAGATCTACCGCGGCGACAGCCATCCCCACGCCGCCCAGAAGCCCGAGCCCTGGGCCGTGGACTAAGGAGGTAACGGAATATGTACAAGAGCAAGAAGCCTTATCATTACGGCACCGGCCGCCGGAAGTCCTCCGTGGCCCGCGTCCATCTGTTCCCCGGCGGCACCGGCGCCATCACCATCAACGGCCGTGACATCGAGGAGTATTTCGGTCTGGAGACCCTGAAGATGGTGGTTCGCCAGCCCCTGAACACCACCGGCACCCTGGGCAAGGTGGACATCACCGCCACCGTCACCGGCGGCGGCGTCACCGGCCAGGCCGGCGCCCTGCGCCACGGCATCTCCCGTGCCCTGCTGGAGATGGATCCCGAGTTCCGCCCCGCCCTGAAGGCCGCTGGCTTCCTCACCCGCGATCCGCGCATGAAGGAGCGTAAGAAGTACGGCCTGAAGGCTGCCCGCCGGGCTCCCCAGTTCAGCAAGCGCTGAGTTTTCCCCGTTTTCAAAAATGCCGCCCGGGATGGGCGGCATTTTTCCTGCCCGCGCAAAAAGCGGCCCCCGGAATGCTCCAGGGGCCGCTCTTTTTTCGTCTCTCAGCTCCGGGCCAGGGTGTAGCGCACCCCGTCGCCCTCATACAGCTTGGTGATGCTTGCCCCGGGCTCGGTGGCGTAGATCACCCGATCCCGGCAGTAGATGGACTGAATTCCCTCCCGGGCCAGCCCCTCAAGCGCTCTGGGCTCCAGCTCCTCCGCCACGTAGACGGGGGCCAGCCCCAGGGCAATCTCCCCGCAGCCCGCCTGGGCGGAATAGGCGATCAGGCTGTGGACGGCGCTCCGGCACAGCCCGTCCTCCGGAGACAGGTAGGCGGTGCGCGTCTCGCCGCTCTCCAGCCGGCAGATCCGCTGCCAGTCCAGCTCCTCCGCAGCAAAGTCCCGCAGACACACGATGCTCCGGGGGCCCCGGTAGTTCAGCACCGCCGCCGGGTAGAGCACCCCGTCCCCGTAGTCCAGCACGTTTAGGCCGTAGTCCGTCTCCCGGCTGTCCAGGTTCCGCTGGAAGCCGTCGTAGCTGGACAGCACGCCGTGGGTAAAGCCGTTTTCCAGCATCCGCTCCGCCAGCGCGTCCACCACAAAGGCGTTTTTCAGCCATCCGAAGTCCAGAAATTGATCCACGTCCTCCCGCCGGGCAAAGGCCAGGTAGTCCTCCGACACATAGAGGCACACCCGGTTATCCTCCAGCAACCGCAGGTCGATGGACTCCGGATTCCGGGCGTAGGCGGCCAGCGTCTCATACTCCCGGGCCACATCCGGGTTGAGCCGGGGGTCGAACTCCCGGCGCTGCGCGTCGTCCTGGCAGGAGAACAGGCCGTTGTATCGGGCATACACCGGCCCCAGGTAGATGGTGCGGTCGCCGTGGCGCCGCACCGCCTCCAGAGCACGGTACAGGAGCTCGTCTACCGTCAGCGTCTCGTTGGGGTGGAGGCTCAGATCCCGCAGATTGGTGACGCCCTCAAAGCCCTCCGAAGCGTGGAATAGCTGGTACAGCGTCCGACAGGTATCGGTATATAGCGCCGTTAGCGCCCGCGCCTCCGCCGAAGGGTTAGAGGCACCGTCCGCCCCCAGCTCGTAGAGGAGCACCAGCTCACTGGCGCAGGTGGGGCCCTGGGCAGTATCGGCCTCGATGGTCTGCCAGCCGGTTTCCGGCGTCATGAGCTGGGTAAAGGCATAGGCCAGCGCGCCACCGCCAATCACCAGCAGAACGGCCACCGCAATCAGCCGCCGCCCCACATTCCCCTCCGGCAGCTGGATTCTCTCTACCGGCTTGGGGTGGGGGCGATCCCGATTGTCTCTTGCTGTCCGCCCCAAGCCTAAATCACCGCCAGCACCAGCAGCAGCACGAAGATCACGGCGATCACGGCCAAGAAGATGAACCCGGCCACGGCGCCGCTCTTGCAGCACTTGTAGTTGCGGATATAGTTATGCTTGCGGAACAGCACCGCGGCGATGATGCCCAGAATGGGCAGCAGGAAGGACAGGATCTTATACCAGATGCTGCCCGTGTCTCGGGCGGGATGGGCCAGGATCTCGGCGTCGGCGGCCCGCTCCGCGGCGTTGTCGTCGGACTTGTGCTCCACGGGGTGATCCGGATCCTGGATGGTGACGGCCTTCACCGGCACGCCCTTGTCCCGGATGGCCTTATACTCCGCGATTTCCTTCTTGTTGCCGTAGATATAGTGGTCGTGGCCGATGCACACGAACTCCGGCTTATCCTCCGAGTAGTCGTGGATGGTAGGGTCGTAGGTGTAAAGCACCTTGTTCTTTTCCAATTGGGGATCGGGAATGGGGATGGCGGAGATGAGGGAGTGGGTGTAGGGGTGCAGGGGGAAGTTGAACAGCTCCTCCGCCTCCGCCACCTCTACGATGCGGCCCTTATAGATCACGCCAATGCGGTCGGAAATAAACCGCACCACCGACAGATCATGGGCAATGAACAGGTAGGTGAGCCCTTTTTCCTCCTGGAACTTTTTCATCAGGTTGAGCACCTGGGCGCGAATGGACACGTCCAGGGCGGAGATGGGCTCATCCGCCACCACCAGCTCCGGCTCCATCACCATGGCCCGAGCGATGCCGATGCGCTGGCGCTGACCGCCGGAGAACTCGTGGGGATAACGGGTGAGGTGCTCAGGGAGCAGGCCCACCTCCTTGATCATGGTCTCCACCTTTTTCACCCGGTCGGCCTCGTTCTCAAACAGGTGGAAGTTGTAAAGGCCCTCGGAAATGATATAGTCCACCGTAGCGCGCTCGTTCAGCGACGCCGCCGGATCCTGGAACACCATCTGGATGTTGCGGATGACCTCCCGATCCAGGGAGCGGGGGATCTTGCCGGAGATACGCACACCCTTATATAGGATCTCGCCCCCGGCCAGAGGATTGACCCGGATCACTGCCCGGCCCACGGTGGTCTTGCCCGAGCCGGACTCACCCACCAGAGAGAAGGTCTCCCCCTTGTAGATATCGAAGCTGGCATCCTGGACGGCGCGGACAGCGGTGTCCCCCTTTCCGAAGGTGATATCCACATTTTTCAGTGACAGCAGGATCTCTCTGCCGTTTTCGTCCAACGGGCCATGCTCCGGAAGGCTGCCGGCCCGGACCTCAGTTGCTTTCTCTTGCGTCACGATCCGACCCTCCCTAAATGTTGAATGCTGCGATCAGCTTTTCGTGGATGTTGTGGATTCCCTCGGGCTTCTCAATCTTGGGTGCCCGAGGATCCAGCAGCCAGGTCTTGGCAAAATGGGTCTCGCTGACCTGGAACATGGGCGGCTCCGCCACGGTGTCGATCTCCAGACAGTAGGGATTCCGGGGGGCGAAGGCGTCCCCCACGATCTGGTTATACAGGGAGGGCGGGGTGCCAGTGATGGAGTACAGCTTGGCATTCTTCTGAGCCAGCTGGGGCAGGGAGGACAACAGCGCCCAGGTGTAGGGGTGCCGGGGATCGTAGAAGACCTCCTCCACCGTCCCCAGCTCGATGACCTGGCCGGCGTACAGCACCGCCACCCGGTCGGCGATATTGGCCACCACGCCCAGGTCGTGGGTGATGAACACGATGGTGTAGTTGAACTCCTTTTGCAGATCCTTGATGAGCTGGAGGATCTGGGCCTGGATGGTCACGTCCAGGGCGGTGGTGGGCTCGTCACAGATGAGGATCTTGGGTTGGCAGGACAGGGCAATGGCAATGACGATGCGCTGGCGCATACCGCCGGAGTACTGGAAGGGATAGTCGTCAAACCGGGCGGCGGCGTTGGGAATGCCCACCTTGTGCATCAGCTCCAGGGCACGTTTCCGGGCCTCCGCCTCGCTGCACTGCTGGTGCTTGAGGATCACAGAGGTGATCTGCTTGCCGATGGTGATGATGGGGTTCAGGGAGGTCATGGGATCCTGGAACACGGTGGCGATCCGGCGGCCCCGGATCTGGCACCAGTCCTTGGCGTACTTCACGTTGGCCAGGTTGAGCACACAGGTGCCGTGGAGCTGCTCCGCCGTCTCGTCCAGGTACTTCACCCGGAAGGTCACGTTGTCGAACACGGCGCTGCGCTGGCTGTCGTCGGACAGATCCACCCCGATCTGCATGGCCTTCTTCAGCGCCTCCAGCAGCTTGTTGGTGTACTGGATCCGCTTTTTTAGGCCGTAGCGGCCCACGGACAGGTAGATCTCCTTGGCCAGGATTTCGTTGCGCTTCACCGTCTCGGGGGACAGCTCGCCCTTGGTCTCCTTTTCATATTGGGCATAGAGCTTGGCCGTCTCCTCCTGCCACTTCTTGTTGTACGCCTCGTCGTTGGCGGCGGCATGCTTCCGCTCCCGGGCCAGAGCCTCGGCCTGCTTCTGCAGGGCCTTGATCTGCTTGTCGTAATCCTTGATGGCCTGGCTGGCCTCCCGGATCTTGTCCTTCTCCTTGGCGGGGTCATAGGTCTGCTTCAGGTTGTAGAGGTCGGTGCGCTGGTGCTGGAGATCCTTGAGCTTCTCCTCCTCGGCCTGCTGCTCCTCGCCGCTCAGGCCGGCCCGGGCCTTCTTCTCCCGCTCCAGCTCCTGGATGCGGCGGTAGGTGGCCGCCCCCGGCTCCAGGCGGGCGTACTCGTCCAGCTTCCGCTTGGCCTTGTCCATGAGGGAGTGGGCCACGGAGTCCAGCTTTACCACGGTGTCGGCCAGCTCGTCGTCGTTGAAGATGATGGAGCCGTTGTCAATGAAGCCGTTGGAGTCCAACATACCGGCGAAGGTCTTGGTAAAGACCGACTTGCCGGAGCCCGACTCGCCCACGATAGCAATGGACTCGTTTTCATAGATATCCAGGGAGATCCCCCGGATGGCGGTGAGCGTTCTGCCGCGCACCCGGAATTTTACGTCCAGATCCTTGATGGACAGCAATACCTTTTTTTCTTCCATAGCCGCCACCCCTTACATATGCGTCCTGGGATCGGACGCGTCGCCCAGGTTCTGGCCCACCACATACAGCACCACGGTGATGATGGCTGTGATGGCCACGGGGCTCCAGAACTCCATCTCCCAGCCGGGGGTGATCATGGCGCCCTCCGCGGCGTAGATCAGGCGGCCCAGGGACATATCCTTCATGCCCATGCCGATATAGGACAGGAACACCTCGTAGGAGATATAGGAGGGGATCTCGGTGGCCAGCAGGGTGACGATGACGGACGTCATGAAGGGCAGAATGTTCTTCATGGCGATCTTGATGGTGGAGGTACCCAGGCAACGGGAGGCCAGGTTGTACTCCCGATCCCGGATGATCACCACCTGGATGCGGATCTGGTAGGCGATAAACAGCCAGCCCGTGATGGTCAGGGCAAACACCATCGTCCAGAAGGTGGGAGCAAAAAGCATGGCCATGACCGAGATGATCAGGATGGTGGGCACGTTGCCCACAATGTTGTAGACCTCCATCATGATCATGTCCACCTTCTTGGAGAAGCCCCAAACCGCGCCGATGCACACGCCGACGGTCATGTTGATGGCCGCGCAGAGGAAGGCCAGGGAGATGGAGATACGGGAGCCGTTCCAGATGGCGTCAAAGGTGGACTCGCCGCTGGCGCCGGTGCCCAGGATCCACTTCAGGTCGGCCCCAAAATACTGCATGGCCCCGGCGGGCCCCAGGTGCTTGGATTCGGGATCCATGAGGTTGGCAAAGGGGTCATAGTGGGTCAGCGCCGGATAGGCATAGGCAAACGCCACCACAAACACCAGCAGGGCCAGTATGGCGATGTTCACCTTGTTCCGGAAGAACACGCGGAACACCGATTGCCAGTAGGAGTACCGGGGCGCGGTGATGACCTCCGACTCCAGATCGCTGTGGGTGTGGAAGGAGAACAGCTTCTCCTCCGACATACCGTATTGACTCAAATCATGATCCATAGCTCTCACCTATCCTTCGTCGAGAACGAGATACGGGGGTCTACCGTCGCCATGAGGATGTCGCCCAGAATGATGGAGATAACCGACAGCACCGCGTAGAAGAACGTTACCCCCACGATGACAGCGTTGTCATAGCGGTTAATGGCCGTGGTCAGCAGGTTGCCGGCGCCGGGAACCACATACACGCGCTCGGTGATGATGGCGCCTACCATGGCGGCAATGATGCTGCCGGGGATGCCGTGAACCAGGGGGATCATGGCGTTCTTCCAGATATGCTTGCTGAAGATCTCCGTCTCCGACAGGCCGCCGGAACGGGCGAACTTCACATAGTCGGAGTTCATCTGATCGATCATATACCGGCGCATCCACTTCATCAGGTTGGCCAGCTGGGGCAGGGTCAGCGAGACGATGGGCAGGACATACATCAGCTTGCTGCCGGAGTCCAGGTCAAACAGCGTGGGCAGCTTGAACACCGAGCCGCCGATGGCCTTGAACAGGAAGATATACGCCAGACTGGGCACCGCGATGATGAACATAATATAGATGGTGCCGATCTTGTCCAGCAAGCCCTCCTTGTGCCGGCTCATCAGCAGGCCAATGGGCAGGCCCAGCACATAGGCCAGAATGGTGGAAATGATGCCGATGACAAAGGAGTAGCCCATTCGGGACATTCCCTTATTGATGGTTCTCACGTTGGTGTAGTCGTCGGTGAACCGCTCCGCGTTGGACGCGATGGAGTCCCTGGATCCCTCCACATAGGTGGCCGTGTGCAGGTCATCCGCCCGTTCCAGCGTCACCCCCGTGGGGAAGGTGATGGTGGACAGCACGTAGGATCCCTGAGTCTCCGTCATGGTAGTGAACACGTCCACGCCCTTGTTCACGGTGTAGGACTCGCCCAGATTGATGGTGAGGAAATTCTGGTGGAAATAGGGGAACTGGTGATCAAAGTACAGCAGGTACTTGTGCCGTGTGCCGTTCCCCATGATGGCTGGGGAGAATTTCTCCCCCCCGTACATTGGGTCGTAGAGGGTAAAGGTCAGCCCCCGCTCCCCGATGTCGTTCTCCTCCGGCACGTAATGGATGTTGTCGATCTGGAACATCTCGGTGAAATACTTGATGGCCCGCTGGATCAGTGGAACGTCCTTGGTGGCAAACAGGGCGGGGTTGCCGCCGCTCTTGATCTGGCCGTTCTTCTTGGTGTCCGCGTCCAGGCGGATCACCTCATAGCCCTTGGACTCATAGTACTCCCGGAATTTGGCCGTGTACTCCGCCGTCAGCTCGGAATCCCGCTCCGGCTTCCGGCCCAGAGAGGCCGCAGCTTTCTGGGTCTCCGCGTCGATCTCCCCCGCCTTGACCAGATCCCTCAGATAGTCCGCATAGGGGACATAGTCCACGTAGCCATAGGACTCCCAGCGGGAATACTCATAGGTGGTGCGGGTGTTGCTGGCCGTGTGGTTGTAGGCGGGGTCGCCGGAGAAAATCTTGTTCCGATCCAGCAGGGAGTAGATCAGCACCATCACAATCAGCACCACGATAATCGCGGAAACCGCGCCGCGCAGAAGCCGTTTTATCACATATTTTCCCATACTATAGCCTCGCTCTGCCTCTCGTTATAGCGCGAGGGGGTGGGATACCCCCACCCCCTCACGTGCGTCTTGTGGATTTGGTCGCAATCAGGTGCGGATCAATACAGACCGAAGTTCTTGCACATATAGCCGCCGGCCTGAACGGTATCCAGGTAGGACTGGGCGTCGCCGTAGTCGGGGCCCCAGCCGGAGGCGATGGCCACGTCGAAGTTGGCGTCCCGGCCGTCGTTGATGCGGTAGGTGGCGTGCTCGTTGTCCTCGCTCTTATCGTAGTCCACCAGGTCGATGATGACCTTGCCCTCCAGGGCATCCTCGATGGACTGCTTCACCACGTTGGCCGCGTTCCGGTAGGAGTTGTCATAGGTGCGCACCGGGTAATCCAGGTGGATGGGGTTCTCCGCGGAGACCTCCACGCCGATCTGAGCCAGCTGGGCGATGGCCAGCTCCAGCTCAGCCTTGGCGTTGGCCGCGTTGTACCAGCCGTCGAAGCCGTCGCCGGAACCCGCGCCGCCGTCACCATTGGGATCCCAGACCTTGATGTGGGCGCCGTCGGCGTCCAGCTGGGCCTGCATGATCTCGCCGTAGGAGGTGTTGGCCGGGAAGGTCTTGGAGGTGCCGTTGATGTCAACGGTCACCTCGCCGGCCAGGTACACGAAGGTGCCGGGGGTGTAGGAGTTGCGGATGCTGGTGTACTTCAGCTCCTCGCCCACCAGCTGGGCGTTGTAGGAGCCCCGGTCGATGGAGTAGGTGATGGCGCGCAGGAAGTGACGGTTGGTCATGGCGTCCCGGGTACGGGCGATCTCCGCCTCGTTGTCCCGCTTGGCGGACACGCCCACGCCGTTGTTGTCATAGTTGTTCCAGGTGTTGCGGTACACGTTGTTCCAGCCGGGGAAGGTGGAGCCGTCGCAGCGGCTCACATAACCGTACAGCTCCAGGTAGGTCTTGTCCTGGCCCTCGGGCTTCTCGGTCTTGGCCAGCTCCAGAGCCTCGGCGCGCAGGCCGCCGCCGGAGATGACGCCGGACTTGGCCTCGTTGTAGTTGCGCAGGGGGTCGCTGCCGTCATTGTAGCTGTAAACCAGGTTCTTGATGGTCACCGCGTCGGCGTTCCAGTAAGAGGGGTTGGCCGCGTAGCGGACGCTGTTCTGAGCGGTGTAGCTGGTGATCAGGTAGGGGCCGCAGTAGGCGATGTTGGAGGGGGTCTTGCCGTAATCGCCGGCGGTGTACTCCTCGCCCTCGGCGCCGAAGGTGCCGCCCTGGGAACGGTAGAACTCACGGTTCAGGGGGGCGAAGATGCTGTAGCCCAGCATGGTGGGGAAGGGAGCGAAGGGGGCTTCCAGGGTGTACTCCAGGGTGTAGTCATCCAGAGCCTTCACGCCCACGTCCTCAAAGGTGACCTCGCCCTGCAGGTAGGCGTCGAAGCCCTTCAGGCCGCAGCCCTGATCCACGGTGAGCAGGTAGCCCAGCTCATCGGCGTTGTCCAGCAGGTGCTCCATGCCGGCCACCCAGTCGTCGGCGGTGACCTCGCCGATCTCAGTGCCCTGCTGATCCACCCACTTCACGCCCTCGCGGATGTGGAAGGTGTAGGTCAGGCCGTCGGCGGACACCTCATAGCTGGTGGCCAGGCAGGGCTGCTGAATGCCCTTGGCGTCATACTCCAGCAGGTTGTCATAGGTGCCGGCGATGAACATGGCGTCGGAGGTGTAGGAGGTGCCGATGGTGTCCCAGATGTTGACGATATAGCTGGTGGGCACGGTATAGGTATCGTTCAGGGTATAGTTGTGCTCAGCCAGATAGGCCTTGGCGGCCTCATAATAGGCGGCCATATCCTCGGACTCGGCCCACAGAGCCTTCAGGGCGTTGTTGTCCTCCAGGGTGATCAGCTCGTTGGTCACCAGGGCGCAGTAGTAACGGTACTCGTCCATGCCCCACAGCACCTGGGTGGTGGTACGAGGCACCATACGGCTGATGGCGTAGTTGCCGCCGTTGGACTGGACGGGCAGGAAAACGCCGGACTGGAGCAGCTTGGCCTCGGCAATGGCCATCAGGGCCATACGCTCGTCGCCGGTGGCCTCCTTGGCGATGGCGTAAGCCTCGCTGAAGTCGCCCAGCACGAAATCATAGATCGTGTCGGATGCCTCCTCATAGTCCATGGCGGAAATGGCCTCCCAGTCGAGGCCCTCATAGGTCTCCTCGGGGGGATTGGACTCGTTGGTGGGCGCGTTGGATTCAGGGGCCTTGCTCTCGTTCGTCTCGGCGGGGCCGCAGGCGAACAGGCTCAGGGCCATCACAAGCGCCAGCGCCAGGCTCAGAAACTTCTTCATACTTATCCTCCTATTTATTTTATATTTAACCGGGCAAAACGGAACTGTGCCAATCCTGCTCAGGTTAAACCGGGATAAAGCCCCACCGGTCGGCAGGGATCCTCGTTTTCCCGGAGGGAAAACGGCGAACGGGGCGCGCCCCGTTCAGTGCTGTATAGCGATAAACTGCCGCCCCACAAATTGCAGGGGCCGCAGCGTCTTGATTCATGTAGCAGACTGCACCCACACGGTAAACATTATACCGATCCCGTCCGCCGCTGTCAATATTAAAATGCTCAAAACTGCGTCAAATCCGGCCCATTTTCCCCCCAGGCCCCGCCTCTTTTCTCCCCGTTTTAAGCAGGAAACGCCCGGAATTCTTGCAAAATCTGTGGACGTCCCCCTGCCTTTGGGAAAAAACCGGAACATTTGTCCGCCATATGCGCACAGCTTTTCTTTCGTCAATCTGCCCAAGCCGGCTGAGAAAAAAAGGGAGACGGCTTTACCGTCTCCCCCAGCCTGTCGAAAAGCGGCCTGCCTGGGAAATATCCAGGCAGGCCGCGGAGGATAAAAGATACGTACGGGCGGAAAACAGCAGGAAAGGAAGACGAGCTGGCCATATTGCTTTCCATCTGGCCAGCTTTTTGAGATTCATGGCAGCAAA
>JAETOJ010000105.1 GCA_021768085.1 Bacillota bacterium
GTGAAAATGATGGTGGAGGGGAAAATTTCGTATGAAACCGTATAGTGTGGAGATTTTCCGGCCTGACTTCACGATGGTCGGGAACACCAATGTCAACGAGGTCACCTACAAAGAGGGCTACCTCACCTCGGACGAGAACACCATCACGGTGCTGGCCCTCCCCGGTATCGAAAAGCAGGACTTCATCCGTATCAGCCGGGGCAGCGAGGAGTACGCCGGGGTGGTCACCGAGATCGGCTACGGCACCGACCGCTCCAAGCGGCTCCAGACCATCTCCTACAAGCCCCTGGTGGAGCTGCTGAACACCAGCATTTTATTTGATGTGGACTTGCAAAACACTGGTACTTTGGAGGAGTTCATCTGTGACCGCATTCGGGAGACCTTTATCGACAACCCAGACACGCTCCAGAATATCCACGGCCTGTCTGTGGCCCACACCAGCGCCACCACCGATTGGAGCCTGCACATCACCCCGGCAGAGAGCGGCGGTCATTACAACATCGTCAACCTGATGGAATCGGTCATCATCCCCGCCATGCAGAAATACGGCATTCTGGTAAAGGCCGCGCTGGACATCCAGAACCGGGAAATACACCTGACGGTGGGCCGGGCTGGGGACGGCATTCTCACCATCGAGGCGGACCTTCCGAACATCATCAAGAAAAGCGTCACCATCAAGCAGGTCAGCGCCGATGTGAACAAGCTGGTGCTGTACGACAGCGCCGACTACGCCGCCACCCGCACCTACTACCTCCACCCAGACCTGGGCTACGACACCTACGACCGGGACCGCATCACCCCGGTGGTCTGCGAACTGCAAGCGGTGCAGCATGAGGAGGGCGGCAGTTTCGATGCCGCCGCCATCCGCGCCGCCCACGACAAGTTTTCCGGGCTGGCCTACTCCAACCTCATCGAGCTGACCATGGCGAATGATGATGGGCTGGTGAATCCGGAGCGGATGGAGTTCGGGCAGGAGGTGGACATCATCTCGGACGGGGTGGCCTATCGGAGCATCCTCACCGGGCGGGAGCGCGGGAAGAACACCAAGCTGGTGTTCGGCACCGTCCGGCTGGACCTCACCAAAATTTTAAGGAGGAGCGGCAATGGCTAACAACATCGTTTTGAAAACCTATCGCGGCGGCAGCGTGACCCCGCTGGACGATGCCATCATCCAGCAGACGGTCATCGGCACCAACGGCATCTT
>JAETOJ010000048.1 GCA_021768085.1 Bacillota bacterium
TTCCACCACGTCCCGCTCCATTTTCCCCTTTTCCATCATTTTTCTCACCCTGCTCTATTTTACCTCATAAATATGAAAAAGTCTGCCCCACGGCAGACTTTTTCGACAGACTGAGAACAGTGGCTCTCTAATCTATCAGAGAGCCACTGTTCTACAATTATCCGTTAATGTTTTGTCAACTTCTGATATATCCTCATCAACTCCGCCACGCAGGCGCTCTCGTTGGTACGCGCCTGTGTACCCCGTGTAAAACCATACGCAATGCACATGGGCTTTGATTTTGGCCTAACTGTCCCAACGGAAAGTACGGTGGGCAAAGTCGATGTGGACGCCAGCCTCAAACAGCGGCTTCCACAGGTTTGTCACCGATTCACCCTGAGTTACGGAATTAGTGGACACCAATGCAGAGCGAATGGCGGTTCCTTCCATCAAATCCGCCGCCTTTTTATACCAACAGGAAACATGGTCCAAATTGCCTGCGTTTTTCCAGCCAGGGAAAGTCGCATTTACATCGTCTTTTGTGCCGAACCCATCATACGGGCCCCCACAAACGGCGGATTGCCCATGATGTAGTTCAGCTTATGCTTGGGCACCACGCTCTCCCGATCCAGCTGCAGGGCGTTGCTTTCGGTGATATTGGCGTAGGATTTCAACGGCAGGAAATCCAAGGACATATGCACCACGTCCTCAGTCTCCTTCATCATCTGGCTCTCCGCGATCCACAGGACGGTCTTTGCCACGGTCACAGCGAAGTCATTGATCTCAATACCATAGAACTGGCCGATGGACACCTGGATAATGCCGTCCAAGTCCATGCTAATTTGATCTGTTAAACATCGCAAGACCTGATTTTCCAATCGCCGCAATGAAATATAAGTTTCTGTCAAAAAGTTGCCAGAGCCACAGGCTGGGTCAAGGAAGCAGAGCGACGCTTGAGGAGCGGCAGCGATTCTTCTTCAATACTATGAAGTTCTGCTTTCAGCCCGTCCAGGAACAGCGGGTCAATGACCTTGTGGATATTCTCAATGCTGGTGTAGTGCATCCCGCCGGAGCGCCGGGTTTCCGGGTTCAGGGTGCTCTCAAACACCGCCCCGAAGATGGTGGGGCTGATGGCTGACCAGTCAAAGTCCTCGCTGGCCTTTTCCAACAGGAGGGCTTTCAATTCCTCGGTAAAGGGAGGGATTTCGATGTTCTCATCGCTGAACAGCCCACCGTTGACATAGGGAAACGCCGCCAGCGCCGGGTTATCGTCCGCCAGATACTTGTCCCGCTGCTCCAGCTTCTGATCCAGGGTGCGGAACAGCTCCACCAGCGCCCTGCGGATGCCGCTGGCGGGAATGTCCCGGAGATGGTCATGAAACATACTTTTGCTGCCGAAAATACCGGCGTCCTCGGCGTATAGGCAGAACACCAGCCGGACGCATAGGGCTTCAGCGTGTCCTCGGCCTCCGGGTCTTTGTACTGCTTCAGCAGGGCGTCATAGAGGACGCCTACGATTTCGCCTGCTTGCAGGGAGACCTCCATCTCCTTTTTGACGTTGGTGTCCCCGGTGTCTACCAGGAATTGCAGGCGGTAGTATTCCTTTTCCAGGTCGCACAGCTTGATGATCTCCGGGTCTCCGGTGGGCCGCTCCATGTCGTAGACGTAGAACTCGGCGAAGTTACAGGTCACGATCCACCGGGGCCGCTGGGAGTAGGGCAGCTCGGCGGCGTAGCGTTTGGCCTGCTGAAACGGGGACAGCAGGGAACCATCATGGGCTTGTTCAGCTCTTTTCCCAGGCTTTTATGCTCAATCAGGACGTGCGTGGACGGGATAAAGCCGTCGATGAAGCTGGTGTGATCCAGCATGATTTGATCTCCAAAGGTAATGAACTTGTCCGGCTCCTCCACCCCGTAGACCTTCTGGAGCAGGGATAGCCAAAAGGTCTGGCTGTGGCCTTTCTCGTAGCCCTTGCCCTGCCAATCGGCGGCAAACTGTTTCGCGGCGCCACGGCGCTGTGTATCTGTCATGGCGGTGTCCTCCCTGGTTGCCTTTTTGACAGGATACCATAAATCGCCGCATTTTTCTATAGGCTTTTCTTCGCCAATGGTTTTTCAAATCTGAACCTATTGTACCTCAAATCGAGGTACGTTTCCCGACACAATTTGCGCTGCTTTGTTTGAGATGATATAATTATTATGGATTTGTTTATGGTTTTTGTTTTCCGCTTATGCTAAAGGTGACCTTCATTGGCTAAAGCCGTACCAGAATGAACTCAAAAAACAGCGTGACAGGGTGATGCTCAATAGAAGCATCACCCTGCCGAAACCGTTGAAATTACTGCATTTTCTCATATTGAATCCTGCTGTCAATGGGGAAGCGGTAAGCTAATTGTAAACAACGAAAAAACGATGGTGTAACGCCGGGTTGGGGCTTAACCTCTTGACATTGGGCTTAGCCGGGGGCCTTGACTGGGGCGGGGACGGTCCGCCTGATCATTGACAGCGATCCGGAAACTATAGTATAATACCGGCGAATCTGTGGACCAGAGAGCGAATTTACCGGAAGGAGTTGGCTTTGGCATGAGCAAACGTGTCGCAGACGCGCTGTTTCCCAATATCAAGACGACCTGTGAGGAGGCCCAGGCCATGTATCCCCCCAGGGCGCTGCCGGAGGGGGCGGTGTGCACCCGCTTTGCCCCCAGCCCCACGGGCTTCATGCACATCGGCGGGCTGTACACCGCCCTGCTGAACAGCATCTTTACCAGGAGCCGGGGCGGGGTGTTCTTCCTGCGCATTGAGGACACCGACCAGAAGCGCCAGATCGAGAACGGTGTCACCGAGATCATCAGCGCCCTGGACGAGTTCCAGATCCATTTTGACGAGGGCGCGGTAAGCGAGACCGAGGACAGGGGCAGCTATGGACCCTACCGCCAGTCCCTCCGCCGGGAGATCTACCAGGTCTTTGCCAAGTATCTGGTGGAAATCGGCCGGGCCTACCCTTGCTTCTGCACCGCCGACGAGCTGGAGTCCATCCGGGCGCGGCAGGAGGCGGCGGACGCGCCCCAGAAGGGCTACTACGGACAGTGGGCTGCCTGCCGGGACCTGGACGAGGAGACAGTGCTGAAGCGGATCGCCAACGGCGACCGGTGGATCGTCCGGATGCGCAGCGGCGGCAAGCTGGGAGTCAGCCGGGTGTACCACGACATGATCCGCGGCGATCTCTCCATGCAGGAGAACATTCTGGATGCCGTCATTATCAAAGGAGACGGCCTGCCCACCTACCACTTCGCCCATGTGGTGGACGATCACCTGATGGGCACCACCGACGTGATCCGGGCGGACGAGTGGATCGCCTCCATCCCCTTGCACGTGGAGATGTTCGAGCTGCTGGGCTTCCCCGTGCCCCGGTACACCCACTTGAGCCCCATCATGAAGAACGAGGTCAAGGAGGACGGCGAGGGCGTCTCCCGCCGCAAGTTGAGCAAGCGGAAGGACCCGGAGGCCCGGGTGGGCTACTACGACGAGGCGGGCTACCCTATCCCTGCCGTGCTGGACTACCTGCTGACCATCGGCAGCGCGGACTACGAGCCCTGGCGGGAGGAACATATGGACGCGCCCATCTATGACTTCCGCCTGGACTTGTCCAAGACGGGGGCCGCCGGGGCGCTGTTCGACTTCGACAAGCTGAACAACGTGGCGAAAAAGCGGATCGGCCATATGTCGGAGGAGCAGATCTTTGACGCCGTCTCCGCCTGGGCCAAGCGGCATGACGCCCAGCTGGACCGCTTTATCCGGGACAACGGGGATACCTTCCGCCGGTCCATCACGGTGTGGCACGAGCGGCGGCTGGACGTGGCCAAGTGGTCCGACCTGATGGAGCTTTACCCCTATCTATATGACCCGGACTTTGCCGTGGACGCCGGGGCGCTGCCCGAGTCGTTCCTGGCCCACAGGGAGCGCATTCCGGGAATTCTGGCGGACTACTTGGAGACCTTCGACTATGAGGACGATTCCGACGCCTGGTTTGGCAAGGTGAAGGAGGTGGCCGCGCGGCACAACTACTGCGTGAAGATGGGGGCCTACAAAAAGCACCCGGAGGACTACAACGGCTCCATTGCCGACCTGTCCTCCTTCATCCGCTACGCTTTGACCGGGACTACCAATACGCCGGACCTCCACGGCATTATCCATGTGATCGGCAGGGAGGCGGCAATCGGGAGGGTCAACGCCTTTCTGGAGAAGCTGAACTAAAAAGCGGGAGCGCCCGGCTGGCCGGCCGGGCGCTCTTTGCTTATGTTTTATCTTGGGTATTTTCCTGCGGCATGGGAAAGACTTTCAAATCGGGCTCAGGCATGGAGAGATACAGTTCCTCGCACTCGTGCTGGGCGGAGATTAAGGTGTTGTTCGCCTGCTCAGTAGCGCGAAAAAGCGTCAGGTACATTTCTTTTGATTACCCGATCACGGGACATGAATTTGAGAAAAAGTGAGCTGCGGTCAGGGCCCATTGGAGGGTGACCGCAGGCTGTGCTGTGTGCCCGCAACCCGTTGCCACAGGCCGACTTTCCTGACGGTCGAGTTGGGTTTTTGCCCGAAAGCCTTGACTTTTTCCCGGCGGCGGGGTAGGGTAGGGACACATCAAACGGGAAGGGGCGGGCGCATATGAGCGGGGCCGACGAGAGAAAATCCTTTGGGGAGTACATCCGGGGGAAGCGGCAGGAGGCGGGGCTGACCCAGAAGGAACTGGCGGGGCGGCTGTTCGTCACCGAGTCCACCGTCAGCAAGTGGGAGCGGGGGCTATCCTACCCGGACGTGTCCATGGTGGTGCCCATCTGCGAGGTGCTGGGGATCACGGAACACGAGTTCTTCACCGCGTGCGACGACGACAAGGCCCGGGCCCAGGCGCGGCAGGCGGCGGTGTGGCGGGGCGTGTCCAGGGGGGTGCGGCTGTTCTTTGCTGTGAGCTACGCCACCGCCGTGGCCGTCTGCTTCATCTGCGACCTGGCGATATTCCATACGCTGGACTGGTTTTGGATCGTGCTGACGGGCTGCGCCCTGGCCTTCTGCTTCACCAACCTGCCTTTTCTGGTGGGGCGGAACAAGCTATCCATCTGCCTGGGGGCGGCGTCAGGGTGTCTGATTTTGCTGCTGCTGGCCTGCTGGTGGTACGCCGGGGGCTGGTGGATCATCGGCGGGCTGGCCATTACGGCGGCGTGCCTGGCCCTGCCTTGGGCGTGGTGGGCTGTGTGGCGGTTTTACGGGAAGCACGTGCCGCCGCTGTGCGTGGCGGTGCTGACAGTATGGGTGTTTGGGCTGCTGGCGGTGATCCAGGCGTTCACGGGCGGGGGCTGGCTGGTGCCGGTGGCCGTTCCGCTGGCGCTGGCGGGGTGCGGCTTCCTGTGGGCCGGGTTCGCGGCGGTGTACTGGCTGCCCGCAGGTCCGTGGGTAAAGGCGGGGGTGATCGCCCTGCTGGTCAGCTTCGGCACGCCGGTGTTCAATGGCCTGTGCGATCTGGTGCTGGAGGACGCCTATGGGCCCAAATTCCTGGACTACTTCTCTGTAGGCGATATGCTGGCCCGGCGGAGCGCCGGGGATCCCTCCTGGGTGAACCCGCTGATTTTCCAGATTATGCTGGTGATCTCCGCGGGCATCGTTGTGGCGGGCGTGGTTGTGGAGATCCGGCGGAAGAAAAAGTAAGAACGAAGCCCCCGATCCCGGGTGTGGGATCGGGGGCTTTTGTTATGGCTTGTCCAGCAGCTGCTCAAAAAGTTGGGCCAGCTCGTCCGCGTCCAGCAGGAGGGGGACGGGATAGAGGGGGTTGGCCTCCCTGTCGGCGTGGTGGGCCAGGGCGGGGATGTCCGCCCGGCGCAGCTCCGGGATGGTGGTTCCGATGCCGAAGCGGGCGTTCATGGCCTGGATGGCCTGAATAAAGGAGGCGGCGGCTTCGGGGGCAGCGGCTTCCGGCGGGGCAATTCCGGCGGCTCGGGCCAGCTCCGCCAGCTTCCGGTGGGCGGCGGGGCCATACCGCTCCAGCACCAGGGGAAGGATCACCGCGTTGGCCTGGCCGTGGGGTACGTCGTAGGCCCCACCCAGGGCGTGGGCGATGGCGTGGACATAGCCCACATAGGACTTAGTGAAGGCGCAGCCCGCCAGGAAGGAGGCCTCCAGCAGGCTCCGGCGGGCCTCTAAATCGGAGCCGTCGGCGAAGGCCCTGTCCAGGTTGGCGAAGATCAGCCGGGTGGCGGTGAGGGCGGCTTCCCGGGTGTCCTTTGTGGTGGAGCGGCCGATGTAGGCCTCCACCGCATGAGTCAGTGCGTCCATGCCGGTGGCGGCGGTGAGGAAGGGGGGCAGGCTGACGGTGGCGGCGGGATCCAGCACGGCGTACCGGGGAATGAGGGGAAAGTCGCTGATGGCGTACTTGTGGCGGGTCGACCGGTCGGTGATGACGGCGGCGATGGTGGTTTCGCTGCCGCTGCCCGCGGTGGTGGGGACGGCGATGAGCAGGGGGAGGGGCCGGCGCACTCTCAAAATGCCGGCGCACCTGGACAAGGGCTTGTCCGGCAGGACGACGCGCACCCCCACCGCCTTGGCACAGTCCAGGTTGGAGCCGCCGCCGAAGCCAATAATGGCCTGACAGCCCTGGGTGCGGTAGAGGTCGGCCCCCTCCTCCACGGCGGAGACGGTGGGGTTGGGGGGCGTTTTGTCGTAGACGGCGCAGCCGATCCCCGCCTCCTTTAACGCGTTCAGCAGGGGGCGGGTGAGGCCCCGGCGGGTGACGTTGGGGCCGGTGACCAGCAGGACGCGGGTACAGCCGTGTCCCTTCAGGATGGCGGGCAGGGCGGCCACGCCGTCCACCAGCTTCGGGCGGCGGTAGGGCAAAAGGGGGACGGACAGCCGCAGGACGGTCTGGAACACGCGGCACCAGAGCTGTTTGACGGGGTTCATGGGCGATCTCCCTTTCGTGGAAAAAATCGAAAAATATGGCTTTGCGTCTTGGCAAGGGGGTGGGGATATGCTATAATGATTCGAAACGCGTACCCGGTTGCGGGAATATTTGGATAACAAAGGAGCTGCCGACATGAATGAAAAAGTACACGTGGTAAACCATCCCCTTGTCTCCCACAAGTTGACCATCCTGCGGGACAAGGACACCTCCACTAAGGACTTCCGGGAGATCGTGTCCGAGATCGGTATGCTGCTTACCTATGAGGCCACCCGGGATCTGCCCCTCACCACCCGGGAAATTGAAACCCCCATCTGCAAGATGGAGGCCCCCATCCTGGCGGGCAAGAAGTTCGCCGTGGTGCCCATTCTCCGGGCGGGCCTGGGCCTGGTGGAGGGTGTGCTGCGCATGGTGCCTGCCGCCCGGGTGGGCCACCTGGGAATGTACCGCAACGAGGAGACCATGGAGCCGGTGCAGTATTTCTGCAAGATGCCCCGGGATGTGGCCGAGCGGGATGTGCTGATCGTGGATCCCATGCTGGCCACCGGCGGCAGCGCCGACGCGGCCATCACCATCATGAAAGGCTACGGCTGCAAGAACATCAAGCTGATGGTGCTGGTGGCCGCCCCCAAGGGGATTGAGGTGGTTACCTCCAAGCACCCCGACGTGGAGATCTACTGCGGCGCGGTGGATCAGGGGCTCAACGAGAACAGCTACATCGTGCCCGGCCTGGGCGACGCGGGCGACCGCATCTTCGGCACCAAGTAAAGACAACGGCTATGGCCCGCCCCCAACGGGGGCGGGCTTTTCGCGCGCTGGGGGCTATTCGCCGTCCTTTTTCACCAGGATGGTGGCGGCCACGCACAGCAGGGCGGCCACGGTGTAGACGATGGGGGCGGCCTGCTCCCACAGGTCGAGGCCGAAGCCCAGGCCCACGTACAGCGCCGTGGCGGCCACCATGCCAGCCCCCCAGATTCGGCCCACCCGGCGCTGGGAGGGGGTGAGCTTTTCCTCCGGGAAGCCGTATTTGGAGTGCTGAATGCCCGCCCAGACGAGGGCGGCAGCGGAGATGGTGACGCACAGCAGGAACAGGCTGCCGCACACCGCGTCCCACTGATCTTTGGTGAAGCGGGCGGGGGCGTTCAGATCCATGGGGATCATGGCGGTGATCCCCAGCAGGATCAGGGCCACCGGGACGGCGATGAGGGCGGGGAAGCGGCGCTCGAAGCGGTTCATCTCCTCTGTGGTGTAGCAGGGGCCGATGCCGGGGTGCTGGCGGAGGAAGGCGTCGTGCCCCATGCCAGAGATGATAAAAGTTGTGACGGCGGCGATGAGGAACAGGAAAAAGACCACCCCGCCCAGCATCACCTGGGCAAAAAACTCGCCCAGGAACATCAGAAGGGTCACGCCCAGCAGAACCAGGGCCACCCCCGCCGCGATGGCGGCGGCGAAGGCGTTCATGTGCCTGTTCCAGAGGGCGGCGTTTTCGCCGAAGCGGCGGGACACATCGCCCCGGAGCAGGGTGTCCATATCACAGTGGAACAGGTCGCACAGGCGCAGGATGGTTTCCATTTCCGGATAGGCGGCGTTGGACTCCCATTTGCTCACCGACTGGCGGGAGACTTCCATTTTTTCCGCCAGATCCTCCTGGGTCATGTTGAGCCGCTTGCGGAGGAATTGCAGGTTTTCACCAAATGTCATGGTTATGACCTCCTTGTTTGGGATGCCGCCAGTATAGAAGATGGCAGCGGAGAAGGCCACCAATTTGCTGTTGCGTTTGGGTTGCGGGGCGTAAATTTGCGGTTGCGGGGGGATTTTAGACGGTCAATTCGATCTGATTGCCTTCGATGGCGACGATACAGCTCTCATAGTAGCCGTCGCCGGTGGTGCGGGGGCCGCTGACCACCGGGTAGCCGTCGGCTTTGAGGCGGGCGGTGAGTTCGTCTACCCGGGCGGCGCTGCCTAAGCTGAACGCCACGTGAATGTAGCCCATCCGGGCCAGGGCGAGACTTTGATCCTCCACGTCCGGCTTGCTCATGAGCTCCAGCCGCGCGCCGCCGTCGAAGGACAGGAAGTAGGAGGAAAAGCCGGTTTTGGGGTTGTGGTAAAGCTGGTTGGAGGAGGCGTCCAGATAGCGCAGAAAGAAATCGCGGGCGGCCTCCAGATCTCTGACGTACAGGGCGATGTGCTCGATAGTCATAACAATACCTCCAAATTCGGGGCTCAGCCCCGCAGAATGGCTTCCGCCGCTTTGATGCCGTCCACGGCGGCGGAGGTGATGCCCCCGGCGTAGCCGGCCCCCTCGCCGCAGGGGTAGAGGCCGGGTAGGGCGGGGGACTGGAAGGTCTCGTCCCGCAGGATGCGCACGGGAGAGGAGGAGCGGGTCTCCACCCCGGTGAGGACGGCGTCGGGGTGGGCGAAGTCATGGAGCTTGCGGTCGAAGATGGGAAGGGCGTCCTTTAAAGTGGACAGGACATAGTCGGGAAGGGCGCCGTCCAGGGCCGTCCAGGTGACGCCGGGGCGGTAGGAGGGCAGGATGGAGCGGGGGGCGGCAGAGGGGTGGCCCGCCAGGAAGTCCCCCACCAGTTGGGCGGGGGCGCGGTAATTGCCGCCGCCGGCGGCGAAGGCAGCGCGCTCCCAGTGTTCCTGGAAACGGACGCCGGCCAGGGGATCGTCCCCACCGAAGTCGTCCGGATTTACACCCACCAGAAAACCGCCGTTGATATTGGCGCCGTCCCGGGCCCGGAGGCTCATGCCGTTGGTGACCACCTGGCCGGGGGCGCTGGCGGCGGCCACCACCTGCCCGCCGGGGCAGACGCAGAAGGTGAAGGCGGAGCGACCTGACGGCAGGTGGCAGGCCAGCTTATAGTCGGCGGCGGGGAGCTTATCCCAGAACGCGCCAAACTGGGCGCGGCTTACCGCCTCCTGACCGTGCTCGATGCGTACGCCGATGGCAAAGGGTTTGCGCTCCATGGGGAGGCCAAACTCGTACAGCATTTGAAAGGTGTCCCGGGCGGAGTGGCCGGGGGCCAGCACCAGCGCGTCGCAGGGGAGGGCGTAGGGGCCGCTCTCTGTCTGGACGGTGAGGGCGGAAAGGCGGCCAGCCGCTTGGGTCAGGCCGGTGAGCTGCTGGCCAAAGCGGATATCCGCCCCCAGGGAGAGCAGCTCCCGGCGGATGGATTTCACCACGCTTCTCAGCACGTCGGTGCCGATGTGGGGCTTGTGGGCGTATTGGATGTCAGCGGGCGCGCCATGGGAGACAAACACGTCAAAAACATGGGCGATGCGGGGGTCGTTGATGCCGGTGGTGAGCTTGCCGTCGGAGAAGGTGCCTGCGCCGCCCTCACCAAACTGGACGTTGGAGACGGGGGAGAGCTGGGCGGTCTGCCAGAAGTGCTCCACGTCCCGGGTGCGGGTGTCCACATCCTGGCCGCGCTCCAGGACGATGGGGTGCAGGCCCGCCCGGGCCAGGGTGAGGGCGGCGAACAGCCCGGCGGGGCCCATACCAACCACTACCGGGGGAAAGGGGGAGACGCGGGTGACCGGAGGGAGGATGTAGGGGACGTCTGCCACGGCGGCCACGCCTTTTGGAGTGCGGTGGAGGATTGCGGACTCGTCTTTCAGAGTGACGCGGACGGAGCAGACCAGGTGGACGTCACTTTTTCGACGGGCGTCGATGGATTGGCGGTGGAGAGAGAGGGTAAGCACGTCGCCGGGACGGACGCCCAGGGCCCGGGCAGTCCGCTGGCGAAGCAGGAGCTCATCGCCGTCTATGGGGAGGCTCAGGTTGTCCACTTGCAGCATAGAGGGGGCTCCTTCCTATTATAAATAATATGAGATGGCTATGTTTTAGGGTAACACAGGCGGGGCGCTTTCGCAAGGGGGAAATCGTGGGACAAAAAAGTCGAAGAAAACAGAAAAAAGGGCTTGACAAGGGCGGGGGAATTTGTTAATATAAGCGAGCGCCTGTGAGAAGCCCCTCAAAAAGGGGACGAGGTTGAGAAAAAGTTTTGAGAAATCAAAATTAATACTTGACAAAGAGCTCCGGGCGTGATATCCTATAAAAGTTCGCGAGAGCGGACACCTGGATGAAAGCTCCTGGTTGAATGCAAAGAAATTTGCGAAAAACAAAAAAGGGGCTTGACAGGCGGGGAGCTTTGATGTATAATAAAGCTCCGCTCGATGCGAGCGAAGGTTTGTACCTTGTAAATTAAACAACGAAGAAACGAGAAAGCACCAGAAGGACTTGAGTCCTTCGGAGCGCTGGAAACAGCGTGAAGAAGGGTCTCATCAATTCTATTTGAA
>JAETOJ010000009.1 GCA_021768085.1 Bacillota bacterium
GGTCAGTTTACCGTCCTCAATGTGATAGTACACGATTTGCCCAAATTCGATCTGCTCCCCCGGGAAGTAGGCCACGCTTTTGGGGATGGTCACCCGATCCATGCCCGGGGCGGAGAGGTAGAAATACTGATCGTCCCCGGTGGAGCTGATCCGGGCGATGATCCGCTCCGTCAGGTCGGAGGTGTCATACTGCGTCAGGGTGTCCGCATCGAACAGGTAGAGCCGATCCACCCAGCACCCGGTGCCTCTGCCTTCGTTTAACGTGAAGGCGATCTCGTCTTTGCCGTCGCCGTTGAAGTCCCGCACCTGGAAGTCTACCTCGGACGGGTACAGCTCGTCCCAGTAGCCGTCAAACTGCACGTATTTGTCCCGGTAGGTGAGCTGTAAATGGCTGCCGTACTCGTCCAGAGTACGCAGCTGGGGCGTCTTGGCGTAACTCTGTGCGGACATGGCCTCCTTAAAAGCCCGCAGGTTTTCCAGCAGGGACTTGGACGGGTCGCGGGTGAACACAGACTCCCAGTGATCCAGCCACCAAAGGCTGTCATACAGCCGCCCCTCCTTCTCAAAGGTGGCCAGCAGCTCGGAATCGGTGTTGATGAGCTGGACGCTGTGGGCCAACAGGTCGTTGATCTCCTCCATAAAAGCGGCGATGTCCTCCGGGACAAACTCGCTGCCACCGGGGCCGCCAAAATCCCCGCCGGCGAAATAATTCAGCTCAAAGGATACGCTGCCCTCTTTCACCGTCCGCTCCTCCCCATTTTTAGACAGGGTGAACAGTTGGTAGTTGTAGGTACTGCTGCCCTGGTACATGGTGGGATGGTAGCGCAGCAGGTAGTCCTTCCCGTCCAGGGTGCACAGGAACACGGCGTTATAGCCCGCGTGGACGTAGTACGCCTCGTCGGCCCAAATTAGGGTCTCGTCCCGCCACAGCTCCACCCGCTGGCCCTGGGCGCTTCCCTCCTCGTCGGTGATGATGGTGCGTTGGATCAATTCCTGGCGCATATCCCCGTCCAGGTCGCGGGCGTAGGCCGGGGCCTCCCCGGCCAGCTTGAACCGGGTCAGGTTCTCCAGGGTGGTGAGGCTGTCGTTCCACTGGAAGCCGACGGCATAGTTGGACAGCCACCGCAGATCCACCCGCAGGGGGTCGTCGCCGGGCCAGAAGTCCCCGGAGGTGTCCGCCAGAATCACGCAGTCCGCCAGCAGGCTGTCCGCGTCCTCCACAAAGGCGGCCACCGCCTCCGGGTCGAAGTTCTCCCGCACGTCGGCGCCGGTGCCGGGCACCGAGACGTAGTCGAAGTACACCTGGTTCTCCCGGACGGTGTGCTCCTCGCCGTTTTCCAGGGTGAAAATACGGTAGTAGCCGCTGCCGTGGCCCTGGCCGCCGTTGATGTCGAATTCCATCAGGTAGTGTTCGTCGTCCTTGCTATACAGCAGGATGGCGATCTCCCCGGCGTGGAATTGGGCGGCGATGCCGTACCACAGCACCTCCCCGTCCTCCTGCACCACCACGCCCAGATCCCACCGATAATCGTCCTTGCTCGTCCGGGCCTCGTCCGCAGCGTCCGGGGCGCACAGCCGCCCCGCGGTGATGGTCTCCGGCACGCCGTTGCGGTTCAAGTCGGGGTGGACGTCCATGACGGTGCCGTTCACCAGCATGGTGGGGGTGCCGTCCCAGTCGAAGGTGAGCTCCGCTCCGCGCCCGGCGGCGTTCTTGTAGTAGTCCTCCGCCGCCGTCAGCAGCTTGGCGGCGTAGCGGGCGGCCTGAACCGCGTCCTCGTCGGGGAGGGACGCGGGGTACAGCGTTGGCTCTCCCAGATTGCTGTTCCCTTGGGAGTGCTCCTTGAAAACCACCGTGCCGCTGTCCCCGGAGAGCTCCACGGTAAACACCCAGTAGCCGCTGTTGAATTGGCTGCTGACCATAGCTGACATCAATGTGGACACCGTTACCGAGGTGCGCTCCTCGTCCGCCCAGCGGGCGGACACGCAGGCCCAGCCGGTGGAGAACTCATATTCCGCGCTCAGCTGCGGCCCCTGCTTCTCCCCCTCGTCAGGGATATCCACAAGCGCCCCGAAGCCAAACCCGTCGCCCTCCGGATACCAGACGGTGTGATCCACCGTCCGCCCGTCCACCTGGCCCCCGATCCGGACAAAGGGCTTCCCGTCCTCGGAGGCTTCCAGGGTAAAGTTTAGGTCGGCCGGGGGCAGATTGATCGGGTCTTTTCCGGCGGACTTGTCCTCCGCCCGCCCGAAGGCCACCACGCAGGCCAGCGCCGTCACCAGCACCAGGGCCACCGCCGCCCACAGCAGCTGCTTGGGGGCGCGGGCGATGCGGGTGAACCGCTCCTTCAGGCTTTTCTTGTCCCCCGCCATGGTGGTGCCGAAGCGCAGCAGGTCGCCCGGCCCGGGCTTGGCGGTCACCAGGGACAGCAGGGTGTTGCCGTAGGCCAGCCGCTCCCCGTCCCCCAGGCGCTTGAGGGCCCCCTCGTCGCAGGCCAGCTCCCCGTCCCGCCGGCTCAGGGCCACCGCCAGCCACACCAGCGGGTTCCACCAGTGGGCGGCCAGCGCCCCGCACCGCAGGACGCTCCACAGGTGATCGCCCTGGCGGAAGTGGGTGTACTCGTGGGCGATGACATGGCGGAGCATGGTGGGATCAGCAGCCGCCTCCGGCGTGGCGTAGACGGCGGGGCGGAACAGCCCGAACAGGCAGGGGGAGGGCAGGCCCGCTGCCGCGTACACCGGCAGGGGGCAGTCCGTCCCCTCCAGGGGGATGCGTACCCGCCGCAGCCGGCGGGCGAACCGCAGATTGGCCCACGCCAGCCCCAGGGCCAGCGCACCGCTCCCCGCCAGCCACGCCCAGCCCAGCAGGGCCATCCAGTCCGGGGGATTGCGGAGATCCGGCGCCTCCGGCGCCACCGGGGGCTCGGGGGCGTCCGGCAGGGTAGGGGGCGTCAGCACATTGCCCGGGGTCACGTTGGTCACCGGCAGGCCCGGGTTCCCCTCCATGGGGGCGGTGGCGATGGGCGCGGTGGCCGCGGGGGCGGTGGGCAGCTCCACCTCGCTGTGCTCCACCTGCTGCTCCGTCCTCACCCACGTCCCGGCCAGGGGGGAGGTGAACAGCTGCACCGGCACCAGCAGCCGCACCAGCACCACCAGCCACAGGGCGTACCGTAGCCGGGCGCTCACCCGCTTCCCGAAGGCTGCTCGGAGGGCCAGCACCGCCAGAATCAGAAAGGAGGCGGTGCACACCCACTCCAACAGCATGATGGTCATTGTACTCCCCCCTCGTCAATCTGATCCAGGATGGCCCGGAGCTGGGCCACCTCAACCGCGGACAGCTCCTGCCGCCGCGCCATGGCGCTCATCATCAGGCCCACGCTGCCCTGATAGACCCGATCCAGGAAGCTGTGGGTCTCGGCGGTGGCGGCCTGCTCCCGCTCCACGGCGGGGGTGTAGGATTTGCCCCGGCCTGTCTGCTCCGCCCGCACCAGGCCCTTTTCCTCCATCCGGCGCAGGGTGGTAATGGTGGTGCTCTTAGCCCAGCCCACCGCCTGCTCCAGCTCCGCCACCAGCTGCATCACCGTGCGGGGGCTGTCCCTCCACAGGCAGTTCAGCACGTTCCACTCGCTGGCGCTCAGTTTGATCTCGTCCATGGCCCAGTCCTCCTTTGGTTTACATTGTAGCCCTATCATACCATGACTGGTTTACAATGTCAACCAAAGAATCGTTACAATCTGGAAACAAAAAAGGCGTCCCCCCGGCGTGGCCGGAGGGACGCGCAAATTTTATTGTTTGGGCAGCTCCACCCGCCGCACCAGGCCCAGGCCGAAGGCCCCCGGCCCGGTGTGGCAGCCGATGCTGAGGGCCAGCTCCCCGTGGAAGGCGGGCAGTCCGGGGAAGTTGTCCTCCAGGGTGTGCTGCCAGTCCCGGATCTCCTCCGGGGTGCGGTAGGTGTGGGCGGTGCCCACCACGAAGTCCCAGCCCTTGGCCTGGAACTCCTCCACGCTCTCACGCAGCGCCTCCACCGCCCGCTGCTTGCAGGCCTTCACCCCCCGCACCTTGGCGAAGGCGTCCAGCCGATCCCCCTGGATCTTTAGTAGGGGCTTGATGTTCAGCAGGCTGCCCAGGGCGGCCGCCGCCGGGGTCACCCGGCCTCCTCGCCGCAGATAGGTCAGCGTCTCTACGCCGATGTAGATCATGGCATCCATGGCCACTCGCTCCAGCTCCTGACGGATCTCCACGGCGGTGAGGCCCAGCTTGGCCAACTCCAGCCCGTCCAGCACCGCCAGCTTCTGGGTCACCGAGATCCGCCGAAGATCTGCCACCTGCACCCGGCCGTCATAGCTCTCCGCCAGCCCCATGGCGGTCTGGCAGGAGGCGCTGAGCCCGCTGGACATGGGGATATACACCAGGGCGTCGTACTCCTCCAGCACCCGGTCCCAGAGATCCATCACATCGCCGGGGGAGGGCTGGGAGGTGGACAGATCCCGCCCAGCCAGCAGGGCGGCGTAGAACTCATCCGACGTGAGATCCACCCCCTCGTACCGGATTTCCCCGTCCACCAGCAGGGGCATAGGCAGCACAAAACACCCCAGATCCCGGCCCTCGGCCACGCTGATCCCGCTGTTGGTGTCCGTCACGATGGCAGTACGCATACGCGCTCCTCCTTGATCAAGCAGCCCCCGCCGGCTCAGCGGCGGGGCGGCTTCACTGAAAGAAAGTATACGAGAATGGCGGGGGACAAGCTATGGACAGAACAGGCCCAATGCACAAAATTTGTGCATTGGGCCTTAACTGTGCGAAACTTCCCCGCAGAGCATCAGGGCAGAAAGCCCTCAAAGATGGCGGGCACGCCCTCCGCCTCCAGGGCGTCCATGGTTCGCCGATCCCGGACGGTCCAACCCACCTCGTGGACGCCGTACAGCGCCCGCATCAGCCGCAGGGAGGGGTTCCCCCGATCCTGCCACTTGTAGGCCACGAAGTCGGGCCCGGTGAGGGCGGTGGTGAGCAGATTGGTGAGGAGGAACCGAGCTGGCAGGGACAGGCCGTGCACCTCGCTTCCCTTGAGGAAGTTCTGGCTGAGCTGGCCCCGGAGCACCCAAGGGTACCGCTCCTTCAGCCGCAGCAGCACGCCGGGGTGGAAAGATTCCAGGCAATAGACGCCGTTCCAATCCTCCAGCATGGCCATCACCGCGTCGGTGAGGGCGTTGGCGTTGCCGCCCGCCACCTTCAATTCAATGATCAGGGGCGTCTTGCCCTCAAACAGCTCCAGCACCTCCTGGAACAGGGGGATCAGCTCCTCCGTGCCCATCAGCGGGTACTCGATGAGATCCTCCTCCACCAGATCCTCGATGATCCCCGGTTTGCCGCACACCCGGGTGAGGTCGCTGTCGTGCACCACCGCCAGGTTGCCGTCCGCCATCAGGTGGACGTCCAGCTCTGCGCCGAAGCCGGCCTCCACCGCCAGTTGGAAGGCGGCCATGGAGTTCTCCGGCACGCCCTTGTCCGCGTTGTGGAGGCCCCGGTGGGCGTACTTCACACCCGCCAGCTTATCCCAGCCCGGCTGATTCCGCCGGGGCCGGAGCAGGGCGCACCACGCCCCCGCCGCCCCCAGGGCGGCAAGGCTAATTTTTGTCATGGCTTTCATAGCAATTTCCCCTTTTTGTTCGGACTGTAGGGGCGCACATCGTGCGCCCGCCTGTAGAGTTCCCGCGCTTCTGTCCGCGCCCCGTCAATCATCCATGTCCTCAAAGGCGTCCAGGCCCGTTTTTGCCTCCGCCTTGCTGTCGCCGTGGCGGACGAACAGCATGGTGACAAAGCTCATGGCCACAAAGAACGCGGCATAGGGGAACAGGATCTGATAGCTGATATGCTTCATCAGCGTCCCCGCCAACACCGGGGTCACCACCTGGGCCGCCATGGAGGCGGTGTAGTAATAGCCGGTGAACCTGCCCACGTCGGAGCCACGGCACATCTCCACCACCATGGGCAGGGAGTTGACGTTGATGGCCGCCCAGGCCAGCCCCACCAGGGCAAAGGCCACGTACATGATGGGGGTGATGGCGGTGGCCCGGACGGTGAGCAGATAGCCCGCCAGGAAGCAGGCGGCCAGCAGCACCACTCCCGCCTGGATGGTGCGCTTGCGCCCCACCTTGGAGGCCAGCACGCCGATGGGGATGTAGGACACGATGGCCCCTACGGTGGCCACGGTGAGGCAGATGTTGGTGCCCTGCAAGCCCTCTCCCATCACCTCCGCCGTATAGTTCGACCACCAGGTCGTCACGCCGTTGTAGCCGATGAACCACAGGGCGATAGAGGCCAGCAGAAAGCCCAGGCTCCGCTTCACCGGGGCGGGCAGGGTCTCGTGGCCGCTGCCGTCGTCCTTGGCCAGATTCCACTCCGGGTGCTGCTTCTCCAGCGCCTGGTTTTCCGCTGCCAGCTTGGGCTCCCGGATGGTGAGCAGCAGCACCACCACCGCGATCACCATAATCAGCGCCACAATGAGGAACAGAGGCTGGTAGTCCACATGGGCCGCGCCCTCCGTCTTGGAGGCGGGGTACAGTGCCGCGCTTACCCCCAGGTAGAGCACGCCGCCCACCGCTCCCATCAGGTTGATGATGGCGTTGGCCTTGGAGCGCAGGGGCTTGGGGGTCACGTCGGGCATCAGGGCCACCGCCGGGGAGCGGTAGGTGCCCATGGCGACCAGCAGCAGGCCCAGCACAATCACAAAGCTGGCCAGCTTGAAGGGGGCCGCCTCGGCCGCGTAGCTGTTGTCCAGCACAGGCAGCAGGTTCATCAGCACCACCGCCCCGGCGGTGCCCGCCAGAATGAACGGCGTGCGGCGGCCCAGCCTGCCCATGCCGCACTTGTCGGACAGACCGCCGAACAGGGGCAGCAGGAACAGCGCCAGCACGTTGTCCGCCGCCATGATCATGCCGGTGAGGGACTCGTCCAGGGCGAAGGTGCGCCGGAGGATCAGGGGCACCAGATTGTCGTACATCTGCCAGAAGGCGCAGATGGACAGGAAGGCCAACCCCACCAGAATCGTGCGCTTGTTGTTCAGCTTCAGATCGTTCATGGTTCCACTCTCTTTCCCAATGTGATGCGCCCGCCCGGGCGGCTCAGCCCGCCCCGATCCAGGCCCGGTACAGGGCGGAGATGTCGTCAAATACCCAGGTCGGCGTCACGCCGCTCCCCGCTAAATCCTCCCGCGTCCCCTCGCCGGACAGGACGAAGGCGGTGTCGATCCCGGCGTTTACCCCGCAGGCCACGTCGGTATACAGCCGATCCCCCACCATCAGGGCCGCCGACTGCGGAAACCCGGTGCGCTCCAGCGCCAGCCGCGCCATGGCGGGCTGGGGCTTGCCGATGACCCGGGGGCGGCGGCCTGTGGCCCGGTACAGCATCTCGCACACGCTGCCGCAGTCGGGCACCGAGCCGTACCAGGTGGGGCACACCCAGTCCGGGTTGGTGGCGATAAACTCCACCCCCCGGTTCAGCAGGATGCAGGCGTCCTTTAGCTTCTGAAAGGTCAGCTCGGTGTCAAAGCCGATGAGCAGGCAGTCCACCTCGTCGGACAGACGGTTGGTGACGGGCACGCCCGCCGCCCGGAGCTGGCTTTGGAAGCTGTCCGTGCCGAAGGCGTAGCATAGGCGGAAGGGGGGGCGCGCCGCCAGATCCGCGATCAGCGCGTCCACCGAGGTGAGGAAGTCCTCTCGAACGGCGGCCACGCCCATGCCGCCCAGCTTTTCGATATAGGCGTCCACCGACTTGGAGGAGTTGTTGGTGAGGAACAGATACCGCCCGCCCCTGGCCCGCACCGCCTCCAAAAAGGGGAGCGTGCCGGGGAACAGGGTGCAGTCCAGATAGATGGTGCCGTCCATGTCCAGCAGGAACAGGCGCTTTTCCGACAGGTTGCCCATGGGCGTCCCCCTTTTTGCGGCCGGTTGTCTATTTATGATAACCGGAAATCAGGTTTATTTTAGCATACCCGCCGGCGTTTGTCAAAAAATTCCCCCCGGCTTGGCCGGGGGGGAATCAGAACGGGTCTATGCGGTTCTTACCAAGAACGATGCCCCTGGGGCCCCCGCAAAGCCGAACTTAGGCTTTGTGGGGAGATGAGGAGCAAGGGAGCGTGCGTAGTTTTCGCCGCAAGGCGGAAACGAAGCAAAGCGGACTTTGCGACGAATCACTGGAGCAGCTGGAGCACACCCTGGGGAACCTGGTTGGCCTGGGCCAGCATGGCCTGGGCGGACTGGATCAGGATGTTGTTCTTGGTGTAGGCCATCATTTCCTCGGCCACATCGGTGTCGCGGATGGTGGACTCCGCGTCCTGGATGTTCTCGGTCATGACGGACAGGTTGTTGATGGTGTGATCCAGACGGTTCTGGGTGGCGCCCAGCGTACCGCGGACGTCGGAGATGTAGTTGATAGCGGCCTTGATGGCATCCACGGCGGTGGCGGCACTTTCCTGATTGGCGATGGAGATGTCGGCGATGCCCAAGGCCTTGGTGTGGCAGTCGTTGATGGACACGTCCAGCTGGTTATAGCTGTCGGCGGTATCGCCGATCTGAAGCCGCAGACCGCTGTCGGCCTTGCCGTTACCCAAGCTGATCTCAAGACCGTCGGCCGTAGACTTGACATCAAGGCCAGTCTTCTCTTTAATCAACTTCACATTTTGCTTGTAGTTGGCATCGGCGGTGTCAATGCCCGTGTTGGTGCCATCGCTGACCAGCACGTTCACATCGCTACCCAGAGCAGCTACGGCGTTCAGATAACCATCAGAGGCATAGTCCAATGTGCCGGTCAGCACCACGAACTTCTTGCCGTTGATGGTGAACAGGGCATCATCCTTATTTTTGCCATCGTACAGGGTAATATCGCCTTTGGCGATCTTGTAGGTGTCGTCCGTAGCGGCTGTAGTAACAGCAATGCCATTTGCCTTATGGGTTGTGGTTCCATCCTTTGTGACAGCGCTATCAAAGGCATCGATCTGGGGAGCGGTGGTCTTGCCCGGGGTCAGATTCTTAAAGCCAATCACACCAGTGCCAGCATCAGTAATGGCAAAGTCATCGGCCAGGCCAGTGTTCTTCAGGGCCTTGACAACGGCTGCGGTGTGCTGAGCCTGCGTGATACCGTCCGTGGCAATATCGTCGATAGTGGCCAGCTTCTTGCCGGTATTGGCGTCCACCAGGAAGGACTTCTTGCCGGTGGTGTCATCTTCGTCTTTCACCACGTTGATGGTGGCGGTATAAGACTTGCCGTTGTTCAGGGACACGGTGAAGCTGAAGCTATCGCCCATGCCAATTTCAGTTTTGGCAATAGCGGCCAACGCAGTAGCATTTTTCACGTCACCAGTGACGGCATTGACCTTGGTGGCATCCACGCCCTCGATCTTGACCTCGCTGGCCTTGCCGCCCATGGAGCCGTCCAGCAGCTTAATGCCGTTGAAGTTGGAGCTGTCGGCGATGCGGTTGATCTCGGAGCGGAGCTGATCCATCTCCTTCTGGAGCTGATAACGGTCGGTGGTGTCATCGTAGGTGCCGTTGGCGGACTGGGTGGCCAGTTCCACCATGCGGTTGAGCATATCGTGCACCTCGGTCAGGGCGCCCTCGGCGGTCTGCACCAGGCTGATGCCGTCCTTGGCGTTCTTCTGAGCGGTCTTGAGACCGGTGATCTGAGCCCGCATCTTCTCGCTGATGGCCAGACCGGCGGCGTCGTCGCCCGCCCGGTTGATCTTGTAGCCGGAGGACAGCTTCTCCAGGTTGGACTTCATGGCGGAGACGTTGTTGGTGTAGTTCCGGTAGGCATTCATAGCCATAATATTGTGCTGAATACGCATGATCATAAACTCCTTTTATAAAATTTATTTCGCGCTTTCGCCATCCATTGCGTCCGCGCGTCGTCGGCACAAGCTTCGGATCGCTCGCTTCCCCGCAAGCGGGAAAGCTCGCTCCCTACGCTGTGCCTCCTCTCCCCACGTGACCCGCTTCGCTGGGCTCACGCGGGGCCCCGGATTTCCTGGAACAACCTGGCCAGGGTGTTCCGCTTGTCCGGCGCTGGGGTGCGGCCCCCCCGGCCCGGAACCGGGGGTGCCCTGAACGGGGCGGGGGAGGTGAGGTTCCCCGGGCCGTTCACTTACTTATTCGGCAGGCTTTTTGAAAAGTTTAGTGGGAACGGGAAAAATTTTTCCAGGCGGGTGGGATATCGGGAAAAAACCTCTATCTTTTTTGGGAAAGGTTTGGTATACTATTAAGGAAAAGCATTTGGCCGGAGGGCTCCGGCCCAAGGAGGGATCTTCATGGCAAGGCCCCTGGTGGCCATTGTGGGCCGCCCCAACGTGGGCAAATCCATGCTGTTCAATAAACTGACGGGAAAGCGCCTGTCTATTGTAGAGGACACCCCGGGGGTGACCCGGGACAGGCTGTACGCCCAGGCGGAGTGGCGGGGCCGCGCCTTTGACCTGGTGGACACCGGCGGCATCGAGCCGGGGACGGACAACCAGATCCTGTCCTTCATGCGGGAGCAGGCGGAGATCGCCATTGCCGCCGCCACGGTGATCGTCTTCGTGTGCGACATCCGCACCGGCATGACCGCCGCCGATCAGGAGGTGGCGGGGATGCTCCAGCGCTCCCGGAAGCCGGTGGTGCTGGCGGTGAACAAGATGGACTCCACCGGCCACACCAACCCGGACATCTATGAGTTCTACAACCTGGGGTTGGGGGATCCCTACCCCGTGTCCGCCGTCCACGGCCACGGCACCGGCGATCTGCTGGACGCCTGCTTCGCCTACTTCCCCCCCGAGGATCAGGAGGAGGCGGAGGACGATGTGATCAAGGTGGCCATCATCGGCAAGCCCAACGTGGGCAAGTCCTCCCTGGTGAACCGGATCCTGGGCCAGGAGCGGGTGATTGTGTCCGACGTGGCGGGCACCACCCGGGACGCGGTGGACAGCTATTTTGAAAAGGACGGGCAGAAGTACCTCATCATCGACACCGCCGGGATGCGGAAGAAGTCCAAGGTGGACGACCGGGTGGAGAAATTTTCCGTCCTCCGGGCCACCATGGCCATCGAGCGCAGCGATGTGTGCCTGATCCTCATCGACGCCCAGGAGGGGGTGACGGAGCAGGACACCAAGGTGGCAGGGCTGGCCCACGACGCGGGGAAGGCCTGCGTCATCGTGGTGAACAAGTGGGACGCCATCGAGAAGGACGGCAAAACCATGCAGCGCATGGAGGAGGACGTGCGGCGGGATCTCAGCTACATGACCTACGCCCCGGTGCTGTTCCTTTCCGCCCTGACGGGGCAGCGGGTGGACAGGCTGTTCGGACTCATTGACAGCGTGGTAAACCAGGCCGCCATGCGCATACCCACCGGCGTGCTCAACCAGGTTCTGGCCGACGCCCAGGCCCGGGTGCAGCCCCCCACCGACAAGGGGAAGCGGTTGAAGATCTATTATATGACCCAGATCGGGGTAAAGCCGCCCCATTTTGTGATTTTCTGCAACGACGCCCAGCTCTTTCATTTTTCCTACCGGCGGTATCTGGAAAACCAGATCCGGGCCACCTTCGGCCTGACGGGCACGCCGGTGCGCATCACCATCCGGCAAAAGGGCGATAAGGAGGACGTATGATGCTGTCTCGATTCATTGACGCCGCCGGGGTGGCCCCCGGCTGGCTGGCCGCCGCCGCCGCAGGGGTGGCCGTGGTATCCTATTGCCTGGGCTGCTTCAACGGGGCGGTGGTGGTGTCCCGGTATATTCTCCGCAACGACGTGCGCAGCCACGGCAGCGGCAACGCGGGGCTGACCAACTTCTACCGGGTGTTCGGCGGGCCGCTGACGCTGGTGGTGATCCTGTCCGACGTGATAAAGGCGGTGCTGGCGGTGCTGTTCGCCGCCTTCATCGCGGGGCACATCTCGCCGGAGCTGGTGGCCCTGTCCAAGTATTGGGCGGGCGCCTTCTGCCTGCTGGGGCATATGTACCCCTGTACCTTCCAGTTCCGGGGGGGCAAGGGCATTCTATCCGGCGGGGCCATCGCCATCATGATGGGGTTCGACGGCGGGAACCCCTGGAGCTGGTGTATCCCGGTGGTGGTGTGGGGTGGGTTCCTCATCCTGGCCGTTGCCACGAAATACGTGTCCCTGGGCTCCTGCTGGGCGGGGGCCTCCTTCCCCTTCGTGTCCTGGTTCGTGTACCGGGATCCGCTGATCCTGCTGCTGTCCGTGATTGTGGGCGGGCTGATTCTGTGGAAGCACCGGGGAAATATTGTGCGGCTGGTGAAGGGCACCGAATCCAAATTTTCCCTCCATAAAAAGAAGGCGGAGCCTACGACAACAGAAGAACCCGCCCCCGAGTCTGCTCCAGAGACGGCTAAACAACCGGAGTCCGCGCCCGAGGGGGCGGCCGCCTCCGGGGATGGGGAGGACAAGGCATGAGGGCGGCGGTGATCGGCAGCGGCGCCTGGGGCACCGCCCTGGCCCTGGCCCTGCTGGCCAACGGGCATGAGACGGCCCTGTGGAGCTATACGGAGCAGGAGAGCGCAACCCTGCGGGAGCGGCGGGAGAATCCCATGCTCCCCGGCGTGGCCCTGCCGGACGGGCTGGAGCTCACCACGGATCTGAGCTGCGCCAGGGGGCGGGGCGCGGTGGTGTTGGCCACCCCGTCCTTCGCGGTGCGCGGCACCGCCCGGCGGCTCAAGAAGTTTCTGGATCCGGGCATCCCGGTGATCCTGGTGTCCAAGGGCATTGAGAAGGACACCTCCCTGCTGCTCCACCAGGTGGCGGAGCAGGAACTGGGGCGGGACAACCCGGTGGTGGTGCTGTCCGGGCCGTCCCACGCCGAGGAGGTGGGCCGGGGCGTGCCCACGGCGGTGGTGGTGGCCTGTGAGAACCGGGAGGCGGCCCTGCTGGCCCAGGATCTGTTCATGAGCCGCCAGTTCCGGATCTACACCTCCCCGGACATCACGGGGGTGGAGATCGGCGCGGCGTTGAAAAACGTCATCGCCCTGTGCGCGGGCTGCTGCGACGGCATGGGCTGCGGGGACAACACCAAGGCCGCGTTGATGACCCGGGGGCTGACGGAGATCGCCCGTTTAGGTGTGGCCCTGGGGGCCCGGAAGGAGACCTTTGCGGGGCTGGCCGGGGTGGGGGATCTGATCGTCACCTGCACCTCCATGCACTCCCGCAACCGGCGGGCGGGCATCCTCATCGGCCAGGGTAAAACCGCTCAGCAGGCCATAGACGAGCTGGGCGGGGCGGTGGTGGAGGGCTACTATGCCGCTACCAGTGCCAAACAGCTGGCGGAGCGGGCGGGGGTGGAGATGCCCATCACCGCCGGGGCCTATGAGGTGCTGTACCGGGGGGCGGATCCCCGGCAGGTGCTGGAGCGACTCATGGCCCGGGAGCGCCGGGACGAGCTGGAGGCCGAACAGAGCTGGATCTAAATAAATTGAGAGCAAAAAACTGAACCCCGTGCAGATGCACGGGGTTCAGTTTGCTTTCCTATGGAATCACACAGCACGGGTGACCTTGCCGGAGCGGAGACAGCGGGTGCACACATAGACGTGCTTGGGGGTGCCGTCCACCACAGCCTTCACACGCTTGACGTTGGGCTTCCAGGGGCGGTTGGAGCGGCGGTGAGAGTGGGACACCTGGATGCCGAAGTTCACGCCCTTGCCGCAGAACTCGCATTTGGCCATATTGACTAACCTCCTTGCTGCTTGGAATGACGCGCACAATACACGATAACTTCATTATGCTACCACACGAGCCGGCAAAAATCAAGTGGAAATTTCCGAGATTCCCTATTTTTTTCAGGGGTGGAATGTGGTAAAATAAAACACGACACCGATACCGGACAAGGGGGCGCGCGCCATGGCGGACTGCGTGGGGATCAAGCTGGGCACCATCATCGACAACTTTCACCTGAAGGTGATCTACGGCCCGGAGGGCTACCGGAACCGGAGGATCACCACCGAGGACGTAAACCGGCCGGGGCTTCAGCTCACCGGCTTTTTTGACTACTTTGACAAGGATCGGATGCAGCTGCTGGGGCTGGTGGAGATCTCCTACCTGGAGGGGATCCCCGCAGCCAAGCGGGCGGTGGTGTTCGACACGCTGTTCTCCTACCACACCCCGGCGGTGATCTTCGCCCGAGGGCTGAAGCCCTATCCGGAGTGCCTGGAGATGGCCAGAAAGCATGGGCAGGTGATCCTGGGCACCCAGGAGAACACCGCCGACATCATGAGCACCCTCATCGCCTATCTGCGCTCGGCGCTGTCCCCCACCATCACCCGCTCCGGCGTGCTGGTGGAGGTGTACGGCGAGGGCGTGATGCTGGCGGGGGAGTCCGGCGTAGGCAAGAGCGAGACCGCCATTGAGCTGGTAAAACGGGGCCACCGGCTCATCGCGGACGACGCGGTGGAGATCCGCCGTTCCCCCACTGGGGGGCTGGTGGGCACCGCGCCGGAGCTCATCCGCCACTATATCGAGCTGCGGGGCATCGGGGTGGTGGACGTGCGACGGCTGTTCGGTATGTCCGCCGTCAAATTTGACAGTGCCATCGACATGATGATCCAGCTGGAGACCTGGAAGGACGGCAAGCTGTACGACAGGCTGGGGGCGGACGATCACTTCGTCTCCCTGCTGGACGTGCGCATCCCCACGCTGCTCATCCCGGTGAAGCCGGGGCGGAACCTGGCGGTGATCATCGAGGTGGCGGCCATGAACAACCGGAACAAAAAGATGGGCTACAACGCCGCGCTGGAGTTTTCCATGCAGGTGGACAGCCACATCGACCAGAAATATTTGGAGATGAACCCGCAATGAGCAGAAAGACAGCCCCTGAATTCGGCCCGGTGCTCTACCGGGATAGCCCCATCGGCACGCTGGGGCTGGTGGACGACGGCTCCGGCCTCAGCCGGGTGTTCCTCCGGCAGGCGGGGCGGGAGTGGGCCGGCCCGTCGGGGGAGACGGAGCTGACCGCTTGGGCCGCGGCGGAGTTGGAGGAGTATTTCTCCGGGCGGCGGACTGTGTTTTCGGTTCCGCTGTCCCCTCATGGGACAACCTTTCAGCTGGCGGTGTGGGAGGCGCTGCGGGACATCCCCTACGGCCAGACCAGAACCTACGGGGAGATCGCCGCCGCGGTGGGCCGCCCCAAAGCGGCCCGGGCGGTAGGGATGGCCAACCATGACAACCCGCTGCTGATCTTTACCCCATGCCACCGGGTTGTGGGGAAAGGCGGGGCCCTCACCGGCTTTGCCTGCGGGCTGGAGGTGAAGGGTCGGCTGCTGGCTCTGGAGGGCGCTGAAATGCCCGCGCAGAGGAACGGGAGGCGCACTCCAGCTTGAAAGAGCGTGAATTGGGCATGGTGCACAGTTTTAAATGGGCGAATTTTTGCACAATGCACGAGTTTATGAAAAATTAACCATCATTCCCCAAATTTCCTCTTGCTTTTTCGTGTGTATTCCGGTAAGATACAAAGAGATGGGTAGGAATGCTTTTGCACAAGGACGCGCGTCCTTGTGTTCCCCGGCTTTTCCGGGGAACATGGAGAGGTGCTCCGCAAAAAAAGAGGACATTCCATGCTCATCAAAAATGGAAAAGGAGAATTGTAGTATGAAGAAAGCTCTTGCAATGATTCTCGCCCTGATGATGGTTCTGAGCCTGGCTGCCTGCGGCAACAGCGACAACCCTCAGAACTCCACCGCCGGCGGCGAGAGCAAAGCCCCTGTTGAGACCCAGAACTCCAACGAGGGCGGCGAGGTCGCCAACAAGGACAAGCCCCTGGTGTGGTTCAACCGTCAGCCCTCCAACAGCTCCACCGGCGAGCTGGACATGGACGCCATGAACTTCAACAAGGACACCTATTACGTGGGCTTTGACGCCAACCAGGGCGCCGAGCTCCAGGGCCAGATGATTCTGGACTACATCACCGCTCACATCGACGAGATCGACCGCAACGGCGACGGCGTCATCGGCTACGTGCTGGCCATCGGCGACATCGGCCACAACGACTCCATCGCCCGTACCCGCGGCGTCCGCAAGGCCCTGGATACCGCCGTTGAGGACGGCGGCGCCATCAAGAGCGACCCCGTGGGCATCAATGCCGACGGCTCCGCCACCGCTGTCAAGGACGGCAAGCTGACCATCGGCGGCAAGGAGTACACCGTCCGTGAGCTGGCCTCTCAGGAGATGAAGAACTCCGCCGGCGCCACCTGGGACGCCGCCACCGCCGGCAACACCATCACCACCTGGGTGTCCACTTTCGGCGATCAGATCGACGTGGTGGCCTCCAACAACGACGGCATGGGCATGGCTATGTTCAACGCCTGGTCCAACGAGAACAAGGTTCCCACCTTTGGCTATGACGCCAACAGCGACGCTGTGGAGGCCATTGCCAACGGTTACGGCGGCACCATCAGCCAGCACGCCGACGTGCAGGCCTACCTGACCCTGCGGGTGCTGCGCAACGCCCTGGATGGCGTGGACATCGACACCGGCATCGGCACTGCCGACGACGCGGGCAACGTGCTCAGCGACGACGTGTATAAGTACGTGGAGTCCCAGCGCTCCTACTACGCCCTGAACGTGGCGGTCACCGCCGACAACTACAAGGACTTCCTGGACGCCACCGTGCCCTATGCCCCCGTGTCCAACCAGCTGAGCCAGGATACCCATGCCACCAAGAACGTGTGGCTGAACATCTACAACGCCGCGGATAACTTCCTCAGCGCCACCTATCAGCCCCTGCTGCAGAAGTACGACGACATCCTGAACCTGAACGTGGAGTACATCGGTGGCGACGGCCAGACCGAGGCCAACATCACCAACCGTCTGGGCAACCCCAGCCAGTACGACGCCTTTGCCATCAACATGGTGAAGACCGACAACTCCGCCTCCTACACCTCTCTGCTGGAGGGCTAATCGGCTCTGACGGATCTTCTTCACTGACAAGTAAATGACTTAAATTAGGGGGAGGGAATTCTCCGTTCGGCAGAAGCAACGCTCCGTTCGGCAGAAGGACCTCCCCCTATTTTAAAAGTAAAACGGTATACCGGGCAGGATCAGGCATTTTCTGAACCTGCTAATTTGCAAACGGGGGTGACGAGAATGTCTGATGCGAAAGACGGTGTCGTGCTTTCGATCCGCGGTATGAGCAAATCCTTCGGCCGAAACCGGGTGCTTGACCATATCAACCTGGATCTGAAGCAGGGCAGCATCATGGGGCTCATGGGTGAAAACGGAGCCGGCAAGTCCACCATGATGAAATGCCTGTTCGGCACCTACCAGAAGGACGAGGGAAAGATCTACTTAAACGGGAAGGAAATCAGCTTTTCCGGGCCGAAGGACGCCCTGGAAAACGGGATTGCCATGGTGCACCAGGAGTTGAACCAGTGCCTGGAGCGGAGCGTCACGGACAATCTGTTCCTGGGGCGGTATCCCACCAACTCCGCGGGGATCGTGGACGAGGGCGGCATGAAGAAAAAGGCGGCCGAGCTGTTCCGCAAGCTGGGGATGACGGTGAACCTGAGCCAGCCCATGCGGAATATGTCGGTGTCCCAGCGGCAGATGTGCGAGATCGCCAAGGCGATGTCGTACAACGCTCAGGTGATCGTGCTGGACGAGCCCACCTCCTCCCTGACGGTCCAGGAGGTAGCTAAGCTCTTTGAGATGATGCGGATGCTGAAGGAACAGGGGATCTCGCTGATCTACATCTCCCACAAGATGGACGAGATTTTTGAGATCTGCGACGAGATCTCAGTGCTTCGGGACGGCAACCTGGTGATGACCAAGGCCACCAAGGACACCAACATGAACGAACTGATCACCGCCATGGTGGGCCGCTCTTTGGAAAGCCGCTTCCCAACCGTGGACAACACGCCGGGCAAGCCCATTTTGTCGGTGCAGCATCTGTCCACCAAGTTCGCGCCCCACCTCCAGGATGTCACCTTCGATGTGCGGGAGGGGGAGATCTTCGGCCTGTACGGCCTGGTGGGTGCCGGGCGTACCGAACTGCTGGAGACCATCTTCGGGGTGCGTACCCGGGCGGCGGGCCGGGTCTATTTTAAGGATCGGCTGATGAACTTCAACAGCGCCAAGGAGGCCATCGAGCACGGCTTCGCCATGATCACCGAGGAGCGCAAGGCCAACGGCCTGTTCCTCAAGTGCGACCTGACCTTCAACACCACCATCGCCAGCCTGGAGCAGTACAAGTCCGGCCCGGTCCTGTCCAACCCCAAGATGGTGAAGGCCACCAGCAAGGAGATCAAGACCATGCGCACCAAGTGCATGGGGCCGGACGACATGATCACCAGCCTGTCCGGCGGCAACCAACAGAAGGTGATCTTCGGCAAGTGGCTGGAGCGGGATCCCCAGATCTTCATGATGGACGAGCCCACCCGCGGCATCGACGTGGGCGCGAAATACGAGATCTACGAGCTGATTATCAAGATGGCAAAGCAGGGCAAGACGATCATCGTCGTCTCCTCTGAAATGCCGGAGATTCTCGGCATCACCAACCGGATCGGCGTCATGTCCAACGGGTATCTCTCTGGGATTGTGAACACCGCGGAGACCGATCAGGAAGAACTTTTGCGGCTCAGCGCGAAATATCTGTAAGGGGGGAAGGGCATATGGCAGACAATACAAAAATTCTTACGGCGGAACAGGAGCTGGAGCTCCGCCGCCCCATCGACGACTATGTCGGCGGGATCCAGGAGCAGATCAACGCCCTGCGGAAGGACGGCACGGATCGGGTCATCGACATTCAGAGCGCCCTGGACGGCCTGAAGCGGGACAAGATCTACACTGCTCAGGAGAAGGAGGCCAAACGGGCTCAGTACCAGAAGGAACTGGAGCAGGCCAAGGCGGTGGAGGCCAAAAATAAGGATCAGATCAACAAGCTGATCGCCGACGCCGAGGGCTACCTGAAGGCCCACTTTGACAAGGAGTACTACCAGGCAGTGGCGGCCAGCTGCGCCCAGGAAAAGGTGCAGGCCCAAGAGAAGTATCGCGCCACGGTGGAGCAGCTCAACAAGGCCCACCAGGAGACGCTGTCCAAGCTCAGTGACGCCCACGAGATCAAGGACGAGAAGTACGTTCACAAGAACCGCCTGTTCGACGCAAAGATGCAGTTGGGCAAGGATCTCCAGGACGTGAAGGATCGGCGCCATGCGGCCTTTGATCACCAGTACCACCTCATTGACTTGCTGCGGATGTCCAAGTTCACCTTTGGGGAGTCTATGGCCCAGCGGTGGGAAAACTACAAGTACACCTTTAACGCACGGAACTTCCTGTTGCGCAACGGTCTGTACCTGGCCATCGCCGTCATCTTCATTGCCCTGTGCTTCATCACGCCGGCGGTGAAGGGCGTCCAGCTGCTGACGTTGAACAACATCCTGAACATCCTCCAGCAGGCGTCGCCCCGAATGTTCCTGGCCCTGGGCGTGGCCGGCCTGATCCTGCTGGCCGGCACCGACCTGTCCATCGGCCGTATGGTGGGCATGGGCATGACCGCCGCCACCATCGTGATGCACAAGGGCATCAACACCGGCGGCGTGTTCGGGCATATCTTTGACTTTACCGGCCTGCCGGTGATCGCGCGGGTGATCCTGGCCCTGGTGATCTGCATCGTGCTGTGCACCATCTTCACCACCATCGCCGGCTTCTTCACCGCCAAGTTCAAGATGCACCCCTTCATCTCCACCATGTCCACCATGCTGATGATCTTCGGCTTGGCTACTTACTCCACCAAGGGCGTGTCCTTCGGCGCCATCGAGGGGGATATCCCCAAGATGATCATCCCCAAGCTCAACGGCTTCCCCACCATTATCCTGTGGGCCATCGCGGCGGTCGTCATTGTGTGGTTCATCTGGAACAAGACCACCTTCGGCAAGAACCTGTACGCCGTGGGCGGCAACCCCGAGGCGGCCTCGGTGTCCGGCATCTCCGTGTTCAAGGTCACGGTGGGCGCCTTCATCATGGCCGGCATCCTGTACGGCTTTGGCTCCTGGCTGGAGTGCATCCGGATGTCCGGCTCCGGCTCGGCCAGCTATGGCCAGGGCTGGGAGATGGACGCCATTGCGGCCTGCGTGGTGGGCGGCGTGTCCTTCACCGGCGGTATCGGCAAGATCTCCGGCGTGGTGACGGGCGTGTTTATCTTCACCGCCCTAACCTATTCCCTGACCACTCTGGGTATCGACACCAACCTCCAGTTTGTGTTCTCCGGCGTCATCATTCTGGTGGCCGTCATGCTGGACTGCCTGAAGTACGTCCAGAAGAAGTAAATTTCCCATATCAAGTTAAAGCCGCCGCGAAGTGGACAGGTTCCGCTTCGCGGCGGTTTTTTGTGGCGCTATGTTGACAGTGTTTACAAGCCCGTTACAACTTCGTGCTGACATGGAGACCTTTAGGTGATATAATTGTAGTAGTTTGGACAGAGAGGGGGCGTTCCGATGGCCCATATCCTGATTGTGGAGGACGAGGAGAACATCGCCCGGATGATCGAGGCCACCCTGGCTCTGGGGGGCCATACCGGCCGGTGGTGCGCCGACGGCGGGCAGGCACTGCCCGTCATCGGGGAGGGGGGCTTTGATCTGGTGCTGTTGGACGTGATGCTCCCCGGGCTGGACGGCTTTGCCGTCATGGAGCGGCTGGACGCCCAGACCATCCCGGTGATCTTCCTGTCCGCCATGCAGCAGGTGGAGGACAAGGTGCGGGGCCTGCGTTTGGGGGCGGAGGACTACATCGTCAAGCCCTTCGAGCCCCTGGAGCTGCTGGCCCGCATCGAGGTGGTGCTCCGCCGCCGGGGCCGGGGGCGGAATGTGCTGGAATACGGAGCCATCCGCCAGGAGCTGGACAGCCGCACCGTCACCCTCCGGGGGGAGCCGGTGGCCCTGGCCCCCAAGGAGTTTGAGCTGCTGCGGGTATTTTTACAAAACCAGAACCTGGCCCTCAGCCGGGAGAAGCTGCTGGCCATGGTGTGGGGCTACGGCTTCGCCGGGGAGAGCCGCACGGTGGACATACACGTCCAGCGGCTGCGCCAGAAGCTGGGGCTGGCCGACCATCTGGTGACCCTGCCCCGGATCGGCTACCGGCTGGAGAAGCTGCCATGAGGCTGTGGCAGAAGATTTTTCTGTCCACCCTGGCCCTGATGGTGTTGTCCACCGCCCTGGTGTCCATCCTGCTGCTGCGGGCCAGCCGGGACGCTTTGTGGGAGCGGGAGGGCCAGCGGGTGGTGGCCCAGCAGCGGTATCTGGCCGGAATGCTCCGGGCGGGGGTGGTGAGCCGGCGGCTCCAATCCGGCACGGTGCAGCTGAGCCCGGAGGAGACGGAGCAGACCGCCCGGCAGGCGCTGGAGCGGCAGGGGACGGACGACTACCTCACCGGGCTGGCCCTGCTGGACGGGGAGGGGGCCGCCTCCTATGCCGCCATGGCGGACGATCTGCTGAGCCAGATCCCGCCGTCCCCGGCGGAGGAGCCCAACGCCACCGTCTACCAGCTGTGCCTCGGGGAAGGCGAGGGGGAGTGGTATCTGGTATGCGCCTTGCCGGTGACGCTGGAGTCCCGGCCCTTCCGGCTGTGCGCCGCCTACGACGTCAGCGGCCTGCAGGGGCAGCTGGAGCGGGAGGCGGCGGGGACGGTGGCCCTGTGCCTCGTCGTGAGCCTGGCCGGGGCGGGGCTGCTGCTGGCGCTGGTGTGGTTCCTGCTGCGGCCGCTGGCGGCGCTGGACGAGAGCGCCCGACGGGTGGCCGGGGGCCGGTATGACGAGCGGCTAACGGTGCGGGGCCGGGACGAGCTGGCCGGACTGGCCCGGGACATGAACGCCATGGCCGCCGCCGTCCAGGATCGGGTGGAGCAGCTGGAGCGGGTGGCGGAGGATCGGCGGGTGTTCATCGGCAACCTGGCCCACGAGATGAAAACGCCGCTTACCAGCATCCTGGGCTTCGCCGACCTGCTCTATCTGCAAAAGGAGGTGCCGGAGGCCCAGCGGGTGGAGTACGCCCAGGTCATCTCCCAGGAGGCCAAGCGGCTCCAGTCCCTGTCGGGCAAGCTGCTGGAACTCATCACCCTGGGCAGCGCCGATCTGGAGCAGGCCCCGGCCTCCCTCCGGGAGGTGGTGGCGGAGGTGGAGCTGAGCCTGCGGCCCGTCATGGTTCAAAGTGAGCTGCATCTGGAGTGCAGCTGCCCGGATCTGACGTTGGACATGGATCGGGAGCTGTTCAAGTCCCTGCTCTACAACCTACTGGACAACGGCCGGAAGGCCAGCGAGACCGGCGGCCGGCTGGAGCTCACCGCCCGGGAGGCGGAGGGACAGGCGGAGATCCTGGTGCGGGACTACGGCCGGGGCATCCCCCGGGAGGAGCTGGACAAGGTGTGCCAGCCCTTCTACATGGTGGACAAGAGTCGGAGCCGGAGGGCGGGGGGCGCGGGGCTGGGGCTGGCCCTGTGCCAGGAGATCGTGTCCGTCCACGGCGGAACCATGGAGCTGGACAGCCGCCCGGGGGAGGGCACCCTGGTTACCCTGCGCTTCCCCCTGAGCCAAAGTACGGAAAGAGGGGACAGCCATGCGGAACCTTAAATTTGTGCTGTCCGCCCTGGCAATTTTGCTGGCGGGGGCACTGGCGGCGGGGATGGCGGCCCGGGCGGTGGCCGCCCCTCGGGCCGGGGAGACAGTGTCCGCCGGGGCGGTGAGCGTGCCCTCTGTCCTGGGGCAGACGGCGGACGAGGTGCTGTTTTACCCTTGGTCCAGGTATGATGGGCAGTCCCTGGTTCCCTTGGAAGGGGCGACGCTGGATGGCATCGAGGCCGGCGTTGTCAACGCCCCCTCGGGGGCTGGGGATGATCTGACGGCCTCCATCGCCACCCTGGACGCGCTGGAGGCCGACTTCGACCTCGGCCTGCTGCTGAAGGATCTGACGTGGAACCAGAGCGACCTGAAAACCGCCGATATGGTATTCTTAAAGGACTTCCCCGCCACCCTGGATGACGGTACCCCTGTGTTTCTCCGCTACGCACTGAGCTTTTCCGGCCCCCAGTCCGTCAGCTGGGTCATGACGCCCCGGGATGCGGCGGAACCCTCCGAGGAGCGGCGGCAGGCGGCGCTGGACAAGGTAAAGGACGATCTGGCCGGACTGCTGTGGGCAGTCCTCCGTCCGGATCGGAACTTCACCAACGATATGTATGCCTTTTTGCGGAATTTTGACCAATATTTCATAGCACTGAAGCAGGACAAGCTCCACGAGCGCCTGGAATTCATCTTCATCCAGGCGTGTGACCGTATCAACTACAGCTATTTCCAGGAAACCGTTCCAGCGGAAGCCGCCGGGGATGAGGCGGGGCTGCCACTCGAGGCGGAACTGCCGTCTGAGCCGCCCCCGGCAGAGGAGCTGCTGGATCGGGCGGACGGTGGCAGTGGTCAACTCCAGCTCATCTCCACTCAGGATCAGATCGTGGCCCTGTTTACCAGCGACATCGGCATCATGCTGGGTTTGTACTACGACATCCAGCTGGAGCGGTACAGCGGGCTGGGGATCAGCGAGTGACGAATTTACAACTTCGATACAGCTTCTTGGTGACTTGGAGCCCCCTTTTGACGGACAATGGATTCATATCCAAAAGCCGGTCAAAAGGGGGACTTTTTATGCGGAGCATGACGATGACGGCGGCCCTACCCGTCGAGCTGGGGCGCAGGCCCAGGCGGCACACCCGGCGCGGCACCCGGCGGCGGGATCTGCTGAAGATGGTGGCGGCGCTGGTGGGGGCGGTGCTGGCAGGGGTGGCGCTCTGGCTCAGCGGGGCCCTTGTACCCACTCCGGCCCCGCCCTCTGGCGGGTACGACCCGGTGACGCTGATCCGGCAGAACCCGGAGCTGCCCAACGGCTGCGAGGTCACCAGCCTTGCCATGCTGCTCAAGGCGGTGGGCTGTCCGGTGGACAAGCTGACGCTGTACCAGGACTACCTGCCCAAGGCGGATTTTTCCCGGGTGGACGGCAAATGCTACGCCCCCAACCCGGAGCGCTGGTACGTGGGGGACGCCGCCGACCCCACGGGGGGCTGGTACTGTTTTGAGGGGCCCGTGGTCCAGGCGGCCAACGGCTGGCTGGAGGATTGGGGCAGCGATCTCCGGGCCCGGGCCCTCACCGGGCTGGATCGGGAGGGGCTGGATCGGTACGCCCGGGCGGGCACGCCGCTGGCGGTGTGGGTGACGCTGAACTATGCCGAGCCCCAGCGCAGCCAGTTTTTCTGGCTGCTGGAGGACGAGACGGTCTACTATCCCTACCGCAATCTGCACTGCGTGGTGCTGGCCGGGGTGGAGGACGGGAAGTACCGGGTAGCCGACCCCATCAACGGCATCACGCTGGTGGAGAAGGAGCTGTTCTGGGACAGCTTTTCCGCCATGGGTGGCAGGGCGGTTGTAGTGGGCCGGGGCGGCTGAGCGGCGGGCTCATCTGGAGGAGTGCATTGGGGACTGCGAGAAAGAGCTGGACGACGGCGCAGAGAACATCATCACCAACCAGTGGTACGCCTACATCAACGCTGTTGTGACCAAGGCGGTCAAGTAAAAGGCGGCCCCGCTTATCCCGGGAGATAAAGGAGCCGAAAGAACAAGTATACGGCATGAAGTCCGGCTGAATTGGGAAGGCCCGTGAAAACGGGCGCAGCGGCCGGCTGACGGGGAGATTGTTTGAAAACCCCCGTCATATTCCTTCCGATTTTGCGACAAAACAGATAGAGGGCCCTTCTGACAAGCCTTTTGGGAAAGGAGGCGGGGCCATGGACGACCGCGCCATTGTGGAGCTCTACCACCGGCGGGAGGAGCGGGCCATTGCCGAGACGGATCAAAAATACGGCGGGCTGTGCCATTCCATTGCCCTGGGGCTGCTGGGCGACCGGGAGGACGCGGAGGAGTGCGTCAACGACACCTGGCACGCCGCCTGGAACCGGATGCCCCCGGACTGGCCCCAGTCCTTGGGCGCCTTTTTGGGGCGGATCACCCGGAACCTGTCCATCAGCCGGTGGCGGCGGGAGCACGCCCAAAAGCGGTACGACGGGATAGAGCTGCTGCTCTCCGAGCTGGAGGACTGCGTTCCCGCCCCGGGCACGGTGGAGGAAACCCTGGAACGGCGGCAGCTGGGCCGGGCCATCAGCGCGTGGCTGGACGGGCTGGAGGAGGGGGATCGGCGGATCTTCCTCCGGCGGTACTGGTACGGCGACGCGGTGAAGGATCTGGCGGCGGAGGCGGGGCAGGGGGCCAACGCCCTGGCCCAGCGGCTGCTGCGGCTGCGGAAGGGCCTGCGGGCCTTTCTGGAATCGGAAGGAGTGGAGCTATGAAGGCGGACGATGTGTTTGACGGCGTCACCGACGTCCGGGACGATCTTATTGACGGGGCCGGGGAGGCCCCCAAACAGCGGAGCCGGTGGACAAAACGGCGGTGGCTGGGAGCGGTGGCGGCGGTGCTGGCGGTGGCCATCCTGGGGGGCGTGCTTCTGCGCCCCGGCGGGGGGATGACGGCCTATGCCATCGCCCAGGCGGAATATCCCAGAATGGCCCAGTACCCCGGCGAGGGCGAGGGTGGCAGCGCGGCCTATGACGCGTGGTGGGAGAGCGTAAAGGCCCAGCGGCGGGATTTGGGGGATACCTCCGCCCTGGAGATGTTCTTTGCCCGGAGCGCCCAGACCTTTTTGACCGAGAAGCCGGGGGAAAATCGGGTTTACTCCCCTGTGAACGTCTACCTGGCCCTGTCCATGCTGGCCTATCTCACCGATGGGGACAGCCGGGGCCAGATCCTGGAGGCGCTGGGCAGCGGCGGCATGGACGAGCTGCGGAAGCAGGCGAACGACGTGTGGAACGTCAGTTACCGGGACGACGGGGTGATAACCTCCATCTTGGCCAGCTCCCTGTGGCTAAACGAGAATGTGAAGTTCAACCGGGACACCCTGAACGCCCTGGCCCGGGATTTCTATGCCTCCTCCTATCGGGGGGAGATGGGCTCGAAGGAGCTCAACAAGGCCCTGCAAGGCTGGCTCAATGAGCAGACCGGGGGGCTTTTGGAGGAGCAGGCGGAAAACATTGAGCTGGATCCCACCACCATCCTGGCCCTGGCAACCACGCTCTATTTCAAGGCCCCGTGGGCTGCGGAGTTCTCCAAGGATCAGACCGCGCCCCAGACCTTCCACACCCCCACCGGGGACGTGGAGACAGACTTCCTGCACCAGTGGAATTCAGGAAGCTACTATTCGGGGGACAAATTTTCCGCCGTGAGCCAGTCCTTCAAGGAGGATGGCGCCATGTGGTTCCTCCTGCCCGACGAGGGGGTGACACCGGAGGAGCTGCTGGCCGACGAGGAGGTCATGGAGTTCCTGTTCACGGAAAAGAAATATGACTGGGGCCGGTCCGCCTTGGTGAACAAAGCCATCCCCAAGTTCGACGTGTCCGCCCAGTTTGATCTGAAGGACGGCCTGAAGGCGATGGGGATCACCGACGTCTTTGACCCGGAGCGGGCCGACTTCACCCCCATGACCACCGGGGTGAACGGGCCCATCACCCTCAACCAGACCAGCCACGCCGCCCGAGTGGTGATCGACGAGGAGGGCTGCATCGCTGCGGCTTTTACCGTGCTGGCGCCCGGCGGCGAAGCTCCCCCCGAGGAGGAGGTGGACTTTGTTTTGGATCGGCCCTTCCTGTTCTGCGTCACCGGGAACGGCGGCCTGCCCCTGTTTGTGGGGGTAGTCAACGACCCGATGAAAGCATCCTGAATAGCTGACGACGGCAGGGAGCGATCCCTGCCGTTGTTTTGCCGCCCCCGTACCGGCCGGATCGCTTGACAACAGGGGGACAAGGGGCTATACTATTCCTTTAACAGGCGAAATGTCAATCAGAGGAGGAAGAACCATGAAACGATACCTGAATACGGCCCTGCTGTATGCCATCCTCGCCATGTGCGGCGGCGTGTTCTACCGGGAGTTCACCAAGTTCAACGGCTTTACCGGCAAAACCACCCTCTCCTTCGTACATACTCATTATTTTCTGCTGGGCATGGTGATGTTCCTGCTGCTGCTCCTGCTGGAAAAGAGCTTTTCCTTCACCGGGGCCAAGACCGGGCGGGTGCTGGCAGTGTACCACGTGGGCCTGAACCTGACCGCCGTGATGCTGCTGGTGCGGGGGGTGACTCAGGTGGTGGCGTCCACCCTTTCCTCCGGCCTGAACGCGGCCATCTCCGGCATTGCCGGCATCGGCCACATCCTGCTGGGCGTCAGCCTGCTGCTGCTGCTGCTGGAGATCAGGCGCAGCCTGCCGGCGGAGCGGGCCTGATCGGAGGGCGCGGAGCAGACGCGAGGTTCGGCAAAGCGGCGGAAAGCCCACAGGGGCCTTCCGCCGCTTTTCATCATTGAAATCAGGGGAGGAATATGCTACCATAAGACTGCCAAAAAGCGGGCCGATTCGAGCGGGGCGGCCTGTTCCGCAGTTGACGCCCGTCACCGCCGGGTAACTATGGCACAATATTGTGCATACTTTACGGAGGTGGGAGTTTGCGCTATACTGGCCACAGCAGACGGGGAAGGGCTTACTCCCCGAGAATTGGAGGAACCAGTGATGAACCAAACCGCAAAAAAATATGTTGACCTGTTCCGTCAGGTGAAGATCGCCACCGCCGCCACGGTGGACGCCCAGGGCCGGCCCCAGGCCCGCATCATCAACGTGATGCTGGCGGAGGACGACGGGATGTATATCGTCACATCCAAGGGCAAACCCTTCTACAAGCAGCTAATGGAGACTGGTGAGATCGCCCTGGCCGCCATGTGCCCCGACTGCCAGTCCCTGAAATTCACCGGCAGGCTCCGGGTGGTGGGCAAGGAGTGGGTGGACAAGGTGTTCGAGCACAACCCGGGCATGAATGAGGTCTACCCCGGTGAGAGCCGCTACATCCTGGACGCCTTCCACATCTACGAGGGCCACGGCGAGTGGTTCGATCTGCTCCACTATCCCATCAGCCGGGAGAGCTTCGCCTACGGCGGGGACGAGGTGGAGAAGAACGGGTTTGTCATTTCGGATCGGTGCATCGGCTGCGGCGCGTGTGCCAAGGCCTGCCCCCAGCAGTGCATTGCCGCCGGGACGCCCTATGTCATTGACCCGGCCCACTGCCTCCAGTGCGGGCGGTGCGTGGAGTTCTGCCCCGTGGACGCCGTGGATCGGCTCCACCCCTGACCGCTATGGAGCTGATTCAGGCCATCTTCGCGCTCTACCGGGAACGCGGGGGCTGGTTTTTGGGGCTGCTGTGGGATCACTTCCTCCTGTCGGGGCAGGCCATCCTGCTGTCCGGAAGCATCGGATTGCTGCTGGGCATCTTCATCGCCCAGCGGCCCCGGCTGGCTCCGGCGGTGATGGGAGTGTGCAATGTGCTGTACACCATCCCGGCCATCTCCCTGCTGGGCATTTTGATCCCCTTTACCGGAATTGGAAACAAAACGGCGGTGATCGCCCTGACCATCTATGGCGTCATGCCCATGGTGCGCAACACCTACGTGGGCCTCACCACCCTGGATCCGGACATTTTAGAGGCCGCCGCCGGCATGGGGAGCACCGCCATGCAGACGCTGCTGCGGGTGAAGTTGCCCATGGCCGCCGGGGTGATCCTGGCGGGTGTGCGGAACATGGTGGTGATGACCGTCTCGGTGGCGGGCATTGCCTCCTTTGTGGGGGCCGGTGGGCTGGGCGTGTCCATCTACCGGGGCATCACCATCTATGACCCCGCCATGACCGCGGCGGGGAGCATTTTGATCGCGTCCCTGGCGGTTCTGCTGGACTTTATTCTGGGGCGCGTGGAAAAACACTTTAAAAAATACGGGAGCTGATTGTGATGAAGCAGAAAATTCTTGCGCTGATTCTGGCGCTGGCCGTCGGGCTGAGCCTGTCCGCCTGCGGTAAACCTGCCGCCGCGGGGCCGGTGAAGATCGCCACCAAGCCCATGACGGAGCAGTATATCCTGGGGGAGATGCTGGGCCTCATTCTGGAGGACGCGGGCTTCCAGGTGGAGATCACCAAGGGCATCGGCGGAGGCACCAACAACATCCACCCCGCCATGGAGAAGGGGGAGTTCGATCTCTACCCGGAGTACACCTCCAGCGGCTGGGTGATGGTGCTGGATCACGAAGCCGTGGGCGTGGACGACCAGGAGATGCTGGCCAAGCTGAAGGAGGAGTATCAAGACAAGTTCCAGATGACCTGGGTGGGGCTCTACGGGTTCAACAACACCTTCGCCATCGCGGTACGGGAGGAGACGGCCCAAAAGTACGGCTTGAGCACCACCAGTGATCTGGCCAAGGTGGCGGGGGAGCTAAACTTTGGCGGCAACCCGGACTATATCGAGCGGGCGGACGGTTTCGCTCTGCTGGCTGACACCTACGGCCTGGCGTTCAAGAGCGTCAACGACATCGACATCGGCCTGAAGTACCAGGCCCTCCAAAACGGGGACATCGACGTGACCAACGCCTTCACCACCGACGCCCAACTGGGCAACGCCTCCGCCGGGCTGGTGACGCTGGAGGACGATCTGCATTTACAGGTCAACTATTTCTGTTCCACCGTGGTACGGCAGGACGCGCTGGAGAAGCACCCCGGCTTGGAGGACGCGCTGATGAAGATGGACGGCCTGCTGTCCGATGGGGAGATGGCCCACCTGAACTATCTGGTAGAGGTGGAGGGCGCGGACGAGAAAGCGGTGGCCCGGGACTTCCTGATGGAAAAGGGCGTTTTGAAGGGCTGAGCCATGGCGGAGCCTGTGATTCAATTTGACCGGGTGTGCAAGTCCTTTGACGGCCACCCGGTGCTGCGGGACTTCTCCCTGGACCTGGAGCGGGGGGAGTTCCTGACGGTGATCGGCCGCTCCGGCTGTGGCAAGACCACCGCCCTGCGGTTGGTGAACGGCCTCATTGCCGCCGATTCGGGCCGGGTGCTGGTGAAGGGCCGGGATGTGGCCCAGACCGACCCGGTGGCCCTGCGCCGGGGTATTGGCTACACCATCCAGAACGTGGGCCTGTTCCCCCACATGACGGTGGAGAAAAACATCGCTTACGTCCCCTCCCTGTCCAAGTCACCCCTCTGGAAGGGGGAGGAACGCAGCCGCCGGGCGGCGGAGCTGCTGCAAACGGTGGGGCTGGAGCCGGGGCTGGCGGGGCGCTACCCCCGGGAGCTGTCCGGCGGGCAGCGGCAGCGGGTGGGCATCGCTCGGGCCTTGGCCGCTCAGCCGGATGTCCTCCTGATGGACGAGCCCTTCGGGGCGGTGGACGAGATCACTCGCCGCCAGCTCCAGGACGAGCTCCTGCGCCTCCACCAGGAGCGGGGCATCACCATCCTGTTCGTCACCCACGACATTGAGGAGGCCCTCAAGCTGGGCACCCGGGTGCTGGTGATGGAGGAGGGGAGGCCTACCCAGTTCGGCCCACCCAGTGCCCTCCTGTCCAACCCCGCTACCCCCTTCGTTGCCCAGCTGGTGCGCCGGAGCCGGGACTTTGCCCCCAGACAGTAAAAGGAGGAGGAAGCCCACATGACAATCATGGCTCTGAACCAGATCCTGATGATCGTCATGGCCGGGGGCGCGGTGCTGGGGGGGATCGACCGCGTTCTGGGCAACCGGCTGGGCCTGGGGGAGCAGTTTGAAAAGGGCTTTCTGCTGCTGGGGCCCATGGCGCTGTCCATGGCGGGGATGATCTGCCTGACGCCGGTGCTGGCGGATGTGCTGGGCCGGTTCATCGTCCCTCTGTACCGGCTGATGGGGGTGGATCCCGCCATGTTTGGGGGCCTGCTGGCTATCGACATGGGAGGATATCAGCTGGCCCGAGAGCTGGCCGCCGACCCCCTCATGGGCAGCTACGCGGGGCTGGTGGTGGCCGCCATGTTCGGCTGCACCCTGGTATTTACCATTCCCGTGGGCATGGGGATGATCGCAAAGCCGGATCGCCCGCTGTTTGCCCGGGGCATCATGCTGGGGCTGGCGGCCATGCCGGTGGGGCTGGCGGCGGGAGGGCTGGCCGCCGGGCTGTCCCTCCCGGCCTGCCTGCACCAGAACCTGCCCATCTTCGCCCTGTCCTTGCTGCTGCTATTGGGGCTTTGGAAAGCCCCGGAGCGAATGGTTAGGGGCTTCTGCGCCCTGGCCGCCGGCATCAGGGCCCTTGTCACCGGGGGGCTGGTGCTGGCGGCGGTGGAGTCGCTGACGGGGTGGAACCCGGTGGCGGGCATGGCCCCCGTTTCGGAGGCCATGGCGGTGGTGGCCTCCATCGGGGTGGTGATGTTGGGCAGCCTACCTGTGGCGGAGCTGCTGCGCCGGGGGTTGGCCCGCCCGTTTCAGCGGCTGGGCGGCAGGCTGGGGGTGAGGCCTGAGAGCCTCACTGGGATGCTGGTCAGTCTGGCCACGCCTCTGCCCGCCCTGTCCATGTATCCGGACATGGATCGCCGGGGCAAGGTGGCGGTGGGGGCTTTTCTGGTGAGCGGGGCCAGCCTGCTGGCCGCCCACATGGGCTTTGTAGTCAGTGTGGAGCCGGAGATGCTGTTCCCACTGTTTGCGGGCAAGCTCGCCGGAGCGCTGGCTGCGGCCGTGCTGGCCCTGTGGTTGGAACGGAACGAGGAAACGGACAGAAGCCGTGCTGAGCGGAACGTCTGAGCGGACGCCGCCCCGTGGAAAAGGAAGCCCCCGGTTGTGCCGGAGGGCTTCCTTTTTCTGTCCGGCGGAAGGGGGTTGACTTTGGTATGAAATCGTACTATACTACCGGAGTACGATTTCATACCAAGGGAGGAACCGCCCATGCCCCACGGATCCAAGGCCCTGCGCCGCTTCAACCATCTGTTCAACGAGACCACGGAGGCGTACCACGACGCTTCGGTTCGGCTGGGCCTGTCCCACAGCATGATGCAGATCCTATATACCGTCTATGACTACGGCGACGGTCGCCGCTGCCCCCTGCGGGAGGTGTGTGTCCAGACCGGGATCAGTAAGCAGACCATCAACTCCGCCCTGCGAAAGCTGGAGAGGGAGGGGATCGCCCGCCTGGAGCAGGCCGGGGCAAAACGGAAGAACGTGTGCCTAACGGAGAAGGGGCTGGCCCTGGCTCGGCGTACTGTGGCCCGGATCATGGAGGTGGAGGACGGGGTGTTCGCCTCCTGGCGGCCGGAGGATGTGGAGATGTACCTGACCCTCACCCAGCGATATCTCACCGCCTTCCGGGAGGAAATTCAGAGCCTTGAAACAGAACGGGAGCATCAGAACGAGCCATGATACAGTTATCCGATCATTTTGACTGTAAGCGCCTGCTGCGCTTCACCTTCCCCTCCATCATCATGATGGTGTTTACCTCCATCTATGGGGTGGTGGACGGTTTTTTCGTGTCCAACTACGCGGGCAAGACCCCCTTTGCGGCGGTAAACTTCATCATGCCTGTGCTGATCATTCTGGGCTGCGCTGGATTCATGCTGGGCACCGGCGGCGGTGCCCTTATCGCCAAGACCCTGGGGGAGGGAAGGCAGAGGAAGGCCAACGAGATCTTCTCCCTGATAGTGTGGGCTGGTGGGGTGCTCGGCGTGGCGCTGGCGGTGGCTGGGATCGCTCTGCTGCCCGCAGTGGCCTCTTTGCTGGGGGCGGAGGGCCAAATGCTGGAGGACTGCGTGACCTACGGGCGGATCATCCTGGCGGCGCTGCCCTTCTATGTCCTCCAGATGGAGTTCCAGTGCCTGTTCGCCACGGCGGAAAAGCCCAAGCTGGGCCTTGCCGTCACGGTGGCGGCGGGAATGACAAATATGGTGCTGGACGCCCTGTTTGTGGGGGCCTTCCGCTGGGGCGTGGTGGGCGCGGCGGCGGCTACCGCCTTCAGCCAGATGGTGGGCGGCATGATCCCGTTGATCTACTTTGGCCGGGAGAACTCCAGCCTGCTGCGGCTGACCCGGTGCAGCTTTGACGGGCGGGCGCTGCTGGCCGCCTGCTCCAACGGGGCCTCCGAGCTGATGAGCAATATCTCCATGTCGGTGGTATCCATGCTCTACAACGGCCAGCTCATGGTCAAGGCGGGGGAGGACGGCGTGGCCGCCTACGGGGTGCTGATGTATGTGAGCATGATTTTCCAGGCCATCTTCATCGGCTATGCCGTGGGGACGGCCCCGGTGGTGGGCTACCACTACGGCGCGGGCAACCAGGGAGAGCTGAAGGGGCTGCTGCGGCGCAGCGCCGCCCTTATCGGCTGCTTCTCCGCGGCCATGTGTCTGGCGGGGGAAACGCTGGGGAGACCCTTGTCGGTGATCTTCGTGGGCTATGACCGGTCGCTGCTGGACATGACAGCCCACGCCTTCGCCATCTTCTCCGTGTCCTTCCTGTTCTCCGGCTTCGCTATCTTTGGCTCCTCCTTCTTCACAGCCCTGAACGACGGGCTCACCTCGGCGCTGATCTCCTTTTTGCGCACGCTGGTGTTCCAGTGCGCGGCGGTGATTATCTTCCCCGTGTTCTGGGGGCTGGACGGGATCTGGTGGTCTATTGTGGCGGCGGAGGTGATGGCGGTGGCGGTGACGCTGGCTTTTCTGGCGGCCAAGCGCAAGCGGTACGGATACGCGTAAAAAACGGGCGGCAGGAAAAACCTGCCGCCCGTCTGTCTATGGATGTGCTCAGAAGTCCGCCAGGGTGATGGTTCGGCCCCCGTCCAGCCGGGACGCCTCCGCGGCCAGGGCCATCACGTGGCTCTCCACCGAGGCGTCGATGCCGGTGAGGCTCTGGGCACCGCCCTCCGCCATCAGTTTGCAGAAGGCCGCCATCAGACCGAAGTCGCCGCCGCCGTGGCCGGAATAGGCGCCGCTTTCCTCCCGCAGGTCAATGACCTCCTCCGGCCGGCCGAACCGGCGCAGGTGGAGGGTGTTTTCCTCCATGTCCCCCTCGATCTCTCCCTGGGTGCCGGTGACCTTGATGGTGCGGTGGCAGTCCTGGGTAAAGGCGGTCATGGTGAAAGTGGCGTGGATGTGGTTGGCAAACTCCAGGTTCACCGTCTGGTGATCCACCACGTTGTTGTCACAGTGGAACACGCACCGGCCATAGGGTCCCGTGCGCAGGGCGGCCATAATTTTGTCCTCGTCCGGATTGCTGGCCAGCACGCCGCAGGGCCAGCCCGCCCCCCGGCCCCGTATGCCGGTGCGGGGGTCGGTGATGTAGATCTTCTCCGCATCGTAGGGGCAGCCCTCCTTGCAGGCGCAGCCGTCCAGGCACCGTAGGGCCGCCCCCTCCGGGGCGTTTTCCGCCTTGAAGTAGTCCAGGGAGCCGAAGCTCTGCACCCGCAGGCAGGGCTCCCCTGCCAGCCAGCGGAGTATGTCCATGTCGTGGCAACTCTTTTGCAGGATCATGGGGCTGGTTTCGTGGTCATTGCGCCAGTTGCCCCGGACGAAGCTGTGGGCCTGGTGCCAGTAGGCCACGTGCTCGATGGCGTCGATGGTTTCCACCTTGCCGATCTCTCCCCGGGAGAGGAGATCCTTCAGGGCGGCATAGAACCGGGTGTACCGCAGCACATGACACACCACCACCGTTTTGCCCGTCTCGTGGGCCTTGGCCTGTAGGGCGCGGCAGTCCTCCAGATCGGGGGAGATGGGCTTTTCCAGCAGGACGTGATAGCCCTTGTCCAAAGCGGCCAGGGCGGCGCGGACGTGCTGCCGGTCCTGGGTGGCCACAATCATCACATCGGCCAGTTTGGGCTGGGCCAGCAGGGCGTCGTCAGAGGGGAAGCAGCGATTCTCTGGCACGCCGAACCGCTCCCGCAGCAGGGCCAGGCGCTCCGGGCGGACGTCCGCCCCGGCGACGATCTGCATCTCCTCCGGGTGATCCTCCTGGTAGGGGGCATAGGCCTCCAGCCCTCGGGCCCCGCAGCCGCAGATGGCAAAAGTAATAGGCTTTGACATGGTGCGATCTCTCCTTATCATTGAATGGCCGCCCTCCCGGAGGAAGGCGGCATTGGAACCACTAAAGAGTGAACTGCACTGCACAGAAGGCGGCGTAGATGGCCAGCAGCACCAGACCCTGGATCCGGCTCAGCTTCCCCCTGCGCAGGGCGGGGAGGGTGAGCAGCGCCATGACCAGGAACATGACGGGCAGATCCAGCACCAGGGAGGCGTTATAGCCGGCGATCTGGGCGCTCTGGGGAATGGGGAAGGGGGCCAGGGTTACCGACACCCCGGACACCAGCACCAGATTGAACAGGTTGGCCCCAATGACGTTGCCCAGGGACAGGGCCCCGTGGCCCTTGACCAGGGAGGTGATGGCGGTGACCAGCTCGGGCAGGGAGGTGCCCAGGGCCACGAAGGTGAGGGCGATGACCGACTCGGGCACGCCCAGAGCCTGGGCGATGAGGGTGCCGTTGTCCACCAGCAGATTGGCCCCCACCGCGATCAGCACGGCCCCGGCCACCAGCAGGACGATGTCCTTCAGGGTGGAGCCACCTTCTTCCTGGATGGGCTCCCCATGGGGGGCGGGGGAGGGGTGGGCCTTCATCTGCCACACGGTGGCAATCATGTAGACCACAAACAGAGCCAGCAGGCAGAAACCCGCGACCTGGGTGAACTGGCCGGTGGTGTAGGCGATGCCGGCGTACAGCGCCGCCGCCGTGAAGAAGAAGGCCACCGGCAGGCGCAGGGACTTGAGATCTACCTTCCCGGGACGGATGGCCACGGTGAGGGCGGCGATGAGGGCGGTGTTGCAGATCACCGAGCCGATGGCGTTACCGTAGGCGATCTCGCCATGGCCGGACAGGGCGGAGGTGGTGGACACCATCACCTCCGGCAGGGTGGTGCCAATGGACACCACCGTGGCACCGATGAGCAGCTCGGGCAGATGGAAGCGGCGGGCGATGCCAGTGGCGCCGTCCACAAACCAGTCGCCGCCCTTGATCAGAAAGACCAAACCGACGGCGAACAGCAGAACCGGGATTAGCATTGCGGAAAACCTCCTGCGGGCCGGAGCCCATGTAAAGACGTTGGGACGAAGCCTGAGCGTCAGCTATAGCGTACCCCAAAGTTTGGGGCTTGTCAATGACCTTCCAGGATCTTTCCCAAAAACTTCCCAGAGGGGCGTTGCCAGCAGGCGAATTCTGTGTTAAAATAGAGAAACTGACCAAACTGATGGAGGAAGAAGGAGACGGGATGGACACGGTGATTCAAAAGTTCCGCACTGCCCTGGGCGGCTTCAACCGCCGGGATGTGCAGGAGTATCTCGAGCAGACCGCCGCCGCCCACCGGCAGGAGCTGGCCCAGCTCCAGGAGCGGCTGGAGCAGGCGGAGGGGCGCAACGCGGAGCTGGAGGCCGCCCTGTCCGGTGCGGAGAGCGAAAAGAGCGGCGCGGCGGCGGAGGAGGCCAAGGTGCGGGCCTCGCTGGAGACGTCCACCCGGACGCTGTCCAAGCTGCGGGGGGAGCTGTCCCAGACCGAATCCAAGCTAATGGTGGCCAAAAAGGAGCTGGAGCGGCTTCAGACCCAGGTGGGCACCCTGGAGCCCATGGCGGCCAGCTATGCCAAGCTGAAGGATCGGGTGGCCACGGTGGAGCTGGACGCCCACCGCAAGGCTCAGGATACGGTAGATGAGGCCCAGGCGGAGGCAGAACGGATCCGGGCGGACACCCAACTCTGGCTGGACGGCGTGTTGGAACAGTACGGCAAGCTGCGCCGGGGGATGGACGCCCTGCTGGAACAGGCCCATGCCCTGGGCCGGGCGGCGGAGCAGGTGGGCAAGCTGGACGAGACGGCCCGGGCCCTTCAGGAACAGTACCGACAGGATTGAAACTTTTGGATGAAAAAGCCCAGCGTGGCGAAAAAGTTTTTTCGCCACGCTGGGTGCGGATTTTTGGAACAAAGGCCGTTCCAAAAATCCGTTGATTAAACGTGAAAGACACCCCTCCTGGGTTTCTTTCACACTATCTTCCTTCCCGAGATCGGAGCTGAAGTGGTTTTCCCGACAGTCTCGACCCTCGCTTTCTGTGGGAAGCGGGGGCTTTTTGCGGATTCGCTGTTTTTGGGGTTCACAAACCGGGGGTGTCCGGGTATGCTGAAGCCAGAAGGGGGGCCAGAGGATGGATCAGGTAAAAATCGGGGCCTTCATCGCCCAGCTGCGCCGGGAGAGGGACTGGACGCAGGAGGAGCTGGGGGAGCGGCTGGGGGTGACCAACAAGACCGTCTCCCGCTGGGAGAACGGGAACTATATGCCCGGCATTGAGCTGCTGGCTTTGATGGGGAGGGAATTTGACGTGAGCCTGAACGAGCTGCTGGAGGGCCGGCGGCTGGACAATGAGGCGGAGTTCCGGGCGGCGGCGGACAAAAACCTGGCCTCGGCTATGGAGAGCCGCCTGGACAGGTTCTGGAAGTGGATGGAGCGGTATGGGGCCTATGCGGCGGTGATATTCCTGCTGTGCTGTATCATCGGGGTGTTGTCGGCTGTGCTGTATTATAATCGGATCGCTTACCCCTATGACGCCCTCCCGGTTGGCACATGGGGTACGGCATACACGCATTTTGCGGATGACCTCACTAAATATGGGGAGTATATTGTGCTGGACAGGGATGGGCGGTACTACCGTTACCGCCAGTTTGAGCCGCTGGAACAGGGCCTCTGGGAAGCCTGGGATCCGAGCATCATCCGGGTGACTGTGGGGGGTAAGCACCGGGATGTGGTAATCAAGAGATCCATACTGTATGCATCCAATGAGGAAGGGGTACTGGAGGAGTTCAGGAGGCTGTCCGACGTGCCCAGCTTTATCAATGTATCACCTGAAGAATTTGAGAAATAAGCGCAGCCCGCCCCGATTTCCGGGACGGGCTGTCTGTCTGAAAAAAACGCTTCCCTTACGCAACCGTTCCGTCACCGGGCGCAAAACTTCCGGTTCGCACCACAATGGTAGCGCCTTCAAGCTCTTTTTCGGTTCCTTTTTCTCTCGAGAAAAAGGAACTCAGTCGTCGCCGAAGCTGATGCCAAGCAGGCGGGCCTCGGCGATGATGTCGGACTTGGGATCGATGGTTTTGAGCTTGCCCGCCACCTCCTTCAGGGGGACGGAGGTGATGACGTGATCCTGAATGGCCACCATGTTGCCGTACTCCTCCTTGGAGATCATCAGGGCCGCGGTGGTGCCCAGCCGGGAGGAGAGCACCCGGTCGTAGGCGCAGGGGGTGCCGCCCCGCTGCATATGGCCGGGGACGGTGACCCGTACCTCCTTGCCGGTCTTTTTCAGGATCTTGTCCGCGATGGCGTAGGACACGGAGGGGTATTTCTCCAGCAACTCCGCCAGGTGCTGCTTGTACTCCTTCTTGGGCATCTCCGATTCTTTTTTGGACATGGCGCCCTCCGCCACCGCCAGGATGGTGAAGCCATTGCCGGAGGCGGCCCGCTGCTTGATCTTGGCGACTACGGAGTCGATGTTGTAGGGGATCTCAGGGATGAGGATGATGTCCGCGCCGCCAGCAATGCCGGCATTCAGCGTCAGCCAGCCCGCCTTGTGGCCCATGATCTCCACCATGAACACCCGGTTGTGGGAGGCGGCGGTGGTGTGGATGCAGTCGATGACCTCGGTGGCCAGGGAGATGGCGGACTGGAAGCCGAAGGTGGTGTCCGTACCCCACAGGTCATTGTCGATGGTTTTGGGCAGGCCGATGATATTCAGCCCCTCCTCGCTGAGCAGGTTGGCGGTCTTTTGGCTGCCGTTGCCGCCCAGAATCACCAGGCAGTCCAGCCGCAGGCGGCGGTAGGTGTACTTCATGGCCTCCACCTTGTCCAGGCCGTTCTCGTCGGGCACCCGCATCAGCTTGAAGGGCTGACGGCTGGAGCCCAGGATGGTGCCGCCCCGGGTGAGCAGGCCGGTGAAGTCGATGGGGGACAGCTTCCGGTACTCCTCGTACATCAGGCCCTTGTAGCCGTCGATGAAGCCGATGATCTCCACCTCGTTGCCGTAGATGTTATAGAGCCCCTTGGCCACGCCGCGCATGGTGGCGTTGAGCGCCTGACAGTCGCCGCCGCTGGTGAGCATTCCGATTCGTTTCATGACATTGCTTCCTTTCCATGGTTATTATCTGCGTTTTCGCAGGGAGAACCGCGTGGATCAGTCTCGCCCAAAGAGCCGGCTCAGTAGGCCGCTCCGACGGCCCTGCACCTTGACGGCGGGCCGGGGCTGGGCGGGGTGGGTTGGTATGGGCTTGGGCGCCGGAACCCGGGATGAGGTAGAGGGTGCAGGTGGTTTTCGCTCCGGCCGCTCCGCGGGTTCGGGGGCGGGGGAAGGTGCCGGGGGTAGCCCGGATAGGGCCCAGGCCCCGGAGCCGGCCTGATCGCAGAAATGCTCCTGGGAGTTGAAGGGCTCCCCCTGGGCCCGGACGTAGGTTCCGTCGGGCTGCTGTATGCGGCCCTTGGCGGTGTCCCGCAGCTCGTCGGCAAACATCTGCTCCAGATGGGCCCTGAGAGCGGGATCCTCCACCGGTGCGGCCACCTCCACCCGGCGGGTGGTGTTGCGGGTCATGAAGTCGGCGGAGGAGATGTAGAGCTTCCGCCTGTCCCCCACACCGAAGATATAGATCCGGGCGTGTTCCAGATAGCGGCCTACGATGCTCACCACCCGGATGTTGTCCGTCAGCCCGGGGACGCCGCCGGTGAGGCAGCAGATCCCCCGCACAATCAGATCGATCTTCACCCCCGCCTGGGAGGCGGCGATGAGCTTGTCAATGAGCTGTTTGTCGGTGAGACCGTTGAGCTTGAAGCCCAGGTAGGCGGGCTCTCCTGCCGCGGCCCGCTCCATCTCACCGTCGATGCAGGCCATCACCTTGGTACGCAGGCAGGCGGGGGCCACCATCAGCTTCTGGCTCTCCTCCAACACCTCGCCCATGGACAGAGCGTTGAACACCTGGGCAGCGTCGGCACCGATGACGGGATCGGCGGTCATCAGCGCGTAATCAGTGTAAAGCCGGACGGTGTCCTCGTTGTAGTTGCCTGTGCCCACCTGGGTGATATACTCCACCTGCTCCCCTCGCTTGCGGGTGATGAGCAGCAGCTTGGAGTGCACTTTCAGCCCGTCCAGACCGTAGATCACCCGACAGCCCGCCTGTTCCAGCACCCGAGACCAGCCGATGTTGTTCTCCTCGTCGAACCGGGCCCGGAGCTCCACCAGGGCCACCACTTCCTTGCCATTTTCGGCGGCGTCCACCAGGGCCTCCACCACCTTGCTGTTGTGGGCCACCCGGTACAGCGTCATCTTGATGGACACCACGTCCGGATCCTGCCCCGCCTCCTGGAGCAGCCGCAGCAGGGGCCGCACGCTCTCATAGGGATAGCTCAGCATCAGATCATGGCGGCGGATCTGCTCTGTCATAGGGGCCTGCGGATCCACGTTGGGGGAGTTCTGGGGCACCCGGCGGGGATAGAACAACTCCGTTTTGTCCCGGAGCAGATCCCGCACCGCGTTGAAAAAAGACAGATCCAGCGGGACACTGCTGGCGAACAGGTGCTTTTTGGACAGCCCCAGGCTGGCACACAATCCGTCCCGGATCCCGTCGGACAGTTTGCCCCGGTACTCCAGCTTCACCGGCTGAAGCCGCTTCCGGCGTCGGATCAGCTTCTCCATGCTCTTGCGGTACTCCTCCGCCGGGAGATCGTCCGCCTGATCGGAGGCGTCGTCCATGTCGATGTCCGCGCTGCGTACCAGCCGGATCAGCACCGTCCCCTCCACCTTATAGTGGACAAAGAGTTTGGGCAGGAAGCTGGCGATGAGCTCCTCTACCAGAATGAACTGCCCGCCCTCCCCGGGCAGGGGCACCAGCCGGCGCAGCACGCCCTCGCCGCAGGGGACAATGCCCATGCGCTCCCCGCCGTTCTTGGTTTTCAGAATGGCCACGGCGTAGATCTCCTTATTGCGCAGGAAGGGGAAGGGCTGCTTGCGTCCGATGATCTGGGGGGAGAGTAGGGGCAGGACGCTGGCGGTGAAATACTTCTCCAGGAAGGATTGGGCCTTGTCCGGCAGCAGGTCAAAGCGGCACAGCTCCACCCCTTGGGCGGCCAGCTCCCCCAGCAGACCCTTGCAGATTCGGTCGCGATCGGCCAGCAGCTGGCGGGTTCTGTCCAGCACAGCTGCGGTCTGCTGGGCGGAGGTCATCCCGGTCTTATTGTCCGTTACCCCCATGTGGAGGGTATCCAGCAGCATCCCCACCCGAACCATGTAGAACTCATCCAAATTGCTCTGGAAGATGGCGGCGAAGTTTAGCCGCTCGCACAGGGGGTTGGCTGGATCCTCCGCCTCCTCCAGCACCCGGCGGTTGAACTGGAGCCAGGACAGTTCCCGGTTGACATAGCAGCTGGGCGCCTGGGCGGCGTCAGCCCGCGGTTGGTCGCTCATATGGATCACATCCCTTTCACCCATAAATGTACCATTCTTTTTCCTGAGACGCAAGCTTTTTTTGGTGAGTTTTTCACAGTTCGGCCAGGGCAAAAAAACCGGCCCGGAGTCTGTGCTCCGGGCCAGCCTGCGCAGCAGGGGATCATTCAGTGGGAATGCTGTCCAGCAGGGTGTGCCATTGGGCCTCCGCCAGCCCCTGGGACAGCCGGAGGGAGTAGGAAAACGTCCCGTCTGTCCACACCGCCAGCACATACGCGCCCGCGTCCCCTTTGAGGGTGACGGACAGGCCGCCGGCGGTGATCTTAGTCACATCGCGGTAGGCGGTGTAGTCGCCGGAGTTGTCCGATTCCCCGACGGACTGGCGGTAAGTGGCGGTCTGCCCCTGGCCGCTGTACTGGATCTGGGCCAGTTCATTCCAGTAGGCGCAGTAGGCCATTTCCTCTGGTGTAAAGGGCAGCGCTGCCGCTGGGCTCACCTCGAAGCCCACCAGCCCGGACAGCTCGGCCAGCGACGAGGCATCCTGAATCCGGGGAACGATCTGCACAGTCTCCCCCGGGGGCAGGAGCGGAATCAGCCGGGGCAGCGCCGCCGCCCCGGCGATGACCAGGATCAGGCAGGCCGCCGCAGACAGATATTTTTTCCACGCCGGGAAGCGCAGCACCTTGGGCGGGGCCGGTTCAATGTCCTCCTGCGCGATACGGCTGAGCACCCGCTGGCGCATCTCCTCCGTCACCTCGATCCGATCCATGATCTCGTCATATGCCCTCCTCAAAGTCATACGCCTCCTTTAAAATCTCCTTCAGCTTGGCCCGTCCCCGGCGCAGGTCGGAGCGGACGGTGGACTCCCGCCGCCCCAGCATGGCCCCGATCTCCGCCGCGGTGTAGCCCTCGTGATAAAACAGGTGGACGGCCTCCCGCTGGTGAGCGGGCAGGGCTTTTACCGCCTCCCACACAAAGGACAGATCCTCCCGCTCCTCCGAGATTAGCTCCTCGTTCAGTTCGTCGGTGAGGCGGATCCGGTTGTAGTCGATGCGGTTCTTGCTCAGGTTTGCCGCCACCCGCAGCAGCCACGCCTTCTCGTGCCGGGGGCTGTCCAGCGTCGGGGCATTTTTCAGGAACTGGATCAGCGTATCCTGCAAAACCTCCTCCGCATCGCTGAGGTTGTGGAGGTAGGAATAGGCCAGGCGCAGGATGCTGGTTCCGTATTCGGTGAGCATCCGCTCCGCCTGGCGGTTCACCGCCTCCCGGACGGCGGGCTGCTCCCGACTTGCTGCGCCGTCCTCCGGGGCCAGGAGAGCGAAAAATCGGCGGATCAGCGCCCGGATCAGCTCGGGCAGAGAGGGGAATGCCGCCGCCTGGATGAGACAATACTCCATTTGACTGTCCTCCTGTCGCAGGCGGGAGGGGCCGTGCGGGTCTGCGGCCCCTCCCGTTTTTTCTCAGTTGATCGACCGGATCAGTGGGTCATGGCGGCGGCGCCGGGATCGGTGTGGATCTGGATGGCGCCGTCCTTCAGGATCACAGTACCATCCTGACAGCCCAGCAGGGCATCAAACAGCTCCACTGGCACGTAGGTGACGTCGTGCATCAGAACGGGGGCACAGCCCAGGGAGAACAGGCTGGCGCCTGCCAGCCCCTCCTGAGTGGGGGCGGCGAAATACTGATCCACACCGATGGTGAGCTCAGCGTACCGCTCCGGCGCCGTCACGGTGACAAGGCCGTTGTCCCAGGTGACGGTGAAGCCCAGTTCCTCCGCCAGGGGCCGCAGGGGAACCAAGACGTGGGCCCGGGCGCCGGAGTCCCGGCCGTCGATCTCAATGGCATAGCCCGTGGAAGCGGTTTCCTCAGCGGCGGCAGGGGCGGGGGCGATCAGCGGCCGGCTGTCCGCGGCCAGGGCGGGAACGGCGGTGGTGGCCAGCAGGGCCAGAGAGAGCATACCGGTTAAAAGTTTTTTCATGAGAGATCTTCCTTCCCATCAAATTTGATTTGGGCGGCAGTTGTGCCGCTCTGCCCTGTATACAGATGGGAGGGAAGGAAAGTTGCAGGGAAGAAAACTTTTTTATTATGCCTGCAAAGTACAGAAAATTTTCGCAATCTGCTTATTGTCTTTAAAAGCCGATAAAATTGTAGCATGAGAGGCGGAACTGCGTCAATGAAAACACATATGGGGAATTGGCGCGAGGATCTGCCGGCTTCCTGCCCGCGCCGATGGGGCTGAAAAAACAGTTGACTTTTGATCGGGGCAGTGATAAGATGCAGAAAAATGAATGGAGAACTCTTTGCCGCCGGGTAAAGAGGGAGACGCCAGACTTTCTATCGTTAGGCCGTAGAAGATAGAGGGGCTGGCGCTATATTTTTATGGCGAGGGAAGGGAGGACTGCTTCAGGCAGAACAGGCAAAGGAACCGCAGGCGTGCATATTCGGCTCCCGGTCTGCTTCCGGGGCCGGTGCAGAATACAGTTAGGAGGATTTGATGATGAAAAGGTTTATTACCGACCCCTCGTTTTGGGAACTGTTTCCCGGCGCCGCCATCGGCGTGCTCGCGGTGAAGGACATAAACGAGGCCGCCCAGCTCGGGCCGGAGCAGGCTGCGGAGGTGGAGGCCCTGCTCAAAAATGCCAACGCCGCCGCGCTGGAACACCTGGAGGAGGGCGTGGCGCTGTCCCAGAACCGGCCGGTGGCGGTATGGCGGGAGGCATATCAGAAGTTCCCCACCAAAAAAGGGGCCCGCTGCTCCATTGAGGCGCTGCTGAAGCGGGTGTCCAAAGGCGAGCCCGTGGGAACCATCGCCCCCACGGTGGATATCACCAACGCCATCTCCCTGAAGTATGCCCTGCCCATCGGAGCGGAGGATCTGGAAGCCTTTGAGGGCGATCTCCATCTGGGCGCGATGGCGGGGGGCGAGGACTTTGTGCCCATCGGCGCGGAGGAGCCCGATCCCCCCAGGCCGGGCGAGCTGGCCTATTATGACGCCGCCGGGGTGGTGTGCCGCTGCTGGAACTGGCGGGACGGCAAGCGCACCGCGGTGAAGGACGCCACAACTGCCGAATTCATCGCCATGGAGTGCGTCGATCCGGAGCGAATGGATGCCTTGAAGGCCGCGCTGAACGAGCTGGCCGAACTGCTGGAGCGCTACACCGGGGCCAAGGTGGTGTCCAAGGGTGTGGTGGACAGCGCCAACCGGGAAATGCTGATTCAAGAGTGAGCCACAACAGGACATCCTTTCCGCGCGCTAATCCCGTAATTTGTCAAGAGAAATGCGAAAATTTTTATAAATTTTTTTAGCACAAGGCGGGGAGGCCAGGAAAAGCGGCGGCGAAAAGCTCCGCCGCGGTGTGGAATCCAAACATTTTGCGGGGATAGTTGTTAATCCAGTCCGTGGTCTCCCGGAGCTTTTTCCGGGATACCTTCTTAAAATCTGTCCCTTTTGGGTGGCGGCGGCGGAGCATACCATTTTGTTTCTCATTGGAGCCCCGCTCGCTGGAGCTATACGGATGGCAGTAATAGACCGTCGTCCGCTTTTCCCCCTTGCGGATACAAGATCGCTCCATTCCCTCCACGTCCGCAAACTCGGAGCCATTGTCGACTGTGATCGAGCGGAACACGACCGGGAACATAGCCCCGAGTTTCCGCTCCAGCGCGTCCAGGGCGGCGACTACGCTCGCCGTCTCCCCATTCTTGATCTTAATATTTATTTGGTTCCTGGTGGCGCGTTCAGTTATGCCGAGGTCCCGCTCCAGGCTCCCGTCCTTTGCGCTTAAAACTGTATCCATTTCCCAATGTCCGACCTCCTCCCGGGTGTTGACTTCCCGGGGGCGCTCCTCTATGCTCTTTCCTTTTGCGGATCGGGCGGCCCTCGGCTTTTCCTTTTTCTTTTGGTCCTTCTTGTTTCTCTTGTGCGGTAGGTCCATATTAGAGACGCCCGGAATAAATCCCATATCAATATATCTGTAAAGGGTCCGGGGCGAGATTTTAGTATCAAATTCCATCCCCTTTACTTCGATCTCCCCGAGCGCGGCCTCCGGGGAGCGATAGCCGTCCTTGAGGACCTTCCCGAGATAGTTTGCCAGCTTGTGGTCGTGTCCGATCTTAATCCGCGGCCCCTTCCCGGAGAATTTCGCCTCATAGGCGGCCTGTGCTATATCCGGGATATAGCACTCGTAGTCTATTAGGTCGGTCGTGCGTTGGACGCCGAGGCCGCGCTTTTTCTCCCGGTAGATGGTGGAGACGTGCCGCCCGAGTTCGTTGGCTATTTTTTGCGGGCTCCACCCGTCCTTGAGGCGGGTCTCCATTTTAAGCCGTTCCCTCCAGGTTAAATGCTTATAGTGCTCTCCCATGACAAAACCTCCAGAAAAGAAAATCCCCGCTCGACCACTGGCCGGGCGGGGTTGTGCTTTATATCAGGTCCCGAGGGTGTACGCCGAGGGCGTCCGCAAGGGCGAGGGCGTTCTTGAGGGTTATATTTGATATATCCCGCTCCCCACTCTCAAAGCTCTGTATTTGCCGAATACCTACGCCGGACGCCTCCGATAACTCCCGCAAACCAAAGCCCGCCCCCGCCCGGAGCCTTGCGAGCTTGCTCGTTTTTTCCGTGGTTCCCTTTCTCATGTTGTCCGCCTCCCTTGCTGTTGTGCTTTATATATTACGCTCTTTTGCGCTATATGTCAAGCGCAAAAAAGCCGCCGAGGAGAAATTTTTCCCCGCGGCGGTCTGTTATTGCTCCGCGCCGATCAGCCAATCCGCCGAAACGGCGAAAATCCTTGTCAGGGCGAGGAGCTCGTAATCGGTCACAAGGCGGGAGCCGCTCTCGATCCGGCTTATTACGTCCTGTTCCATAATGACGCCCTCCGTTGTCATTTTCGCCGCAAGGGCAGACTGTGACAAGCGGGCCCGGAGGCGTAGCTCCCGGACGCGGTCCCCGGATATGTTTCCTTTGCCCTCAAACTGAAATTTTTTCACGGACCCGCCTCCCGTTTATGGAAATATCGCATATTTTATTTAACTTTAACATGAAAAAGGCCCTTGTCCATGGTAATACTCAATGGGTCCACAAAAGAAAAGGCGGGCCGGAGGTGTTACCCTCCGGCCCCTGCGTCCTACCGCTTGCCCTCCCGGGCGTCGTGGTACATAGCCGCCACGACCACGGCCTTTAATGTTTCCTTGCGGAGGTTGAGGTCCGTCGCGCATACCTCCGCCGGGGTCCCGCCGTTCACGGCTCCAGCCTCCAGGAGCGCGGCGGCGGTCGGTTGCCAGTATTTCGGGACGTCCTTCAAATCCTTATAGACCGGGTTCTCCTCGTCGAGGACCTCCTTCACGGTCTCCCGGATCAGGGCCTTTAATTCCTCTTTGCTCATGTTCTCGATCTCCTCCTCATAGCTGATATAGGGGATTTTCCCCCACTTGGTCCACTTGCGGGCGTTGTATCCGGCCTTTGTTCCGATATTGGAGACGGCGGTCACTTGGACCTTGTTCCTCCATTTCGGAGTACACTCGACCGCGAGGCCGTCCCCGATATATACCCCGATATGTCCGGGGAGCCATACTGCCGCCCCTGGGACGATCCGGGAGAAATCGGTGGAGACCTCCTTGCAAATTTTAATCATTCCGTCCGCCGAGACGTCCGGGCAAGCTCCCGCCGCAAAAGCCGCCGCGGTCGGATAGGTCGCGCCGCCGTATCTTTTGGAGGCGTCCCCACTCCAGCCCCACAAAATCCCCTTTATGAGGTTCACGCAATCAAATCCGAATGTATCGGCGGAGGCGGCGTTGATCCGCGCCTTTTGGGCCTCGCTTGTATTGTAGGCGTGATTTTTTGTATACCGCGCCTTGTTCTCCGGCGTCATAGGGGCCCCAAAGCACCCCATAACATAGAGCGTCTTATAGTTTCCCGCCACGGTGAGGAGCTTGTCCACAAACACGCCGGAGGGCATGAGGCCGGAGGTATCCGCCGGGGCGTATCGGTCAAAGTAGGTTTTCCCGTATCCGGCGCGGCGGGCCCGGGCGGCCTCCCCCTGGTCCGCGGGCCGCTCAAACTGGAGGAGAACGGCGTCGGAGGCGGCGCGGATGTCCTGGGCGCTTTTCAGCGTTGAGAGGACGCCCTTGTAGCTCCCGGCGAGCTCCTGGAGTAAAAATCCGACTTGCGCCTCCAGGTCCCCCACGGACCGCCCCGCCGCCCGGACATAGGCCAGGAGGGCCGCCTTGCGGGTTTTATAGGTCCACTGTGCGAGGCCGTACCCCGCGCCGTCCCCGGCGAAATTGGTATAGGTCCCGGCGTCCACGGCGGCGGTATAGGCGGCGTCGGTGAGGCCGAGCTTTTTCTCGTGGGTGTTCTGGAGGTTCTCCGGGTTGAGGCCGCTCTCGGCGTAAAGGTTCCCCATGAGGCCCGCCGCCCCCGCGGGCGTGAGCCCCGCGGCGGCGAGGCGGCTCCAGATATATTTTTCTCTTTCTGCGACCGTCATTTCAGCAGCTCCTCTCCCTTGTTTTCCGTGGTCTTTTTCAGCTTTTGGATCAGCGCCACAAGGAAGGACGGGAGCGGGACGCCGATCTCGGAGATATTCTCCAGGATCGAAATACACTCATTGAGAATAAGCCAGATTGTCACGAGGAGCCCGAAAAAGAAGAATCCGCCGAAATCGACCCCGAGCTGGCCCGCCGCCGTCTGGACCACCCAATCGGCCACGATCGCCACGACGACGGCCAGCAGATAGGAGACCTTTTTCACGATCCCCAAAACGCCGACGCGGGAACAAAGCTCGCCCCGGGTCCATGCCCGGACCATGCCGGAAACATAGTCCACGACCATTGCAAGGAAAAGGACCACGACCGGGAGGGCGAGTTCCTGGAAGTAGGCCGCGGCTCCGGCCACGGCGGCGGCGATCACGCCGCGGAAAATGTTCTCTTTCATTGTCTTTTGTTCCTCCTTCTTAAAGTGCGGCCCGAATAGCCGCGATAATATCCGCCTTGAGGGTTTTCCCCGCGAGGTTGATCCCGCGCTCCTGGGCGTATGCCTTGAGCTGGGGGATCGTCATAGCCTCCAGGTCCACGGCCTCCTCCGCCGCGGGCGCGGGCTTGTCCGGGAGGCTCCAGGCGTCCGGGTCGTCGTCCGGGCCGAAATTCGTCTCCCGGAGACATTCCCGGACGGTCCCGTCCGTCCAGACCATAAACTCGCCCGCCTTGTATGTATCGTGGGCCCCCTGGACCTCCACAAAGGGGCGGGCGGTCTCCGGCGTGTTGCCGTGGAGCGGTCTCCAGAACGTGCGCCACGCGGTCCCCTCCGGGGAAATATCGGGATGTTCCGCGGCGTTGTGTCCCTGGAAACACTCCCACGTCTGGCCGTCCGCGTTCCTCACGTCTCCGGCCTCGTAGTCCGCCCCGGGCGTCCAGTCCTCATAAAGGGCGGAGACGGCGATCCGCTGGCCGTCGTCGAGGTCCAGCCCCGGCAACGTCAGGCGGGCGACCTTTGCGGCGGCGATCGTGGCCTCCGGCCCCATGCGCTGAACGGTCGCGGCGACGGGGAGGGTGTGGTCCACCTCCACGAGTACACTCTCCAGCTCGTACCACTCATAGAAAAAGCCTCCTTCCTGGGCCTCGCGGATCAGGTCCCCGATAATGCACTCGTAGACGCTCCGCTTGTCCTCCTGTTCCCTGGTGAATGAGACGACGGGGTCCAGGACCTGGATCGCCTCGTCTGATTTAATGCGGAGGTAGCGGCGGGGCCGCCCGCCGTCCCTCATTACGCCGATCGTGTATTCAAGCATAGGTTTCTCCTCCTTTTGTCTGCCTCCCGGACAGCGTTTTTCAAAACTGGCCGGATCGGTAGGACGTGCTTTTCATACTGTTTCTTGCCCGCACAATGTTTGAGCTGTCCGGCCCTGGACAGAATCCCCCTGGCCTGTTTCGGGTCTACCCGCCGCCGCGCCTCGATCCGTTTACTCGCCCTGGTGCATTGTCTTTTTAGGCGGAGGAGGTTTCGCTTGCGGATCATGGTCAAGCCCCGTTTCATGCGATACCCTACGGCGTCGACCATGCGCTTTCTCGTGTTGTATACTTGCCAATTTTCCTTTAGCCGTAGGCCCATACGGGCGAGGTATTCCATGATCGCCCGGATCGCCTTGTGTAACTTTTTCTTGTTCGGGCCGAAAAAAGTAAAATTGTCAATATACCTTGTATAGCGCCGGACTCCGAGCTTTTCCCGGATATAGTGATCCAGAGGCTCAAGGACGGCGTTTGCGAGCCATTGAGAAATATAAAATCCTATTTTGATCCCGTTCTTGATGATCCTCCATATAAGATCAAGAAAAGCCCGGTCCTTAATTTTCCGGCGTAAAAATCGCATAACCACGCGAGGGGATAGGGAATCATAAAATTTCTTAATATCCGCCTCGACGCCGTATTTCGTGCCCTTGCGGTCCTTGTCGAGCCATTTTTCAATAGCCTTTTTCTCTTTGTGCGGGCCCCGGCCCGGGATACTTCCGCAACAAAAGCGATCCATACCCCGCATAAGGATAGGGCGCAAAACCTGGACAATCATGTGATGGATATATTGGTCCGGCCAGAGGGCGGGCTCGTGGATGATCCGGGTTTTCCCGGCTGTTGGGTCGTACCGCTCAAAGGTCCGGTCGGGTTTTGGGCGGAAGTCCCGGACGATCTCGCAAAGCTCCTCCGCCCGTTGCTCCTTCGTCCGTTCCACCCATTGGGCGGTTTTATTGTCTTTGCGGTCCTCGTTTATTTCCGCGATCGCCTGGAGGGCGTTTTCCTTTGTTGCGAGGACCTCCATTAAAAATCCTGTTCGTTTCATGTTCGCCTCTCGGATGTAAATAAATTTTCTTATTCACCTCACGGTCTTTCAAATCCAAAAGGGCTTACTAAACCGTGTCCCTACGGCAATTTTTACCGAGCGGTATGGAAAAGGCTACGCGGTGAGACTGTTTCTTGAATAAGTAGGCGCGAGCCGAGGTTGCCGTTGGTGTTGGACGGCGCGTTGTTGCCGTTGAGGTAGAACGGCCCCGCGTTGGTGCCGTTGTTGTAGTTGCCGCCGACATAGAGGGCCCGGACCCCGGTGTTATAGTTGCAATAATCCGGGACGCGGGAGCCAAAAACCCGGTCGCATAGCGTAGCCAGTCCCTTATATTTGTATCCCTCCCTCCTATTCGTCAGTGTGTGCTTATCGTTACCTCCGGGGGGTTGCGACCCCCCGGTCCCCCTTTAGGGGAGTTTTTGAAGGCGCGAGCCGAGGAGGCCGTAGGTGTTGGACGGCGCGTTGTCGCCGCTGAGGTAGAACGGCCCCGCGCCGGCGCCGATGCTGTAGTAGCCGCCGACACAGAGGGCCCGGACCCCGGTGTAATAGCTGCAATAATCCGGGACGAACGTCGTCTCGGACCCGCCGACCTCCGAGGGATAGATAAAGCTCGGGTCGTTTGTGTCGTGGCCCCACGCCTTGATCCAGCCTCCCGTCGTGGCCCGCTTGTTGCTCCGTACCGTTGCCCCGGTCCCGTTGTAGCTGTCGGAGAAGTTGGCCGGGTTGTTGTAGGTGGAAATATTCGCGTCGGAGAAAATGATCCCGTCGCGCCACTCAAGGACGTTGCCCCACGGGTTTTCAATGTTCCGATACTGGACCGCCGTCTGGCCGTCCGTTCCGGCGGCGCGGCCCGTGTGGTATGTCATGGAATCCGTGGCCCCGGTGTTGATTTTCGCGCCGGAGCTCACGTTGCCCTGTCCGATCGCGGTCTGTCCGTTCCAATCCGCATACTCCACGATATACAAAAACCACCATGTCAAATGTAAAGCAATATCCGCTTGCCAGTAGGTCGCGCCGAGGGCGTGAATCCCGCTCCTGAAGGTGGCGAGGGGCGTCGAGACTTTCGGGGCCTGTCCGCTCCTGGACATATAGGAGCCGTCGCACTCATAGCGGCCAATATAGACCACGTCGCGCTCGCCCTTGCCGTCCCCGCGGTCCCGGTGGGCCGGGGATACCTGATAGCCCGGAGTCGCCTTGTCCGCGATCTGGACCTTAAAGGGCGCGTGAGATACCTTTACCCAATATTTCGGAATGGCGACGAGGACGTTATTCCCGTCCGTGGTTTTCGTCATGCCGGACCACGGGAGGCGGTTGTCAAAGGGGGAGGACCCGGCCCCGTTGCCGACGGCTGGGACGGGGTCCGTAAAGAGGCCCGCGTCGTCCGTCCTGGTGAGCTTGGTCGTGCTGGAGCCGTCCCACGACGCGCCGTAGATGTGGACATAGGCGAGGGAGATCGTTTTCGACTGGCCGGAGGCGGTGATCTGGACCGTCCCGCTCGCCTCCTGTCCGCTCTTTGTGGCGGTGATCGTATAGGTCCCGGCCTCCTTTACCGTAAAGACGGCGGAGCCCGTAGAGGTCTTTGTCTGCGTGTTGGAGCCCTTCGCACAAGTAACGGTCGAGCCGCTCTCCACGTTGACGGTGATCGTCGCGGAGAAAAATTCAAGGTTGAGGGTTTTCGACTGGCCGCCCGCCGTGATCTGGACGCTCCCGCTCGTGGTCTCCCCGTTCATGGAGCCTACGATCTGCCACGTCGCCGCATTGTGGATCGTAAACACGACGGAGCCGTTAGAGGTCCCGTCGAGGGTGGTCGTCCCGTCCGTACAAGTGACATAGGCCCCGGCGGCGATATTGACGGTGATCGTGGATCGGAAATATTCGAGGGTGAGGGTCTCCGACTGGCCGGAGGCGGTGATCTGGACCGTTCCGCTCGTGGTCTCGTCCCCCGTGGTGGCCGTTATGGTGTAGGTGGCCGCCGAGGTAACGGTAAAGACGACGGAGCCCGTCTCGGAGGTTTTGGTCTGCGTCTTTCCGCCGCCCTCGCATACCACGGAGGAGCCCGCCTCCACGTTGACGGTGATCGTGGACTCAAAAAAGGCCAGGGCGGCGGCGTACTGTTTCGCCGTGTCGACCACGACGTCGACGGTGTTCGAGGGGAGGCCGTCCCGCTCCGCCGAGACGCTCCAGGTCCCATAATCCGGGACATTGAACACGACCGCCGCGCCCGTGGAGGTCTGCTCGTAGCTCTTGGAGCCGTTGGAGCACGTCACGGCGGCCCCCGCCGCCACGGTCACAATAATTTGAGGATAGAGGCCGCCCGCCGCCTGTGCGGCCTCCAGGGCCTCGTCTGCGGTCTCCAGGGCCTCCGTCGCCGCGGCCTGGGCGGTGCTGGCCGCCGAGGAGGCGGAGGCCGCCGCGGTCTGTGCTGTCTCCGCCGCACCCTGGGCCGTGGCCGCCGCGTCCGCCGCGGTCTGTGCGTCCTCCTTTGCCTGTGCGGCGTCCTGGGCCGCCTGTGTGGCCGTCGTGGCCGCCGTCGTAGCTTTACCCTCCGCCGCCGCCGCGGCCTCCTGGGCGGCTTTTGCGGCGTCCTTGGCGTCCTTTGCCGAGGTCCCCGCCGCTGTTGCGGCCTCCTGGGCCGTTGTGGCCGCGTCCCTGGTCTCCGTAACGGCGGCGATCAGGTCGGCATGGTCCTTTGCGGTGAAGTTCCGCCCGATCAGCTCCCCCGCCGTCCATGCCTTGGCGGTTCCTTCGACGCCCCTTTGACAGCCGGAGAGGGCGGTCTCCGTTTTGGCCGTATAGAGGATGGTCTCGCCCTCCTCGTCGGTGCCAATGGTGGCGAGGTTCGGGGCGGGCGGAAACGCCGAGACGTCCGAGACTTCGATAATGGAGTCCGCCGCGCCGATATTGTTCGTGAGGGTGGCTTGCGGTGAGAACGGAATACCGGGATAGAGTGTTGTCGCCATAGAAAAACCTCCTAAACTGTTTTATCCCCGCGGGATTGAATAAAGCCTTGCACGATCAAGTCAATACTGATATAGGCGAGGTCGTCCGGGCGCACCTCCAGAGATAGCCAGCTCCCCCGGGGGATCATGTTGTCCGATCCCGTCAAGAGGTCCGTAATATCAAGCTCCGCCGTCCTCCCGGAGAAATCCGCCTTTTTCGCCCCGTTGATGTAGAGGCCGAATTTTTGAGGGTTCCCATACTGATAAATTCCCGGCGTGATATTGTGGGAATGAGAGGGGACCGTTACCTTGTGGGAGTGCCCCGGGATCGTGATCGTGTGCCTGTGGTCCGGGATGGTGACGCGGTGGGAATGGCCCGGGATCGTGGTCGTGTGGGAGTGCGCCGGGATGGTGACGCGGTGGGTGTGGTCGTCTACGGTGTGCGTGTGCGACGGGATCATGTGAGAGTGCGCCGGGTGGATATGAGCGCCGGAGTCCACCCAATTCTCATACCCTGCCGCAATCACGGCCCCGTCCTCCGTCTTTCCCCCATAGACCGCGAGTTTTACTCCATTATGGAGGCCGTGGTTATGTACCGCCTGCCCGGTGGTCTCATGCGGGAGGACGTTCGAGCTCTCAAGGGCCGTCGCGCTGGAGGTGGCCCCGCCGCCGCTGGAGGTTGTTTGTCCGCCGCCGCTGGAGCTGGTGGCCGTGGTCCGGCCCCCGTCGGAGCTTGTCCGGGTTTGGTCGTCGCTGGTGGTGGTGGTCGAGGTGGTCCGGCCCCCGTCGGAGCTTGTCCGGGTTTGGTCGTCGCTCGTGGTGGAGGTGACGACCTTCGCCGCGTCGCTCTCTGTGCTCTTGGAGTAGGCCCGGAATTTCGCCACTCTTACCTTGACGAGGACCTTGTTTATAATCCGCATTTCCGCCGGGATGAAAAAGTCCATAACTGCCCCGGAGGCGGCGTCGCAATTCGCTTGGAGGGCTTGGCTATAAATTTGCGTGGCCCCCTGTGCATAGGTCTGTTCTATCCTCTGTCGGTCCGCCATATCGGCCAGGGAGGAGGCGATCGAGGTCTCCTTGTTCGCCACTACCAAAGAGGACCGCTCCACGTCCTCATAATCCCGCTTGATCTCCGTAATGAACGTGTCCACGTTCTCCCCGATCTCCGGGTAAACCATGCGGAGGCGTTTCCCTATGGCCGCCTTGTCAAAGTCGGAGGCGGTCATTTCCTGATAGCCTACGGAATAGGAGACGGCGGGCTCCTGGAGCTCCTGGAGCATAGCCGCCGCCGCGGCCTTGAGGGAGGCCGGGTCCTCATAGCGGCGGTCCGTCCATACCCTTTCTATGATCCCGTATTTATCCGTGATCGCTTTCGGGCTCTGGAGGTATGGGACGCCGCCGTTCACGCTCCCGATCCCGAGCTGGTTCACGCCCTCGCCATAGCCGAGGGGATAGAGGCGGGTCACGATATTTTGAGGGTCCCTTTGCCGCTGGTAGCTCGTCATATTGTGCCGCCGCCGGACGTACATTTCCGGGCGGCCTGTGGTGTCCAGCCGCTTTAATGACAGCCGCCACGGATAGACCGCCGTATTTGTCCGCCATATATAGGGGCCCGCGAGGGGCGTCGCCACGGAAAAGAGGGCGGAGAGGAGGGACTCTTGCTCCCACCCGTATTCAAATTGGTTTCGATAGTCGCACTCGTCCAGGACCCAATTTTTCACAAGCTGGTGATCCAGGACGTACCGGATCACGTCCGGGGTGTAGGTCCCGAGGTTCCCGACGACGTGATACCCGAAAAGGATATTGTCGATCAGGGTAGCGAGGACGTGTTCGCATTGATAGGCCACGCTCCCGGACTCGTCCACGGCGAGGGTCTCCGGCATGATCCGGTAAAGCTCCCCGCCGTTGTGCCGGACATAATAGAACGGCTTGCAATACTCATTTTTCGGGTCCTTGTAGGGGAGGGAGAAATAGAGATACCAAACGGCGTTTATCCGCTGTTGTTCTGAAATAGCGTGGGCGTTCTCCGCGATCGCTACCCGCCGCCGCGATTTATCAAAAATTTCTATCATAGGTATCTCTCCGTATAAATGAGCTGTCCCCGGAGCTGGCCGCCGGAGGCGCTCTCAATAATGAGCCGGAGGAGGTCGCGGGAAATGTTGATCCAGTCCCCGGACTGTGTATGCAAGGCGTTTTCCCCGTCCAGGAGGACGAGGAAAAGCCCGCTATCTATCCGCAATTCTCCCCCGGGCGGGATCGTGAGCTGGAGGGTCGTCCGTTCTGTGGTCTGTGAGGTTGCCTCTAACATGGAGGTCAGGACCTCGGAGCCCTTGAGGAGGGCCGGGACATTCTTCGATCCCGCCGCCGCCGCGGCGAGGCGGTCCGCAAGCTCCAGGGGGGCGGGGACATTCTTCGCGCCCTGGGCCTGTGCGGTCAGCGTGTCCCGGGCGGCCAGCGCCGCGGGCGTGTTCTTCTGGCCGTACATGGAGCCCCGGAGGGCCTCGGATAGGGCGGCCCGGGTCACTACGTCCGCCGACATTTTCGCCGTCGTAAAGAGGCCGGAGGCCGCCGAGAACGCGGAAATAACGGAGACCGTCCCCCGGGCGGAGCCCTGGAGGGCCTCCGCGTATTTGTCCCGAAAATCGACGGGGATCGCGGCCCCGGCGACCGCTCCCATAGCCTCGGAAAAGCTCTCCGCGATCTCGACCGTCTTTGTCTCCTGGTTGACGGAATACCGGGCGAGGCTATACCGCCTATCGTTATACATTAGTTGATCCCTACCTCCACGGCCCCCTCCGCGATCGTGGGCATATACCCGCGCTTGAGCTCCACGGACTCCGTCAGGGGCTTAATATAGACGGGCTCGCCGGAGGTCTCGGCGGAGTAGAGGGCGGAATAGGTCCAGGTCCCCCACGCGGTCGAGGGCCTGGGAAACGCCGCCGCCGTGGAGTTTCGGGCGATAATCTGGCCGGAGGTCTGCTCCGCCGGGGCCCCAAAGGTGAGCGCGACCCGCTGGTAATTGTCGCCGGACAGCTCGGAGCCCGCCGCCTCCGGCGATCCGTTCCAGAGGGAAAAATAGGGCGTGATCCCCTGGATCGAGTTCCCCCGGAAGATGTTCAAAACCTTCGTTTTCCACGCCTTGGAGAGGTTCCCGGTGAGGTAGAAAAGCACGTCCCCGGCCAGGAATACGGGGGGCTCCTCCGCCCCGATAATGAGCGGCTCCACAAGCTCGCCCCGGGCGAGCATATTCCCGCCCGTGAGGGAATCCACGACGCCGATATGTGTAATAGTTCCCGCCGCCGAGACGGGGGTCGGGAAAGTAATGTCGGTGAGGTTCTGAATCCCGATCCCGCCGTTAGAATCGGCCGGCGCGGAAAAGTCAATTTCCATCCGCTTATATCCGGTATAGCTTACCTCCGTCCCTCCCGCTCCGGTCTCGCCGGGGTCGTTAAGGTAGAGGGCGAGGTAGCATTTCGCCGGAGCCGCAAAAGTGACGCCGCGGAGGGCGTTCAAAATCCCGTTTTCCAGGTAGTCGCAAGCGTACATAATCAAACACTCCTTTTTATGGCCGTTATGGTGACGGTGAGGACGTCCGCGTCGGAGAGGTTCCTCAAGACGATAATGCAAGGGGTCTCCGCTGTGCCCTGGTAGTCGACCGGGTTCTCCCCGGAGGCGATCGGCTGGGTCACGGTCCGCCCGAGGGCAAAGGGCGGGTTATAGTTCCATGTGAGATCAAACTCCCCGTATTTGAGGTGTTGCGCCATAGGGGGGCCGCCGGAGATACGGGCCGTATAGTATTTGTCCGGCTCCTTATCGTAGGTGAGCCGCCCGGTCCCGGACAGCCAATAGGCGATCTCCCGGCATACCTCCGGGACGGTTTTCCCGCTCGGGCATTTGAACGCACAATGAATAGTCTCGGCCCGCTCGTCGTATACGTTCCCGACCACGCCGTCATAATAGCCGGAGCGGCCAGGAATGACGACTTTCCCCTCCCGCCGCGGGGGGAGAATGATCCGGCTCGTGTCCTGTGTGTAAATCCCGAATTTGCTACTATGAACGCCCCGGAAAGAAAATCCGCTCATAAGCTCCCGCCTCCTCTCGATCTGCTTTCCCGCTCCGTGAGATAGTAAAGCTCCCGGGCGACCCGCCCGACGTCCTGGTCGTCCCGGACCTCCAGCTTGTCGACGTAGATCGCAATACCCCCGGGCCCGCCGCCGCGGTTCTGGACCGCCGCCACGATCGCCGCGGTCTGTTCCCGTTGGGCGGCGAGGAGGCCCGCCTCCGTCCCGCTCGGGCGGCTTTTTTCGTATGCCCGGATCGCGGACTCGGCGAGTGTGGAATAGGTCCGCTCCAGGTTCGGCCCCTCCTCCTCGGCTCCTTCAATCGCGCCCCGGATCGTGTTCTTTCCGCTTTCCTTGAAAACGCGGGACGGTGAATGTATGTCAAGCGTGGATTTATAGGCATTATTCGCCGCGTTTGCGAGGGAGCGATATGTGGAAACAAGGGAGGAGCGCATACTCTCTGCGCCGTCGATATAGCCGTCTATGGTAGCCATGCCCGCGGCCTGGGCCTCCGCCGAGGCGTCCAGCTCGTCCGCCATTTCCTTTACACGGTCCTCTATGTCCTTCATTTTGTCGGAAAAATCGGTTTCCATTTCGGCCACGGTCTCGGAAAATGCCTCTTTGCCCTCCTCCACTTTTGCAAGCTGTTCATTAAGGGCGGCTATATCCTCCTCGCCGCCTTCCACGATGGCCGCGAGAATTTGGGCGGACTCCTCGGAGCCGTCGGACAGCTTACGGATCAGGCCCTCGTCGACGCCGAGCTCCATAGCCTTTTGAATGTTGGCGGCGTAGGTTTCCATATAGGAGACCTGCCCCTGGAGGGTCCCGATCAGGTTGTCAATGGAAGTTTTCGCCGATCCGTCCAGCTCGTTAAAAAGGCCGAGCTGTCCGTCTATGCTCTCCATAGCGGAGTTATAGCTTTCCTCATAGGCCGCCTGGAGGCTTTCCATTTCGGAAATCAGCCCCTCGACGGTCTGTGTTGCCTCCTGGGTCTTTTGTGCGGTCGCCTCCTGTTGGGCCGTATATTCCGCCGTGGCGGCCTCCAGCTCCGCGATCTGCGCGGCGTTTTCCTCCTGGGCGGCGGTCAGGGCTTTTACATTGTTCTCCTCCGTTGCCGTAAACCACGCGCCGGACTCTTTCGCCGCCGAAAGTTCCGCCTCCGCCTGTTCGAGCTCCTGGGCGATCTGCGCCTCCTCTTTTCGGAGCTCCGTCAAGCGGGCGACCTGGGCCTCCATTTCCTCTTGTTCCGCCGACTTTTCGATCATAGCGCCGAGGGCGTCGGTCGTCATATTGATTGAATCGGCGGTTTCATCATAGGCGAGGCCGAGGCCCGGGACGGCCTCGTTTAGTTCGTCGACTAACTGTTTTATATTTTCCTTTTGGGTGGCCGACTTTTCCTCTACGGCGAGGAGGTTCTCCAGGGCCGCAAGGGAGGCGGAGGTCGAGGCTTGCTCCTCCTCCATAGCGGCGGAGAGGTCCTCATAGGCCGTTTTCGTTTCTTCAAGGGACGCCGTAAACTCTTTTACTTGTTCGGACGCCTCTGTCGCCGATACGATCCAGCTCCCCACGACGGCGATCAGGGCCCCCGCCGCCGCCGTGACGGCAAGGATCGGACAGAGGGACATAGAGAGGTTGAGGGCGTCTTGCACCACTTTAGCGGCGGCGGTTACCGCCGTATAGGCCGCAAAGCCCGCCGATAGGAGCCCGATCGCCGTAACTGCCCCCGTGATCGCTTGCACGAGCCACGGGTTTTCATTTGCGAAATCCGTCGCCCACGAAAAGGCGTCCGCCCCGGTGCTATACAGTTTTTCGAGCGCCGGGTTCAGTTGATCGCCGATTGCAATTTTTAGATTTTCCGCGGCGGTTGTCATTCGCTGGTGTGCAAATTCCGTTGTATCCGCCATAGTCTGGAAATTACGATCGACCGCGCCGGAGCTGTTCGCCATGACGCCGAGGGTCCGGTCAAATTCTTCCGCCCCGGTGTTGAGGAGAGAGAGGGCCGCCTTGCCCGCCGTGGTGCTACTCCAAAGGTTGGAGAACGCGGTCGCGTCCCCGTCGACGCTGTCGGAGAGGATCGTCATAATGTCCCCGAGGTTGGAGCCGCTCCCCATGAGCTCGGCAAAGCTCTTTCCGGTTTGATCCTCCAGAATCCCGGCCACGTTGGAGCCGCTCTTTGCCAGCTCGTCCAGCATAGCGCCGAGGTTGGTCGTCGAAATCGCCGTATTCATACCGCCTTTTGTGAGGAGTGCATAGGCGGTTGTCAGGTTTTCGAGGCTTACGTTATAAGCGGCGGCGGATGGGATCACGCGGCCTATGTTCGCGGCCAGCTCGCCGACCGATGTCTTGCCCTCGTCCTGTGTCTTTACGAGCATAGAGGCCACGCGCTCGGCCTCTGTCCCCTCCAGCTTGTAGGAGTTGATCGCGGTCGTCAGAACGTCGACGGCGGTCGCGGAATCGGTAAATCCCGCCGTCGAGGTCTTTGTTGCCGTGGCGACAAAGTTCACGACGTCCGCCGTATCCACGCCCGCCGAGAGGGCTTGATAGGCCGCCTCGGATAGAGCCCCCACGGCGACGCCTGTCTCGGAGGACAGCTCCAGAAATTGAGCCTTGAGGGTCTCAAGCGGGACCTTTGTTGTGTCTGCCAGGGTTGAGACCTTCGCCATTGAGGTCTCAAAGCCCGCCGCGGCCTCCGCGCATTCAAGGAGGACGTCCGCGATCTCCTTCACGGTTTTAGCAATCCCCGCGGCGGCCAGGGCAGAGGCGAGGGCGTCGATCCCCTTTTTTGATCCCTCGACCTCATTCCCAAACTCGTCTATGGAATCCGCGCACCCGTCGGCGCTGTTGCGGGCCTCGTCAAGATAGCCGTTATTCTTGTCGATCTCGTCGGATAGGCCGTTTAACTCGACCTTTGCGTTATTGAGCTGTTTTTGCCAATTCTGGACGCCGCGCTCCGCCGCCGCCTGTCCGGCCTGGGCCTCCTCAAGTTCGGAGTTCCATTTGTCGAGCTCCTTTGTGAGGGCCTCTTGTTCCTCCGTCGTGTCCCCCGTGGACCGCCGCAAGTTCTCAAGGGCCCGCTCGCACCGCTCTATATTGCTCTGTGCCGTGGATACGCGGGAGGCGTATTCCTCCTGGGCCCGCTGGGCGTTACGGAGTGCGGCCTCCAGGGTGGAGACCTTTTCCTGTTGCTTTTTATACATGGAGTCCAGGGCGGCCCCCTTGGCCGTGAGGGCCTCCATGCTGTTAGCGTTGCCGCGAAATTCGCTCTCCACAAGGGCAAGGCCCGACTTGAGCGTGGACAGTTCAGAATTACAAGCGGCGATCGCCTGTTTATATTGGGCCTCGCCCTCGACGGCGAGTTTCGTCGAAATGGTTCTTGCCATGCGCGGCGGCTCCTTTCTATGGCAATAATCAATTTTTTACTTGATATTGCCATAAAGTCAGGCTATAATTTCCCTTGTGAAATGCGATAATTTCGCGCTATTATTGGAGGTGGTTCTTTTGAAAAAAGCTCTTTGCCTTTTCCTTTCGCTTTTCCTGGTGGTTTTTCTCCCCGCTTGCTCCAGTGACAGCGGAAACGCCCCGCCGCCGGAGGTCTCCTCCACCGCGGAAACTCCTCCCGCCGTCCCGGAGTACGATCTCATAAACTCCGACGAGTACGTCCAGAACGGAAAAAGCGGGATCGGCTACCGTGTAGTGATCGGCGACGACGCCACGGAGGAGGAAATGAGGGCCGTTTTTTCCGCCCTTTGTTCCGGCGACTCATACGCATTACATACGGTTTGGTATTATGGGCTCGCCTCCGATGTGGAGACGGTCGGCGCTTTCTCTGTTGGTATGCTTGAGGAGGTCGCCCCGGGTGGTTATCCCGAGTTTACTCCATGCACCTACGGGGAGGAGCTTATAGCCTCTCTCCGCGGCCAGGGCTCCGACGTGAACACGGCGGGAGACGTTCGCAGTATCCCGGACCTGTCTATCACGCAAGAGGCCCTCGCCCCGGATAACTCTTTTTCTCCCGCTCCGGCGGAGATATTCTCCACGACCGCCGAGGAAAACGGCCTCGCCGATATGGCTTTTTATGCAGACGGCGAGATCGTTTCCCGCTCCGACGTCGGCGGTTATGACACGATCCAGGTCGCCACGGAGGAGGGGGACCTATATATTTCCGCGGTCCTTGTCGACCTCCCGGAAATATCCGAGGTGGAGGCCGTCACGGTGTATTTTGTATATACCGGATGGTCCGAAAAGCTCGGCGGCGCGTGTGGCGCTTATGTTTATAGCGAGTGACTATCCATTTCCGCCGGAGGGGTCCGCCCCTCCGGCGTTATTCGTCCTCCGGTTCCGTCCTTCTCCGCACCCCCCGGGCCCGGAGGTATAGCTCGAACAGGTCCGCCACTTCCCCGGGCGGCATGAGGAGGGCGTCTTTCGGCGATAGGCCCGCCGCTATCCCTTCCCGGAGGTACTCCACCCGCGTTACTTCGTTTTTTTTTGCGTGTTGAGCTCCGCAAGGCCGAGGTCGACCTCGTCGTTTTCCGGCTCGACTTCCCGGCCATATCCGAGGGAGATCGCCGCCGGGATTGCCAGCTTGAGGGCGACGATCTCATTCGGGGCGGCGGTTGCCGCAATCGTCGAGGCGTCGAGGATGGGCTCCGGGTCATACCCGAAATTTCGCCGGACAAGCTCCCCCTGTTCGGCCAGGAGCGCGGCGGCCTCGCAAGCGATAGAAAAGCCCTCCCGGGTGTCTGCTTTCATGTTGTCGAGGAGCTGGGACGTTCCGCCGAATTTATCCCGCATTTGGAACATAGCCTCCCCGGTAAAGGCGAGGTATCGCACCCGGCCCGCAAGGTTGATTTTTACGGCTTTCATAGCGCCCTCCTGTAAATTCTTGTAGGGAGGCGGGTTTTCCCCGCCTCCCTTTGTGTTACGCCGTCAGGGTATAGTGAGCCTCCAGCACGTCGGAGGCGGCGAATCCCTCGGCGGTTGCAATCGCCTTGATCGTGGTCTCCGCCGTGATCTCGATAGGGGAGGAATAGGCCGGGGAGGTCTCGGTCGGATCGGAGCCGTCCGTGGTATAACGGATCACGGCGCTTTCCGTGGTAGAGGTGAGGGCAACGGTCGTGCCGCTGGCGACCGCACCCGCCGCGGGCGTTGCCGTGGGCGTGGCGGCCCGTTTCTTCCCCTGGAGCTGTTTCTTGATCCAGGCGATCGCCTCGGCCTCCGTCTTAAACTCCTCCGTAAACCTCCAGTCCCCGGTCTCGCAAGCGAACACGGTAAAGGTCGTGGAGTTGGTCCCAAAGGTGATACTGTCGGTTTTGGTCTGCGCCGTGTCGTTTCCGAGGGCGGCCTTTACGAGGGGATAGAAATAGCCCTTGTAAAGGACCTTTTTCCGGCGCATGAGTTTCTTAAAATAGGCGAGGCCGCCCGCCGGGGGATCGTCCCCGACGTTATAGCGGACCATTTTCCCCTCCACGTTGCACCCATACACCACGGCGGCGACGGGGTCCTCCATGTCGTCGGTCTCCATAGCGATAGAGCCGGAGGAAAACTCGTCCACGCTCTCGGCGAGGCCGTCGTCGGCAAAGAGCTTGCCGGAGGCGAGGTTCACGGTGAGGTCCGCCTTGACGAGGCGGCCCACCCGGACGGGGTCCTGGTCCTGGTAGACCGGGAGCTGGCCCTCCGGCTCCTCCGCCACGGGGTTAAAATAGGGGAATTTCGCCCCAAAACTTGCCATAATAAAACCTCCTAAAAATTATAGGTTTCTGCTGTCGAGGAATTGGTTATAGACCCGCTCTCCGGCGGCCACGGCCTCCTCCTCTTTTTTCTTGTTCGCGGCGTCGATCGCGGGGCGGGCGGGCTGGCCCCGCTTTCCGTATTCGTTGATAAAAGCGATCTCGGCATTTCTCGTGGTCTGCCCGCCACGCTTGCGGGTTCCCTTGGGATAGATGGAGAGGGAGCGCCCGTCCCGATCCTTTTTGACCTTTCCCTTTTTGATAGACTTTGCCGACATTCCGGTGGAGAGGTTTTTAGGTCCGTTCCACTGTTTTTCAATCTCCGCCCGCTGTGCCGGGAGGATCACGTCCGCCTCGGCGTCCAGAATCCCGTCTATCACGCTGTCAGGGAGGCGAGCCAGGGCGGCGAAATCGTCGGAGAGGGCGTCGATCCCGTTCACGGTCAAGCGTCCCATTATTCCACCTCCAGCCCTTCGACGGCCTCGCACTCAAAAACATGGTGCTGTCCGTCCTTGTCCGAGGCGTTGGTATAGGCCGGGTATGTAAATCCCGCCGAGACAAGGGCTTTCTTGACGGCCCGCCGTTTTGCGGTTATATCATAGCCGAGAGGGGCGTATAGATGGACCTGGATCGAGGCCCGCTCCTGTTCCGGCTCGTCGTCGCCGTAGTTGATCGGGGTCGTGTCATAGTTGAACGTGATATAAACCGCTTTCTTTCCCTCGTATGTGTCCGCCTCTGCTGGCGCTATGTGGTCCAGGGCGGCCCGCAAAGTCTCATTGATACTCATACCGCCCCCTCCTCGTCTGGCCCCTCCTGGGCCGTTTCTGGCGGCTCCTGGGCCTCTTTACAGTTGAGCTCGTAGGTCTCGCCGCTTTCGGTGTAGGCCCTCACGACCTCATAGAGGCGGCCCTCGCACTCGACGAGGGTCTCCCCCTGGTAGTCCGCGCCCCGCACCTCCAGGACGAGGGCGATCTTGTCCCCGGCCTGTTTCGCTGTGTAAAACTCGGAGCGCGTGGCGGTCTTTTTGTTGGCGTATACCTCCCGCCGCGCCGTGGTCGTGTCCTTATATCCGTTGGGCTTTACCGTCTTTTCCTCCCGAATGAGGGCGGCCTCGTCTCTCCAATACACGGTTACACCTCCCCGCCGCCGACGTAGCCCGAGGACATATTGAGGGAGACCTTGAGGCGTTCATAGGCGGCGCGGTATTTGTCCGCGTCCTCATTGTCGAGGCCAAACTCCGCCTTGATATAGCTCATAATGGCCCGCTTGATAAGCGGGTCCTCCTCGTCCATGATCCGCTCCGGGCGGATGTCGCCGAGCGCGAGGTCCGCCCGGGCGGCGCGGATCAGGTCCACGATCTCCCCGTCAAACGCCGTTGACTTTGTTCGTATAGCCTGCCTCCCCGCGGCGAGATACTCCTCCGATACGTCCGTCGCGGGCTCCTGGGCGGCGGGCTCCTGGTTCGTGTTCTCGCTCATGTTCTGCCTCCTTAACCTCCGGCGGCGGCCTTGTTCTTGATACGGAGGAATCCGTTCTCGGTGATAACATTTCCGCCGATCATAGCCTCGCCCATGACGGCGAGGAGGCCCTCCGCAAACTTATAGTCGCGGGAGACTTCCACGGTATAGGGGCCGAACAGGTCGAGCTGATAGGCCAGGGGTTTCCCGTAGGCCATGCAATAGGAGCCCGCCGTGGTCTTGCTGTTGGAGAGGGCGGGGAGCTCGTCCACAATGCAGAATTTCACGGCGAGGCCGCCGTCCTTGATCGTTCCCGTGGTGGTGCTGTTTTCGGAAAATTCGATCTCATAGACGGCCTTTTTCTCGTTGGTCCCGCGAATGTCGCCGAACGCGATCAGGTCGTCCTTGTTGAGGAGGAGGACGCCGCCGCCCTCGACGTTGTTCGCCCCGCCATAGGCGAGGGCAATCTTGCGGAGGGTTTTCTCGTTGATCGTCTCGACCGTAATGTCGGAGCCGTCCGCAATCGCCGCCGCCTTGAGGATACCCGTCGGCTCGGGGATCGTGGCGGCGGGGTTTCCGGTGACGATCAGGGCCCCGGTTTTCTTGCGGAGGGCGGTCAAAGCGTTCTCGGAGACCCGCCCCTGGTAGTTGAGGGGGGTCGTGCGCTGGATATTCCGGGAGACATAGGAGAGGGTGGAGACCAAAACGGGCGTGATCTTGGCGATCTTGAGGGTGGGTTCCGTTGCCGTGGGGGCGGTCCCGTCGTCCTTCTTTACCGCCGCCGTCTGGCCGCCGCTTACCTCATAAGCCACGGAATCCTCGCCCATACCGTTAGCGTCCACGACGCGGACCATGTCCACGATCCCGGAGACGATGTTCTGGCCGGGGTTGATCCCGGAGACGCGGGTCGGCTGGGCGATATTCCCGCCCGAGAGGGTGAGGGAGCGGAAAAGGGCGTCGGTTGTGATCTCCATACGCCCGCCCTCGGCGAAACGCTGGGCGCGGGCCTCCACGTCCCGGACCTCGATCCCCTGGAGGTCGGCGAGGTATGCGGCGCGGCTCTCCAGGCCCACGGGGAGGCCGCTCCGGTTCTCACCGCCCCCGGCGATCGGGTTCACGGGCCCGGGCGTGGGATCGCCGCCGCCCTCGTCGCCGGAGCCGCGGTCGCCGTGTCCGCCCTGCTGGCCGTTCCGGCCCTCCAGGCCCGCCCCGCCATTGAGGCGGCGGGTCGCGGCCTCCCGGCGGTCAAGGTCCCGCTCCTCGGCGTCCAGGGCGTCGAGCTCCCTCTCCAGGGCGTCCATATCGACGGCCCCCTCCCCGGCCAAAAGCGCCCGAATCTCGGCGCGGCGGGCGGCGATCTCTTTACGTCTTTTCTCAAACATAGTTTTCAATCCTCCTGTTTTTGTGTGTCGGTGTGTGGATAGGTACGGGTCCGCGCTAAAAGCCTCCGCCGCCTCGCGGCTTGCTCCAAAGCCTTGACCTCCTTCGAGTGCTCCACCTCAAAGAAGGATCGGGCGGAGAGGGACGTCTCCTCATAGGCGGGAATATCCACCGCCGAGACGTCATATAGCTTGCGGATTTTAGTTATTCTCCGGGTGTGGGTGGCGGCGTCATACTCCGCCGCCCGCACCACAAAGGAAAAACTCATTTTGTCGATATAGCCGCCGTCGATCTCCTCGTAAAGGTCCCGGCCCGCGGCTGTGCCGGAGAGGTCGGCCTCCAGGTCCAGGCCCCGGTCCGTAATCGTGAGGACGAGGGTCTTGTTACGGAGGCGGGCGACCACCTTCCCGCCGTGGTTGTAGTTCATAATCACGTCGGAGAGGTCGCACCCGTCCAGCGCGTGGCGGTTGATCACTTCGTAATACTTGACGCCGTCGACCTCAAAGAGACAGGTCGGCGTATCAAATACGATCGCCGTCCCCCGCACTTTGTAGGCGTCCGCCTCCCCCTCGCGTGGGACGAGGGAAAATCCCTGTAATGCGCGATACTCGCGCCCCTTCTTAACGGGCATTTTAAGCGCCCCCCTTTCCGTTTTTCGGGTCTGTTGGTTCCTGTCCCTCCTCGCCCTCCGGCGTGTCCTGCTTGCCCTGGGAGGGCGGCTCCTGGGGCTTTTGCGGCGTCGGGTCCTCCGTCGTCTTTGTCCCGTTGCTTTCGAGCTGGTATTTGTCGGCGATCGCGGCGTTTACCATGTTCAACGTCTGGACGCGCCTCTTTCCCTCCTCGCCGCCGATCGGCGGGAATCCGAAAACCTCCAACACTTGATCCAGTTCCAAAGCGCCGATATTTGTCAAAAACTGCGCCGCCTCGACCCGCTTGTCCAGGGTCTCAAACTGGATACGATCCATTTCACAAAGGACCTCATTCCCGAAACTCTGTTCCCGCTCCGTAAAAATGGCATTTGTGAGCCCCTGGGCGAGTTGCATATAGAACGGGACGAGCTGGCCCCGATAAAAGGCGTCCATTTCCTCCGGCGTGGCCTTGTTCTGGACGATCGCCTCATTCATCCCGAAATAGTCGTAAATCTCCCGCCGAACAAATTCAAGTTGCCCGGTGGGGATCGGGGTCTCCTTCTGCTGGATCGGTGTATATTTGTGTTTGCTGTCTGTGATAATCACGCCGGAGCCGTTGGCCTCCATGCTGAAATTATCCCGGACAAAGGCGTCCCGCCGAGACGCGAGGTCCTCTTGTTTCGTGACGGTCGGGGCCTCCAGAATACCCCGGATCACGGAGACAAGTTTCGCAAATTTACTCATGCCCTGGTTAAAGGCGTCTGCGGTCTCCAGGGCGGGGAGGAGGGGACGGTTGTCGTCCCCAAAAATATCGTTGTCCAGGTAGTGACGCCGGAGGTGTACGAGGTGCTCATAAGGGACGGTGTAGACGTTCCCCGTCGCAAAGGTGAGGCGGGCATACATACCGCCCATATCCTCCACAAGGTCCACCCGGGAGGCGTTGATCGGATAGAGGGCCGTCAGCTTTCCCCCGTCAAACACGGGGAGGATAAAGGCGTTATTATACACGACGAATTGAGCGGCCACGCGATAATAAAAGGCGTAGGCGGTCATATATGGGTTTGGCCGCGTCTGGAGAATCCGCTCCAGGCCGTCGTGTACGGTCTCCCGCCGTCCCCCGGCCCGCCTGATGTGCCGGGGCTGAATCTTTGCCGCGTTCCGGGCCCATGCGTCCACGGCGGAGCGGACGGTCCCAATGTCCCACGCCCGCCCGTTGAACGGCGTAAAACTGGAGTCGTAGGAGGACAGGAGCCGAAACGCCGGGAGGTTGCTCCCGCTCGTGGAGTGCTTACCGAATATGCTCTCAAAAAGCCCTCTCAAATTCAAAAAAGCCATTGTTTCACCCCACGTTATACATGAAATCTTCAAAATATTTGACGTAGATCACCCACGCATTGAGGAGGGAGACCGCGCCGTCGATCCGCCGCTTGTCCGTGATTTTCACGGGCTGAATATTGTTCAGTCCCGATTTTTTGACGGCGGTATTTGTCAGGCACCAAACAAGGATCGGGTTCCCGTTATAGTTGACCTGTTTCGCCTCCAGGGCGGCCCCCATTTCCCGCATAGGCTGGGACCATGTATAGGGGCCCTGTGCGACGGCCTCCATGTCAAAGCCGTTTGCCGTCATTTCGTCCACCCAATACCCGGCGAGGGCCCGGTCATAGCCGACCTTGATCGCGTCGATCTTCCACTCGTCCCGCATTTGACAAAACCACGCGGTCACGTCGGAATAGTTGACGCGGTTCCCCGGGCAGATGGTGAGGAGGCCGCGGTCCGCCCATTTCCGATATGGGGCCTCGTTGGTGTTCTTTTCCTCCAGGTGCTCCACCCGTTTCTCCGGGAGGAAATACTGTTGCAGGACGTAGACGATCGGGTCCCCGGGCTTTCGTATGAGTAGCGTCGCGCAAGTGAGGTCTGTCGTCGCGGAGAGGTCGCACCCGCCGAGGGCGTAGGTGTTATAAACGTCCTGGAGCTCAAAGCGGAGGTCGCTCTTGATCGCGTCATAGGATAGCCAGACGGCGGCGGATACCTCCCGGACGTTGAAGTCCTTGCAGAGGACGCCGGGGAGGTCCTCCGGCTTGATCTTTGCCCGCTGGACAAAGGCCGCGAGGGTCTTGTATTGCTTGATGGTTCCGAGGCCCGGATTAGCCTTTTGCCACTTCGTCGGATCGGTCCACTCGTCCCGGCTGTCCAGCTCGTAGAGGACCGGGAGGAAAGTCGGGTCCTCCTCGACGCCGTCCGCGATCTTGCAAGCGAGCTCATACATTTCGTCGAACACGCTCTCGCGGACCATGCCCGCCGTCGTAATCATAACGACGAGGGGCTGGCGGCGGCTGGAGGTGGATTGTTTCATAACCTCGTAGAGGTTCCGGTCCTTGATCGCGTGGAGTTCGTCAATAATGACGGCGTGAGAGTTGAGGCCGTCCAGGGTGTTAGAATCCGAGGCGAGGGCCTCGAAAATGGAGGCCGTGGCCGGAAAATACAGGTCGTTCCGCCTCTTTTTGAGTACGGCCCGGAGCTCCGGCGATTGCTTGACCATGTTAATAGCCTCGGTGAGGACCTTTTTCGCCTGGTCCTTTTTTGTGGCTACGCTATAAATCTCCGCCGCGCCCTCATAGTCTGCGATCAGCATATAAAGCGCGATCGCGGCGAGGAGGGTCGACTTGCCGTTTTTCCGGCCCACGAGGAACATAGTCTCCCGGTAGCGGCGGAATCCGGTCTCCTTCTCCAGGAATCCGAAAAGAGCTTGAATATACGCCTTTTGGAAAAGCTCCAGCACGAGCGGGGCCCCGATCACGCCCTGGGATTGCTTACAAAACCGCTCCGCGAATATGATCGGGCGCTCTCCGACCTCCTCGTCGAAATAATACGGGGAGTCTGGGTCCGGCTCCTGTATCTCCCGGGCGAGGCGCTTGTAAACGGCCCGGACGCGGCGGCTTGTGACGACCTTCCCGCTCTCGATCGCCTCCCAATAGGCGAGAATATAATTCACTTTCTGCCCGCTCCCGGGGGCTTAGTTGCGAAATTCATAAGCTCCTCCCCGGCCTGTTTTTGGGTCTTTTCCGGGAGGAGGTCGAGGAGACTTTTCGATAGGGCAGTAAACGACTTGACGGTCGCGTTGTAGCTCTTGAGGGCCGGATTTTCCCGGCGGAGCTTTTGGGTCCCCTGGACAAAATCCTCGATCAAATCGCCGTTGTTTATCTCGTCCACAAGGCGCTCAAGTGTGACGGTGGAGACCGCGAATTGCTCGATCAAGCTGTCGGCAAACTGCTTTTTTTCGGCGGGCAATTCTCGGAAAAGTTTAGCGATTTTCCGTTTTTTTGTGGCGATTTTATCGGCGATCGGCAGGTCCTCATAGGAAATTTTTGGTTTTGCCATTAGATGTATAGACCTCCTCTCCGGCGAGCTGTTACCCCCCCTTATGTGTGCGCCCGGGGGGTTCTAAACCTGGATGGGACGCAGTTCGGAAGGGCCCACCCCGGGGGGCCGATGTGGGGGGGAGGGCGTGAGCGCCGAGGACTCGCCGCGTCTCCGCGCTTTCGCTTTCCCGCTCGACCGCCGCCGAGGCGCTGGCCCCGCGTGGCCGGACGGGCGGACGGGCCGGGGACGGGATGGGTGGGCGTTTCCTGCTTGGCTCGCTTTCTCCTGTGGTTTATTTTCCCTTGCGTTGTGATCTGCTTTTGCTATGACAGAAACTCACGCTTGACAACATTTCCCTCGTCGTCGAACGTGAGCCCGCTGTCTGTTGCCAGCTCCCCGGCGTGGGCGAGGGCGTGACAGTTCCGGCAAAGCAATTCAAGATTGCCCTCGCCGAGTGCGATCTCTGGATTGCTGATATTCTGCGGCGTGAGGTGTTCCTTGTGGTGAACGATCTCCCCGAGCGCCCCGCACCTCACGCATAGGCCCGTGTCCCGGTTAAAGACATAGGCCCGAGCCCGCCGCCACTCTTTCGAGAGATAGAACGCTTTCGCAAAGTCCCGCACCGCCGCCGCCCTCCTGTCCCTACCTGGAGCCGAGGGCCGGGTCCCCGATCTCCGGCGCGTGTCCCGCTCCATGCGGCTATATGTCCACAAAGTAATTAAACCACGGCCACGGGCGACCGTGTCCCCGTTCGGGGACGCTCTGAAAATTTATTTTCCCCGGCCACAAAGGCGGTCGAGTGAGACCTCGAAAAAGTCGGCCAGCGCCTCGGCGTCCGTGAGTGTGGGGACGCGCTCCCCCCGCTCGTACCTGGAGAGGGCGCTCTTGCTTATCCCGCATAGCTCGGCCAGGACGCGGCGGCTTATCCGGCGGCGCTCCCGGAGCTTTCGGAGTTGTTTCGGAAATTCACTCTTTGCCACGCGGCCCACCTCCTCCATGGTTGCGATCAGTTACCCCCCCCCCCGCCGAGGGGCGTCCCTGGGCGATCATACGGTTTTGTCTCCGTGTCTGTACTCCCGCCCGAGGTTATACTTGTGTTTTGCCATGACGACGGCGTCCACGTCCACGCCGAGGGCGGCCATGAGGTCCAGAGTGCGGAGGATCACGTCGGCCAGCTCGACGGCGATCCCCTCCGGCTTACAAGGGCCGTCTATCCCCTCGCCCTCCCCGGGGCGGCCCACCCTATCGCAAATGCCGGAAAACTTACAGTCCTCCGCCGCGAGGGCGCACGTCCCGTAAATGAGCGGGTTTCCCTCCCGGTATTCCTCCAGGGCCTCGGATAGCTCGGCATGGATCAGGCAAAGCGCCTCCGGGAGCGTGGGCGGCTTTTCCCACCACCCATGAGCGACGGCGTTTTCGTGGACCTCTTTCGCTAACTCGTTGATGTTCATTTTTGGCGATCTCCTTCCTGTTGTGGTTTGGGTTCAAAACTTTACACATTTACAAGGCCGAGGATCGCGGGACTATTCCCGCCTCTTTTTGGGCCGCTTTCTCGGCGGCGGCTTGAGGACATACTTATAATATAGGTATCCGTATTTCGTCGCCGTGGCCTCTACGAAAATATAGCCTTTTGGTGGCCGCGGCGGCTTGTCCTCTGTATAGTTGCGCTTGACGGTGGTCGGTTCCTCATAGTCCGGCTTTTTTAGGGTTTTCCGGGAGCCCTTCCACCTGTGGCCGCCGACCTCCGGCGTCCAGTGATTAAATAAGTAGTTGGCGAGGCCCGTATAGTCCCGCCCCCGGTCCACGCCGTTGTAATAGTTATGTTCCCGGAGGTTTTCGATCCGTAGGACGGAGCCCGAGGTCCATTGTTTGCGGATCAGGTCCTCCGGGACGCCCTCGCTTATCATGTGGAAGTGTATCCGGTGAGTGTTTTTGCCCCTGCCCATATAAAGCATGATTTTAGCGCCTGGGGCGTGGTACATGAGGCGATTATAGAAGTTGTCCCGGACCCTCCTCGCCTCCCGGAAGGTGTGGACCTCGTGGTCGTCGTCCATTGTCAAAGTGCTATATAATGATGTAGGCCCGAAATTGTTATTGACGATCCGGGCGTGTTTCCGGCGGGAAATCCCGAGCTTGTGGGCGGCCCGCTCCTCCTCTGTCTTGAAACGTGGTCGCGGCTCCGCCTTGTCCAGGTTCTTTAATCTGTCCGGGACGGTGAAAACCACTTGCTCGCATACGGCCCCCGAGAAAATTCGCCTTTTGACTCTTTGCATATCAAAAACCGCCTTTTTCTTTTGGCCTGTGGCCCTTGCTTTTTCTCCCCGGAGGTGTTAATATAATAGCGGTATAGCAATCAGCCCTCCGGGCGGTTGCGCCCCGGACGCTCTCGTCAAGCGTCCGGGGCTCTTTTTTTATGCTCTGGAAATGTAGGCTTTCGCCGTGTGGTCTTTCCCCTGGGCGAGGTCGACGCCGATCACATAGCCCCTGGCCCGCTCGGGTGGCGTGGCTCTGGCCGTCTCCACGGTCTCCGGGCGGCGGTCCATACACTCGCACCGCTCGCCGTGGTCCAGGTGTGCCCCGCACATATGGCAGATTTTATATTGTGCCCCCATTTTTCGGCGCTCCTTTCTTTTTTCTTTCGTCGTTCAATTTCCAGGTACGCGGACAGTCTTTGCGGTCTAAAACGTGTAGATCACACATTTTTATACCGTGGTCTCGCATACAATAAAAAACGCACCCTTCGCATTTGTCTGCTGTGCTCATTTTTCCTTTTCCCTCCATAACTCCCGGAGCTCCGCGATCCAGTCAAGGAGAGTCCGTTTCCCGGCGTAGTAGATAAACGGGATCAGGAGGAGGAGATACTCCCCGCCGCGGGCGGTATATCCCCGCTCGATCAGGGCGGCCCGCTGTCCCCATGCAAAGGCGGCGGCAGTTTCCAGGAGGACGGCGGCCAGCTCGACCGCCGCCGCGGCCCGGTTCTTTCCCTTTTTCACGGCTCCGCCTCCTCCGGCACATACCGCCGTAACCACATTTTCCGGCATTTTTTACAAGCTATTTCCGGTCTACGGAGAATTTCTCCGCTTTCGATCCCTGTCTCATAATAGCCCGTATCCTGGGCGTGTCTTTTGCAAAGTGAGGTATTTTCAATGAAACAATGGTATTTTGCCATTTTGGGTATGTAGGCGTTTGCGCTTGCGCCCGTTTCGCTCATTACCGGGAGTTGCCAAACCTGGAGATCGTTCACGTCTCCACCTCCCCGAGCTTTTCAAAGGTGCAAGCGCGGGCGATCGGTGTCCATGGAGTGCGCCACAATTTCGCGGCGGCGATCATAGCCTCATAGCGGGAGGCCCCGAGGACCTCAACCGCCACAAAGTCAGAGCCCGGAGGAGGTGAGACCCTCCAGCGATAGACCCGGCGGCTCACTGTTCCACCTCCTGGACGACCTCGCACATATTGTCCTCAATGGCGAAATAGTTCCCGGCATGATGAATCCAGTAAACTATTGTCCCGTCCTCATTTTCGGACTTGCCTTGTACCGCAAACACTTTCCCGACGTCCACGAGCGGGATCGACGATTGCTTTGTTATCTTTATTTGCAACGATTTTTTCAATTGTTTTCCTCCTCTCTGGCCTCTGGCCCTCTAAAAATTACGACCATGCTCGGAAACGGGGCCGCGTCTCCCGTCTGTCCGTTTACCCGGAAACGGAGACGGCCCTTGATAAAGCGAATTTCCGCCTTGTGGTATATGTACTTATGAAAAGCGAGCGTATCTGTCCGGGCCGGAATAAGCATAACCACCACGGCCCCGGGCCTCTGGCCCTCCTCGGCGGCTTTCTTGATCCACGCCTCCTGTCCTGGGCTGTTCTTCGTCCGCCGCGAATACGGCGGGTTACAGAAAACAGCACCCCCCCCGGAGCGTTCCACGCCTTGGAGAGACCGTCGTCCTCTGGCGTGAAGTAGGCCGCACATTTCGCGGTCTCCGGCAGGGCGCAAGCGTCAAGTGTAAAGTGAAATTCCTCGTTTAGTTCCGCGAAAAAATCGGGAGGTGTTTCCCAATCGTCGCGGCTTGAGGAAAAAAGAGCGTTATTCATTGTCCCCTCCTTACCCCCGCCGCGGGTCGTAGTCCTCAAAGTGCGGACACGACCGGAATATTATCCTGTTATTCGTCCACCTCTGGAGGAGCCTCGTCTCCCGCGGGGCTGTTTCTTTTTCGTAAACCATGACATAAGGGTCATAGCCGAGATCGCGCAGGGTATAGACCCGATAAAGGTCTTGTTCGTGGCTGGAGTTGTAGTTTGTGAGTACATACACGCCGAGGCGTCTATAATCCGTGAGGCCGCTTTTCTTCTTGAAATCCTCAAATTGTGGCCTCAAGTCCTGCTCCGGGTTGTCCCATGCGAAATGAATCCGTTTTATTTTAATTGAGGCCACGAGGCTTTCCAGCCCTCCGATCAGACGAATGTCAAGCCCCTGGGTGAAGTCCACCCACGCGCCGGAGTCGGCGAGCTCCTGGAGGAGACGTTCCCGCTCCTTGCAAGCTAAAATATTGGGATCGAGGAGCTTAATTTCCCGCTGTCCATTCCAAAACTCGGATAGATCGGCGACTTGCCGGGAGATCGTCCCCTCCTTTTTCCTACAATGCAGAATCCGCATTGACGGGGACAGCCCCGCGTCAGAAATCCATAGGCCCGCCCCGCCTCTGGATATAGGCCATAGTCCGGGAATGTGTGCTCGATCTCCTCCGGGAGGGGCGGGCCGCCGTCTGGATAGAAATAGCCCGTCCCGCCCCGCTCGATCTCGTCGGCGTATATAACGGAATCAATATCCGCCGAGCCCGGAAAAACCTTGCTCATATAGACCTTGTCGTAATGGTTCATAGGAAACCACGCCTCGACCTCGTCGCCCCGGGCCTTGTGGTATGCTGATATTTTCATGAGCGGGAGGGAGGGCCAGTTGTGCCCGTCGACGTCGATCAATCCTATTTTCACGACGTTTCCTCCCCGTCGAAAATGCTCCTTTGTGCCCCGTTGAAATTCATCCAGAGTATTTCTTTTCTGGCGGCTCCCGAGTTTGATCTCCCGGTATACATGATCCGCCGCCATTTCCTCAATTTATCGTTATACAGCTGATGGTCGTAGCCCGATAAAATCACGGGGCCCTTGTGGTCGAGAAGTGCGTCCAGTAGTTCAATATGGGCGGCGGTTGTCAACATTTCGACCCTATAAAGGCGTTTCCTCCCGCGAGTATCGCCTAAATACGGCGGGTCTGCATAAATCAAACAATCCGGGTTATTGCAAGCCCTTATCAGCTGTACCGCGTCCGTATTTTCTATTTGAGCATTTTTCAGCCTTTCCGCCGCCTCGTATATTGTGAATGGAATCCTGCTCCAGATGGCCGCATTATTCGGCCCCGCGGGCTGTTTTGTGTTTTTCCATCCTACGCGATCGGCGAGCTTGCTCCCGAATCCTTGACAGCACCGCACCAAAAAACGGCGGGCGTCCTCGACGGCGTCTCCCGTCAGCTGTATATTTTGGCCCGCGGCCCTCTCCTGGATAGAGGAAAACTCCTCCCTTGCAAACGGCGTCAAATTTACCGCCCGAGCCAGCTCGTCCGGGTTTTCCCGGCATACCCGGAAGAAATTGACGACATTCCCGTCGAGGTCGTTTATCGTCTCATACTCCGCCGGGTCCTTATTGAAAAATACCGCTCCGCTCCCAAAGAACGGCTCAAGATAAAATTTGTGCGTCGGCATTTCCCGGACGATCCGCTCGGCGAGGGTCCATTTTGAGCCCGGGTATTTTAGGATAGCATTCACGGTGTCGCCCCCTTCTCAAATACCCCCGCCTCAATCATCCGGGAGACGATCCTCTTTATCATTACAGGCGGGACGGACATAGCGCATACATAAAGGGCCCTGTAATATGTATTTCTGATAAAGTCGAAATCCTCCGGGAATGTCTGTATGTGGATCAGGTCCTCAATGCTGACTCTTGTCTTTTCCTCTCCTCGGTATTGGTCTGCCCTCGCTGTGAGCGTCGGCGGTATATCGTCCTCCCATACGATCCGGGTCGTAAAACAACGCTCCCGCTCCCCGATCCGCCTATATACGGCGGCGAGGTCTTTGTCCTCCGGGATTGCCATTTGTAGGGCCCGGAATGAGAGACTTTCCCGGCCTACCTCTCCGCCCTTTCCTGACTTGATCTCCCGAAAACGCACCGGCTCATAATAAAACGACATATCGAGGTCGACCGGATCGACGCCGAGGTCGTTCCGTATTCCCACGAAAAACACTCTATGTCTCGTTTGTGGGACTCCCATGTTTTCGCCCTTGAGGAGCCAATGGTGGACCTTGTACCCCGCTTTCTTGAGACGCTTGTAAATCTCCTGGACGTACCCCCACGCCTCGCCCATAATAAGGCCCTCTACATTTTCCAGGATCACGCACCGAGGACGGAGCTTTTCCACGGTCTCAATGAAAACAAACGGGAGGTCGTCGAGGGTCTGTTCCTTTTGCCCTTCCCGGAATTTTTTCGCCTTTCCCCATGTTTCCTCTCTTTTTCCGGCTACCGAAAACGTGGTACACGGCGGGGAGCCGTCCAGAATGTCCAGCTCGAAAAGCTCCGGCGGAATTTCCGCGGCCGGCAGTTGATTAAACTCCCGTATGTCCATCAGATAGTTATATTTCGGAGCGTGGTTCCTCACATAGACCTCATTCATACGTGGATCAATCTCCACGCACCCGAGGACCTCGCACCCGGCGAGCTTATAGCCCATAGTCGACCCGCCGCCGCAAGCGAAACAGGAAAAAACTTTTAATCCGTTTTTTTCTTTCGGATAGTCTGAAAACCTCCATTTCCAATCCGTTGATTTTTCCGGCTTGAATTGTTCCCCTCCCGGCGTCAGGTCGAATATTGACAGGTTTTCCATGAAATCACTCTCCGGCCTCCAGGTCGCAAGAGCGGGTTTCACTCCTGGAGACCTTGATTTTCCCCTTGCTCGTGATCGAAAATTTCGCCTTACACTGGCCCCGGATATTGAGGGACGCCGAGGAGATCGGTCCCCGGGCGATCAGCTCGACCACGCGCTCCAGGAGTTCGATCGCGCCGTCCCCGGCGATCGGCTTAAAGCCGAGGTCCTCGGCCCCTTCACCGAAAAGGCGGTTGACGCGGCTCTGTGCGTCCTCGATCTGTTCCGCTATACGGCGGGCCGTCCGGGCGCTCGGGCAGGAACAAACCTCCGTCGCGGTCTCGTCCGCCGCCGCCTGGGACGGATGGGGGCCCACCTCCTGGAGCTGGCCGCAATACCTACACGCCCCCGTCGTGACGGCAAAGGCGACGCCGATCTCCGGTTTTCGGTTTTCCACGGCCTCCGGGCAATCGCAAACGCGGGTCGCGGCGGCGTTGGCCGTTTTCTGTGTGGGATAGCCTCCGCCTTTTGCCCCCTCCAGGGTGACGCCCCACTCCCGCCCGCAATAGTTACACTTTCCGAGGGTGAAGGAGCCGACCTCCTCGTCCTCCGGCGGATCGTGCGGGGCGGGCTCGCCGTTCCCGGCGGGCCGTTCCTTCCCGGGCGGATCGTCCGCCGCCGCGTCGATCGCCTCCAGGTATGCGGCGAGGTCCCGCTCCTCCGCCGCGAGGTCATTATCCGCTCTCGTTATTTCTTCGGTTGCCTCTTGCCCCAATTCTCCCGCCCGGTCTATTTCCGGGTGTTTTTCTATGTAATCTGATACTACCGACCCGCGGAGGCGCTGTACCATTACAAGCCTTTCCCGGGCGTGGTCCTCCGTGGTAGGATCCGGGGCCCCGGCGTCCTCCAGGGTGTGGCGGAGGTTCGCCTCCTCTTTTGCAAGCTCCGCCTGTTCGGCGTCCAGCATGGAGTCCTCCTCCAGGAGGGCGGCGCGGTCGTTCGGGTCCACGTTCTCCCGGCCCTCAAAATTGAGATAGGCCAGCTCCCGGCGGCGGAGGTCGATCCTGATTAGCCGATCCTGCACCTCGGCGAGGCGGGCGCGGTCGGCGTTGATCGCGTCGACCATGTGCTGGTGATCCTCCGGGCTCATGTCCCCGGCGTATGTATAATAATTGGAGCCCTCCTCCGGGCTGGGCGCGCCGGAGTAGGGGAGCGCCCCGGCCTCTCCGGCCTCCGCCGCGCCCTTTGTGACGGCCTCCAATGTGATAGACCAAACGGCGACATTTTCGTTATAGATAGGCTCGACCTTGCTCACGACGGCAAAGCGGCGGGCCGCCTCCTCCGGCATGGATACCGGGGAGGACCACTTATAGGAGGTCTGCCCTTCCGCAACGGTGGAATCCGCCGCAAGGATCACGCGGTCCGACGGCTCCCCGTCGCTCGGGTTTTTCAGCCTGTGCCACGGCTCCCGGAGGAAAACAATGTCCCCCGGCTGGACAGGCGGATCGAACACGTTCCCGGAATCGAGGAGCGGCTCCCCGTCCGTGTCCGCAACATACCAGCGCCCCGGGGCCTCTGTGCTCTCCAGCATTTGAGCCCCCTCGACATAGGCGGCGGGCGCGGGCTTGATCGGTTTCGTGATGGTGAGGCCGCCGAGCTTTTCAAATTCCCGGGCGTCCTGGGCTGTCATAATAATTGACTTCATGGTATAGCAATCTCCTTTCGTTTTATATCCAGATTAGAGGGATCGGGAAATCCCGCCTCATTCCCTCCGCCCCGACCACGGGGAGGAGGGAATCTTTCATAAATACAGGGACGCCCGTCTCGTCGCAATAGGAAACAATCTCCTCCACCCATTCCCGCCGAGGTCGGCGGGCGGCGGCCCCCGGCCCGGTCTCCGCTCCGATAATGGCCCAATCTATCCACGGGACCGCCGCTTTTACCGGACGGAGGCGCGGGTCCGCCGATCCGAGGAGCGGCTCAAAGCTGATAAACCGTTTTCCGTATAGCGGGAGGTCTGCGATCTTGTGGAGGTCCCGGTAGCTTGTCACGGTTGCGCCGTACCATATATTTTTGAGGTCTCCGTAGCTGTGACGCCATAGCGGGAATAGGTCGGCGTATGCCTCCGGTCGCTTGGATAACAATAAATATTCATGCTGGGGATTGCTCTCGATCGCGTCCAGGACGGCGTCTGCCCACGTTTGCCTCCAGTCTGCGGGATCGCTCATAGAGGTTAAAAACACTTTCGCGGGCGTCTTGCTTTTCAGTTGCTCCAGGCGCTCCGGGAAAAACCGCGGCTCCGAAAAATCCGGTACATAGTGAAAACGTGCGTTGATCCTCCTTGCGTAGCAGTACGGACAGCCATACGAGCACCCGACGACCGGGTTTAGGGTTTTGTCGCACCACTCTATTTTTGTTTTGTTCACGGTTTCGCCTCCTTCCCGCCGATAGTGATAACCAGGACCGGGGCCGGGTCGTCGCTCGGCCATACCTCCGGCCATTCGTCCAGGTCCAGGGCGAGGCGCTCGACCACATTGTCCCCGCATACCTCCACGCAACGGGTAGATCGGAGCTCCTGGATCGTTCCTCCGGCCACGCCCTCGCACTCATGCGGGCCCATACGGTGGACGATAAAGGCGCGGTCCCGCTCCTGGAGGACAGCGAGGAGGGCGGCCAGCGTCACGCGATCCCGCCGAGTTTCGGCCATTTCTGGACCGCCTCCTTTCTCAAAGCCTCCGCCGCCGCGGGCCCGAAAAGCTCGAAAACCGTCCGGGAGGTATTCGCCGCCGAGTGTTCCGCCTTGATATGTTCCGGCGATCCCTCGGGATAGAGGGCGAGGTCCGCCGCCGCGAGGAGGAAGTAGCCCCGGAGGGTGGTTAAAATGTTGTCGTTTAGCGTCGGCATGGTATAGCAATCTCCTTTCCTGTCAGTTTGCCGCGGCCCGCTCGCCCCGGCGCTTGATGTTCCTCTCAAAGGCCCGTTGTGCGACCTCGGCGCTATACACCCGCCGACCGTACTCGTCTACGGCCCCGGTGTATCCGTTGGGGAGTTCCCTGTAAATCGTCGCCGTGTGATAGCCGATCCTCTCGGCAATCGCCGCCGCCGGAGCGCCCCCGTTGTGGAGTCTCTCAATTTCCGCCCGCTCGCTCGGCCCGAGATAGCGGAGTTTTCGGCCCATGTTCCCGGCCTCCTTTCCCCCAAAACATAAAAAAATTGAAGTGCGTCGAGCTCTTTCGAGCTTTCGCACTTCAATAGTAAATCAACATCCGCGCGCTAATCCGCAAAATGATATTTACAACCGGCTCAAATCGTGGTAATATATAAAATTGTTGAAGTTTTCTACTCCAACGATATGAAAATGAGGAGTGTTCCTTTATGAGCCGTATGGTCGGTACCGTGTCCCGGGGCATCCGCACCCCCATCATCCGCAGTGGGGACGATCTGGTGGAGATCGTGACCGCATCCCTGCTGGAGGCCGCCGCCGAGGACGGCTTTGCCCTCCGCGACCGGGACATTGTGGCCATGACTGAGGCCATCGTGGCCCGGGCCCAGGGCAACTATGCCACCGTGGATCAGATCGCCGCCGACGTCCGGGCCAAGCTGGGCGGGGAGACGGTGGGTGTGATCTTCCCCATCCTCAGCCGCAACCGCTTCGCCATCTGCCTGCGGGGCATCGCCAAGGGGGCCAAAAAGATTGTGCTCATGCTCAGCTACCCCTCCGACGAGGTGGGCAACCACCTGATCAGCTTGGACGCTGTGGACGAGAAGGGGGTAGATCCCTACAAAGACGTGCTCACCCTGGAGAAATACCGGGCGTTGTTCGGTTATGAGAAGCACCCCTTCACCGGGGTGGACTACGTGGCCTACTACCAGGAGCTCATGGAGGGCTGCGGGGCCCAGGTGGAGATCGTCTTCGCCAACGACCCCCGGGCCATTTTGCCCTATACCAAAAACGTGCTGTGCTGCGACATCCACACCCGCCAGCGCACCAAAAGACTGTTGAAGGCCGCCGGAGCAGAAAAGGTGTTCGGCTTGGACGAGATCCTCAACGCCCCCGTCAACGGCAGCGGGTATAACGAGCATTACGGTCTGCTGGGTTCCAACAAGTCCACCGAGGAGCAGGTAAAGCTGTTCCCCCGGGACTGCCAGGGGCTGGTGGAGGCCATCCAGAAGAAGCTGCTGGAGAAAACCGGCAAGCACATCGAGGTCATGGTCTACGGCGACGGTGCGTTCAAGGATCCGGTGGGAAAGATCTGGGAGCTGGCGGATCCGGTGGTGTCCCCGGCCTACACCGCCGGCCTGGAGGGCACGCCCAACGAGCTCAAGCTGAAATACCTGGCGGACAATGATTTCGCCCACCTGTCCGGCGAGGCGCTAAAGGAGGCCATCAAGGATCGCATCCACAAGAAGGACGGGGATCTGGTGGGACAGATGGTGTCGGAGGGCACCACCCCCCGCCGCCTCACCGACCTCATCGGTTCCCTGTGCGATCTGACCTCCGGCTCCGGTGACAAAGGCACCCCGGTGGTCTTTATCCAGGGGTATTTCGACAACTACACTACCGAGTAAAGCTAATCTGCACAGATAAGGCCCTTGCCGGAAAACAATCCGGCAAGGGCCTTAAACTGATCTCTATCGGGGAAACCGCGGGAAAACGTCCCTGTGGACAAGCGTCCTTTTGATGCTGTCTGGAATAGAATGGGGTATCCAGACAAGCGCAGCAGGAGGAGAAATCCCGTGGAAATATATGTTGTAAAGAATGGCGACACCGTCTATCAGATTGCCCGCCGGTATTCCGTTCCGGTGGATGATATCGTTTTTGCCAATCAGCTGCAAAACCCCGATGTGCTGTCAGTGGGGCAGGCGCTGCTTATCCCGAACCGCGAGACCCGCCGGACGGTGAACCGGGGCGACACCCTGTACTCCATTGCCCGCCGATATGGGGTCAGCCTTGCCCGCCTCACGGCGGCCAATCCGCAGATCACGGATCCCAACCGCATCTATCCCGGACAGACGGTGATCCTCCCGGCCGATGGGCAGCCGACGCGGGAGATCATCGTCAACGGCTACGTCACCGACGCCGAGGACAGCACGCTGAACGCCACGCTGCCCTATCTGACCTTCCTGTCGCCCTTTTCCTACCGCTCCGATCGGTTGGGAAACCTGACGCCCACCTTTCATCTGAACCTGGCGCTGTCCGGTGGGCACCGCACGGCAAATCTCCTGACCCTTACAAATCTGAAGGAGGAGGGGGGATTCTCCAGCCAGATCGCCCACGCCATCCTCACTGATCAGACGGTGCAGGACAACTTTTTAAGCAACGTGGAGGCGCTGCTGGGGCAGGGCGGCTGGTACGGCGTGAATGTGGACTTTGAATATGTCTACCAGTTCGACCGGGAGAGCTACAACCAATTCCTGCGCCGCCTGACGGGGCGGATGCACCACCTGGGGTACATTGTAGTGACCGCGCTGGCCCCCAAGCTATCCGAGGGCCAGCAGGGGCTTTTGTACGCCGCCCACGACTATGCCGCCCACGGCCGGACGGTGGACTATGTGGTGCTCATGACCTATGAATGGGGCTATACCTACGGGCCGGCTATGGCGGTGGCCCCCCTCAACATGGTGCGCCGGGTGCTGGATTATGCCGTTCAGGTCATGCCGGCGGAGCGTATCCTCATGGGCGTGCCCAATTACGGCTACGACTGGACGCTGCCCTTTGTGCAGGGCTCGGCGGCGCGCTCCCTGACCAACGTGGAGGCGGTCACGCTGGCCGGGCAGATGAAGGCTGGGATCCAGTATGATCAGGCCGCCCAATCCCCCTTCTTCCGCTATCGTGACGGGGAGGGGAGACAGCACGAGGTCTGGTTTGAGGACGCCCGCAGCCTCCGGGCCAAGTACGCCCTGGTGGAGGAATACGGCCTTGCCGGGGTCAGCTTCTGGAACCTGAATCACCTGTTCCGCACCAATTTTCTGGTACTGGAGTCCATGTTCCAGGTGGAAAAGGTGCTGTGATGGGCAGTACAGTCAAACGGGCGGGCCGGAACAAAGGTTCCGGCCCGCCCGCCTCTTGTGTCACTCACCGGGGCCGGGGCGTATGACCTTCCTGAGGTTCCAACTGAGCGCCGCTTTCCGGGCGGCGTCCTGGCGCTCGGCCTCGTTTTGATAGGCCAGCTCCGCCGTGTAGGCGCCGCAGTCCATGCACTGGACGTACAGGCACCAGCCGCCCTCCTCCTGGATGCTCCCCACGCCGCCGCAGCAGGGGCAGTCCGCCAGGTCGATCTCGTGAAAGTGATCCATAATCCGTCCTCCTGCTATTTGCTGTCTGCCTGATATACTGTACCACAGAAGGGGGAAAAGCACAATGGATTTTTTGCTCAGCCCGGCTGGGAGGGGGCCGAAGGCGAAGAAAGGGGCAGATGTTTCAGCGCCTCCAGCGTGTCATCCAGGTTCTCCTTGTGCCAGTTTTTGAAGGAACCGGCAAATATGCTGGCGTAGTAGCCGGAACTCCGCAGGTCGCTCAGCTCTGCCTGCTGGGTGGTCAGGCGGATGGTGTCCGACCCGGTGCGGATGGTGATGACCGTGTTGAACATAGTGTCGTCCAGCTCCACCGACTGGATGTCCCCATAGGGAAGCACCAGGGACACGTCCTTGCACAGGTTGCCCCATGTGGTGTTGAAGGGGAGCAGGACGATTTCGTGTTCACACATCTGGAGAACATAAAATTCCGAGTTAAAAAACGCCGCAAATTGTTCGCTCAGGTTTGCCGGGGCATATTTGACGATGATGCAGCGGTTCTCCAGAGGCTCATATCCGGCCTTCTGGATAAATTTTTTGACTTCCTTTGCCATGGTAGATACCTCCAAGTCGTTAAAGTTCATTTTGACGCTGACAGATGGGATGAAGCCGGTGTTCAATCTTGTTTCCGGTGAGGATGTTCACAGCCTTTGCCGGGGGCGGCGGACAAGCCGTTTTCCCGGCAAAACCTGCCGCTCATGTTCCGTATGCCGTAATATCGGTTCTCATTTCTCAAAAACTGCAAAACCACATTCGTCAGGATGGGCGCAATACACGCTTCCTCGCTGATCAGTTAATATACTTCTCAGTATAAGCTGAAAATCTCCGCCACCTGATAAAATCATGTATTCTGCCGCAAAAAACAACAGCAGCTGATTTGTCATCACCGCGGCCACCGCACCCCCGCCTCCTAAAACCAATGTAGGCATAGCCGTTCCTAACAGATATTGCCACCTTTTCAGCGGTTCAAAGCAAGCGCAGTATGGGGATAACGTACTCCAAGCGATTCCGAAATCAATCGCGTGAAAATGATTTTTTGCAAAAATCGCCCAAGTCATTCCATGGATCGGCTCATGCACGATAATCAGGCCCAGAATCAGCAGAGGCAGCGCCACAGCATATCCCCAGGAAAGCCTATCTAAATTAAAACCATTCGCATTATTGTAGAGCCAAAATGCTAAAGCCATGAACGGAAGCATGACGAAAAGAGCTAAATACTTTGCTTTTTGCGTATTGATCGTCACATTCTTTATTTTGTACCCTTTTTGCTGCATTTCAGAGCATAATGTTTCAAAGCAATCTCTACGCTTCCGTTCTTTTTCTGTTAATTCTCTTTTGTCCTTATCCATACTTCATTTCTCCAAATCCCAGTTTGTCTATTTTTGGGAATGCGCCTATCCGCTTTCCGCCGCCATTTCCTCGATCCGGCTGACTGGCGCGTGCCGTTATACTGCATTCCCGGAACGGATTACCTCACGGGGGTGACGATGGGCTTGCCTTCGGCGTCCACCAGGATGCTCATCCCGCAGCCCGCAGTCAGCGTGGACGAGGCCAGCACGTAATTCACGCCGGTCTGGGTGTCCACGATGATCTTCTCCACGTTGGAGACGCCCTGGGAGTAGACCTCTACGAAACGTTCCTTTGCCATGATAGTTCCCTCCTTTCTCATCCTGCCTGCGGACAGAAGCATACCACAATGGAACCCCGCGGTGGGCAAATCTTCCTGGACGGCACAAATCGTTCCTGAACGGCAAAAAGCTGGGAGAGAGCCTCACGGTTCCCTTCCCAGCTTTTTGTGCAGCTCCGCTTTCCCGGCCCGGGACAGCAGGCACTCCCGGCCTCCCACCCGAACCTTGCTGCCCTTCCAGTCCACCGACTCGATTTTGTCCCATGCCGCCAGATAGGCCCGGTGGACGCGGATAAACCGCCCACCCAGTTCCCGCTCCAGCTCGTTCAGGCTGCCCACGAAGTCCATCCGGCTGTCCGCCGTGTGGAGGAACACGTGGTGAGCCTTGGGCGCGGTCTCAAAAAACAGGATGTCGGACAGGGGGACGTGCCGCGTCTCATCCCCCGCCCGCAGGGAAAACACCTCCGCCGGATCCCGGCGCTCGTCCAGCAGGCGGGCGTGGACAGCCTCCAAACACCGGGCGGCGGACGGGCCGGTCTGATCCGGCTCCTTTACGATGTAGTCAAAAGCCTCCAGATGGTACTGGAAGGTTTTCCAGGCCAGGTCGCCGTAGCTGGTGATGTACACCAGGGTGCCGTGGGGATCCCGCCGCCGCAGCTCCCGGCCCAGGGTGAAGCCGTCCCACGCCCCGTCCTTCAGATCCACGTCCAGGAAGTAGACGCTCCGGCTCCCGTCCTGGGCGGCGTCCAGCAGCTCTTGGGCCGTGGCGGCGGCGCAGGCCACCTCCATGTCGTAGTCCTCCACGAAGATTTTCCACTCCAGGGCCGTCTTGATCTGGTGGAGGACGGCCTCCTCATCATCGCATAAGTAAATCCGGATCATGGCTTGCCCTCCACCGTCAGCGCCTGGACAAACACGCCCCCTGCCCAGCTGGTGGACGAGGCCGCGTTGGCATACCCGGCCAAGATCCGCTGATAGCTGGCCAGGCCCAGCCCCCGGCCCTCGCCCTTGGTGGAAAAGCCCTCCGCCCAGATCTTATCCGGGTCGATGGTCCCGGCGTAGGGGTTGGACACCCGCAGGGATAGCCTTTCCTCCTGGGCCAGCAGGACCACCTCCACCCAGGGCGTTTCCGTGTCCGCCGCGGCCTCGGCGGCGTTGTCCAGCAGAATGCCCAGGCAGCGGGTGAAGTCCCACACGTCCATCCCGACCCCCTCCACGGGGTAGAGGGCCTCCAGGCGGCAGTCGATCCCCTTCTGCCCCATGGCTGCCAGCTTGGACAGCAGGAGGCTGCGCACTTGGGGCACCCGCACGTTGCCCAGCTGGGTGGAGGCCCGGATCTTCTCCCCGATGCGCCGGTCAAAGCCCGCGTCCAGCTCGGACAGGGCGGCGCGCAGCTGATCCAGCTGGCCCTCGTCCGCCTGCTCCGACAGGCCCGCCAGCAGGTTTTTGTAGTCGTGGCGGAAGGTGCGCACCTCCCGGCGGATGGCCTCCAGATCCCGCTCATAGAGCTGTTGCTGGGCGATGACGTCCCGCTGGGCCTCCATCTTCCGGGCGGCGTCCAGCCGTTGGCCCAGGTGGATCACCAGTCCCGCCTCCAGCGCCACCATGACCAGCACAAGCGCACAGTAGGGGACCAGATAGTTCGGCTGAACCCCCACCTGCAAAATCAGAAATGCCTCCATCGCCACCTCCAGGGCGAAAAAGAACAGAGCCGTTCGGCGCTGGCCGAAGCCCTCCTCCAGCAGAAAGCGGAACCAGCGCCCGAAGCGCAGGCGGTACAGCAGGAGGGCGGAGACCGGCACCGTGACCGAATAGATGGCCATCACCGCCGTGAGCGGGAGGTCACTGTGCGGAAACAGGATCTGGGACAGGCAGGAAATGGCCACCTGGAACGCACCCCCCATGCACACAGCGGAAAAGGCCCGCCAGAATTCGGTTCGCCACGCCCACCGAACCCACAGGGTGCACATCAACAGGATGGCCAAGGAGCCCACGCAGTAGCGGAACACTCCGTGGTTGGGAAAGAGCGCGTACAGGCCCGACGCCAGCAGGGTGGCCGTCAGCGGGGAGAGCAGCAGGAGGGGCAGCTTTTTCAGCATCTGCCACCCCCGCACGTCCATGATCACAAACAAGTAGACCGCCAGGGCGGCGTGGCCAATCAGGGAACCTGTCAATGAGGTCAGGTAATCCTCCAGTGTGAACATGGTGCTCCCCCCATCTTTTCCGAAAACAATGCCCAGACAATATACCATATCCGGGGCGGCTTGTCCACAGCCGAAGGCCGCCTATGGGCGTATGGGATGACGTCAGATGCGACGCCTTTTTTGTATGCCTGCTTACCCCGATGTCAATACTGTGTCAACAGGCCGAATTTTAGGCTTGTTTCATATGCTCAACATTTTTTGGAAAAATGGAGGAACTGCTATGGGGAACATCTATGGTTATATTCGGGTGAGCACGCAGGAGCAGAATGAGGCCCGCCAGATCATCGCCCTGCGGAACGCCGCTGTGCCGGAACGGGGCATCTTTTTGGACAAGCAGTCCGGCAAGGACTTTGAGCGGCCCAGGTACAAGGAATTGGTGAAAAAGCTGGAGCCGGGGGATCTGCTCTACGTCAAGAGCATCGACCGACTGGGGCGCAACTATGGGGAAATCCTAGAGCAGTGGAGGGTGCTGACCAGGGAAAAGGGCGTTGACATCGTGGTGCTGGATATGCCGCTGCTGGACACCCGCCGAGGGAAAGACCTGGTAGGAACCTTCCTCAGCGACATTGTTTTACAGGTGCTCTCCTTTGTGGCAGAGAATGAGCGCGCCAACATCCGCACCCGGCAGGCGGAAGGCATCGCCGCGGCAAAGCAGCGGGGCGTCCGGTTTGGGCGGCCCTGCGTGAGGCCCTCGGAGGATTTCCCTGCCATTGTATCGGAATGGGAGGCGGGGCGGTTGGACTTCCAGACAGCGCTGGAGCGCAGCGGTTTGGCCCAGGCCACCTTTTACCGCCGCCTGCGGGAGCATCGGTTGACGCGGGAGGCAGAAAAATAGAACCGACTATCAAATGGTACACCATTTGATAGTCGGCCGATACCAGATAACATATCATACATAACCTGCATTTGCAAGGCTTTTTTCTATAATCCCCACAATGAAAACAGAAATATTTTTCCCAAAAATCGGCATAAATTCAGCTGTCAAATGGTGTACTTTTTGATAAAATTTAAAGTTTTTGTAACTTTTTACTGTTTTTTCCACTTGCCTTGTTTCCGCTACATCCGGCAGACGGTTCTGGAAGCGGCACAGGAAAAGCGGAATGGTGCATGGAAGCCGGCCAGAAGCACAGTTCTACGGAACAAACAAAGCGTGTCAGGAGATAGTATGATGAAGCTGCATAAAAATCGAAACAGTGGTTTTACCCTGGTGGAGGCATTGGCTACGGCGGCCATCCTGATCATCCTGCTGGGGCTTTCCGCCGTGGGCGTGGCGCGCTGGCGGGATCCGCTAAAGATCACAGAGCTGGACAACGCGGCCCGAGCAATCTATATGGCTGCGGAAAACCGGGCCGTACTGCTGCAAAACAGCGGCGCCGCGGTCTCTCTGCTCACTGTGCCGGACACTCCAGACCCCGGAGACCTGACTTCTTCAAGCGCAACCGACGCCTTGCCCGATGGGACAGAACAAAGCGTAGACCTATGCGTGCTGTCTAACACCACGAAGGCAGATATTCTGAACGAGCTGCTGCCGGTGGGGGTGATCGACCCCACGCTGAGGGAGGGACATTTCTACATCCTCTATGACCAAAGCACCTACCATGTCTTTGAAGTGTTTTACGCCGAGAAGCCGTTTTTGCTTTCCGAGAAGGAGGAGGATATGAAAACCCTCCGTGGCAGCCGCTCCCAGCGGGTGTCCTATTACCGCGGGGACACCGCCAATCGCTGCCTGGTGGGCCATTACGCGGGTGGCTTGGCGGGGCCAATTGGCGCCAACCCCCTGCCCACGCCGGGGGTGGAGGTACTTATCACCAACGGCAATGAGCTGACGCTGACCGTCAAGTATACGATTCCGAAAGATCTGCCCTCCGGCGTGAAATACTCGCCCAGCGTGAGGCTGGGCTATCCGGGTGCAACTCCGAAGAAAGATCTGCTGTCTGTGAACGACAGTGGTATGATTATCCCTGTCAACGGCGGCCGGCTCATTGAGGAAGGTGACTTTTTCATAGCACAGCCGGGAGACATCGTTACCTATACCTGGACGTTGGATTCGCTGGCGCAGGATGACAGCGGCAAATTTACCAAGCAGTTCAAGGGTCTATTCAGTAACCCTGATACCATCGCGTTCGGCGGCAAGTTCACCGTCACCGCCAGTCTCAGGCTGAGCGCCGACGGCTACCTCGACAGTTCTTTCTCCGACCAGGGCACCGACAACAGTCTGTTCGATACCACCAGCACAGATAACTGTCAGCGCCAGTGATAAAATGTAAGAAAACGCCGAGGAAAAAATGTAATTATGTGGCGGAGAGGAGGGAAAAAAGATAGACTCCCCATAGGGCAGAAAAAGTGCCCGGAAAGG
>JAETOJ010000010.1 GCA_021768085.1 Bacillota bacterium
CCTTTCCGGGCACTTTTTCTGCCCTATGGGGAGTCTATCTTTTTTCCCTCCTCTCCGCCACATAATTACATTTTTTCCTCGGCGTTTTCTTACATTTTATCACTGGCGCTGACATGAGGGCCTGCCCAAACAAATAGAATGGGATCCCTAAGGTGATCCAGAAGAAATACTCCTTGGCGTGGTGAAAGGTCTCCTCATTGACCCGGCCGCCGAACAGGGTCAGGATCGGCTCCTGAAAAGCAAGATAGAGGGCCATCAAAATCAGGCCGGAGACTATGCACAACAACACCGCGCTGCCGATGCTCTTATGGGCGGCATCCCGATCTCCAGCCCCCAGGCTGATGCTGACGAAGGCACAGCAGCCGTCCCCAATCATCACCGCGATGGACAGGGCCACCACCGTCAGGGGAAAAACCACCGTGTTGGCGGCGTTGCCATAGGAGCCCAGGTAATCCGCGTTGGCAATAAAAATCTGATCTACAATGTTGTAGAGCGCCGCCACCAGCAGGGAGATGACGCAGGGGACGGCATATTTTGCCATCAGCCTGCCCAGCGGCTCTGTTTCCAAGAATGAATTTGCTTTTTGTTCCATAGATGCTTTCCTCCTCTGAGCATGAGAAAGCGCCCGGCGAGAAGAGCTGGACTTATGCCTTCTGGCCGCGCGCTTTCTGATCTTGATTTTTGGGGTAAATAAAAACAACGTGCAGCAATCAACCGGACTTATGCGGTATCGCTGCACGTTGCGTTTAAAATATAGCAGATATAAGGCCAAAAAGTCAAGATAAATTTTCTAAAGCAGCAGCAAAAGGCACGACTCCGTTCCCGCTTGGCGAAAAGGTGTTGGCATCTATCCTGCGGAATAGCGAACGGTATTGTATACGCTGATCAGAATGATGACGGCCATCAGGGCCATAAACAGCTTATCCACCGCCGACCCGCTGATCCGCTTATTCACCAACCGCCCCGCCATGCCGCCGCCGATGCCGCCGCACACCATCAAAATCAGAGCGGCCCACTCAAACTCCGGGACGCTGTGGGTCAGAAGGGTGGTGGCCAAGTTGGCGGCTTGGCTAAACAGGATGATGTAAAGGCTGTTCTGGGCAGCGGTTTTTGTGTCCATCCCGAAAAAGAAGAACAGCACCACCAGATTGATGGGTCCGCCGCCGATCCCCAAGAAGCTGGACATAATTCCCAAAAGCAGGCCAATGCATAGGCAGCTCCCAAGGCCTTCCACCCGGTGGGGTGTGATGCGGCTTTTGAAGATGGTGTAGAGCAGCGTAAGCAGGGTGATCACGGCCAGACAGGCCGCCTGAACCGCCCCCACGGTGTTGGGATTCTCAAACAGGCCTTTGACGAGGCTAAACAGCTGCTTCCCGACAATGCCCCCTGCCGCCGCGCCGACGGCCAGTGGCGTTCCGGTCTTTACGTCGATCTGCCCCCCGCCGGAGGCCGCGTTTCGAGCCACCGAGTACAGGCTCATGGAGAGCACAGTCAGCCCGGATAGGAAGCTGATGGTGGACACGCTGGCCAGCCCGCACAGATCCAGCACAGGCTTGATGATAACGCCGCCGCCGATGCCGCAGATGGCCCCGGCTACCGACGCCAGGAAGCTGACAAGCAGGTAAAATAAAAGCTGGAACATCCTGACCTCCTCCCGGATCCTCCCGGCCGCGGGGCCGCGGAGTACCCTGATTGTTCTCCTCACAGTGTATCACCCGGCGGGGAAAAGTCAAGGGCTCAAGAACGCTCCCCCCGGGCGGCCCGCCACTGGGCGATGGCCTCTAAAAAGTCCTTCCCATACCGCTGGGCCTTCACCACCCCCACGCCGGACACCTCCAGGAACTCCTCTGGGGTGGTGGGCTGCCGGGCCGCCATGTCCAGCAGGGCGGCGTTGGAGAACACCACATAGGCGGGTACGCCCCCCGCCGCGGCCAGCCGGGTGCGCAGGGCCCGCAGGGTCTCCAGCAGCTCCGGATCCGCCGAGGCGGAGAGGGAGGTGGCCTCCGGACGGGGGCGGCGCTCCTCCGGCGGGGCCTTGGGGCCCACAAAGGTTACCTGCTCCCCGTGGAACAGCACCTGGCGGGCCCGGTGCGTGGTGCGCAGAACGGGGTAGTCTGTGCCATCCAGGGTGAGATAGCCCTGCTCGATGAGGCAGTCGATGTAGGAGCGGAGCTGGGCCTGGCTGATGTCTCGCATGATCCCGTAGGTGGGCAGCTTATCCAGCCCCAGTCGGAGCACCCGCTGCTCCCGGCTGCCCCGGAGGAGGTGGACGATGGCCATAATCCCCAGCCCGGAGCGATACTGCCGCTCCACCCGGGTGACGGCGGACAGAATCTTCTGGGCCTCTACGGTGATGTCCCGCCGCTCCAGCTCCCCCGTGCAGTTGGAGCATTTGCCGCAGGAGCCCGGGGCCGTCTCCCCGAAATATTGCAGCAGATAGGCTCGCAGGCAGCCGCTGGTTTTGCAGTAGGCCGTCATCTGCTCCAGCCGCCGGAGATCCTGTAGGCGAAGCCGCTCCCGCGCCTCCGGTTCCAGCGCCTCGTTTTCCGTGGTGTTGTTGATGAGGAACTTGGCGGTATGCACGTCCTGCTCTGAGAACAGCAGGGTACAGTGGGCGTAGGCTCCGTCCCGGCCCGCCCGGCCCGCCTCCTGATAGTAGCTCTCCACGTCCTTGGGCATATTGTAGTGCACCACATAGCCCACGTTGGACTTGTCGATGCCCATGCCGAAGGCGTTGGTGGCCACCATCACCCGGGCCCGGTCGTAAACGAAATCCTCCTGGTTCTGCCGCCGCTCGCTGTCGGACAGTCCGGCGTGGTAGCGGGTGGCGGCTACCCCCTCCGCCGTCAGGGCGGTGCAGACGGACTCCACCGTTTTCCGGGTGGCACAGTAGACAATGCCGATCTGATTGGGGCGTTGGGCAATAAACTGCTTTAAGTACGCCTCCTTGCTTCGGGGGCGGACGGTCTCAAAAAACAGGTTGGGCCGGTCGAAGCCGGTGGTGAGGGACAGAGGATCCTTCAGCGGGATCAGTCGGCAGATGTCCTCCTTGACCTGATCGGTGGCGGTGGCGGTAAAAGCCCCCACCACAGGGCGGCGGGGGAGCTGCTCCAGAAACTCCGGTATGTTCAGATAGCTGGGCCGGAAGTCCTGCCCCCACTGGGAGACGCAGTGGGCCTCGTCCACCGCCAGCAGGGAAATGGGCGTCTCCCTGGCCAGGGAGAGGAAGGCGGGGGCGGTCAGCCGCTCCGGTGCCACATACAGCAGCTTGCACGACCCCTTGCGGGCCCGACGCAGGGCGTCCCGGTACTCCTCCTGGGAGAGGGTGGAGTTGAGAAAGGCGGCGGGAATGCCCGCCTGCTCCAGAGCGGCCACCTGATCCTTCATCAGGGAGATCAGAGGGGAGATCACCAGCGTAAGCCCCGGCAGCAGCAGGGCAGGGAGTTGGTAGCACACTGACTTGCCCGCCCCGGTGGGCATGACCCCCAGCACGTCCCGGCCGGTGAGCAGTGCGTCCACCAGCGCCTCCTGCCCAGGGCGGAACTGGCCGTGGCCAAAGTACCGCTTCAGGGCCTGGTATTTATCCATGGGCTCGCCGCCTTTCCACGGGGAATTTGTCTATCACAGTTTACCATACTTTTGTGGGCGGGGCAAGGAGCACGGCAAAAGGGCCGCAGTCCTGCGGACTGCGGCCCTTGGCACCCCGAACTGGATTCGAACCAGCGGCCTTCCGCTTAGGAGGCGGACGCTCTATCCAACTGAGCTATCGGGGCGCATTGTTACAACTTCCCTATTGTACCCAATTTTTCCCCTTATGTCAATGCGGCAGAAGAAAAAATAAAACTATTGCAATTTACATGGAGCAGGGATATAATAATAAGCCGTATTTCAAGGAAAATCCAGATTGAGATAGAGGGTACAGCTATGCGAAATGAGAAATTAAGGAATATTGCCATCATCGCCCACGTGGATCACGGCAAAACCACCCTGGTGGACGAGATGCTCAAGCAGGGTGGCATTTACCGGGAGAATCAGGCCACTGTGGAGCGGGTGATGGATTCCAACGATCTGGAGCGGGAGCGGGGCATCACCATCCTGGCCAAGAACACCGCCGTCCACTATAAGGACACCAAGATCAACATTGTGGACACCCCAGGCCACGCCGACTTCGGCGGCGAGGTGGAGCGTATCCTGAAGATGGTGAATGGCGTCATCCTGCTGGTGGACGCCGCCGAGGGCCCCATGCCCCAGACCCGGTTTGTGTTGTCCAAGGCCTTGGAACTGGGCCACAAGGTTATCGTGGTGGTGAACAAGATCGATCGCCCTGATCAGCGCATCCACGAGGTCATGGACGAGGTGCTGGAGCTGCTGCTGGATCTGAACGCCACCGACGAGCAGTTCGAGTCGCCAACTTTGTTCTGCTCCGGGCGGCAGGGCACCGCCAGCTATTCCCCTGATGTGCCCGGCACCGACCTGGTGCCCCTGTTTGAGACCATTTTGGACTATATTCCCGCGCCGGACTGCGACCTGGACGCCCCCTTCCAGATGCTGGTGTCCTCCATCGACTACAACGAGTTCGTGGGCCGCATTGCCGTGGGCCGCATCGAGCGGGGCACGGTGAAGCAGAACCAGGAGATCGTGGTGTGCAACTATCACAGCCCCAATGAGACCCCCAGGAAGGCCAAGGCCACTGCCCTCTACACCTTCGACGGTTTGGCCCGTACCCCCGTCGTCGAGGCCAAGGCGGGGGAGATCATCGCCATGAGCGGCATCGGCGACATCACCATCGGCGACACCGTCTGCGCCCCCGACCACCCGGAGCCCATCGAGTTTGTGAAGATCTCCGCTCCCACCCTGGAGATGACTTTCTCCGTCAACGACTCCCCCTTCGCCGGACGGGAGGGCAAGTACGTCACCAGCCGCCAGCTCCGGGACCGGCTGTTCCGGGAGACGCTGAAGGACGTGTCCCTGCGGGTCACCGAGATGGAGAACTATACCGACGCCTTCAATGTGGCGGGGCGCGGCGAGATGTCCCTGTCCATCCTCATCGAGACCATGCGCCGGGAGGGGTACGAGTTCCAGGTGTCGCCCCCCCGCGTGGTGTACCAGGAGGTGGAGGGCAAGAAGTGCGAGCCCATCGAGCGGGTGGTGATCGACGTGCCCGCCGATTGCGTGGGGGCGGTCATGGAGAAGCTGGGGGCCCGAAAGGGCGAGTTCCTGTCCATGGATCCCGTGGGCAGCCGCACCAAGCTGGAATTTTTGGTGCCCTCCCGGGGCCTGTTCGGCTATCGCAACGAGTTTTTGACCGACACCAAGGGGGAGGGCATCATGGCCTCCGTCTTTGAGAAGTACGCCCCCTTCAAGGGGGACATCCAGCGCCGGAACACCGGCTCCCTGGTGGCCCACGAGCAGGGCGAGTCGGTGACCTACGGCCTGTTCGCCGCCCAGGAGCGGGGGGCGCTGTTCATCGGCGCGGGGGTGCCGGTGTACGAGGGCATGGTGGTGGGGGTGTGCCCCAAGATGGAGGACATCACCGTCAACGTGTGTAAGAAGAAGCAACTCACCAATATGCGGGCCAGCGGCAGTGACGAGGCCCTGCGGCTGGTGCCTCCCAAGACCATGAGTCTGGAGCAGTGCCTGGAGTTTTTGGCGGACGACGAGCTGCTGGAGGTCACCCCGGAGAATTTGCGTCTGAGAAAGCGTATTCTCAACCACGAAAAGCGGATGAAGGCCCTCAAGGGCGGCAAAGCATAAAAGAAGAAACCCCTTCCCGCTGCCGGCGGGAAGGGGTTCTCTTCATAGTGTCATCGTAATGCCGCCCTCGTCGGACAACCCGTCCTTCTTGAGCATATTCTCCAGCACCTCCACGTCGGACGTGATATCCATGGCGTCGTCCTGGAACAGCTTGTCAAGCTGCTTCTCGAAGCCGGACACCACCTGATCCATCATGTCCTCGATGCGCTTCTTGGCGGCGGAGATGTTCTCTCCCTCGATGCCCTGGGCGTCCAGCTGGGCGTAGGCCCGGAGGATCTTCAGGGTGGTGGGCAGATAGTAGTTCAGGAAGGTGCGAAGCTGGCCCTCCTTGTTGGGATGGGACTTCTGGTAGTTGAGGATCTTGCCGGTGATCTCCTCGATGCGGTCGATCTTGGCGCTCATGGCCGCGTCGGGGATCTCGTCGTTCACCTGCCGGATCTCCCGGAGGATGTCGTCCTCCCGGGCGGCGGCCTGCTGGGCGGTCTCCTCGGGGGGCGCCTCCCGCTTGGGTTCCGGGGCGTGGTAGCCCATCTCGGTGAGGAACAGCTTACCCTCCGCCAGATCCAGGTAGCCGGTGGGCAGGATGCCCTTGGCCAGCATTCGCCGCAGATCCTTGCACAGCTTGCCCACGGACACGTCGAAGGCGGCGGCCATGGGGGCCAAAGACACCTCCCGGTTGGCGCCGATGTAGGCCAGGTAGTTGAGGTAGCGCTCGCTGCGGCGGTTCCTGCCGATGCCGGAGAACAGCATCCCCAGGCCTCCTGCCAGGAAGGGCAGGCAAATGCCAATGGGGATCAGCATTTCCGCTACGTTTTCCACCGCTCCGATAATGCCGAGGACAAATACGGAAAGCCCAAATACGGCGCTCAAAACACTGCCGCCCACGATGAGCCCGGTGCCGCCGCCCTCCTTTTTGGCCTTCCGGCGCTTGTTTTCCGCCGGATCCCGCACGTTCCAGCTGTCGGGCTGGGCCTTCTGCTCCCAGGGCTCCGCCTTGGGCTGGGCCTGCTTGCTCTGCTGGGCCGGCCCGTACTGATAGGCGGCGCCCGCCTGGGCCTGCCGCTTTGCGCCCGCCTGGGCCTTCCGGGCGGCGTCCGCAGCGGCATCGGCGTTCTGCTGGAAAAACTGCTGGGCGGTAGTCTTGGCCTGGCCGGCGGCCCGCTTGGCCTCCTGCTTGTAGCGGTTTTTCTGGGCGGCGTCCATGCTGACCAGCTTGCGGATCAGCCAGATCACGCCGATGACCTTGCAGAACCAGAAGGGGATCACCAGCAGCATCACCCCGATGCCGATCCACTCCCCCCAGTTGTCGTCCCGCTTCGGGGGCCGCTGGCCGCCTGGGGCGGTTCCCCGGCCTGAGCGGTCGCCGTAGCTGTACTTGTAGTTATATCCGTAGTTATATCCCTGCTGCCCCTGCTGACTGGGGCCGGAGCCGCTCTGGGTTCCCTTGTCCTCGGGATCGTAACGGTAGTTGTCCGCCATAGTTCTGTTCCCTCCCGGAGCCGCCCCGCGGAGCGGGCGCTCAGATGGGATCTATTATATACGTTCCGGCGGCTGGTGTAAATAAGAAAACCTTTAATTTTTTATGGAGATTTCCGGGGACGGAACAATGATGGGGCTTTTCATCCTTTCCGTCTTATGGTAAAATTCTGACGGGGGGATGAAAATGAAGGTTCCGGAGCATTATGAGAGCGACGTGCTCTTTTTCTTCGACGGCAGGCCAGACGCCCTGGCCCTGTACCAGACCCTGGCGGAAGGGCTGGAGCGGGTGGCGCCGGAGGCGTCGGTGAAGGTGCAGAAAAGTCAGATCAGCTTTTACGACGGGGGGCTGTTTGCCATGGCCTCCCTGCCTAAGCGGAAGCGAGATCCCGGCCTAATGGTGAGCTTCGGCCTGGGCCGCCGGGAGTCCTCCCCTCGGATCTCGGTGGCGGTGGAACCCTACCCGGGCCGCTGGACGCACCATGTCCTGGTGACGGGGGAGGACCAGCTGGACGGCGAGCTGCTGGGCTGGCTGCGGGAGGCCCGGGACTTCTGCCGCGCAAAGGGCGGGGGCAGGGGCAAGCCTTGACTTACCGCCGTCCAAGGAATAAAATGAAGGAAGCAACCAACCAAAGGGGGCAAGACCATGAGCCATACCGTAGAGATCCTGTCCGTGGGCACTGAGCTGCTGCTGGGCAACATCGTCAACTCGGACGCCCAGGCCCTGAGCCGGGAGCTGTCCGGTCTGGGGCTGAACGTGCTGTACCACTCGGTGGTGGGGGACAACCCGGGGCGGCTGAAGGCGGCCGTGGAGCTGGCCCGGAGCCGGGCGGACGTCATCGTCACCACCGGGGGGCTGGGCCCCACCTGCGACGATCTCACCAAGCAGACGCTGGCGGAGTGCTTCGGCAAGGCCCTGATCTACCACCCGGAATGCGCGGAGGGGATCCGCTGCTTCTTCCACCGGATGGGGAAGGAGATGACGGACAACAACCTCCAGCAGGCGTATCTGCCCGAGGGCTGCCATATCCTGGACAACGACTGGGGCACCGCCCCCGGCTGCGCCTTCGAGGCGGACGGCACCTATGTGGTGATGCTGCCCGGGCCGCCCCGGGAGTGCCTGCCCATGTTCCGGGAGCGGGCTGTGCCCTGGCTGGCGAGGCTCAGCGAAGGGGTGATCCGCTCCCGCACCCTGCGGGTGTTCGGCCTGGGGGAGTCGGCAGTGGAGAGCCTCCTCCGGGACAGGATGAACGAGCTGGCCAACCCTACACTGGCCCCCTACGCCAAGGAGGGGGAGGTGGAGCTGCGGATCACCGCCAAGGCGGAGACAGAAGAAGCGGCGGACGCCCTCATCGCCCCGGTGGAGGGGGAGATCCGCGCCCTGCTGGGGGATCTGGTATACGGTGCGGACGTGTCCGGTCTGGAGCAGGTGGTGCTGGAGAGGGCCCGGGATCGGGGCCTCACCCTGGGTACGGCGGAGAGCTGCACCGGAGGGCTCATCGCCAAGCGGATCACCGACGTACCCGGGTCGGCGTCGGCCTTTTTAGGCGGCGTGGTGAGCTATCACTGCGAGGTAAAGGCGGGGCTGCTGGGGGTGTCCCAGGCCCTGCTGGACGAGAAAGGGGCGGTGTGCGCCCAGGTGGCGGAGCAGATGGCCCAGGGGGCCCGGAGGGCGCTGGGCTGCGATCTGGCGGTGTCCGTCACCGGGGTGGCGGGCCCTGATCCGGACGAGCGGGGCAACCCGGTGGGGCTGGTATATACCGGTCTGGCCGCCCCGGACGGCTGCTGGGTGAAGAAGCTAAACTTGGCCTCCCCGGGGGCGCGGCGGGATCGGATCCGCACCCTGGCGGCCAACCACGCCCTGGACATGGCCCGGCGCTGGCTGGCGGGACTGGAGCCCACGGAGCAGGACGCCCAGCGCAACTGGACGGATTAAACGGAAGCGGGACGGAGGAACGGCATGAAGGCTTGGGAGAAGATCACGCTGGCGTGTCTGGCGCTGTGCGCCGTGCTGCTGACGGGTGTGCTGCTGTTGCGGGCCGACGGCTCCGCTGGCACGGTGTACCTCATGGCGGTGAACGAGAAGGTGTTGGACACCACGGTGGAGAATATGCCCGCCGTCATGGGTGGCGTGCTGTACGTGCCCTACACCATGCTGTCTGTCCGGGACAGCGGCATCAACCTGGGGGTGAGTGCCCTATACAGCACCACTCGTCGGACGCTGCTGGTGTCCAACGGACAGAGCGGCGTAGTGTTTGACACCCAGACCAACACGGCCCAGGATCTCCAGGGGAGCCCGGTAACTGCCCGGGCCATGGTGCGCAATTCCATGATCTTTGTGCCCATTGACTGGCTGTGCAGCTATTTTGGCACCATTAGCTGTTCCCGGGTGCGTACGCCCTATGGCACCCTGATCCGGGTGACCAATGGGGCGGCGGTGCTGCGGGATCCGGACTTTGTGGACGCGGCAAGCGGCCAGTTGGAGGAAAAGCAGCGCAATTATCTGGCCTCCATTGCCTCGTCTCCCGGTACCCCTGCGCCCACTTCGTCCCCCGGCCCCATCAACCCAGGCCCTTCCGGGGAGCCATCGGCGCCACCCCTCCAGGCGGAGGTGCTGTTGGCCCTGCGCTGGGGGGAGCAGGGGGCGGAGATGGCGGCCCAGCTGGAGGCACGGGGAGAGCGGGCGCTGATCCTCTTTTCCTGGGACAGCCTGAGGGAGCAGGATAACGCCATCAGGCGGGTCGCGGCAGCGGGTCACACAGTTGGCTTGCTCCTCACCGGAGAGACGGCGGAGGACTGCCTGGCTCAAGGGCTGGAGGGCCGGCGCCAGCTGGCGGAGATCGCCCGGTGCCCCGTCCTGGTGGCCAGCGCCCCGGCGCTGGACGACGAGGGGCGGAGCATCCTGTCCCAGGAGGGCTGGGCCCTGTGGACGCCGGAGCTGTCCGGGGAGCGTTTCCGCACCGCCGCGGCTCTAATCGGGGCGCTGGATCCCCGGCAGCCCAACCGGGTGGAGCTGGACTGTGGCCCTGGCGGGGAGGCGTTTCTGCGGGGACTACTGGCCGCCTTGGACAGGGAGGACTGCCAGGTGCGGCAGGCCACGGCCCCGGCGCTGAGTTGAAAAACCCGCCCGCTCCGAAGGGCTACCCTGCATAAGGACAACAACAAAACAACCGTTCAGAGTATGGGCAAAGTGCGGCAATCAATTTCGATTGTCGCACTTTAATTGCAAAAGAAAACCACTGGTATAGCCCAACATCATAAACATATGGGAAACAAGGAGAGAATAGGGACAACAAAGATTAGTGGAAGGCGATATAGGAATCCAGAAACAAAAAGGCCGATATGGCCGGGAAGCAATTGAAGGAACTGTGGCAGGAGATGTATAAAGAGCTTCAGGACAATGACAGCGGCGAGTGGAGATAGGAGGCCAGGGAGTGGGCTGTCCGCAGCGGCCTGATGCAGGGCGGCGGGACGCTGCCAGATGGTCGGCCTAACTACTTATGGAAAGATTATGATGCTGGGCATAGCCGGTGGTTCCCAAAAGCTTTAGCTATGCCGAGAAAAAGTATCCTCCTTGGGAATAATAGTGAAGGTCTGCCCACCGCCATAAAACGCCAAAGGAGGAATCAAGGCCAAATGAAACTTTAATAGTACGGCATCTCCTATAGGTAATTCCTTTATGCGAGAGGTTCGGATGCTACTGGACGACATACGTATTACTTTAGGGAAAATAAGTTTTTCCGCGCCAACCTTGTCTAATAATTTCGCTTTTGCCCTACGTTTAGCACTATCAAACGCCTCAATTTTCTCTTTTGCGACAACACCTTACTTTTCCAGTTCTCTAATTCGATCTTAGGAACTCTTTGAACTAATTGCTTTCTTTACGCCAATCTCAACATCAAGCAGAGCGTATTTTGCATTTTTTCTTCGTTTGGATAAAGGAGTAACATTTACTACGGTCGCTTGAAGGACATCAATATAATTCGCAACGAAGAAGAGCAAATTGTTTTCCAAGTCAGATTTCAAGAAACCCAATGTTTCATTTTCTGCATTGAACACCTCAATTGCAACAGGCCAATAGTATGGACTTTCCCAATCGGATTTTAGAACTAAGGAATCACCAACATGGACATACTCAATCCGTGCATTCCTATTTGCGTAAGCGGTTCCTTCAATAGGAACCGTAAGAGGAAAAGAAAAGGGTATATCTTCGGCGCAGCGGATGTTTGCATTGAATAGACTGTCATTAGAACGCCCTGCTGGGCACTTATCATCTGAATCATTATACTCATCATAATCAATGTCGATTGATTTCCACTGCGCTTCGCTACCACCATAATAGACATCAGTTAAGTTAACACATTCGCTAAATGCGTCAAATCCGATACTGGAGACGCTGGAGGGAATACTTATGCCAGTCAGGCTGGCACAACCTTCAAACGCATAATCTCCTATATTGGTGACGCCGTTTAGAATATTTACCCGGGTCAGTCTGAAACAATTTGCAAATGCACTATCGCCGATACTGGTGACGCTGGCCGGAATCGTTACATTTGTCAGGCTACTACAACCAGCAAATACGCAACTTGCAATACTGGTAATGTTAGGCGGGATATTTATGCTGATCAGGCCAGTACAACTTTCAAACGCACCCTCTTTGATACTGGTAACGCTGGATGGGATGCTTATATTGGTCAAGCTGGTACAACCATAAAATGCACTTTTTCCTACCGTGGTAACGCTGGATGGGATACTTATACTGGTCAGGTTAGCGCGACAACTAAACGCAAGATTTGCAATACTGGTGATACCATCTGGGATAGTTACATCTTTACTGGAACCTTGATAGGTCAGCAGGATGCCATTCTTTATTACAAATTCCTCTTGATTTTGTTGCCACGGTGTCTTACCGAATGCATCTCCTTCGATGGTAGCATTGGCTGGGATAACCGCAGTTGTCAAATTAGTGCAGCCATAGAACGCATATTCTCCAATATTGGTAACACTGTTTGGGATGGTTATATTTTTTAGACTGCTACAATTAGCAAATGTATTACTCTCAATACGGGTAACACCGAATGGGATGTTTATATTGTTCAGGTTAGTGCAACCGTCAAATGCGTTTCCTTCAATACTGGTAACACTATTCGGTATATTTATACCAGACAGATTAGTGCAACCAGAGAATGCGCTAAAACCAATGCTGGTAACGCTGTCTGGAATGGTTATATTTTCCAAGTTCTTGCAGCCATCAAATGTATAATCGTCAATCCTGGTGACACCAACTGGAATAGTTACATTTGCCAGGTTGACGCAAAAGTGGAATGCACCATCTCCAATAATGGTCACACTCGGTGGAATGCTTATACTGGTTAGACCGCTACAGCTAAAAAATGCACCAGTTCCAATCTTAGTAACACTATATGGAATGCTTATACTGGTCAGACTGCTACAATCTTCAAATGCACCATCTCCAATACTGGTAATACCATCTGGAATGGTAACAGCTCCACCATTGCCAGTGTACGCAGTCAGGACACCCTTCTCAATCACAAAATCACTTGTGCTGCTCATGTTTATTTTCTCCTTTTGCCTAATTCAGCATCAATCAAAGCTACTTTTTGTTGCAGCGCATACACTCTTGTCGAATCCTCTTGTAGTTTCAGAGAAATTGTTTCCCCAGTTTCCTTTTTGACTACAATATTTCCAATTTCCTGCTCCACATCGATTGTCCACTGTGTAACTTTACGCAAAAAGAGCAGATTATTCAAGTCCATTTCTGAGAGATTCTCAATATGATCACATAGTCGGTACAAAATCGCTCGAACTACGGTGATACCGTCTATTGCTCGGAGTGAGTAGTCCAAATCTAATTGATGCGTTGCAGGATCAATGTATTTGGCTACATCCCTATCCCATATTTCCTTTGCTGTACTATACTCGGCTTCGCACAGACAATAGTCCCAACTTGGAATATCTTGAAAATCGTCGTTAAAATGCAGCACTCTTTTATTCCGCTCTATTTTTTCAGCACCCAATTTCTGTAGCCTTCCCTCAGTAACTTCCTGGAGCGATGAATGACATATAGCAATTGCAATGGAGGACTCTAAATACTTCATGTATTTATCAGAATCCAAGCTTTCCTTAAGATTGTGAAGTATGAGCAATCCATTACCAGCCCTAATGCGATCAATCGAAACAGTAGCAATATCATATACTCTGAGGCACAAATTTTCAGAAGGAGCATACTTGATGGCCGATGAGAAAAGTCCCAAAACAGTTTTAAGCTGTTTTGCCAAAGTTGTATCATAAATACTGGAAAACATCTTTTCATCAAAAGCAATCGAACCACCAGTATCAGCTAAAACAACGGCTGGAGTGGAAATGTTTGTTCTGATCTGGTCATTATTTCTCGTCAACATATAGGATGACACTTCAACCTCTAATGCACTGAAAAGATAGGAAATAAAATTCTCTTTATCAAATAGAGTTGATTTTTTAAGGTAAAAATCGGCCTTGCTTACATCTTCTTTGCCGATACGATAATACAGATAATTACGGAGACAATATTCCGTCTTTACTTTGTCCGGGATATCCTCAGCAGCAAAAAATGCCTCCTCGTCATCTGTATTGTCCTGAACATCTTCATTCTCTACTAACTCTCCCTTGAACTGTTCAATAAAAATATTTTCTTCATTTTCCTGCCATTCCTCCAGTCCAAGGCAAATCTCTATGGCTTCGCACATAAGCGGTGTGGCAAAGGAATCTATGATGTACTGCAAATCATATTTGCTTCCACAAGCTGTACAAGTAAAATATCCGTCTTTTTCTATCATATTCTGACTTCTATTACAGATATCACAGTGAATATTTTTCAGCACCTAAATCACCTCAACACACGATTTCCACTCTGCTCCCGCCCGCTTGACTCTTCTTTACCACAACCTGCCGGTCAATCCGTTCTTTCAGTTCAGCAACATGGGAGATGATGCCCACCAGCCGCTGGCCTTCGCTCAGCTGTCCAAGCGCTTGGAGCGCTTTTTGCAGCGCTTCGTCATCCAATGAACCGAACCCCTCGTCCACGAACATGGTGTCCAGCTGTATCCCGCCCGCGGAAGACTGAATCTCGTCTGACAACCCAAGAGCCAGCGATAGGGACGCCAGGAAGGACTCGCCGCCAGAGAGCGTCTCTACCCCCCGGATTGTGCCATTCCAGTGGTCTACTACGTCCAAATCCAGCCCTGCCTGGCTTTTTCGTCCACCCTCGGCACGGCGCAGCAGGTCATACTGCCCGCCGCTCATCACCCGCAGGCGCAGGTTGGCGCGATGCAGCACCCGGTTAAGGTAAGTTGTTTGGATATAGGTTTCCAGCCGGAAACGTTCCTGTCCGGCAAGTGAGCCGTTCGCCGTATCAGACAGGGCCTTGAGCCAGGAGAGCCTTTTACTGCTCTCGTCCAGCTCTGTCAAATGCCGGGCAAGCCGTTCTTTTGTGGTATGGTTTAAAGCCAGGCGGGTCTGAACCGTTCCGCTCTCCTCATCTAACGCTGCTTTTTCTTTCGAGAAAGCCTCCTTCCGCCCCCTCATCCGCTCTATATCGATATCGTCCTCATCGTTTTTAAGCAGGGCTTCGTAGGTCTCCGCCCTGCTCGTTGCGTCCCGCTGCTGATTTTCCAACATCTGATTGTTTTCCTGGGCAGACTGGATATGCGCCTGCAAAGCGTCTGCCTTCTCCCGAAGACCGGAAATCTTTCCCTCCGCCTCTTTTTTCGTGGGAAACGGGAGGGACCCGCATAGCTCATCTGCCTGCCGATGCTTTTCATTCGCAGCAGCTTCCTGTGCGGCGATTTTCTGTTCCAGTGCAATCAGCCGGGCGTTTTCGTCAGCCAATGCTTTCTCCTGTTCCGGTATTGCGGCACTGAGTATTTTGGCCTGCTCAACTTTGGCGCTGGCAGCGTCTTCGTGGTTCAATGCTTCCCGCAGCGCGGAATTTTGCCCGGATTCCGCCTCTGACAGCTCGTCCATTCCCGGCAATGCGGCTTGTTGCAGCGTTGGCAGCAGCACTTTGGCCTGCTGGCACAGCTGTTCCTCACGGGTTTCCAATTCCTTTTTTCGCTCTCCGGCCCTGCGGCTGGCTTCCGTTTCTTCCCGCTGGGCCGCTTTGGCAGACTGCTCTGCCTTCGTCCACTCCGCCTCGCTGGGCGCCTTTTGCGGCATAGGGGCCGGATGGGGATGCTCCAGAGAGCCGCACACCGGGCAGGGCGTTTTTGGGCGGAGACCGCTGGCCAGTATCCCAGCTTGGGCATCCAGATATGCCCGGTTGATCGTTCGCCAGACCTTGTCCAGCTCCTGCGCGGTCCGGGCCTTCTCCCGGTAATCCTCCTGCGCCTCCCAACAGGAATTTCGGAAGCGCTCCAAATCGTGGATATTTTTTTTCAGCTCCCGGAGCTGCCGAACCGTTTGTTCCAGGCTTTCCCGCTCATGCTTTGCACGCTCCGCCTCCAGTTCTACGCTGTCCAACTCCAGCAGCGCAGCCTTATCCCGCTCCAGACGCTCCTTTGCTGCGTCAGCCGAAGTCCGACCCTGCTCTAATTGACCGCGTTCCAAAGCAATCTGTTTTTTCAGTGTGTCGATCTCGTTTGTCAGTTCCTCAAGCTGCCGGTACTGGGGCAGGCTGGCCTCCAATTGCGCAGCGCGCTCACGAAGCCGGGGAACCTCATCCTGGTGGGACAACGCTTCTTCCAGCATTTTGGCGGCGTCCTCTATCTGGGGCCTTAGCTGTTCCAGACTGTCCCGCGCTGCTTTCAGGCCTTTTTGATTTTCCAGCCGAATCTCACCCTGCTGGATCTGTGTGATCAGCCGCTCCAACTCTGCGTCAAGATCTTCCCGCTTTTTGTTCAATTCGGTTTTGCGTTCGGTGTCGGCCGCAAGGAGCTTATCCAGTAACGGAACCAGTTCTCCATTGGGAAGCTCTCCCCGGCGGGCCTGCTCCGCGGCGCTCCGCCGCTCATTGTCCTCGGCGCATTGGATGCTTTCCCCATCCCGCCGGATATCCGCCGTCAAGGCGTCATAGTCCCGCTTCAGCTCATTGGCGGCGGTTTTTAAGCGATCCTGGAGAGCCTGATATAGCCCGGTATCAAAAAGCTGCCGAAAAATCCGTCCCCGCTCCTCGGTGGAGGCTTCCAATAAATCCCGGAAGTCTCCCTGGGCAATCATAGCCACCTGAGTGAACTGATGGCAGGTCAGCCCCAGCAGCTTTTCCACTTCTTTGGTAACGTTGGTTGTGCCGGTGACGACGTCGCCGTCAGGATAGTGAAATTCTCCGTCCGCTTTCTGCTGGGTCATGCCGGTTCCCCTTGTTTTCGGACGCTCATAGTCCGGGTTGCGGCGGACAGTGTAGTCTTTGCTCCGATAGCGGAACGTCAGTTCCACAAAGGTTGGCGTCTCCGGTGAGGCGTATTTACTGCGGAACATCTCCGGCTTCACATTTTTGCCGCTGGCCTCGCCGAAAAGTGCGTACGTGATCGCGTCAAAAATCGTCGTCTTTCCCGCGCCGGTATCACCACAGATTACATACAGCCCCTCCTGTCCCAACCGTTCCAGATCCAAATCCACTTGTCCCGCATAGGGGCCAAAGGCGGATATAATCAATTTTGTCGGCCTCATGCCCGTTCCTCCCGTATTGTCTCAATCAGTTCCGCCATGTAATTTCTCTGTTCCTCGGACAACGGCTGATGGTTTTGCTGCTGGTAAAAATCCGCAAACAGTTCCAGAGGATCACGTCTATCATCGGCCTCGTCCAAATCCAGCCCTCCGGTCCGTGTGCGGAGGTTATCATAGTCCAGCCGCATCAGGTTGGGGTAAATGGCGCGCAGGCTACCCACCGCGTCATAAATGTCGTTCTCATCGGTAAGGATGATCCGGACATAGGCGTCCCGGTCCACCTGCCTGTAGAATTCCGGCGAGGTCATTTGGGTAAAGCTGCCCCGCAACTCCAGCATATCTCGCTTAGGGGTGAGCGGCACTGTATGTACAGCCAGCGCCCCATCTTCTCCGATCTCCACAACCGTGACAGATTTTTGATGACGGACTTCAGAAAAGGAGTATTTCAACGGTGTGCCACAGTAGCGGACATTCTCCCCGCCCACATTCTGCGGTCCATGGATGTGACCCAGGGCCACATAGTCAAAGGGAGCAAATACAGCGGCATCCACATTGTCGCTGCCGCCAACGTTTACCTCCTCGGAGTCGCAGCGTTCTGCCCCGGTGACGAACTGGTGAGTGACCAGTACGTTCCGCTGGGTAGAGTCCACCGGCATATGACGAATGGCGCAGGCCACGGCATCTGTATAGCTCTCCACGCCTTCTTCCGGGAAAAAACGGCGGAGGTGAACCGGTTTCAAAAACGGTAGCAACCAGAAGTTTACCGAACCATGGGAATCCTCCAGGGTTATCGGCATGATTTCGCCGCTGTAGACCGGGGAGATATACACCCGACGCTGTTCCATAAGGCGGTTTGCGAAGGACAGCCGTTCCGGCGAGTCGTGGTTGCCGCTGATGAGCAATACCGCCAAAGGGCGGTCAGCCAGCCTGACCAGAAAATCATCCAACAAGGCCACAGCTTCAGCGGAGGGGACGGTCTTATCATAGACATCCCCAGCGATCACTACCGCATCCGGCTTCTCCTCATCAACGATTTCCAGAATGCGATTTAAGATATATGCCTGATCCCCTATCATGGGAAATTCATTTACCCGTTTGCCCAGATGGAGGTCGGAAAGATGAATCAGTTTCACACAAACACTTCCTTTTTGGGAGAATAATATTGTAATAATTATAATATAGAGCATTTCAAAAATCCACTTATTTCATCCAAGCTGTCAAGGTTTATGTATTAACAGAAAGATTGCTCAAAACAGCATGGAGAGATTCCGTTTCTTAAGAAGTTTAATATTGAGGTTAATTCTCATCTTCTGTCATGATGTGTGTTGCTGCCAGGAAGTGAGATACATACTGATTGCTTCCGGAACACGACAAAAGTATCTATTGTATTTCTGACTTATTTCGACTTCCCCGAAGTATTCTACTAATTTCTGCTTTTTCATTCTTTTATTATAACCTCTGCGGCCTACTTTTGCAAATATTGATTTCCCTGCCTTTCCCCGGTTCCCCCCGGTGCCGACAGATTTCATCTTGACAGGCATTCTCATTGGAGTTATACTATGTACCATAGCGTTTTAATCGGAAAAGATTATTTTTACTATCATTATTAACAGGCTTTCCCGAAAGGGATTGGATATCATTTATAGGCTTTTCGCTGTACCCCAGGCACGTTTGTGTCTGAGGAAAAAGTAAATGACCGTCCAATCCGATACTTTTTCGGGGAAGCCTGCCATGATTTCAGTTTGAGGGAGCGGGCCAAGGGAAGCCATACGACACAGCGCCGAGCAGGGTTGCCTGTCAGGAACCGGATTGGGTAGAACGGCACATCTTAGCGGAAGCTCACAAAAATCAAACTGAAGGAGATGGTACTCTGCAAAACACAAAAATCGAATATAGCAGCTCTGAGCGGACGCCGATTGTCCTGCCGGAGATGGAACAACTGCTCCCGCCGTTACGCGGAGAGCAGTTTTCTGCTTTGGAGAGCGATATCCTGGAAAACGGCTGCTATGCCCCCGTCATCGTCAACGAGGATATGACTGTCATTGACGGACACAACCGGCTCCGCATCTGCGAAAAGCACGGCCTGCCCTACAAAATGCTGGTGTTTTCGTTTGCTGATCTGCTGGAGGCGAAACAGTGGGCGCTGGATACGCAGAAGGGCCGCCGTAACCTGGACAAGTGGGAATTGGGCCAGATCGCACTGAAACTGAAGCCGGAGATCGAGGCCAGGGCAAAGGCAAATCAGGGAACCCGTACCGACCTTTCGGTGAATTCATCGAAAAGTTACCCGCCCACGGACACCCGCAAAGAGATGGCCAAGGCCGTTGGTATCGGGGAGCAGGCCATGGGCAGGATCTCGCAGTTAGCTGAAAATGCGCCCCAATCGTTGAAAAATGCTCTGGAAAACAAAGAACTGTCCATCAACCGAGGCTGGAGGATCTTGAAAGCTGTCCAGCAGCTGCCGCCGGAGGAGCGAGAGTCGGCTACCGCCGAGATGCTGTCGGCAGTGCGGGAGATCGACCAGTCGGATGCTGAAGCGGAGCGCAGAGGAAAAATCGCTGGTCTGTTCTGCAAAGCCTATGAAAAAGCGGTTCTGCTGACTCCTACAGAAGAAAACGTGCGGATCTGGACGGAGTGTACCCGCATGACGCAGGAAGAAATCGAGGACTCTGCGCAGGAGTCCTACGAGTTGGCCCAGACATTTCAAACTATTGGGGATCTGCTGAAGAATGCAGTTTCCTGTGTGCATCAATGGCCAGACGCACTATCTGATCAGGGGCAGACCTGAGGGCAGGGGGTTATGTGTGACACCCTGCCTGTCCATATATTGGGGTATTGCTTTGGCAAGGGTGTCTGTGTTGACACCCTTGTTATGAATCAAAGTGACTGTCTGGCAAATTATCTGGATGCTGCCGGGAAAGGGTGGTATCATGTGGGCCACCACATAATAGGAGGGCTTACAAAGTGAACGTGAAATTTTCCTTTGACAAGGCCATTGTAGAGCGGCGGGGCTTCACGCTGGAGGACGTGCATCGGACGATAAAAAACCTGTTTGCCGCCCACAGCCTTCCCTGCGTCTCTGACGGTGATACCCTCGCCTTCAAAGGCAGGGGCCACGGCGATGACTTCGCCGTCATGTGGGATATCATCCTGTCTCTGCTGCACTCCGACTGGTTCGTGGAGTGCGCCGCTTCCTGTATCTGGCTGGACGAGGATGGCGAGGAGGATATCCTTGCCCACGTCGGAAAAGCGTAAGAACAGGGTGTATGATTGACACCCGGAATCCCTTTTTATAGAAAACAAGGTGAATCTATAACACCTGACAGGGAGCAAGGCCTGCATAGGAAAGAAATTGTGCCGTTTTCGTTTCAGTAGTCGCACTGTTCTCATCCCGGCAAATATATTCAGGCTACCGCTGGAAAAAGCCCCGCCGGTGGGCGGGGCAAAGGCCCTCACCGCCAGCGGCGGTGAGGGCGCAAGCATCGCGTTTTGATGTCAAAACGCCACTTGCAGGGGAAATCCCCTGACCCCAACGCCGCCTGTGGGCGGTAATTTTTGAAGGAGTGAGGAACATAAGCAATCAAATATATCGTACCTGTGTCCGCATGAGTGCCAAGGACTACGAGCTGCTGAAGAAAAAGAGCGCGGCTGCCAGACTGTCCGCCAATGCGTGGCTGATGGCGCAGTTGGAAACCAACCGCCCTGTCCTGCACCGCGAGGAGGAAACCTGGGAGGCTATCCGTTTCATGGACGAGGCAGGCCGGGAAATCAACGCCATCGCCCGCGATTTCAACAGCGGTTATGGCACAGCGGAGCAGCTCCGCCACGCTGTTCATCTTTTGGGCGCTGTGTACGAACGGCTCTATGCGCTGAGGAAGAAGGGGTATCTCCATGCGGCATAATCGGAAACCGCGGAAAGCTCGCGTCTCTACGCGGGACTACAGCAGAAACCTCTCTGTCCGCATGACGGAGGAGCAGTACCGGCGGCTTCAGCGGTACATGGGAATGACCAGGCTGCACAGCACGGCTTATTTTTGCCGCCTGATTCAAGGCGGTGAGTTCAGAGGCCGCTCTCCGAAGCTGAACCATGCCCTGCACGCCGGCGTCAACAGGATCTATTCCAACGTGAAGCAGATAGCCCGCCATCAACGGGCTGGAGGCATGGATACCGAAGCTGTCTCAAAACTGCTTTTTCTAACGGATAAACTCTGCGAGGAAGTCTATCTGCTCTCCAGTCAGAAATAGCTCTCCGCTTGCCCACAGGAGGCCCCGTGTGGCCCGCCTCCGTCTGCGCTGGAGTCCTTGCCCCACCTGACCCATCAGGCACAGCGTGGGCGGGCACAGCGAAAATCGGGTTTTGTGAATTCACAAAACCCGATCCCGTATAGGAGGCGACAATGTGTGCAATTCCGCAGGCCGCCCTCGGTGAATTCACGAGAAGCGGTTTTCAGACAATCACAAAAATAATAATCGGATATGTTCTTACAGGTTCAAAATTACAAACTGGCGAAACTGTCAAGAAGGGAGGTTCCCAACCATAGACAAGCCAAAAAACAAGCAAGAAATCAGGATGGAACGTATCCAGGTTTCCCACGGCAGAACCATCCGGGTGGTGTCCGTGTTCCCGATAAACGGACGCTGTTCGCCGGAAGAAAAACTGAAAGCCCTGATCGACCTGGAGATCCAGCAGCAGAAGCTGTGCGCGTAATCCCGGCGTTGTCTGGGAAAACCGCTGGATATCCGGGCCGTTTTGGAGTATAGTCATGTCGCAATGCTCTGAACGGTTTGACCAAAAAGGAGGGCAAGATGACAAAGTCAAACCAGAAGAAAACCGCTCTGTACTGCCGTCTCAGTCAGGATGACAATACAGAAAATGAGTCAAACAGCATACAAAATCAAAAAATGATCTTGCAGCGGTATGCTGCCGGCCACCACTTCCCAAACCCTTGCTTTTATGTGGACGATGGGTACTCAGGAGCCAGTTTTCAGCGCCCAGGCTTTCAGCAGATGATGGCCGACATGGAAAACGGCGAAATCGGCATCATCATCACGAAAGACCTGTCCCGCTTAGGCAGAAATCAGCTTCACACCGGGCTGTACATCGAGGAACGGTTCCCCATGTTCGGCGTCCGCTACATCGCCATCAATGACAATGTGGACACCGACAGCAGCGAAAGCAACGAGCTGATGCCGTTCAAAAATTTGTTCAACGAATGGTACGTTCGGGACTCCAGCCGCAAGGTGCGGGCCGTTCTCAAGGCCAAGGCGGAACGCGGGGAACGGCTGGGCACAAGAGCGCCCTATGGCTACAAAAAGGATGATCATGACAGCAAAAAGCTGGTGGTGGATGAGGAAGCCGCCGCAGTCGTGCGCCGTATCTTCGCCATGTGCGCCGCAGGCCGTGGGCCGAGCCAGATCGCCCGAAAATTAAGCGAGGAACAGGTTTTATGCCCCACGACCTATGCCTATCAGAAGTTTGGGGTCGGTCACGTGTCGTTGGACTTGGAAAAGCCCTGTCATTGGACAGACAGCACGATTGCGAATATGCTGGAAAACGAGCTGTATCTGGGCAATACCGTCAACATGAGATTCAGCAGCAAATCTTACAAGGACAAGCGGAAGGTGGAACACCCCAGAGAAGAATGTCTGGTGTTCGAGGGGACGCATCCCGCGCTTGTGACCCAGGAGGTCTGGGATATCGTTCAGCGAGTGCGGCAGAACAGGCGCCGCCCCACCAAGATGAATGAGCAGAACAAGTACTCCGGACTGGTGGTGTGTGCCGACTGCGGGTCTACGATGGTGCTGCACCGGGCACACACGATGAAGCCCACCTGGAATAACTTCACCTGCCGCACCTACAAGAAAGAGGGAGCGGAGGTCTGCACCGCTCACTACATCCGGGAGTGTGTGCTGGACGAGGTGATCCTGGAGGAGCTTAGGCGGGTAACGGCGATGGCCAGGGAACACACCAGGGAGTTCGCGGAGTACATCAGCGGCAGGCAGTCCGCTGAGATCCAGCGGGAGATCCGCAGGCAGGAACGGGAACTGACCGCTATGCGGAAACGCGGCACGGAGTTGGACGCAATCTTCAAAAAGCTGTACGAGGATCGGGTACTCAGCCACCTTTCGGTGGAGCAGTTCCAGACGCTGTCCGGCGGCTACACAGAGGAGCAGACAAGACTGGCAGAGGAAATCCCAGCGAAGGAAAGTGCCATCCAGAAGCTGCGGGATACGGTTTCCAGCACCGACGGCTTCATCGCCAAGGCCAAACGCTACACCGACATCACGGAGTTGACGCCGGAACTGCTGCGGCTGTTCATCCAGAAGATCGTGGTTCATGAGAAAAGCACGAAGTGGTCGAAGAAGGCCATGCAGACCATTGAGATCCACTACAGCGACATTGGCTATATCGGAGGGGACATCCGGCAGGATGAGAACAGCCCCCGGCAGGAAATCTCAGCGTGATTCCTGCCGGGGTGCTTCACCGAGTCGTAGATACCCCTGTCAGGGGGAGGCCAAGGGAGCGGGTGGGTTTTTGCGTCGAATTCACGGGCTGCGGAAGCTTACAGGGCGATCTGCACCTTGAACCACCCGTCCTCCGCCTGGAACTGGCACACCGCCCCGTTCTTTTCCGCGAAGGCCACGATGGAGCGCACCCCGATGCCGTGTCCGGGCCGCTCCGACAGGGGCAGGCCATCCGGCCCAAACCGCAGCTCTCCCGCGTAGGGGTTGGCGATCTCCAGCATCAGCGCGGGCTTGGCAATGCAGGTGCAGAGGATCCGTCTGTCCTCCCGGGGCAGCTCCTCACAGGCCCGGATGGCGTTTTCCAGGGCGTTGCCCAACACGGTGGACAGCTCTGTGGCGTCCACCGGCAGGGGATCGGGCACCGCCAGCCGGGGTTCCACCTGGATGCCCCGCTCCCTGGCCCGCTCAAAAAAACTGGCCAGCACCGCGTCCAGAATCACGTTTTTACAGAAGGAGGGGCGGCTGGTGCCGTCCAGCGCGTCCTGGGACGCGCCGATGTACTCCAGCGCCGCCGTCTGCTCCCCCTCCCGCACCAACGCCGCCAGCGATTGGAGCCGGTGGCGCATATCGTGGCGCTCGATCCGCATGGCCTCCTCCGCCTGGCGCATATCCTCCACCCGGCGGCTCATCATGGCCGTCTGGGCCTCCAGCACCTGCTGCCGCTCCTGAGCCTCCAGCACGCGGAGCTGCTCAAACAGCACCTGGAAGATGGTGGCGTAGGCCAGGGCGATGAGCACCAGCACCATGGCCGCCAGGGGCATGTCCTGGGGTCGCTCGAAGATTGCGGTGGGGAACACGCTGATCAGCACCAGGATCAGGTAGCAGCTTCCAGTCATCAGGGCGAACAGCAACCAGCCTTTGCGCACCAGATGGCTGATCTTCAGGAAGGGCTGGCGCAGCCACCGCCACACCGCGTACTCCAGCAGGGGAAAGGCCGCCAGCCGCAGGGCGAAGGTCACCACGCCGTTTCCCTTTACCCAGTAGTCGATGAGGGCGGTGGCCAGCTCGATCCAGATGCACACCGTATCGGACAGGCAGAAGATAAACACAAAATGGGCGTCCCGCCGCCGGGACAGCAGAAAGAAGAAGATGAGGGTGGGCACCGTGCCGATGAGCACCCCCCACTGTCCCATGGCCGCCACCCCCTGGGTAAACAGGATGGCCAGACAGCCGCCGCTGATCACCAGGAAAAAGCTTACCGCGGTGATGACAAATACCCGCCTGGAGCAGCGGTATTCATAGAACAGGAACAAAAAGACATACATATGAACCATGCAGTAGAGAATGGAGATCTGAACCAGCAAACCGGTCACTTCCTTTCAAGCGGCGGCCCGGTGGTGGACCGGGCGGCGCAGTGCGCGAGAGGCTCCCGCGCTGCCGCAGAATCAACATAAAACTTGCGGAATTGCCGCAAAAATGGGATTCTGAGTTTAAATCGCTCTCATAAAATAGCATATGGACGGGCCTGTGTCAATAGAGGGCTTGGAAGGGGAGAAGAAGCAGGCCCCAGGGCGGCGGGACAATAATTATTTTCGGCGTTTCCCCGGGAACAAAACCGGCGGGATTTTCCTGCCGCGTTTCCGGATTGTGCATGTAAGAATTTGCCAAAGCGTGGATTCACAAGGCTTCCACAACTTCCACAAAGAATTCCACAACCCTTGTGGATCCTATTTTTCGCTCTTTTTTCTTGGACGGCGTTTACATAAGTTTTTTGCCCCGGAGGTTCCCGGTGTTTCCACAATAAAAAACGCGCCCCGGCTTCCTATCAAAGCCGGAGCGTGTTTTTTTCGTTACTCAACCCCGAACAAATTCCAGGGCAGTCTGCGCGATGCAGGGTCCGCACAACCCGAACTGACGCAGCAGCTCCGCCGCCGGGCCAGAGTGACCGAACACGTCCGGAGTGCCGATGCGCCGCACGGGGGTGGGTCGCTTCTCGCTGAGCAGGGAGCACACCGCGTCCCCCAGCCCGCCGATGACAGAGTGCTCCTCGCAGGTGAGGATCCTGCCGCACTCCTCCGCCGCCTTGAGCACCAGGGCCTCGTCCAGCGGCTTCACCGTGGCCATATTGATGATCCGGGCCTCGACGCCCTGGGCGGCCAGCAGCTCGCCGGCCTCCAGTGCCTCGGCCACCAGCAGACCGTTGGCGATGATGGCGATGTCCGTGCCCTCCCGCATGACCTCGCCTTTGCCGATCTCAAAATGGAAGGTGGCCTCGTCGTGGAACACGGGCACCGGGGAGCGGCCGAAGCGCATATACACCGGCCCCTCATGCTCATAGGCGGCCTTGACCATGGCCCGGGCCTCCACCTCGTCGGCGGGGGACATGACCACCATGCCGGGGATGGAGCGCATGAGAGCGTAGTCCTCCAGGCACTGATGGGAGGCGCCGTCCTCCCCCACGGAGATGCCGCCGTGGGAGGCACCGATCTTCACGTTGAGCCGGGTGTAGCCAATGGAATTGCGCACCTGCTCATAGGCCCGCCCCGCCGCGAACATGGCGAAGGAGGAGGCGAAGGCCACCATGCCCATGGTGGCGGCTCCGGCGGCCACAGCCATCATGTTCCCCTCGGCAATGCCACAGTTGAAGTGCCGGTGGGGGAAGGCCTTGGCGAAGGTGGCGGTCTGGGTAGAGCCGGCCAGATCCGCGTCAAACACCACAATGTTGTCGTGCAGCGCCCCCAGCTCCTTTAGCGCCGCGCCGTAGCCCATCCGGGTGGCAATTTTTTTCACGTCTGCCATGTCAGTCTGCCTCCAATTCCGCCAGCTTGGCCTTCAGCTCCGCCATGGCGATTTCATACTGCTCCTGGTTGGGGGCCTTGCCATGCCAGCCCACCTGATCCTCCATGAAGCTGACCCCCTTGCCCTTGGTGGTTCTCATCAGGATGGCGAAGGGCTTTTCCTTCACTGTTTTTGCCCGAGCGAAGGCCCCCTCCAGGGCGTCGAAGTCGTGGCCGTCGATCTCCACCGTCTCAAAGCCGAAGGCGGCCAGCTTGTCCAGGATGGGGTAGGAGCTCATGACCTGCTCCACCGGGCCGTCGATCTGGAGGCCGTTGTTGTCGATGATCACCCGCAGGTTGTCCAGCTTGTAGTGGTGGGCGAACATGAACGCCTCCCACACCTGGCCCTCCTCGATCTCGCCGTCGCCCAACAGGGTGTATACCCGGCAGGGGTTCCCCTGCAATTTGGCCGCCAGGGCCATGCCGCAGGCGGCGGACACTCCCTGGCCCAGGGAGCCTGTGGACATATCCACCCCGGGGGTGGAGCGCATATTGGGATGGCCCTGGAGGTGGGAGCCGATGTGCCGCAGGGTTTTCAGATCCTCCCAGGGGAAGAAGCCCCGCAGGGCCAGGGCGGCGTACAGCCCCGGGGCGCAGTGGCCCTTGGACAGCACGAAGCGATCCCGGTCGGGCTTGTCCGGCTGGGCAGGGTCGATGTTCAGCTCCTTGAAATACAGGTAGGTGAACAGGTCGGCGGAGGACAGGCTTCCACCGGGGTGGCCGGATTTGGCGGCGTAGGTGCCCTCGATGACGCCCATGCGCACCTTGCAGGCGCTGATCTCCAGCGCCCGTTTTTCTTTGGCGGTCATGTGATTCCTTCTTTCTTTACAGATCATCGGCGCAGTCGGATATGCTAAAGACGTAGCTGGTTTTGCTGGAAAACTGCTCCCCGGCCCGCAGAACGCAGGAGGGGAAGCCGGGGTTGTTGGGCGTGTCGGGGAAGAACTGGGTCTCCAGGCAGAAGCCGTGGCGGTTTCCGTACACTGCGCCGCCCTTGCCCGAGGGGCAGCCCTGGATGAAGTTCCCCGTGTAGAACTGCACCCCGGGCAGATCGGTGCTCACGTCCATGGCGATCCCCGTGTCCGGCGACCAGGCCCGGGCAAATTTCTTTGTGGAGCGATTGTATGCCAGCACCCAGTTGTGATCATACCCGGCCGCCAGGGAGAGCTGCTCAAAGGGATCGCCGATGTGGGCCCCGATGGGCTGGGCCGCCCGCAGATCCATGGGGGTGCCGCCCACCGGGGCAATCTCCCCGGTGGGGATGGAGCCGGGCGCGGCGGGGGTGTAGTGGGAGGCGGACAGCTTGATATACTGGCCCTCCACGCTGCCGCTGTTGTGGCCGGACAGGTTGAAATAGGTGTGGTTGGTGGGGTTGAATACGGTGTCCCGGTCGCACACGGCCCGGTACTGGATGGACAGCGCCCCGCCGCGCAGGGTATAGGTTACCTGAACGGACAGCGTGCCGGGGTAGCCCTCCTCCCCGTCGGGGCTGACCAGGGAGAGGGTGACGGAGTTGTCCGTCAGCGCCTCCACCGTCCACACCTGCTTGTCGAAGCCTACCTTCCCCCCGTGGAGGGAGTTGGGCCCGTCGTTGGCGTACAGCGGATACTCCACCCCGTTCAGCGTGAACCTGGCCCCGCCGATCCGATTGGCGTACCGTCCCACCAGCGCGCCCATGTACTTGTCCTGGGCCCGGTAGTCCTCCAGGGTGTCGAAGCCCAGGGCCACGTCCACCGGACTGCCGTCCCGGGTGGGCACAGTCAGGGAGCGCACCGCCCCCCCATAGGTGATGATTTGGCAGGTCAAAGCTCCGCTGCGCAGGGCGATCTGCTCCACCGGGGCTCCGTCGGGCATACGGCCGAAGGCCGTCCTGTTTTCCCTCATAGCTCCTCCGCTCCGCCGGAATTCCGGCCCGTTTGATGTCCACCCCCGCCGGTTGCGGGAGCGGCGCGCCGGCGCTGTGCTTTGCGGCTCCGGCCAAGGGCCGGGGCAAAATGGCCAGACGCAGATAATTGGAACTGCTAATGGTTAGTATATCATAGTAACCCGCTGAAAACAACCGTAAACCGCTTTTTTTCGCCCATTTTGTCGAATTGTCAAGTCTACCCGGAAATTTCCTTTTTCCCGTTGGCATCTCCGCGTTTTTTTGATATAATGCAAAACATGATTATCATACGGGGGGATATCCCCGTGGGAAAGAAGGTGGGGCGATTGCGCGGCTCCCTCCCAAAATTGAAGGAAAAGCTACTGGAGGCGCTGAAGGCGGTGCTGCCCATTGTGGGCATCGTGCTGGTGCTGAGCTTCAGCGCGGCCCCCATCTCCCCCAGCATCCTGCTGTGCTTCCTGCTGGGGGCGGCCATGATCATGGTGGGCATGATGTTCTTCACCTTGGGGGCGGAGGCCAGCATGACCCCCATGGGGGAGCGGGTGGGCACCGCCGTCACCCGCAGCCGGAAGCTGCCGCTGATCATCCTCATGGGCTTTCTGCTGGGCTTTCTGATCACCATCTCCGAGCCCGACCTCCAGGTGCTGGCGGGCCAGGTGCCCGCGGTGCCTAACCTGACCCTGATCCTGTCGGTGGCGGCGGGGGTGGGGGTGTTCCTGGTGGTGGCTCTGCTGCGTATGCTGTTCGGGGTGGCTCTGCCCCCCATGCTGGTATTTTTCTACGCGGCGGTGTTTGTCCTGGCCTTCTTCGTGCCCCGGGACTTCCTGGCGGTGGCCTTTGACTCCGGCGGCGTCACCACCGGGCCCATGACCGTCCCCTTTATCATGGCTCTGGGCGTGGGCATCTCCGCCATCCGAAACGACCGCCACGCCGCGGACGACAGCTTCGGCCTGGTGGCCTTGTGCTCCATCGGGCCCATTTTAGCGGTGCTCATCCTGGGTATGATCTTCCGCCCGGAGGAGGGGGCCTATACCGCCTCCGCCTTGCCGGAGATCTCCAACTCCGTGGAGCTGTGGGCCCTGTTCCAGGACGGCCTGCCCACCTATATGAAGGAGATCGCCCTGTCCCTGCTGCCCATCACCGCTCTGTTTGGGGTATTCCAGGCGGTGTCCCTGCGGCTGTCCCTGCGGACGCTGAAGAAGATCGGGGTGGGGCTGGTCTATACCTACATCGGCCTGGTGCTGTTCCTCACCGGGGCCAACGTGGGCTTTATGCCCGCGGGCAACTATCTGGGGCAGGTGATGGCCTCGCTGGAGTGGCGCTGGGCCATCATCCCCGTGGGCATGATCATCGGCTACTTCATCGTCAAGGCGGAGCCCGCCGTCTACGTGCTCAACCGGCAGGTGGAGGAGATCACCGACGGCGCCATCTCCTCCTCCGCCATGGGGGCCAGCCTGTCCATCGGCGTGGCGGTGTCCATCGGGCTGGCCATGGCCCGGGTGCTGACGGGGATTTCCATTCTCTGGTTCCTCATCCCGGGGTACGCCATGGCCATTGTGCTGTCCTTCTTCGTGCCCAAAATGTTCACCGCCATTGCCTTCGACTCCGGCGGCGTGGCCTCCGGGCCCATGACCGCCGCCTTCCTGCTGCCCTTCGCCCAGGGGGCGTGCGCGGCGGTGGGGGGCAATATCGTCACCGACGCCTTTGGGGTGGTGGCCATGGTGGCCATGACGCCCCTCATCGCCATCCAGATTTTAGGCATGGTCTATCAGACCCAGCAGAGGGCCGGGGCCAAGGCCCAGCCCGTCCCGGCGCTGTCCTTTGACGAGCTGGACGACGACGCCATCATCGAGCTGTAAGGGGGAAGCGGCATGAACGAGCTATACCTCATGGTGTGCATCACCGAGCGGGCCCGGGCCCGGCAGTTCGTGGAGCTGTTCAAGCGGCACAGTGTCGCCGTCACCCTCAGCGCCCTGGGGGCGGGGACGGCACGCAGCGAGCTGCTGGACTATTTCGGCCTGGAAAAGACGGAGAAGGTGGTCACCTTTTCCGTGGTCACCCGCTCCACTTGGCGTTTGGTGAAGCAGGCCATGCAGCGGGAGCTGAACATCGACGTGCCGGGCACGGGCATCGCCTTCATCATCCCCCTGAGCAGCATCGGGGGGAAGAAGCCCCTGGCCTTCCTCACCGACGGCCAGAATTTTGAAGCGGGGGAGGAATCCGCCTTGAAGGACACCAAATACGAGCTGCTGGTGGTCATCGCCAACCAGGGGTACACGGAGCTGATCATGGACGCCGCCCGGGAGGAGCAGGCGGGGGGCGGCACCGTCCTTCATGCCAAGGGCACCGGCATGGAGAAGGCGGAGAAATTCCTGGGCTTCTCCCTGGTGAACGAGAAGGAGATGGTGTTCATCGTGGTGAAAACCGCCACCAAGAACCGGATCATGCGGGCCATCATGGACAAGGCGGGTATTGGCACCAAGGCCCAGTCCATCGTGTTCTCCCTACCCGTCACCGGCACCGCCGGGATGCGGCTGCTGGAGCTGGCGGGGGACGAGACGGACGGGGAGGAATGAAGGATGAAACAGGAAAAAAGCTGCGGAGCGGTTATCTTCCGCCAGGAAAATACGGAGCGTTATTATCTGATCCTCACCAGCACCCTGGGCCACACCACCCTGTGCAAGGGCCATGTGGAGGGGGAGGAGACGGAGCACGAAACCGCCGTCCGGGAGATCCGGGAGGAGACGGGGCTGGCGGTGGACTTTGTGGACGGCTTCCGGGAGGTCATCACCTATTCCCCCAAGCCGGGGGTAGCTAAGGACGTGGTATTCTTCCTGGCCCGCCTGTCGGGCGGGGAGCCGGTCTGCCAGCCCGAGGAGGTGGCGGCGATCCGCTTCCTGTCTCTCGACGAGGCCCTGGCGGCGCTGACCCACGACTCCGATCGGGACACCCTGCGGAAGGCCCACGCCTTTCTGGAGGGGCGCTGAGCCGTGCCCGCCCCGCTGTATGACGCCCTGCGGGCGCTGGCGGACAGCCGCCCTTTGCGGCTGGATATGCCCGGTCACCACGGCGAACCCCTGCCGAGGGGCTTCCCCTGGCCGTCCGGCATTGACTTCACCGAGAACGGTGCAACCGGGGATCTGTTCGGGGAGGAGCCGGACGAGATCCAGCAGGCGGAGCGTCTCTGGGCGGAACGGCTGGGCTTTGATGCCTGCCTGTTCCTCACAGGCGGCTCCACTCAGGGGATCCACACCGGGCTGGCCCTGCTGGCCGGGGCGGGCGGGGCCGCAGCCATCGACCGGGGCAGCCACCGCTCCGTCTACCACGCCCTGGCCCTGCTGGATCTAACCCCCACGTTCCTGCCCCGGCCCTGGCTGGCGGGGGAGGGGGTCGCCGGCCCCATTCCGCCCGAGACGGTGGAGGAGACGCTGAATGCGCGTCCGGATATTAAAACAGTTTGTATCACCTCGCCCACCTATTACGGCGTGTTGTCGGACATCCCCGCCATCGCTGCGGTGTGCCACGCCCACGGGGCCAAGCTGATGGTGGACGGCGCCCACGGCGCCCATCTGCCCTTTTTGGGGTACGAGGGCTACCAGGCGGCGGACGTGGTGGTGATGTCCGCCCACAAGACCCTCCCCGTGCCGGGGCAGGCCGCCCTGCTGTTTGCCAACGACGTCCCCCTGTCCGAACTCCAGCGGTGGGGGGCGGTGTACGGCACCTCGTCCCCCTCCTATGTCCTCATGGCGGCGCTGGACGCGGCACGGGGCTACATGGAGGGGGAGGGGGCGGCCCGCTACCGGGAAACCGTCCGGCTTGTGGAGAAGCTGCGGGGCCGCTGGCCCGCCCTCCGGGAGCGGGACGGCCTGGCCCTGGATCCCACCCGCCTCGTTCTCACCAGCCCAGACGGGTTTGCCCTGGGGTCGGCCCTGCGGGCCCGGGGGGCGTACCCTGAGATGGCGGACGCCGGCCATGTGGTGTCTATCCTCACCTGCGCCGACGGCCCTGGGCAGTTCGCCCGTCTGGAGCGGCTGCTGAAGGAGGCCGGGCCCACCGGCCCCGGCGCCCCCGTCCCGCCCCCGCCCGAGGCGCCGGAGGCCGTTCTCACCCCCCGACAGGCCCTGTTCGCCCCCCGGGTGTGCCTGCCGCTGGCGGACTGCGCGGGGCGGATCGCCGCGGGGCAAATCGCGCCCTATCCCCCCGGAGTGCCCGTCATCGCTCCCGGGGAGCGGATCGAAAAAAAACATCTGGCCTATTTGCGGGAAATAGGCTATAATAGGGACAGGACAGACATCATCGCGGAGGGACGCGATGGAGAGGGAGGCCCAGGCCATGAAGCTGATTATCGCCATCATTAACTACGACGACGCCAACGCCGTCACCCAGAACCTGTCCAGGAACGGGTTCTCCTCCACCCGGCTGTCCACCACCGGCGGCTTCCTGCTGGCGGGGAACGTCACCCTGCTCACCGGCGTGAAGGACGACCAGGTGCAGCAGGCCATCGACCTCATCCGGGAGTGCTCCCACAGCCGGAAGCAGATGGTGCCCGCCCTCACCGAGATGAGCTACGGCTTCATGCCCGTCATGCCGGTGGAGGTCACCGTGGGCGGGGCCACCGTGTTCGTGGTGGACGTGGAGCGGTTCGAGCGGCTATGATGGCGCTGCCCAATCCCCTGTCCCACGCCTACCTCGTCACCGGGGGGAGTGGGGACAGCCGGGCCGCGTTGATCAAGCGGCTGACGGCGGCCTACCTGTGTCAGGGGGCCGATCCGCCCTGCGGCCGGTGCCGCCCCTGCCGGAAGGTGGAATCGGGGGCCCACCCGGACGTATCCCGCACCGCCCCCGCCCCGGACAAACAGGAGATCACGGTGGAGCAGATCCGATCTCTGCGCGCGGACGCCTACATCCGCCCCAATGAGGGGAAGCGGAAGGTGTACGTTGTCAGTCCGGCGGACGCCATGAACCCCGCCGCTCAGAACGCCCTGCTGAAGGTGCTGGAGGAGGGGCCTGCCTACGCGGCCTTCCTGCTGGACACGGACAGGCCCGGAAAGCTGCTGGACACGGTGCGCTCCCGGTGCGAGCTGCTTTCCCTGCCGCGGTCGAAGGATCCCATCGACCCCGAGCTGCTGGCCCGGTCCGAAGCGCTGGCGTCGCTGCTGCTGGGCCGGGACGAGCTGGCCTGCGCCCAGGCCCTGGTGGAGCTGGAGCTGTCCAAGCCCAAGGCCGAGGAGCTGTCCGCCCTGCTGGGGGAGACGGAGCGCGCCGTCTCCCGGCGGCTGGCTCAGGATCCCCGGCGGGGGGCGAGGGTTTTGCAGGCCCTGAAAACCGCCCGGGAGAACGCAGTGTACCGCCCCGGCACGGGGCACACCCTGGGGCAGATTATCACCCGGATCTTCTGACGCCCCCGTAGGGGCGCGCAATGCGCGCCCGCGGCGCAGCGCCAGAGACGGCACGGCATTGCGGGCGGACACTGTCCGCCCCTATAGATATTTTCATACACGGAGGATACCCCTATGACAGAGATCATCAGCGTCCGGTTCCGGCCGGGCGGCAAGCAATATTACTTCGACCCCATGGGCCTTACCGTGGCCGAGGATCAGGGTGTGATCGTAGAGACGGGTAAGGGCCTGGAATACGGCACCTGTGTGCGCCGCAACGCCATGGTGGAGGACGAGGCGGTGGTGCAGCCCCTGCGCCCAGTGGTGCGGCTGGCCACTGAAAAGGACGAGAAGCAGGTGCGGGACAACCGGAGCCGAGAGAAGGAGGCCCTGCGGGTGTGCCAGCAGCTGGTGGAGCGCCACGGGCTGGACATGAAGTTGGTGCAGGTGGAGTACAGCTTCGACGGCGGCAAGATCATCTTTTTCTTCACCTCCGACGGGCGGGTGGACTTCCGGGCCCTGGTGAAGGATCTGGCGGGCATCTTCCGGGCCCGCATCGAGCTGCGGCAGATCGGCGTGCGGGACGAGGCCAGGATGCTGGGGGGCTTCGGCATCTGCGGCAAGCCCTTCTGCTGCTCCCAGTTCCTCAACGAGTTCCAGCCCGTGTCCATCAAGATGGCCAAGACCCAGAACCTGTCCCTGAACCCCACCAAGATCTCGGGCACCTGCGGGCGGCTGATGTGCTGCCTCAAGTACGAGCAGGGGGCCTATGAGGATGCGGTGAAGCGGTGCCCCAAGCAGGAGTCCTTCGTGGAGTGCCCCGACGGGGTGGGGACGGTGGCCACCGTCAACGTGCTGAAGGAGCAGGTGAAGGTGCGACTGGAGGACGCCACCGACCAGCCCCCCAAGCCCTACCTCACCAGCGAGATCCGGGTGGTGCGCTCTGGTAAAGGCAAACGGCCCGAGGGCTACACCGCCCCCCCCAGGGCGGAGCTGGAGCAGCTGCGCACCGAGGAGGGGGAGCGGATCCGCTCCGGCAGGAAGGCAGGGGAGGCCCCCGCCGACCTGGGGGAGGTGCTGGATCGCTACCTGGGGGACAGCAGCCAGCGGCAGTCCGGGGGGCAGCGCCCCAACGGCCGCAAGAGCCGGGGCGGCGGACAGGGCCAGCCCCAGCCCAAGACCCAGCAACCCAAGCAAGCCCAGCCCCACCAGAAGCCCTCGCCCAAGAAGGAGATCCAGCCCGCCGGAGCCCAGCCCGGAGAGGCCAAGGGCGGCCAGGCTCAGGGCCAGGGACAAAACCACAAGCGCCGCTACCGTCCCCACCACCGGCGCAAATCCGGCGGCGGGCAGGGCGCACAGCAGTGAGAGCAGGCCCCCGGCAGAGTGCCGGGGGCCTTTGCGAATTTTTCCCGGAAAATGCAACCATTTCCCCCGGCCGGGGGTATTATAAATGACAGGAAGAAGTCCGCGCCACGGCCGGGGCGCGGATCCGGAAAGGAGGCGCGTCCATGGCACTGACGGAGGAACAGCGCACCCAGATTGTCAACCGCTGGGGAGATATGGTTTACAGGCTTGCCCTGGCCCGCACCGCCAACGTCCCCGATGCGGAGGACGTGTTCCAGGAGGTCTTTCTGCGCTACTTTCGCCATGAGGACAAGTTCCACAACGACGAGTACCGCAAGGCGTGGCTCATCCGCTGCACGGTGAACCGGGCCAAAAGCCTCACCTCGTCCCCGTGGCGCAAGCGCATCGTGCCCCTGGAGACCGCCGAGGAGGTGGGGGTGGAGGACGACTACCGTGAGGTGTACAGCGCGGTGCTCTCCCTGCCTGCCAAGTACCGGGCTGTCATCCATCTGCATTACTTTGAGGGGCTGTCCGTGTCCGAGATGGCCCAGACGCTCCAACTGCCGGAGGGCACCGTCAAGTCCCAGCTCAGCCGGGGCCGAGCCCTCCTGCGGGATATGCTTGAGGAGGTGGCGCTATGAATCGCTACAAAAAGGCAAACGAGGGCATTCATGCCCCGGAGGACGTAAAGGAAAAGGCCGTCCGGCCCCAGGGCAGGCGGGGCGGCTACACCCGCTGGGCCGGGGCGGTGGCGGCCATGCTGGCGGTGGTGCTGATCGGAGGGATCGCCGTGTATTCCGGGAACCGGCCCACGGTGGATCAGCCCACCCCCTACTCCCAGGACGGCCCCGGTCATCAGGGCCGCAGCGTGGGTGCACCCGCCCAGGCCACCGCTCTGGGGGTGGCCCAGTACCCGGACATACACCCCTATCCCCGGCAGGACGACTATTTTGACAACGATACCTCATACAGCAGCGACAAGTACGACCGCGATATGAAGGCGTGGCGGACGGATATGGAGGCCCTTCGCACTGGCACGGACTACACCGGGCTGATGGACGAGTTCCTGTCCCGCTCCACCGCCCAGTTCCTCGCCGGGGCCGGGGAGGATAACCGGGTCTACTCCCCCCTCAACGTCTACATGGCCCTGTCCATGCTGGCGGAGGCCGCCGGGGACAACTCCCGGGCGCAGATCCTGAACCTCTTGCAAGTGGACTCCATCGAGGCCCTGCGGGAGCGGGCCAACGCCCTGTGGCGGGACAACTACCGGGACGACGGCACCGTGACCTCCATCCTGGGCAACTCCCTGTGGCTGCGGGACGGCATGACCTACAGCCAGGAGGTGCTGAACACCCTGGCCCGGGACTATTACGCCTCCTCCTTCTCCGGCAAAATGGGGACCGAGGAATACAACCAGGCCCTGCGGGACTGGATCAACGAGCAGACCAACGGCCTGCTGGCGGAGCAGGCGGAGGGCCTGGAGATGAGCGCCGACACGGTGCTGGCCCTGGCCTCCACCCTCTACTTCAAGGCCGCCTGGGGCAGCGAGTTCAACCCGGAGAACACCGAGACGGATACCTTCCACGCCCTGTCCGGCGACGTGGACACGGAGTTCATGCACAAGACCATGGAGGGCACCTACTACTGGGGGGAGCACTTCGCCGCCGTGAAGCTGAGCTTCCAGGAGGGCGGCGACCTGTGGCTGATTCTCCCCGACGAGGGGTATGCCGTGGACAAGCTGCTGGAGAGCGGTGAGGCCATGGACTTCCTGCTCCACGACAAGCGCGGCCGGTGGGACGAGAAGGCCCAGGAAACCGTGGGCGCGTGGCCTGGGCAGAAGTTCCTCGATATCAACCTGTCCATGCCCAAATTTGACGTATCCTCCGATCTGGATCTCATCGAGGGCCTGAAAAAGCTGGGCGTCACCGATGTGTTCGATCCCGGTGTGTCCAACTTTGACCCCCTGGAGGCGTCCACGGTTGACCCGCTGTATATCTCCCAGGTTCAGCATGCCGCCCGGGTGAAGGTAGACGAGGAGGGCTGCGAGGCGGCGGCCTTCACCGTCATGATCATGAAGACCATGGCTATGGCGCCCCCGAACGAGGAAGTGGACTTTATCCTGGATCGCCCCTTCCTGTTCGCCGTCACCGGGGATTCCGGTCTGCCCCTGTTCACCGGCGTGGTGAACCAGCCCAACGGATAGCGCGGCAAAGGCCCTCCCTGCAAACGGGGAGGGCCTGCCTTTTTTCGTTGGAAAAAAGAGAGGACAGGCGGGGAAAAACGCGGTATACTGTCCCTGCTGTACAGCAAACGCAAAGGAGCGAGGCAATATGGAATGGATCGACAGGCTCAACCGGGCCATGGACTACGTGGAAAGCCACCTGGAGGAACCGGACTGGCAGGAGGCGGCGGGCATCGCCTGCTGCTCCCCCTACCACTTTCAGCGGATGTTCGCCCTGCTGGCGGGGGTATCCCTGTCGGAGTACGTCCGCCGGCGGAGAATGTCCAGGGCGGCGGCGGATCTACAGAGCGGGGAGCGGATCTTGGACGTGGCGCTGAAGTATGGCTACAGCTCGCCCACCGCCTTCAACCGGGCCTTCCAGGCCGTCCACGGCCTGCCCCCGTCCCAGGCCAAAAAGCCGGGGGTGAGACTGAAAAGCTATCCGCCCCTGCGCTTCGCCATCACGGTACAAGGAGTGGAAGAAATGGAGTATCGCATTGAAACGAAGGACGCCTTCCGCATTGTGGGGATCTCGGCGCCTCTGGGCCCGGACATGGAGGAAAACTTCCGGAACGTGCCCCAGCTCTGGGGGCGGGCGGCGGCGGACGGCACCATCCCCCGGCTGGCCGCGCTGATGGACGGCCAACCCAAGGGCCTGCTGGGCGTGTGCGGCGGAAAGGACAACTCCCGATATTTTATCGCGGCGGCGTCCTCCGCCCCGGCGGCAGACGGGCTGGAGGAGTACACGATCCCCGCCCTCACCTGGGCGATGTTCCCCGGCGATGGGGACGGCGCCCAGGCCATCCAGCGGCTCCAGCGGCGGGTGGTCACCGAGTGGCTGCCCACCTCCGGCTATGAGTACGCCGAGGGGCCAGATGTGGAGGTCTATCTGAACCCGGAGTGCACCAAATTTGAGGTGTGGATCCCGGTGGTCAAGGCAAAGCAGTAAAGAAAGGTTCCCTCTCCTGTGTGGAGAGGGAACCTTTTTATGGGGTTATTCGCCCAGCACCTTGGCGCAGCGGTCGCACAGCTCGGCATGGTGGCCGGGTGTGCCGATCAATGCGTCGTGGTTCCAGCACCGGGGGCATTTGGGAGCCTCGGACAGCTTGACGGAAGCGGACACGGCCCCGCCCTGCTCCACCGCCACCTTGGACACAATGAACAGGGTGGCCAGGTCAGCCTCGTTGAAGCCAAACAGGAACGCGCCCTTCTCTCGGGCGGCGAAGGTTTCCGCGTCCAGCGTCAGGGTAACCTCCGCGTCCTGGTTCTTCTTGACCTGATCCTTGGCATCCTCCAGGGCCTTGAGCACTACGTCACGCACGCCCAGCAGATCCTCCCAACGCTTGGCCTCGTCCTCGCTCAGCACCAGCTTGGGGTCGTAGTCCGGAATGTCGTTGAACAGCACGCACTCGGGGTCGTCCCCGGCCCGGTGGGGCATAGCCGTCCAGATCTCCTGGCTGGTGAAGGCCAGGATGGGGGCCAGCATCCGGGTCATGCCGTCCAGGATCCGGTACAGGGCGGACTGGGCGGAGGCCCGGCCCGCAACCTCCCCGCAGTACAGCCGATCCTTGATGATGTCCAGGTAGAAGTTGGACATCTCCACCACGCAGAAGTTGTAAATCGCGCGGTAGACGGTGTGGAACTCGTAGGCATCGTACCCGGCCCGCACGTCCTTCACCAAGTCGTTGAATGCGGCCACAGCCCAGCGATCCAGATAGAACATATCGTTGAAGGCCACCGCCTGGTCGGGGTCAAAGCCGTCCAGGTTGCCCAGCATATACCGGGCGGTGTTGCGGATCTTCAGGTATGCCTGGGAGAGCTGCTTCATCAGCTCCGGGGAGATGCGCATATCCTGGGTATAGTCTGCGGAGGAGGCCCACAGACGGAGCATATCCGCGCCGTAGTCCTTGATCACCTCATCGGGGGAGACGGCGTTGCCCAGGGACTTGTGCATGGCCTTGCCCTCGCCGTCCACCGTCCAGCCGTGGGTGATGATCTGCTTGTAGGGGGCCACGCCGTTGCAGGCGATGGAGGTGAGCATGGAGGACTGGAACCAGCCCCGGTACTGGTCGCCCCCCTCCAGATACACGTCGGCGGGATAGTGGAGGTTGGGCCGCTGATCCGCCACGGCGGCCCAGGTGGAGCCGGAGTCGAACCACACATCCATGATGTCGTTCTCCTTGGAGAACTGGTTCTTGCCGCACTTGGGGCACTGGAAGCCGGCGGGGACAAGCTCCCCGGCGGCCTTCTCAAACCAGATGTTGGAGCCGTGCTCGCGGAACAGCTCCGCCACATGGGAAATCGTCTCGGGGGTGACGATGGCCTCGCCGCAGCAGTCGCAGTAAAACACCGGGATGGGCACGCCCCACACCCGCTGCCGGGAGATACACCAGTCATTGCGCTCGGTGATCATGGACACCATGCGGTCCTTGCCCCAGGCGGGATGCCAGGAGATGGCGTCGCAGGCCTTGACGGCCTGATCCTTGATGGCGTCCACGGAGCAGAACCACTGCTCGGTGGCCCGGTAGATGATGGGGTTCTTGCACCGCCAGCAGTGGGGGTAGGAGTGGGTGATGCTCGCCTTGGCCAGCAGGAAGCCCTCCGCCTCCAGGTCGGCCACCACCATGTCGTTGCCCTTGGCGTAGAACTGGCCGTTGTAGCGGGCGTCGGTCATGACGCCCTTGGCGTTCACCGGCACGGGCACACCGATATGGGTCAGCCCCGCGTCGTCGTACCGCTTGCACACGTCGAAGTCCTCCGCGCCGAAGCCGGGGGCGGTGTGGACGCAGCCGGTGCCCGCGTCCAGGGTCACGTGGTCGCCGTTCAAGATCACGCTGTCCTGATCCAGCAGGGGGTGCTTGGCCACCATCAGCTCGAAGTCCGAGCCCTTCAGGGTGGCCAGCACCTTGCAGGCGGCGAAGTCGATGCCCGCCTGCTTGCATACGCCCTCGGCCAGCTCCTTGGCCAGCACGTACACCTCCCCGTTGGGGGCCTGGAGCAGCACGTAGTCAAACTCCGCGTTCATGGAGATGGCGGTGTTGCCCGGGATCGTCCAGGGGGTGGTGGTCCAGATCACGAAGTACAGCTTGCTGAGGTCGCAGTACTGCCCCAGCTTGCCCTTATCGTCCTTCACCGGGAACTTGACGAAGATGGTGGTGCAGGGGTCGTCCTGGTAGTCGATCTCCGCCTCCGCCAGGGCGGTCTGGTCGTGGGGACACCAGTAGACGGACTTCATGCCCTTGTAGATCAGGCCCTTCTCCGCCATCTTGCCGAAAACCTCAATCTGCTTGGCCTCGAACTCGGGCAGCAGGGTGATATAGGGGTTCTCCCACTCGCCCAGCACGCCTAAACGCTGGAACTGCTCTGTCATCCGGCCCACGTACTGGGTGGCGAACTGGCGGCACTTGTCACGGAACTCGGAGATGCTCATCTCCTCCCGCTTGACGCTCTTGTCCTTGAGCACGGCGGTTTCGATGGGCAGGCCATGGGTGTCCCAGCCGGGGACGTAGGGGGCGCAGAAGCCCGTCATGTTCTTGTACTTGACGATGATATCCTTCAGGATCTTGTTCATGGCGGTGCCGATGTGGATGTTGCCGTTGGCATACGGGGGGCCGTCGTGGAGGACGAAGCGGGGCTTGCCGTTGTTTTTCTCCATCAGCTTTTTGTAGGTGATCCTGGCCCACTCCGGGTTGAGCAGCTCCGGCTCCCGGCGGGGCAACCCCGCCCGCATGGGGAAGTCTGTCTTGGGAAGGTGGACGGTCTTGTTGTAGTCCATATTGGGATTCCTCCTAAATAGAATATCATGTTATTTGCGGGTATCGCTCCGGCCCAGCAGGTAATCGGTGGTGACGTCATAATAATCCGCCATCCGGCACAGCACGGCAAGGGTTGGATCACGCATACCCAGCTCATACCGGCAATAGGTCGTTATTGCAATGTCTAATTCGACTGCAATATCTTCCTGCCGCAAATTTCGCTCTTTTCGTAATTCTTTCATTCTTCCTCTTAAATTCATAATAAAACCTCTTGACATTACCGTTCGGTTATATTACAATAGACCTAACCAAACGGTAAGATTTTGTGAAGGGGACAATGTCATGGAAGATATTCTCGATATGCTGATGCAGGAGATAGAGCGGAATTCATCCTCCTGTTTTCGCACGCGGCCGGAATACCGCCAAAAGCAGTTTCAGGCGTTGCTACATAGGAATTGGCTGGAAGAACACCTGGGCGAGGAAGAAATGAAACATTTGGAGCAAATGCAGAACGCGGACATCAGCGCCGCCGCATTGGAACACGAGGCCCTAATCCGCACCGCCCTGGCCGTGGGCATCCGCCTGACGCTCCCCGGCTAACGAAAAACGCCCCTGCCCCCAAACGGAGACAAAGGCGCAAACCCCTGCGGTACCACTCCCATTCCGCGCAATGCGCGGCACTCGCGTGCGCTGTAACGGGCACACCCGGCGGAGCCTACTGACCGCGCGGGGGCGCGGCGTTCGATCCGCGGCTCACAGGGGATCTTCGCCGGGGCCGCCCCGCCGCCCTCGCACCGTGCGGGCGGCTCTCTGGGAGGAGACTTGCCGGTTACTCGTCCTGCTCACAGCCTTATGAGATAGCGCCCGCCCCGTCAAGGAGCGGACGCTATTTATATTATAGGCGAATCGCAAATTTGTCAACCACTTTCCGCGGAAAAACTCCACAAAAAGCGGCGGCGGCTCAGTGCAGCACGTTGCAGAAGGCCAGCGACAGGTAGGACACATCGGCGCTGTCGCTCCGGGAGGTGATGGCCACCGGGTGCTTCGCCCCCACAATGACGCCGCAGGTGCGGGCGTGGGCGTGCATCTGCCAGCACTTCACGATCAGGTTGCCCGCCAGCAGGGAGGGGGCCACGATGCCGTCGAAGTCGCCGCACAGGGGGTTGTCGTAGCCCTTCAGCCGGGCGGCCTCCTTGGACAGGATCAGGTCGTAGGCGATGGGGCCCACCAGGTTGCAATCGGCAATGGCATGGCGCTGGTGCTCCTTCACCAGATCCCGGGCCTCGATGGTGTCGTTCATGTGGAAGCTGGGCTGCTCCACCAGGGCCAGCAGGGCGAGGTTGGGCTTCTCGTCCTCCACGTAGCGCAGGGTGTCCGTCATGTTGCGGATGATCTGCCGCTTCTGGGCCAGGGTGGGCCGGACGGTGACGGTCACGTCCCCGATGGCGATGAGCTTGGGGTACTCCGGCATACTCACCAGGTCGATGTGGGTGATGAGCCGGTCGGTGCGCAGGTTGTTCTTCTTGTCCAGCAGGGGCAGGAGGAACTCCCGGGTCTGGGTGCTGCCCCGCATGAGCACGTCGCCCTTGCCCTGGTTCACCAGGTCGATGGCCTTCTGGGTCAGGTTGTCCCCGGGGTGGGCGGGCACCAGCTCATAGTCCCGCTTGTCCAGGCCCAGCCGATCCAGCATGGGCCGAACCTTGGCCTCCTCCCCCACCAGAACGGGGTAGGCGAAGCCCTCCTCCGCCGCGTGGAACGCGCCCAGAAGGATATTTTCCGCGTCCGCTCCGGCGATGACCACCCGGCTACACCGGCCCGCGGCCTTTGCCTTGTCTACGATCTGCTCAAAATTCTGCACGGCCATGACGATCACTCCTCACTCCAAAAATAGGGCAAAGCCCAAATTCTTCTAAGGATATCATATCACGTTTCCCCGCCGCGCACAAGGACAAATCCGCTCTTTTTACCGTTTTTTTGCCAAAAAGGCGTGCCAGCCGCCCCGCTCCCGGTGCTGGGCCACGGCAAAGCCATTTTCCTCCAGGGCGGCGCGCACCTCGTCCTGCCGCCCGTCGATGATGCCGGAGGTGAGGAAAGCCCCGTCCACCGTCATAAATTCCCCCGCCTTGGCGGACAGGGGGATGATCACGTCGGCCACGATATTGGCCAGTACCACCTGGTTCTGCCCCGGCGCCAGCTTTGCCGCCAGCGTCCGGTCGCTGAGCACGTCCCCGGCCAGCACCGCCAGCCGATCCGGGCCGATGCCGTTGAGGGCGGCGTTCTCAAAGGCCACATCCGCCGCCTTGGGGTCGATGTCCACCCCCACCGCCGCCGATGCCCCCAGGGCCAGGGCCGCAATGGCCAGGATGCCCGAGCCGCAGCCCAGATCCAGCACCCGGTCGCCGGGGTGCAGCGACTCCTCCAGCAGCTCCAGGCACAGCTGGGTGGTGGGGTGGCTGCCGGTGCCGAAGGTGAGGCCGGGATTCAAGTACAGCGGCACGCGCCCCTCCGGCACGGGCCGGCCCCGCAGCCAGTCGGGGACGATGTAGATCCGCTTGCCCACCGGGATGGGCTGATAGTACTTCTGCCAGGAGGTGGCCCAGTCCTCCTCCCGGAGGGAGACGGTCTGGGGCTCGTACTCCTCCAGCCCCGCCAGATACCGCCGGAGCTGCCGCCGCCCCTCCTCATTGTCCGGGACGTAGAATTTCACCCGGCTGGCCCCCTTCATCCGCTGGGCCAGACCCTCGTCCACGTAGTCCCAATACTGCCGGTTCTGCTCCAGGAAGCGGAGGAACTCCCCCTCCTCCTCCACCACCAGCCCGGTCATGCCGTTGGCGGTGAGGGTATCGCACACCCCGTCCAGCCGATCCGCCGGGACGGGGAGGGTGACCTCTAACCATCTGTCGTCCATAGGGAACGCCTCATTTCACGTTGATCGACTTCACGCTGTCCAGGCGGATCAGCTTCTCGCACTCGTTCTTCTTGCCCTCGTTGGCCAGCACCAGGGCCCAGTCCTCGTCCGCGTCCAGGATTTTGCACTCCTTGCCGTACACGTCGAAGTCCCCGGCCTCCACGGTGAGCTCCACTGTCCGTCCGATGTGCTTGCGCACCTGCTCCCCCAGCCCCGCCGCCCGGACGGATCCGATGCCGTTTTCCCGCAGGAGCCGCTCCAGCCGGCTCATCTTGCCCATGAGGACGAGCACCATGATAAACGCGAATATGCCAAAGTATTCCATCGTCCGGCCCTCCTCAGTTCAGCTCCAGCGGGGAGCGGCGGGCCGCCTCCCCGTCCCGCAGGAACGTGACGGTGCTGATGGCGGCCAGGGGGATGAGCCGCATCTCGTTCTTGTCCGGCTTTTTCTTGTTCACCACTACCTCCACGTTGGCCCAGGCCCCGTCGAAATCCTGGATGACGCACCAGTCGTGGATAATAGGCATACCACTGTCGTCGTCGTAAAAGGTCAGCCTCACCCGCTTCCCCTGGGCCTGCCTCAGCAGCCTGGTCACCGGGGGCTTGACGGGTGTCCCCTTCTCGTCCACCCCGTCCTGGAGGAGGTAGTCGCAGCTCACCTCTAAAATTTGCGCCATGCGCACGATCTTGTCCGTCTCCGGGTAGGCCGCGTCCGACTCCCAGCGGCTCACCGCCTGCCGGGTCACCTCCAACTGCTCCGCCAGCTGCTCCTGGGTCAGGTTCTTGGCCCGCCGGGCCTCGGCCAGTTTGTTTCCGAAACTCATAACATCACCTCATGGATTGGATGTCCCCAGCATACCAAAATCGGCCCGGATCACCAGCAAGTTCCCGTTTCACAATGTAACGTTTGGGTTTCCCTGGGCCCGGGAGGGCGGTTCAGCCGGGGAGATCGGTGCGGCCCAGGAGGTAGTCGGTGGTTGTGTCAAAACAGTCCGCCAGCGCCACCAGGATCTCAAAGTTGGGCCGACGGTTCCCCGCTTCATATTGCTGATACGTATGCGCGGTGATCCCCACCGCTTCCGCGGACTGCCGCTGGGTGATGCCTTTTCGGGCCCGGGCCAGTTTCAAACGGGCTTCAAACGGAACCATAGTGACACCTCGCAAATTCTTGTTGACAATCATACCGTGAGGGTATATAATACCCTCACAAGATGTGATACTCACAAATTGAAAGGGTGAGCGCCATGACAGATTTAATGGACACCATCTACGCAAAGGTATGCGGCGACCTCGCGGCGGAGCTCCTGCGGGAGGACGGCGAATACCTCAGCCGGACGCGGTATCTGGACGCCCAGCGGGAACGCCTATGCGCCTCGCTGGACGGGGACGCCGCCCAGCAGGTCAGCGATCTGCTGGACGAACAGGGGGCCATCGGCGAGCTGCGGGAGTTCGCCTGCTTCCGTGTGGGGCTCCGGATGGCGCTGGCGCTTATAAATCCAGCATGATCCGCTCGATCCCGGCCACCGCGTCCTCCACCATGGCCTCCACGTCCAGGGCCTGCTCCGCCTCCTCCAGCTCCTGGGGCTTGGGCTTGGTGCGGGGGTGCTTGGGGGTGAACACGGTGCAGCAGTCCTCATAGGGCAGGATGGAGGTTTCAAACGTCCCGATTTTCCGGGAAATCCGCACGATCTCCTCCTTGTCCATCCCCACCAGGGGGCGCAGGACGGGCAGGGTGCACACCCCGTCGGTGCACACCATGGCGTCCAGGGTCTGGCTGGCCACCTGGCCCACCGACTCGCCCGTCACCAGGGCCTGGATGCCGTTTTTCTCCGCCACCCGGCAGGCGATCCGCATCATGAACCGCCGCATGAGGATGGTGAACAGCTCCTCCGGGCAGGAGCGGCGCAGCTCCTCCTGAATTTTGGTGAAGGGCACCACATGGACGCACTGCTTGCCGGTGTAGGGCACCAGCAGCCGGGCCAGCTCAAGCACCTTCTCCTTGGCCTCCGGGGAGGTGTAGGGGTAGGAGTAGTAGTGGATCATGTCCACAATGACCCCCCGCTTGGCGATCATCCAGGAGGCCACGGGGGAGTCGATGCCGCCGGACAGCAGGGACAGCGCCCGGCCCCCCATGCCCACGGGCAGGCCCCCCGCCCCCGGCTCCGGGTCAGCGTGGACGTAGGCGTCAAAGTCCCGCACCTCCACGTGGATGGTGAGCTCCGGGTGGTGCATATCCGCCGTCAGGTGGGGGAAGCGCTGGTGGAGCTCCCCGCCCACGTACTGGGACAGCTGGATGGAGGTCATGGGGAAGGATTTGTCCGCCCGCTTGCTCTCCACCTTGAAGGACTTTGCCGCCCGGAGCTTGTCCCCCAGGTAGTCGGCGGCGCAGTCGGTGATGGCGTCCTTGTCCTTGGGGCAGGCCCGGGCCCGGCACAGGCCCACCGCCCCGAACAGTTTCGTCATAGCCGTCCACGCGCCCTCGAAGTCCGCCGTGTCATCCAGCGGCTCCACGTAGGTGGTGGACTGGCGGGTGTATACCTTGAAGGAGCCGTACTTCTTCAGCCGCCGCTTGGCGTTGCCCATGAGCTTTTCCTCAAAGCCCCGGCGGTTCAGCCCCTTTAATACCATTTCGCCCTGCTTGAGCAGGATGATCTCTCCCATGTCAATTCCCTTGCTTTCCTGTGATAAAATCTCCGCCCCGTGCCCTGGCCTGGGCCAGGGTGAGGGCCACCACCGTGTCCGCCCCGGCGGCGCGCAGGCAGGCGGCGCACTGGCCCAGGGTGGATCCGGTGGTCACCACGTCGTCCACCAGTACCACCCGCTTCCCGGCCAGATCCAGCCCCGGCAGGGGACGGTAGGCCCCGGCGATGTTGGCCCGCCGATCCTCCTCCGACTGGAGGCGGGACTGCTCCCCGGCGGGCCGGATCTTCTCCAGCGTGGGCAGGACGGGGACATTTGATATCTCGCCCACCCGGCGGGCCAGCAGCTTCGCCTGATCGTAGCCACGCCGCTTTTTCCGCTTGGGGTGGAGGGGCGCCCAGGTGACGAGATCCACCGTGCCGTCCCAGCGGTCGGACAGGCACTGGGCCATCAGCTCCCCGAACAGGGCGGCGTGGGTGGCACCGCCGTTGAACTTGTAGCGGTGGACGCCCTCCCGCACCCCGTCCCGGTACCACAGCGGGGACAGACAGGCCTCGCAGCCCTCCACCGGCCCGCCCGGGCCGTCCGTCCAGGGCAGCGCCTGCTCACACAGGGCGCACATCCCCGCCTCGCCCCGCTCCAAAATCTGGCCGCAGAAGGGGCACTTGGGCGGGTAGAGCAGCCCCAGCAGGGCCTGGAACAGCTTCACGGCCCGTCGTCCCCGGGCAGGGGGTCGATGGGGCCGTTCTTTTTCTCGAAGTCCAGCACGCACTGGTTCATCAGGTACAGGATCTGACGGCTCATGGAGCGGCCCTCGTAGGCCGCCACGGATTGGAACTTGTCGTGGAGCTCCCGGTTCATGCGGATGGTGAGGTAAATCTTGTCGTTCATTGGCCCAGCCCCCTTTTCAGGCAGTCATAGGACAACAATACTCGATGGATTGATTTTTAGCGAAGTTTCAAGGTGTTTTTAAGGCATAAAATCTGGCGTGGAGATGCTGCCGCAGGACAAGCGCGGGAGCCCGCCGTGGGGCGGCTGGGCTGAACGTGGAGAAAGCGCAAAAATACCGCCCGGAGGAGCTTCTCCGGGCGGTATTTTTGCGCGGGTGTTACAGCAGGCAGATGACCAGGGTGAGGATCATAAAGACCACGGCCACCCACTTCGTCATGCGGGCCAGCCGGGCGTCGGCGGACTTGGCCTTGTTCTTGGACAGGAAGGTGTCCGCGCCGCCGGCGATGGCGCCGGACAGGCCGGCGCTCTTGCCGGACTGGAGCATGACGATGGCCACCAGGGCCAGGGCCACGATGAAGTAAATAATGGACAAAACGATCTGGGCGGTAGTCATGTGACTCATATCCTTTCCGTTGAAGGGTTTTTTCTGAAAACGGGCGGCCTGCCCGCACAAGTGTAAGTTATGATATCACATCCGGAGACAGATTGCAAGGGGTATTTCCCGGCCGGGCAGGAAAAAAGGGCCGCCTCTTTGGTTTGCCTGTTGAAATAGTCCCGAAAATTTGGTATAATAAGATGTTATGTATCAGGAGAGGAGGCCCCAGGCGGGGCGGAAAAGCAGGGTATGACGGGATGAAATACGACAACTGGAAGATACGCGGGCCGGGCCTGCCCAACCTCCGGCGGGAACTGGAGGAGGCGGGACTTACTCCGCTGTGCGCCGCGGTGCTGGCCGCCCGGGGGATCGGGGGCCGGGAGGAAGCCGCCCGTTTCCTGGCCGACGGCCCGGAGCGGTTTCACGATCCCTTTCTGCTGAAGGACATGGACAGGGCGGTGGCCCGGGTGCGCCGGGCCATCGAGGCGGGGGAGACGGTGTGCGTCTACGGGGACTATGACGTGGACGGCATCACCGCCACCTGCTTGCTCACCGAGGCACTGGCCCTACTGGGCGGGAAAACGGTCAGCTATATCCCCGACCGCTCGGAGGAGGGCTACGGCCTGAACCCCCGGGCGGTGGAACGGCTGGCGGGGCAGGGGGTCACCCTCATCGTCACCGTGGACTGTGGCATCACCGCGGCGGCGGAGGTGGACTACGCCCGCACCCTGGGGGTGGACGTGGTGGTGACCGACCACCACCACTGCAAGACCGCCATCCCCAACGGGGCGGCGGTGGTGGATCCCCGGCGGCCCGACTGCGCCTACCCCTTCCCGGAGCTGGCGGGGGTGGGGGTGGCCCTGAAGCTGGCCCAGGCCCTGGCGGGCCGGGAGCGGGAGGAGGAGCTACTGCTGCGCTTTGGGGAACTGGCCGCCATCGGCACCGTGGCCGACGTGATGCGCCTCACCGACGAGAACCGGGCCCTGGTGCGGCAGGGGCTGACCCTGCTGGCCCGGACGAAGCGGCCCGGGCTGCGGGCGCTGCTGCGGGAGGCGGGGCTGGAGCCGGGAGGGCTGCCCACGGCGGTGACCATCGGCTACGGGCTGGCCCCCCGGATCAACGCCGCTGGCCGGATGGAGCAGGCCATGGTGGCCCTGGAGCTCCTCCTCACCCGGGACGTGGATCGGGGGGAGGAGCTGGCGGGCGTCCTGTGCAGCCTGAACCGGGAGCGGCAGGCCATCGAGCTGGAGATCTACCGCCAGTGCGACGGCATTTTAGAGGAAAACCCCGCCCTGGCCCAGCCCTGCGTGGTGATGGCGGGGGAGGGCTGGCACCAGGGGGTGGTGGGCATTGTGGCCTCCCGGCTGGCGGAGAAATACGCCTGCCCCACCTTTATGATCAGTTTGGAGCAAGGTTTGGGCAAGGCGTCCTGCCGCTCCTTTGGGGGGTTCAACCTGTTCGCCGCTTTGGAACAGTGCGCCCCCCTGTTCGAGGCCTACGGCGGCCACGAGATGGCGGCGGGCTTCACCATCCGGGAGGAGAACATCCCCGCCTTCCGGGAGCGGATCTGCGCTCTGGTGTCGGAGTACGCCGGGGGGGAGCCCATGGAGTCCTCCATCGACGTGGACGCGGAGGTGGACGACTGCGCCCTGCTGAGCACCGGGCAGGTGGACGGCCTGTCCGTGCTGGAGCCCTTTGGGACGGGCAATCCCAAGCCGGTGCTGCTGCTGCGCTCGGCGGCGGTGCTGTCCTGCTGCGACGTGGGAAACGGGCGACACCTGAAGATGCGGGTGCGGCGGGACGGGGTGGTGCTGGACGCCATCTTCTTCTCCGCCAACTGCGCCCAGTGCGGCGTGTCCCCGGGGGACAGGCTGGATCTGCTCTTTCACCCCCAGATCAACGAGTTCCGGGGCAGCCGCGCGGTGCAGCTTCAGATCTGCGATCTGCGCCCTGCCCCCACCAGGGCCCAGCTGGAGCAGGAGCTGTTCCGGCGGCTCCAGGAGGGGGAGGTCCTATCCCGGTGGGAGGCGGGCCTGCTGCTGCCCTCCCGGCAGGATTTTGCCCGGCTGTGGCGCTTTTTGGAGCGAGCCTGTGCCGGGGACGGAGCGGATCCCGGTCCCGCCCTGCTGAAGCAGGCAGCCCGACAGCCGGACGGCCGGTGGGCCTATGGCCGCACCCTGGTGTGCCTCTATGTGATGGGGGATCGGGGGCTCATCGCGGTGGAGCGGGAGCGGCTGCACCTGTGCCGCCCGGAGCGCAAGGTGGATCTGGAGCAGGCGGAGCTGATGCGGCAGCTCCGGATCTTTTTGGACGAGAACTAACCGGGCGGGAGGCCCAATAGGGCTCCAGGAAAGCCCGGTGGAGCGAACTTTGCTTCGACGTAAGGAGGATCCAACTATGGATTTGGCTCATGAACGATATGAAGAACTGGAACAGCACATTTTAAAGGCCAACCCCGCCGCTGACGTGGCGCGGATCCGGGCGGCCTTTGAGTATGCCAACAACCACCATGGGCCCCAGTTGCGCAAGAGCGGGGAGCCCTATATCATCCACCCCATCGCCGTGGCCGAGATCATCAACGAGCTGGAGCTGGATCAGGACTCCATTGTGGCCGCGCTGCTCCACGACTGCATCGAGGACACCGACTCCACCCACGACGAGATTGCCCGAATGTTCGGCGCCCAGGTGGCGGATCTGGTGGAGGGGGTCACCAAGCTCACCCGGATGCAGTACACCTCCCGGGAGGATGAGCAGATGGAGAACCTGCGCAAGATGTTCATGGCCATGGCCAAGGACGTGCGGGTGATCCTCATCAAGCTGTGCGACCGCCTCCACAATATGCGCACCCTCCAGTACCAGTCCGACGCCAAGCAGAAGGAGAAGTCCCTGGAGACCATGGAGGTCTACGCCCCCATCGCCCACCGGCTGGGGATGCAGAAGCTGAAATGGGAGCTGGAGGATCTGGCCCTGAAGTACCTGGATCCGGTGGGCTATCACGATGTGGAGCAGGCCCTCCGGGATCTGACTACGGAGAACTCCGAGTTCCTGGAGCGGATGCAGAAGCAGATCGAGGAGCGCCTCCGGGCGGACGGCTTGCAGTGCACGGTGTATGGGCGGCTCAAGCACCTCTATTCCATCTACCGGAAGATGTACGCCCAGAACAAGACCATCAAGGAGATCTTCGACATATACGCCTTCCGGGTCATGGTGGACGACATCCCCTCCTGCTACAACGTGCTGGGCTGCATCCACGATATGTTCAAGCCAGTGCTGGGCCGGTTCAAGGACTATATCGGCACCCCCAAGCCCAACGGCTACCAGTCCCTCCACACCACCGTCATCGGTCGGGAGGCCATCCCCTTCGAGGTGCAGATCCGCACCTGGCAGATGCACCAGACGGCGGAGTACGGCGTGGCCGCCCACTGGAAGTACAAGCAGGGCATGGCCAACGAGAAGCTGGGCACCGAGCGGGAGTTCGAGTGGGTGCGCAAGCTGCTGGAGAGCCAGCAGGACGCCGACCCGGACGAGTTTGTCCGCACCCTGCGGGTGGATATGTTCTCCGACGAGGTGTTCGTGTTCACCCCCAATGGGGACGTGAAAAGCCTGCCTGCCGGGGCCACCCCCATTGACTTTGCCTACTCCATCCACTCCGCCGTGGGCAACTCCATGACCGGGGCAAGGGTGAACGGGCGGATCGTCACCTTTGAGACGCCGCTGAAAAACGGCGACATTGTGGAGATCATCACCTCCAAGAATGCCCACGGCCCCAGCCGGGACTGGATGAAGATCTGCAAGTCCAACGAGGCCCGGAACAAGATCCGCCAGTGGTTCAAGAAGGAGCGCCGGGAGGAGAACATCGCCACCGGCCGGGCCATGTTCGAGACGGAGCTGAAGCATGCAGGGCTGTCCATCGCCGCCATCACCGCCACCTCCGACCTGACCGATACCCTGCTGCGCCGGGTGCGCTTCGGCTCGCTGGACGAGCTGTACGCCGCCATCGGCTACGGTGGTATGTCCGCCCAGAAGGCGGTGGGCCGGATGAAGGAGGAGCTCACCCGGCTGGGCCGGCTGGAGCGCCAGCGGGCGGAGCAGGAGGCCCTGCGCACCGCCGCCGCCACCGGGGAGGCCATCTTCCCCGCGGGCAAGGCGGGGGCCGCCCCCAAGCCCCGCCACTCGGACAACGGCATCATCGTGGAGGGGCTGGACAACTGCATGGTGAAGTTCTCCAAGTGCTGCACGCCGGTGCCCGGGGATCCAGTGGTGGGGTTCATCACCAAGGGCTACGGCGTGTCCATCCACCGGCAGGACTGCCCCAACGCCGACCCCGCGAGGCGCAAGCCGGAGGAGGCGGGCCGCTGGGTGAAGGTGTCCTGGGCGGAGGCCGGGGAGGATGCTCACTTCCGCACGTCCCTGGAGATCTCCGCCAAGGATCGGGACGGGCTGACCCTGGACGTGGCCATGGCGCTGTCCGCCCAGAAGGTGCGGCTGAACAACATCTCCGCCCGGAGCCAGCCGGACGGCTACGCCATGGTGAACCTGGAGATGTCCGTCCGGGACAAGGCGGAGCTGTCCGCCGTCATCAACAAGCTGTCGGCGGTACCCGGAGTGTTCCTGGTGCGGAGGGCGGGGGGCTGAGCCCCGCCCTTGCCCTCTTGAAATACCTGTGTGTTAGGAGTTGGTTTTACAATGGCTGACTGTGGGTTCCAGCCGCTTCTGTTCGGCGGTGATATCAATGTATACAGCGTGGCCCGGGCCTTCCATGAGGCCTATGGGGTCAAGAGCATCGCCTTCGGCAAGTTTATCTCCTTTCCCTGCGCTTATAGCTCCATCATTGACTACCGGCCCTGTTTGGAGAATGAGGACGAGGCTGTGTTCCTGCAAAACGTGAAAAACGTGGCGGCGGAGTGTCCGGACAAGACGGTGCTGGTGATCGGCTGCGGGGACAGCTATGTGAAGCTGGCCGCCCATTTGAAGGGGCAGTTCCCTCCCAATGTGAAGTGCAATTATATCAGTGGGGAGATGCTGGACAAGCTCACCGATAAGGAGCAGTTCTACGCCCTGTGCGACAAGTACGGCATCGACCACCCCGCCACTTTCGTGTACGATGGCTCCATGGGCCACGACTTCACCCTGCCCTGGGGGGCGCCCTATGTGGCCAAGCCCGCCGACGGGGTGGCCTACTGGGCTACTGGGCACAACGAGCTGAAAAAGGTTTACATCTGCCAGAGCCGGGACGAGCTGCTCTCGGCGCTGGACGAGGTGTACGCCGCGGGCTATCCGGGCAAGATGATTTTGCAGGAGTTCATCCCCGGGGACGACACCTATATGCGGGTGCTCACCAACTACTCGGACACCCACGGGAAGGTGAAGCTGATGTGCCTGGGTCATGTGCTGCTGGAGGAGCACTCCCCCCACGGCATCGGCAACCACGCCGTCATCATCACCGAGCACGACCAGGGGCTGTGCGACCGGATCCGGGGGATGCTGGAGGATATCGGCTATGTGGGCTTCTCCAACTTTGACATCAAGTACGACAGCCGGGACGGGAAGTACAAGGCCTTCGAGATCAACACGCGGCAGGGCCGCAGCAATTATTACGTCACTGGTTCAGGCCATAACATCGCCACATATCTGGTGGGCGACCTCATCGAGGGGAAAGAACTGCCCCTGACGGTGGTGCAGAACCGCTCCCTGTGGCGGATGCTGCCCCGGCAGCTGGCGTATAAGTTCATCCCCAAGCGATATCATCAGGAGATGCGGACCCTGATCCGGGCGGGGGCTGACCGCCACTCCATGGAGTACCGGCCCGACTACACTGCCAAACGGATCTGGCGGATCTGGAAAAACCATATCGGCTGCTATGTGCGCTTCAACAAATACTGTAAGAGGCCGGAAGGGTAGGGTGTAGGGGAGGATATACGCATGAAACAAGAAGCGAAATTAGGGGTGCTGGGCGGCATGGGCCCCCAGGCCACCCAGGTATTTTACCAGTTTGTGCTGGATCGCACCGACGCCATCCGGGATCAGGATCACCTGCCTGCGGTGATCCTGTCCGACACCGGCATCCCCGACCGCACCACCGCCATCCTCTCCGGGGACACCGAGGGGCTGTACCGGCGGCTGCTGAAGGACGCCAGGCTGCTGGAGGGCTGCGGCTGCACAGCGCTGGCCATTCCCTGCAACACCTCCCACTACTTTGCCGACCGGCTCCAGGGAGAGATCGGCGTGCCTATCATCCATATGCTGCGGGAGACGGCCAAGCTGCTGGCCGCCCAGGGGAAAAAGCGCCCCGGTATTTTGGGTACCGACGGCACCATCCAGACAGGGTTGTACCAGAGGGAGTGCGCCGGTGTGGGCATGGAGGCGGTGGCCCCGGATCGGGAGATCCAGACGCTGGTGATGTCCATCATCTACGACGAGATCAAGCAGGGGGAGAAAGGCAGCCGGGATAAGTTCGCCCACATCGACCGGGCTATCCGGGGGATGGGGTGCGACTGTGCTATCCTGGCCTGTACCGAGCTGTCCGTGTTCTCCACCTACCATCCCCTGCCCCCCTTCTACGTGGACGCCATGATGGTGATGGCGGAGCGGGCGGTAGAGCGGTGCGGCTATCCCCTGCGGACAATATAGGAGGCGGTGGCTGATGGAATTGACTCTGTATCCCCTGGGGGAATACTGCGAGCTGCTGGACAAGCTGGGGCTGCTGGCTATCCCCTTGCCGGAGGGGGGGGATCTGGGGCGGACGGTGGAGCTGGTGTCCTGCAACTCCAAGGAGGTTGTCCCCGGTACTCTGTTCGTGTGCAAGGGGGCCCACTTCAAACCGGATTTTCTGGCGGAGGCCGCCAGCCGGGGGGCCTTTGCCTATGTCAGCGAGACACCCTATCCCCAGGTGGGGCTGCCCTGCCTGTGCACCTCCGATCTGCGGCGGGCCATGGCCCATCTGGCGGTGAAGTACTACAACGACCCCTCCCGGCAGCTAAAGGTCATCGGCATCACCGGCACCAAGGGCAAGTCCACCACCGCCTACTACCTGAAGGACATCCTGGACGGCTATCTGGCCCCCGGGCGGTGCGGGGTGATCTCGTCCATTGGCACCTATGACGGAGTGGAGGAGTTCGAGTCCCACCTCACCACCCCGGAGCCGCTGGAGATGCAAAAGCATTTTGCCAACGCCCTGTCCGCCGGACTGGAGTACGTGGTGATGGAGGTGTCCAGCCAGGCGCTGAAGTATCACCGCACCCTGGGGACCAGGTTTGCCGCCGCCGCCTTTTTGAACATCGGCAGCGACCACATCTCTCCCATCGAGCACCCGGACTTTGAGGACTACTTCCACTCCAAGCTGAAGCTGTTCACCCAGGCGGATCAGTGCTGCGTAAACCTGGACTGTGATCACGCCGGGGAGATCTTGGAGGCGGCCCGGGCGGCCTGCCCCACGGTGTTCACCTTCTCCCGCCGGGATCCCGCCGCGTCGGTGTACGCCCACGACGTGGGCAGGACGGGGGACGACCTCCTGTTCCAGGTGGAGGCGGCCCGGCTGGGTGGGAGCTACCGGCTGACCATGCCGGGGCTGTTCAACGTGGACAACGCCCTGGCGGCCATTACCCTGTGCCAGGGGCTGGGCCTGCCGCCGGAGCCGGTGCGGGAGGGGCTGGCCAGGGCCAGGGCCCCCGGCCGCATGGAGGTCTACTCCAGCGAAAACGGGGAGGTTGTGGCCATTGTGGACTACGCCCACAACCGCATGAGCTTTGAGGCCCTGTTCCGCTCCGCTGCCCAGGAGTACCCGGGGCGGCGGATTGTGGCGGTGTTCGGCTGCCCGGGGAAGAAGGCCTTCGACCGCCGCCGGGATCTGGGCGAGGTGGCGGGGGAGCACTCCGATCTGGTGGTGCTCACCGAGGAGGACTCCGGGGAGGAGGACACCCTGTCCATCTGCAAGGAGATCGCGGAGCACGTGGCCTGCCAATGCCGGGTGGAGATCAACCGGGGGGAGGCCATCCGGCAGGCGGTGCTGTCCTGTGACAAGCCGTCCGTGCTGCTCATCACCGGCAAGGGGGCGGAGACTCGGCAGAAGCGGGGGCTGGAGTATGTGGACACCCCCTCGGACGTGGACTACGTCCGGGCCTTTCTTCAGGAATACGACGCGCGGCGAGGGCGCTGAGAAAACGCGAAAGGAGCGCCGCGGATGCGGCGCTCCTTTGCTTACTGCTGTGTTTCCGAAGGTTCCATGGGCAGCATAGCCGACTCCTCCGGCGGGGCGGGAGCCGGGGCCTCCTGTGCCTCCGCCTCCGGCAGGGTATTCTCCGGTGGGGCTTCCTCCGGTGGGGGGACCTCCGGCTGTGCGCCCTCCGGGGCGGAGGGCTCGGGGGCGGGAACCTCCGCCGGCGTGTCCCCCGGCCTGGGAGCCTCCTGCTCCTCCGGCTCCTGGTTGTCCAGCTCCGGCGGCTCGTCCCGGCGGCGCAGCAGCAGCATCCCGCTGCACTTGGGGACGGTGATCCAGCTTCCCTCCGTGCCGGCGGGGCGGTGCTGATCTGCCCACTGGCCGTCTGCCCGGACGATCCATCGGCCCGCGGGCAGCTCCAGGCGGAACTCCTCCCAGCAGGCGTTGTAGACGATGAGCAGGCGCTCCCCCTCCGGCCCGCCCCGATCCAGCTGGAAGGACACGGTGCCCGGGCGGTGGACAGTCTGGTTGGTCACTCGGGCGGAGGCCTCGGCCGACTTGTCCAGCAGCCCCGGCAGAGCCCGGCGCAGCCGGATCAGTCCCCGGTAGTAGTCGGTCAGCGCCCCGAACCGCCACGCCCGATCCCAGTCCAGCCGGTTCACCTCGGGAGGAGATTTGTAACTGTTGCCGTCCCCCAGCTTGGTACGGGCGAACTCCTCCCCCGCCTGGAGGAAGGGGATACCCAGGCTGGTGAAGCAGATGAAGGCCGCCAGCCGGTTCCGAGCCAGCAGCTCCTCCCGGGGATGAAGGTAGCCCTCCGGCCATACCTCCCCCGGCGTGATGGTCAGGGCCAGCTTATCCCACAGGGTATAGTTGTCATGACAGGACACGTAGTTGATGAGCTGGGAGGGATCCCGGGGGTTGAACTCCCAGGCCCCCTCCGGCCAGCCGGCGGCGGAGCTGAGAATGGCGTTTTCCTGTCCCGACGCACCGGTGACAAAGCCGGGGCTGCGGGCGTCGAAGCAGCTGCCCTTGATGGCGTCCCGGATCTTGTCACAGAACACGGCGATGCCGGGATTGAGCAGGGGCAGGTTGGCCATCAGGGCGGGATGGGTGTCCGGCTCCATGGGGGAGTCCCCTGCCCGCCAGGGCTCGCCGTACAGCAGCTTTTCTCCAGGGCCGAACACCAGATCCAGCTCCCGGCGGATGCGGTTCATCAGCTCCACCGTCATCAGGCCCATCAAGTCGAAGCGGAAGCCGTCGATGTGGTACTCCTTGGCCCAATACAGGACGGAGTTGGCGATATAGTTGTCCACCATGGTCCGGCCCGCCGCAATGTCGTTACCACAGCCCGAGCCGTTGGACAGCGCCCCGTTGGAGCGCCGCCGGTAGTAGCAGCCCGGGGCGCTGCGCTCCAGCCAGGAGTCGGAGAAATAGGTGTGGTTATACACCACATCCATTACCACCCGCAGGCCATTTTGGTGAAGGGCCTGGATCATCTCCTTGCACTCCCGGATCCGGGCGGCGCCATCAGAGGGATTGAGGGTGTAGCTCCCTTCGGGGACGTTGTAGTTCAGTGGGTCATAGCCCCAGTTGAACTGGCTGTCGTCCCCGTCCTCGTCCACGGTGGCGAAGTCAAAGATGGGCAGAAGCTGGACGTGGGTGACCCCCAGATCTTTCAGATGGGCCATGCACAGGGGAAGCCGACCCTCCCGATCCCGCCAGGAGAAGGCCTTGAACTTGCCCCGGTACTCCGGCGGCACGCCGCTGTCCGGGTGGTGGGAGAAGTCCTTCACGTGGAGCTCGTAGAGGACGGGTTCCGGGGGAAGGGGGGGCGGCGCGTCCTGAGCCCAGCCCGCCGGGTTGGTGCGGGTCAGCTCCACCGCCATGCTCCGCGTACCGTTGCAGCCGCAGGCCAGGGCGTAGGGGTCGGCGGTGCGGACGGCCTGACCCGCCGTCTCCACCTCGTAATCGTAGTAGACGCCGTGGAGGTCGCCCTCCACCGCTACCCACCACACGCCCCGATCCCCCCGCTTCAGGGGAAGAATACGGAAGGCGGGGGAGGTATCGTCCCGGTAGAGGGACAGCTCCACCCGTTCCGCGTCTGGGCTCCACAGGCGAAATACGGTGCGGGCCCGGGAGCACACCGCGCCCAGGTCGTTGCCGTTGTAGCAGAATTTGCCGTCAAACCGTTTGCCGTAGCGTATTCTTGTGGTTGTATCCAAAAGGCGTCACCCTTGTTTTGAGGATCTGGAAGCGGGGAAAGGGAGGAACCCTGCACGATTCCAGTGGGACTACATATTACCACAAAAGTGGCGTCAACGCAAACAGTTTTGCTGAAAAGGCCCAAAAGAGCCGTGAAAGGTCTGTGCACAGGACGATTCAGGAAGAAAAAGAAATAATTGGAAAAACTGGTCGAAGAAAAAATTGAAAATATTGGAAATCTTTCTTGCCATATGGAGGAAACTGTGGTATTTTAGTGACAAGGGAAAAATTGGAAACTAATCCCAAGGTCGATGACCGGAAAGGAACAATGACATGAGTGAGATGAAACGAATTGTATTGGCGGACGCCTCCGAGGAATTCCGCCGGATGCTGGCGGAACTGATGGAGGCGGAGCCGGATCTGACCGTTGTGGGGGAGACGGGCAGCGGCGAGGAGCTGCTGGAGCTGATCTCCGCCCAGCGGCCAGACGTGGTGGTGATGGATCTGCTGCTGACGGAGCTGGACGGGATGGAGGTGCTGGAGAAGCTGGGGCCCAACCGCCCGCGGATGCTGGTGCTGTCCGCGTTCAGCGGCTCCAACCTGGCGGAGCAGATCGTCCAGAGCGGCGGGGACTACTGCATCCTCAAGCCCTGCCGGGCCCAGACGGTGATCGAGCATACCCGGCGGCTCACCTCCGCCCCCAGCCTGGAGGACGTGCGGGAGGAGGCCAAGGCCCGGGATCTGGAGCGGCAGGTCACCTCCATCATCCATGAGATCGGCGTGCCCGCCCACATCAAGGGCTACCAGTACCTCCGGGAGGCCATCATCCTGGCGGTGGGGGACATGGAGGTGATCAACGCGGTGACAAAGGTGCTCTATCCCGCGGTGGCCAAGAAGTTCGGCACCACCGCCAGCCGGGTGGAGCGGGCCATCCGCCACGCCATCGAGGTGGCCTGGGATCGGGGCGATCTGGAGACGCTGCAAAAGTACTTCGGCTACACCGTGTCCAACGCCAAGGGCAAGCCCACCAACAGCGAGTTCATCGCCATGATCGCCGACCGGATCTCCCTGGACGACGACCGGCGTATTAGTTAAACACGGACATAAAAAGCGGGCGTTGTGCCATACACAGCGCCCGCTTTTTCGTGTGTTGTTATGCGTTGGAGCTGTTGATGTACGCCTCCTGCTCCGGGGTGAGCTTGTCGATGGTCAGGCCCAGGGCGGCCAGCTTGGCCCAGGCGATCTGGTCGTCGATCTCGGCGGGGATGTCGTAGAGCTTCTTTTCCAGCTCGTCCTTGTGCTTGGCCACCCACTCGGCGGCCAGGGCCTGGACGGAGAAGGACATATCCATGATCTCGGCGGGGTGGCCGTTGCCGCCGGCCAGGTTTACCAGCCGGCCCTCCGCCAGCACGTTGAGCACCTTGCCGTCGGCCAGCTTATAGCCGGTGATGCCCTCACGCTGCTCCCACTTGTCCACGGCGTGCTCATTGAGCCACTTCACGTCCACCTCGCAGTCGAAGTGGCCCGCGTTGGACAGCAGCGCGCCCTCCTTCATCACGGCGTAGTGGGCGGAGGTGATCACGTCCTTGCAGCCGGTGACGCTGACGAACACGTCGCCCAGGGGGGCGGCGTCCGCCATGGTCATCACCCGGAAGCCGTTCATGGTGGCATCCAGCGCCTTGAAGGGGTCGATCTCGGTGACGATGACGTTAGCCCCCATGCCCGCGGCCCGCAGGGCCACGCCGGAGCCGCACCAGCCGTAGCCGGCGACAACTACGGTCTTGCCCGCCACCACCAGGTTGGTCATGTGCATGATGGCGTCCCACACGGACTGGCCGGTGCCGTACTTGTTGTCGTAGTAGTGCTTGGCCTTGGCGTCGTTCACCGCCATCATGGGGCAGGGCAGGGTGCCCTCCCGCTCCCGGGCCCGCAGGCGCAGGATGCCGGTGGTGGTCTCCTCACAGCCGCCCAGCAGGCAGTCGGCGTACTCGCTGCACTTGCCCGCCAGCAGGTTCACCAGGTCGCCGCCGTCGTCGATGACGATGTGGGGGTGGCACTTCAGGGTTTCCACCAGGTGAGCCTCGTATTCCTCTGGGGTGGAGCCATGCCAGGCGTACACGTTGACGCCCCGGTCGGCCACGCCGGCGGCCACGTCGTCCTGGGTGGACAGGGGGTTGGAGCCGGTGAGGTAGACGTCGGCGCCGCCCGCCTTCATCACCAGGGCCAGGTTGGCGGTCTTGGCCTCCAGGTGGACGGAGACGGCCACCCGCAGGCCGGCGAAGGGCTGCTCCTTCACGAAGCGGGCCTCGATCTGGGACAGGGCGGGCATATGGCTGCGCACCCAGTCGATTTTCCGGTGGCCGGAGGGGGCCAGGGCGGGGTCGCGGATGATGCTCATAAGTAATACTCCCTTTCGGCGTAATTTTGATGAGTTCAGTATAGCACAGGGCGGGGGCGTTTTCAAGCGGGCGGCTACTCATACTGGATAACGGCTCCAGATGCTGAAATTTACCTACTTGACAACAGTTTATCTATTGCATCTTGTACGACTTTCACACGATCTTTTCTTAAGTTATCATTACTTTCATTTTGTGAAAGGGGCTTCACCGCTTTTATTGCAGATGTTTCTTTTTGACGAAGCTTAATATCTCGCTCACTATTAGAAATATCCTTTTCTAACGGGATGCTTTCATAAATTTCTACAATCAGCTGTAATCTATCATCCTCTAAATTTTTTTCTGTCAATCCGAAATAAGAAGGGTCTGTGTGAAAAACTTCATATAAATGATTACTACACCTTGATAACATAGAATAAGACTCACCTATATATAATGGCAAATACTTTTCCTCATCGTCATCCAAAACTCCAACTTTGAACTGATAAACACCTGCATATACTGCATTCAAATTTAATAGGCCATTTCTCTCGAAAAATTTAACTTTCATGTATTGGACCGTTCTTTCACAAGTTTTATTCTAATCGCGACTACAACTAAAGAGGGGGCTAAAACTTCATCATTTCTCAGTGCTTCTCCGCCAGCAGCGCGGCCCGCACGTCCCACAGCTTCTGGGACAGATCCACATAGTAGTTGTGGGGGTACTCGAACCGCTTCACCTCGTCCCACAGGCTGTCCACCTCCCGCAGGCAGTGGGCCCGGGACTGCTGGATGGTGGGGGTCTGGTATACCAGCTTGCCCCCCTGGAAGATGGGCACCAGCAGGGGCCGCACGGTGAAATCGGTCACAGTTTTCCGCTTCCAGGTGGCCTCCGGGTCGAACAGCTCCAGGGGCTGGGTGAAGTCGGGCTGCTCGTCGTGGACGCAGATATAGTCCGCCATGGCCTTGCCGGTGGCGTTCTCAAACAGGCGGTACACCTTCTTGAAGTGGGGCAGGGTCACCTTGGCGGCGTTCTCGCTGATCTTGATCTTGGGGGTGATGGAGCCGTCGTCCTCCTCAATGGCGGCCAGCTTGTATACCCCACCGAACACCGGCTCGCTTTTTGACGTGATGAGCCGCTCGCCTACACCGAAGGCATCGATGCGGGCCCCTTGGGTGATGAGATCCCGGATGATGTACTCGTCCAGCGAGTTGGAGGCCACGATCTTGATGCCGGGCAGGCCGGCGTCATCCAGCATCTTCCGGGCCTTTTTGGACAGATAGGTCAGGTCGCCGGAGTCGATGCGGATGCCGCCGCTGGTGATGCCCAGCTCCTGGAACACCTTGATGGCGTTGGGCACGCCGGAGTGGAGGACGCTGTAGGTGTCCACCAGCAGGGTGGCCGCCTGGGGGTAGACCTCACAGTAGGTCTTGAAGGCGGTGTACTCGTCGGGGAACATCTGCACCCAGGAGTGGGCCATGGTGCCGGTGGCGGGGGTGCCGAACATCTCGTCCGCCATGGCGCAGGCGGTGCCCCCGGCCCCGGCGATGTAGCTGGAGCGGGCCCCCAAAATCGCGCCGTCAGAGCCCTGGGCCCGGCGGGAGCCGAACTCGGACACGGGGCGGCCCTCCGCCGCCCGGACGATCCGGTTGGACTTGGTGGCGATGAGGGACTGGTGGTTGAGGGTGAGCAGCAGGTAGGTCTCCACGAACTGGGCCTGGATGGCGGGGGCCCGGACGGTGAGGATGGGCTCCCGGGGGAAGATGGGGGTGCCCTCGGGGACGGCCCAGATGTCGCCGGTGAAGCGGAAGCCCTTCAGGTACTCCAGAAACTCCGGGGAGAAGATGCCTTTGCCCCGGAGGTATTCGATGTCCTCCTCGTCGAAGCGCAGGTTCTGGATGTAGTCGATGACCTGCCCCAGCCCGGCGGCGATGGCGAAGCCGCCCCCGTCGGGGACGCTGCGGAAGAACACGTCGAAGTAGCAGACGCGATCCTTTAGGCCGGTCTGGAAGTAGCCGTTGCCCATGGTGAGCTCGTAGAAGTCGGTCAGCATGGTGTAGTTGACGTCGTGTTTCATGGCGGAGAATCCCTCCTGTTGTGTTGTGCCCCCTATTATAAGCTGTCATGACAGTAAAAGCAAGCATAAATCGAAGCCCCCGCCCAGAGTGGGAGGGGGCTTCGATTCAGTTCCCGGACGTGTACGGGGCAAGATCCAGCCGGATGAAAAAGTCCTGCCCGTGGCGGCAGACGGGGCAGGTCTGGGGGGCCAGGGAGGAGGTGACGATTTCCCCGCAGTTCAGGCACATCCAGACGGTCTGACGGTTGTCCTCGCCGAACAGCTTGCCCTGCTCCAGCAGGTCGGCGAACAGGCCGAAGCGGTCGCCGTGGGTCTTTTCGATTTTGGCAATGAGCTCGAACTGGCCGCCGATGAGGTCGAAGCCCTCCCGGTGGGCGATCTCCGCAAAGGCGGCGTAGTCGTGCTCAAACTCCTCATACTCGTTGTGCTGGGCGGCCTTGAGCAGATCCACCGTCTTGTCCGACAGGTCGATGGGGTAGTTGCCGTCGATGGCGATATTTTTCCCCGCCGAGGGCAGCAGCAGGTCGTAGAACACCTTGGCGTGGGCCCGCTCCTGGTCGGCGGTGAACTCGAACACCCGGGCCACCACCTCCAACTTCTCCTTCCGGGCGGCGGAGGCGGCGATGGTGTAGCGGTTGCGGGCCTGGCTCTCCCCGGCGAAGGAACGCATCAGGTTTTCCCGGGTTTTGCTCTCCATGAAGTCCACGTTTCCCTTGTGGTAGTTTTCGTAGGCGTTGGTCATAGAATTCCCTCCAATGTATTTGGTGGAATCAGTATGCCCAATTTGGCGGGATTCATTTATCCTTTGCGGCGGAGACGCAGGCCAGCGCGATATTTTCCGCCCCGATGGCGGCGGCAATGGCGGCGGCGCGGCAGAATCGCCGGAAAAATTCAGGCAGGCTCCAGCTGTTGTCCTCAAAGGCGAACCGCGCCAGCACGCCGGTTATGGCGAAGCTGCCGTCGTACTGCTCCGGCAGCAGAAGGTTCAGCGAGGCGTATGCGTAATTGAAGCCCAAGTCCGCCGCACAGAGGACGCAGACCGCCAGGGCCGCCAGCGAGACGACGCGCAGCTCCCGAAGCCGGCCCCCGCCCGCTCCGTGGAGCAGACGGCAGAAGGCCGCCAGGCAGCAGGCGGAAGCCACGGCCCAGGGCAGCCAATTCGGGCGGATTCCGGCCAGGATCAGCATACCCAGGCCCGCCCCAAACAGGCAGAGTTCGGGGGCGGGGCGGCGGCTCTGCCGCTGGCAGTCCGACACCGCCTGGATCATGGCCTCCCCGGCCCGAGCGGGGATCTCCTCCTTCGCCAGCCGCTCCCCGGCGAAAAATTCGTGGATGGTGATGTCCAGCGACAGGCAGACGTCCTCGATCAGCGCCGCGTCCGGCAGGCACCGGCCCGTCTCCCATTTGGACACGGCCTTGTCCGTCACCCCCAGCCGCTCCGCCAGCTGCGCCTGGGTGAGCTTCAGCGCCTTTCTGCGCTGGGCGATGAACGCCCCGATCTTTTTGTGTTCCATCTTGTGTCCTCCCCGGTGTTTTGTGAGCTCAGTATATCAGATCAGCGCCGACGGTTCCACCTACCGGAGGTAGAATCCGGGTAGAGCGGCCCGGGCCGGAACCCCCCTGTGCGAAGGGGAATACACTGGAATGATCGAAAACAGGGCCGGAGGGCCGAGGAGGTTTCTTATGCTGCGGGCAAAAAATATCTGGGTGGCGGGGGGCGACCCCCGGCAGGCGGCGCTGGCCGCACTGCTGGCCGACGAGGGCCACAGCGTACATACCTACGCGCTGGAACGGGGGGCGGGGACAAAGTGTGAGCCCTCCCTGGCCGGGGTGGATCGGGCGGACTGCGTGATCCTGCCCCTGCCGGCGGCGGGGGCGGACGGGAAGCTGAACGCGCCGCTGTCGGCGGAGAGCCATGACCTGGAGGAGGTGCTGGACGCCCTGCGTCCCGGCCAGCTGGTGTGCGCCGGGATGGCGGGGGACGGCCTGAAACAGATGGCACAGGAGCGGGAGCTGCTGCTCCGGGACTACTTCGCCCGGGAGGAGCTGGCGGTGCTGAACGCCATCCCCACGGCGGAGGGTGCCATCCAGATCGCCATGGAGGAGCTGCCCATCACCCTCCACGACGCCCGGGTGCTGGTGGTGGGCTTCGGGCGGCTGGGCAGGGCGCTGGCCCCCCGGCTGCGGGCTTTAGGCGCCCGGGTGTGGGTGTCTGCCCGGCGGTATGAGCAGCGGGCTGCCGCGGAGTGCATGGGCCTGGGCAGCGAGGGGGTGGATCGCCTGCCCGACTGGCTGTGCAGCTACGATTTGGTGTTCAACACCGTGCCCGCCCCGGTGCTGGGGGTGGAGGAGCTGGCGGCCCTCAAGGAGGGGGCGCTGGTCATCGACCTGGCCTCCCGCCCCGGCGGGGTGGACATGGACGCCGCCGCCACCCTGGGGGTGCGGGTGGTGTGGGCCCTGTCCCTGCCGGGAAAGGTGGCCCCCGTCACCTCGGGCCGGTACATCAAGGACACTGTATATCATATCATGGAGGAATTAGACCTGTGAACAGAAAAGAGTTAAGGGTGGGGTTCGCCTTCTGCGGATCCTTCTGCACCATGTCCAAGGCGCTGGACGCCCTGGAACAGACCGCCGCCCGGTTCGGGCCGGTGACCCCCATCGTGTCGGAGACGGTGGCCTCCACCGACACCCGCTTCGGCGCGGCCCACGACTTCATGCGGGAGATGGAGCGCATCTGCGGCAGGCGGGTGATCGACACCGTGGCCGGGGCGGAGCCCATCGGCCCCAAGGGCCTGCTGGACGTGCTGGTGATCTGCCCCTGCACGGGCAACACCCTGGCCAAGCTGGCCCACGGCGTCACCGACACCTCCGTCACCATGGCCGCCAAGGCCCACCTGCGCAACGGGCGGCCCCTGGTGATCGCCGTGTCCACCAACGACGGGCTGGGGGCCTCCGCCCCCAATCTGGGGACGCTGCTGGGGCGGAAAAATGTGTACTTCGTCCCCTTCGGCCAGGACGACTGCGCGGGCAAGCCCGCCTCCCTGGTGGCGGACTTCTCCCAAGCGCCGGACACGGTGGAGGCCGCCCTCCGGGGGGAGCAACTCCAGCCGCTGTTGCTGGGGTGATAGGACGCCCCGGGACGATAGGCCTGATAGGTTCGGATGGCCGGATTTTCCCCTTGCAATCCGCCGGGAAAAAGGCTATAATAAAGTATCCGCGCTGGCGGAAGTCAAAGAGTAAAAGGAAGTGAGCTGCGTCGTGTCAGGCGATCCGTTTGGTCGAAGTTGGAACCAGATAACACGGCGCACCCGCTGAGTCAGGATCCACTGCCTCCCCGTGCGCCCGCTGCCCATTGGCTCAATGCCCATGGGAAAATTTACAAAGCGGAGCGGCGGGGGATTTTTCTGCCCTTTTGGGCGGCCCCGCCTGTCCGGGAAAGGCGTGAGGAAGCTATGATGACCATTCACAAGACGGTGGAGGGCAAGATGACGCCCCTCAACTCCGTCACCGACGGCTGCTGGGTGAACCTGATCAACCCCAGCGAGGACGAGCTGAAAACTGTGGCCGCCACCCTGGCGGTGGAGCCCTCCTTCCTCCGGGCGGCCCTGGATGAGGAGGAGACCTCCCGTATCGACAGCGAGGACGGCTGCACCCTCATCATCGTGGACACCCCCTCCATGGAGCAGGACGAGACGGGGGTCGTCTATTCCACCCTGCCCATGGGCATCATCGTCACCAGCAAGCACATCATCACCGTCTGCCTGAAGGAGACGTCGGTGGTACGGGATCTCCAGAACGGGGTGGTGCGGGACGTGCGCACCGAGCAGCGAACCCGGTTCATCCTGAACATACTACTGCTGGTGGCCAAGCGGTACTTGAACTACCTGAAGCAGATCGACAAGACCTACAACCACATGGAGCGGCAGCTCTACAAGTCCCAGCGGAACAAGGAGCTGATCCAACTGCTGGATCTGGAGAAATCGCTGGTGTACTTCAACACGTCGCTGAAGGCCAACGAGGTGACGCTGGAGAAGATCCTCCGGGGGCGGATCGTCACCCTGTACGAGGAGGATCATGACCTGCTGGAGGACGTGCTCATCGAGGTGCGGCAGGCCATCGAGATGGCCCAGATCTACTCCGACATCATCTCCGGCATGATGGACGCCTTCGCCTCCGTCATCTCCAACAACCTGAACGTGATCATGAAGCTGCTGGCCTCCGTCACCATCCTCATGACGGTGCCCAATATCGTGTTCAGCTTCTACGGCATGAACGTGGGTTGGCTACCCTTCGCCGGGAGCTTCTGGCCCCCGCTGCTCATCTCCATCGCCATCATTGTGGTGGCGGGGATCATCCTGAAGAAGAAGGATCTGCTGTAATCAGACCGGGCGCGGAATCGTTCCGCGCCCGGTTTTCTGCGCCTTGAGGGGCGTTTCCAGCAGGTCGCGTCCGCGGCCCTTGCCAAAGGCGGGGCCGTCGTGTATGCTGTGCTTGCAGCTGCAAACAGGGGCCCCCGCAAAGCCGCTCTTTGGCTTTGTGGGGAGAGGAGGCGCAGCGGAGCGAAGAAGCTTTCCCTGTAAGGGGAAAGTGCCTGAGCGGAGCTTGTGCCGACGAAGGAGCGTGAGGCCGATGAAGGTTACGGTAGAGGAGCGGCCCGGCCTGGAGGAGCCGGAGGTGATCGTCCGCTGCGGGCGGATGGACGAGCGGGTGTCCCGGCTGGTGGAGCTGCTGCGGCTGTCCTCCGCCCGGCTCACCGGCGAGCGGGACGGCCAGACCTGCATTTTGGAGGAGGACGACGTGCTCTATATCGACACGGTGGATCGGGGAACCTTCCTCTACACCGCCGACGGCGTGTATGAGAGCCGCCTGCGGCTGTACGAGCTGGAGGAGCAACTGGCCCCCCGGGACTTCGTGCGGGTGAGCAAGTCGGCCATTGTAAACTTTGATCAGGTGAAGTCCCTGCGGCCCGACCTGGGCGGGCGGCTGCGGCTCACCCTGTCCAACGGCGAGGTGGTGGTGGCCAACCGCCAGTACGTCCCCGCCATCAAGAAAAAACTGGGCCTGTGAAAGGAGCGGACGAGATGAAAAAATTTTTTGACGTGGTGGTAGCCGTTAAGGAGCGGGCAGCCCTGAGCTACACCGCAGCCATGTGTTTCTACGTGTTCTTCCTGTGGGTGTTCAAGCAAGAGGCCGCCCCTTTGCCCATGCTGTTCTCCCTGCTGGTGGTGGGCGCGGCGGCGGGCTTAATGCAGGTGGTGGCCTTCTCCGACCTGCTGATCAAGAAGCTGGCCTACAGCTGGCGCATGGTGCTGTTTTTCGTGGTGTTCGGGGCAATCCTCACCGCCTTCGCGGTGGGCTTCCATTGGTTCCCCACGGATCAGGCCGGGGCATGGGTGAGCTTCGGCGTGATCTTCGTGCTGATCTTTGCAGCTATCGCCGCGGGCATTGAGATCTACTACCGGGCCAGCGGGCGGAAGTGGGACGACCGGCTGGACTGGTACCGGCGGCACAAAGACGGATAAACGCGGGCGCGAAACGGCACAGCGGCGGCAATCTGTCAAAGCGGCGGAAGTTTTTTCAAAAAGGCCATTGTAATTTCCCGCCGGATCGTGTAAACTAAGCAGTACCAAACAAGGAGGGACTGCCTATGAAACTTGCCAGCTTTATTTTGAGGACTGCCGCCGTCTCCCTGGCGGCGTCGGCGGTGGCGTGCGCCGCGGTGGCTCACCTGTGCGCGTCCCTCCACAAGAACGACGATTGACAGGAGGAATTGTGATGAAGATCGCCCGCTTTGTGCTGAAGATTGTGGCCGTGGCCATGGTAGTGGCCGCCGCCGCGTGCGCCGTAGTGGCGTACTGGGACAAGATCGTGGACGCGTTCTACGCCATCGCCGATAAGATCGAGGAGAAAAAGGCGGAGTGCCGCTTTTCCTCCGAGTATGACGATTACGAGGACTGCGAGCTGTGACAACCCAAAAGGCCCCGCCTGTGAAACAGGCGGGGCCTTTTTTATCCCTTGGAGATGTCCAGGCTGGCCTTGGCGTTCAGCTCCCAGCCTGCCGTATGGCCCGCCAGGTACTCGTAGTAGCCCTGGCTGCCGATCATGGCGGCGTTGTCACCGCACAGGGACAGGGGGGGCAGCCACAGCTTGGCCCCGGCTTTGGCGCAGGCCCGCTCCAGATCCGCCCGGATGCGGCTGTTGGCGGCCACTCCCCCGGCTACGGCGATTTTATGATAGCCCGTCAGTCGGTCGGCCTCCATCACACGGGGGATCAGGGAGTCGGACACCGCCGCGGCGAAGGACGCCGCCAGATCGGGCAGACGCAGCTCCTCCCCCTTCTGCTGGGCGTTGTGGATGGTGTTGAGCACCGCCGTTTTCAGCCCGGAGAAGGACATATCCAGCGGGTGGTCGGCCACATGGGCCCGGGGGAAGGGGTAGGCGGTGTCGTCCCCGCCCTGGGCCAGCCTGTCCAGCGGCCCGCCGCCGGGGTAGCCCAGGCCCAGCACCCGTGCGGTCTTGTCAAAGCACTCCCCCGCCGCGTCGTCCCGAGTGGAGCCCAGCACGGTGAAGTGGGTGTAGTCGGACACGTCCACAATGGCGGTGGTGCCGCCGGACACGCACAGGCACAGGAAGGGGGGGGTTAGGTCGGGGTGGGCCAGGTAGTTAGCGGCGATGTGCCCCCGGACGTGGTGGACGGGGATCAGGGGCACGCCTAAACCGAAGGCGGCGGACTTGGCGAAGGACACCCCCACCAGCAGGGCCCCGATGAGGCCAGGGGCGTAGGTCACCGCCACCGCGTCGATGTCCCCCTTGGACAGCGCCGCCTGCCGCAGGGCCTCGTCGGCTAAACCGGAGATGGCCTCCACGTGTTTGCGGGAGGCGATCTCGGGCACCACGCCGCCGTAGATGGCGTGCATATCCGCCGACGAGGCGATCACGGAGGACAGGATCGTCCGGCCGTCCCGCACCACGGCGGCGGCGGTCTCGTCGCAGGAGGATTCAAAGGCCAGGATATTCATTCAGCCCCACGCTCCTTATCTTTCCGGATCTCAAAGTGCTCTCCGTACACCTGTTCCTCCCGGATCACGTCATAGTCATAGCCGGGGAAATCCTTCCGAAGGGTGACGGTGTTCAGGCAGTCATAGCCCAGGCGGCGGTACAGCCGGATGGCCCGCTCGTTCCGGGCCGCCGCCTCGAGATACATGGACTGGGAATGCTGCCGCACCATGGCCTCCGCCAGCCGGACGGCCTGACTGCCGATGCCCCGGCCCTGGTATTCCGGCAGGACGAACAGATCTTCCAGCCAGTCGATCTCCCCGCCCCGGCTGCCCAGGTGGAGCAGGCCCACGGCGGCCTCATCCAAGGTGATGAAGTACAGCTTGTGCCCCTTGCCGCTCCAAACGCGCAGGTCGCCCTTGGCCTCCTCCTCCGTCTGGTGGTAATGGTTGTGGGCCAGCCAGAAGCCCTGGATGAGCATCACAGCCTCCCCTTCCCGGCTCTCCTCGTAGTTCACCAGGGAGGGGAACGCCTCCTCCACCCACTCCGGCGCGGGCTTTACCGCTTCGCCGGGTTTCAGCGGGAGCTGGATGTACCGCTCAAAATGGGCGGGGGAGAAATACCCGGCGTACACCCCTCGGTGGAGGGCCTCCACCTTCCGGTCGTCCGTCTCCGGGCCCCGGTAGAGGCAGTGGAAACGCACCCCGAACAGGGCGCACTCATAGTCCAGCACCCGAAAGCCGTTGCGCTCGTAGAAGGCGATCCGGCGGCGGCGCAGGTCGTTTTCCTCCGGGGAAGCCGACCGGTCGGGGGCCTCGGCCTCCCCGAACAGCTGGCCGTACCGCGTCCCCAGCAGGGACAGGATTTTGGTGCCCAGCCCGCCGTTGCGCTTCCCCCGCAGCACCCCCAGGTATTCCAGCAGGGCCCCCTCCCGGCCCTCGGGCAGCCACAGCAGGGCGTAGCCCAGGGGCTGGCCGTCCTCAGTGATCAGCAGGGGGTCGTACCGGCCCATGTCCATCAGCCGCAGCATGGCCCGCAACGGCTTCAGTTCCGCCTTGGGAAAGTCGGCGGTCATCTCGTTCCGGTAGAGGGCGGTAAGCTCCTCTCGATTCATCAGCTTCAGTTCCATAGGTTCCTCCGTCTGCAGGGGCGCGCATTGCGCGCCTTTTATTCAGTGTCGAAGCTCAGGGTCATGAGAATCGCGTCCTCGCGGGGCGCGTCATAATAGTTTTTTCGCCGCCCCACCGCGGTAAAGCCGTGTTTTTCATACAGCGCGATGGCGGGGGCGTTGGATGAGCGCACCTCCAGCATGAGGCAGGCCAGGTGCTCCCGCCCGAAGGCGGTCAGGGCGGACAGCAGGGCGTCCGCTACCCCTTGGCGGCGGGCCTCCGGGGCCACGGCGATGTTGTCCAGGTTGCCCTCGTCCAGCACGGTGGACAGCACGGCGTAGCCCAGCAGCGCGCCGTCCTCCCCCTGGGCCAGCAGGATGGCCACGGCCGGGTTGTCCAGCGCCGCCCGGTACACGGACTCGCTCCAGGGGTCGGCGGGGAAGCAGATCTGTTCCAGGGCGGTGAGCTGGGGCAGATGTTCCTCTGTTGCAGGTATGAGTTGAACGTTCACGGTTACCTCCCGGGACGGCCTGCCAGGGCCGCTCTCTCTGGGCCAGCCTTAGGCTACGGGGCGCGGCGGCTGGCCCGCCGGTCCCGTCCCTGACAGGCCGTCCCTCCGTTGGTGGTTTTTTGGCGCGTTTTACAGTCGGGAGGCCACCTCCAGGGCTACCCGCAGGTGCTGCTCGTAGCCGGATACGGGCACCTTTCCCATGGTGCGGGGATCCCAGGCGTCCCCGTCCAGGCTATCCTCGGCGTAGAGAAACTGGTACACCTCTGCGCCCCGGAACTGGGCCACCGCCATGGCGGAGGCGCACTCCATATCCACGGCGATGCAGCCGTCCGCTTTGCGTTTCTCCATGTTGTTCCGGGTCTCCCGGTAGAAGGCGTCCGTGGTCCACACACGGCCCTTTACGTAGGGAAGGCGGAGCTGGTCGAAGATCTCGCCCAAGCGTTCCGCCGTGGGGATATCCACATAGTCGCCCACGGGCAGATAGTGGTAGCTGGTGCCCTCGTCCCGGTAGGCCTGGGTGGGCAGGATGAAATGGCCCGCCGCCAGAGCGGAATCCAGCACGCCGCAGGCGCCGTAAAGCAGCACCTTTTTCGCCCCCATGGCCAGCGTCTCCTCCAGCAGGCCCGCCGTGCCCGCGCCGCCGATGAGGGTCTGGAAGATGCCGATGCTCCGGCCGTTCCAGTTCAGTTTATAGACCGGGATATCCCGGCCCTCCCGGAGGGTGGCAATGACCTCTGTGGGGCAGACGTGCCCCAACACCTGGAAAGTTTCTTCCTTGAAGGTCATGATGACCGTCTCTGGAAAGGCTTCCACCGAATGAAACGACCTCTGTAGTTCAAATTTTACGATTTCCTCGGAATCGGGGTCAAAGGTGTCAAATAGGCTCATGAAAAATCCCTCCCTAATGGGCGTCCGCCCAAGTGCGGCCCGCCTTGGCGTCCGCCACCAGCGGCACCGACAGCGCCGCTACCCCCTCCATCTCCTCCTGGAGCAGGGCCTTTACCTGCTCCGCCTCGCCCTCGGGGCACTCCACGATCAGCTCGTCGTGGACTTGCAGGACGAGGCGGGCTTCCAGCCCCTCGGCACGTAGCCGGGCGTCCACCTTGATCATGGCCAGCTTGATGATGTCCGCCGCTGTGCCCTGGATGGGCATGTTCAGCGCCACCCGCTCCCCAAAGGATCGGGTGTTGAAGTTGGAGCTTTTCAGCTCCGGCAGCCAGCGGCGGCGGCCGTAGAGGGTGGACACAAAGCCGTCCTCCCGGCCACGCTCCACCACCCGGGACATATAGGCGCGGACGCCGGAGTAGTGCTCAAAATACTTCTCCATATACTCCTTGGCCTGGGCCACGGTGACGTGGATATCCTCCGACAGGGAGTAGGCGGAGATGCCATACACAATGCCGAAGTTGACGGCCTTGGCGGCCCGGCGCAGCTCCGGGGGCACTGCGTCCTGGGGCAGGGAGAACACCTGGGAGGCAGTGACGGTGTGGATGTCTACCCCGGAGTTGAAGCCGTCGATCATGGCCTGATCCCCGGACATATGGGCCAGCAGCCGCAGCTCGATCTGGGAGTAGTCCGCGTCCACCAGCACCCTGCCCCTGGGGGCCACAAACATCTTCCGCATCTCCGCGCCCAAGGGGGTGCGCACGGGGATGTTCTGCAAATTCGGCTCGGTGGAGGACAGCCGCCCGGTGGCGGTGACCGTGTTTTGGAAGCTGGTGTGGATCCGCCCGTCGGCGGCGATGACCTTGCCCAGCCCCTCCACATAGGTGGAGTTCAGCTTGGTGAGTTGGCGGTAGTCCAGCACCGCCCCCACGATCTCGTGCTGGGGACGCAGCTTTTCCAGCACGTCCACGTTGGTAGACCAGCCGGTTTTCGTCTTTTTCACCGGGGGCAGGCCCAGCTTGTCGAACAGGATGTGGCCCAGCTGCTTGGGGGAGAGGATGTTGAATTCCTCCCCGGCCAGGCGGTAGATCTCGGCCTTCAGCGTGTCGATGCCCAGCTGGAGCTGCTTGCCGAAATCGGACAGGGCCTGGGCGTCCACCAGCACGCCCTCCCGCTCCATCCGGGCCAGCACCGGGCACAAGGGCAGCTCGATGTCCGTCAGCACGGACAGCAGGCCGTATTCCTTCAGCTTGGGCTGGAACAGCTCGTAAAACGCCTCAATCCACGCCGTGTCCTCGTACCAGGCGGTCTGGGCCTTGAGGCCGTCGTCCAGCAGGGAGAAGGCCGTCTCGTCCTTGTAGGCGGCGGACTGCTCCACCTCCTTTTTGAAGTAGGACACCGCCAGCTTGCGCAGCTCATAGCTGCCTGCGGTGGGATCCAGCAGATAGGCGGCCAGCTCCGTGTCAAAGACGAAGCCCGACCCCTCAATCCCCTCATCCAGCAGGGCGCGGCACAGCTCCTTGACTCCGTGGGTCACTTTTTTCACCGTGGGGCCGAACAGCAACCCCAGCAGGGCGTGGTAGTCTCCCTCATAGGCGGCGGCGCGGATGTCGTACAGATACGCCTGTTTCCCATCGTCCTGGCTGAGGGACACCGCCACCCCCGCCAGATCGGGCAAAGGCAGGACGGCCACGGATTCCGCCTCCTCCCATTTGGGCAGGGCGTCTTTGAGACCCGCCTCGGTGAGGACGGGCACTACGGTGACCTGAACCTCCTCCGGCTCGGCCGCTCCGTCCGCCCCGGCGGGGCCGGGGGCGAGCTTCAGCTTGTCGATGAGCTTGGTGAACTCCAGGTTCAGCAGGGTCTGGTATAAAACCGGCTCGTTGAAGGGCTGGCGTTTGGCGTCCGCCGGGTCGAAGCCCATGGGGGCGTCGCAGCGGATGGTGGCCAGCTCCTTGCACAGGCGGGCGCTGTCCGCCCCCTCGGCGAGCTTCTTCACCAGCCCGGGCTTGGCGGGGGTATTGGGGGCGGAGCAGATGTCCGGCATATGATCGTAGAGATGCTCTACCGTGTGGTAGAGCTGCACCAGGGCCAGGGCGGTCTTTTCCCCCACCCCTTTCACGCCGGGGTAGTTGTCCGACGAGTCCCCCATCAGCGCCTTCAGGTCGATCATGTTGACGGGGTCAAAGCCGTACTCGGCCCGGAATTCCTCCGGGGTCACGTCCCGAGTGGTGGTCTGGCCCATGCGGGTGGACACCAGCTTCACGGTGGTGTGCACGTCCACCAGCTGGAGGGCGTCCTTGTCGCCGGTGACGATGACCGTCTCCCCGCCCTGGGTGGCGTTCACCCGGGCCATGGTACCCAGCAGGTCGTCCGCTTCCCAGCCCTCCAGCTCGTACCGGCGGACGTTCATGGCGTCCAGCACGTCCTTCAGCACCGGCATCTGGACGGCCAGCTCCTCCGGCATCCCCTTGCGCTGGGCCTTGTACTCGGTGAAGGCCTTGTGCCGGAAGGTGGGGGCGCGCATATCGAAGGCCACCGCCAGCCCCTGGGGCTGCTCCTCGTCCAGCAGCTTGAGCAGGATGTTGAGGAAGCCGAAAATGGCGTTGGTGGGCAGGCCCTCCCGGGTGGACAGGTTCTGGCTGACGCCGTAAAAGGCCCGGTTGACGATGGAATTGCCGTCGATGACCATGAGCTTCATGGGGGACACCTCGCAATGATGTGTTGAATAAGTGGAAACTCTTTGCTGATTCCCGCCCCCTCGGGGACGGGAATGGACAGATAATTCAGTATACCACTTTTGGGGAAGATTAGCAAGAAGGGCCGCCGTCTGTGATGGACGGCGGCCCGGTCAGCCGGGAGTTCTACGATTCGACGGCGACTTTACTTTCTGTTCGGCTTTCTTTTGATTCTCAGCAGTTTCATAAAATCATCAAACAAAGAGATATCCACCGGCTCGAACATAATCCATTTCCCATCATGGTAAGTCTGAGCCCCGTCATATAGTTTTTGAACTTCTTTTGAGAAATTTTCCCGTTCCGCTTCAAATTTGAGCCGTTCGTCTTTCCCCAAGATCACCATAAAACCCATGCCGTGCTCTTTTGCGTATAACGCGCACAGCGTTTTACCGCCCCGGCGGTATTTATATTCATAGTTCCAAGCCTTGCCGCCTTTCCCCCACAAACAATCCATATCATATTGTTTATTGATGAAAGCGCATAGCTGATTCCATACATCATATAAAGACTTTCCAAGCAAGGCTGTTAGTTCTTCTGTGCCGGGTATCGTATCAAGCATATCGGCCCTCCTGACGTTCACCGCAGCACCGCGCCGCAGTCCTGCTCCAGCGTCTCGAGAATGGACTTCACGTCCTCGTCCGCCTCCTCGCCGGTGAGGGAGCGATCGTCCGCCCGGAGGGTCAGGTTGAAGGCCACCGACTTCTTGCCCTCGCCGATGTTCTTGCCACGGTAGATGTCGAACAGGGCCACGTCCTTCAGCAGGCCCTTTGCCCCCTTGCGGATGGCGCTTTCCAGCGCCCCTACGGTGACCTCCTCGGCGCACACCACGGCGATGTCCCGGGTGACGGCGGGGAACTTGGGCAGGGGGGCGTACTCCGGATCCGGCCCGCAGGCCAGCAACAGCTCGTCAAAGCTGAGCTCCGCGCAGTACAGTTCGCCGTCCACGCCGAAGTTCCGGGCCGCCTCGGGGTGGATCTGGCCGAACACGCCCACGATGTCGCTGCCGCTGTAGACGTAAGCGCAGCGGCCCGGGTGGTAGGAGGGATCCTCAGTGCAGGGCTCGAAACGGATATCCTTGGCCCGGAGGGATTTGAGCACCGCCTCCACCGTCCCCTTCAGAGTGAAGAAGTCCATGCCGTCGCCATAGGCCCCCAGGGTGAGCACCTGGGCCTCAATGGCCAGGCCGTCGTCCTTCCCAAGGTCGTTCACCGCCTCCACCACCGCCTCGGTGAGGCCGGCCAGCCCCATGCCCTCCAGCTTCGCCTTGGAGCCGGCCAGGGCGGGGTCGTTGGCGTCCATGGGCTCGGAGGGAGCCTTGGGCATATAGATGCGGCCCAGCTCGTACAGCCATGCGGTCTTGTTCCGGTTGTTCCAGTTGCGGCCCAGCACCTCCAGCATGGAGGGCAGGGTGGTGGTGCGCATGATGGAGGTGTCCTCCCCCAGGGGGTTCAGGATTTTAAAGGACTTGCGGTGGGAGTCGTCGGGCTTCCACAGGATCTTGTCGTAGGCCGCAGGGGAGATGAAGGAGTAGGTGATGATCTCGCTGTACCCGCAGGCGCGGCACACCTCGCCCAGCTTGTTCTCCACCTTCTGGGTGGACGACCAGCCCCCCTGGGTGGTTTGACCCCGCATGAGGGTGGAGGGGATGTTGTTGTAGCCGTGGAACCGGGCGACCTCCTCCGCCAGATCCGCCATGCGGCGCACGTCGCCCCGCCAGGAGGGGACGGTGACCTGATTCCCCTCCACGGCGAAGTCCAGCTTGCGGAGGATGCGGAGCATCTCGTCCTCCGGCACGTCGGTGCCCAGCAGGGCGTTGATCTTGTCCGGCTCCAGGGTGAGCACGGCGGGCTGGGGGACGAAGTTCAGCAGGTCGATGACGCCGTCCACCACCTGGCCCGCGCCTAAAAGTTCCACCAGCTCACAGGCCCGGTTGACGGCGGGCAGGGTGTTCATGGGATCCAGGCCCTTCTCAAACTTGGCCGACGCCTCGGTGCGCATACCCAGGGCCAGTGCCCCCTTGCGGATGCAGGTGCCGTCGAAGCAGGCGGACTCGAACACCACGTCGGTGGTGTCGGCCACGATCTCGGAGTTCAGGCCGCCCATGATGCCCGCAAGGCCCACCGCCCGACCCTCGTCGGCGATGACCAGGTGGTTGGCGTTGAGCGTGTGCTCCTTGCCGTCCAGGGTGGTGAGCTTCTCGCCCTCAGAGGCGCGGCGGACGATGATTTTCCCGCCGTTGACGTAGCGGTAGTCGAAGGCGTGCATGGGCTGGCCGTACTCCAGCATGACGTAGTTGGTGATGTCCACGATGTTGTTGATGGGCCGCACCCCCATGGCCCGCAGCCGTTCCCGCATCCACTTGGGGGAGGGGGCGATCTTCACATTGCGCACCATCCGGGCGGTGTATCGGGGCACCAGATCGGCGTCGGGGGTCTCCACGTCCAGCAGGTCGGTGAGCACGCCGTCGGCGCCGCCCTTCACCTCGGGGGTGTGGAGGGTCAGCGGCTTGTCAAAGGTGGCCGCCGCCTCCCGGGCCAGGCCGATGACGGACAGGCAGTCCGGGCGGTTGGGGGTGATCTCGAACTCCACCACGTGGTTATCCAGGCCCACGGCCTCCCGGATGTCCTGGCCCACCGTCAGCTCCTCCAGCTCGGGGTCGTCGGACAAAATCCAGATGCCGTCGGCGTAGGCGGCGGGGAAGTCCCGCTGATCCAGGCCCAGCTCGGCAAAGGAGCACAGCATCCCGTTGGACAGCTCGCCCCGCAGCTTGCCCGCGTGGATCTCCTTGCCCCCGGGGAGAGTGGAGCCGTCCAGCGCCACGGGCGCCAGGTCGTTTTCCTTCACGTTCTGAGCCCCGGTGACGATTTGGATGGGCTGGCCCTGGCCCGCGTCCACCTGACAGATCCACATATGATCGGAGTTGGGATGGCGCACCAGGGAGAGCACCCGGCCCACCACAACGCGGGAGATCTCAGCGCCCTCCACGCAGACGCCCTCCACCTTGGAGCCGGAGAGGGTCATGGCCTCGGCGAATTCCCGGTCGGGGATATCTATGGTTACAAACTCATTGAGCCATTTTCGGGATAGATTCATATATAAAACCCCTCTTATTTATAAAATAGTAGGAGCGAAACGCAGTTTCGCGGTTAAAGTTCTTTTTAGTTCTTTTTCTTTCAAGAAAAAGAACGCCCGTCCGGCGAGGACGCCTTTAAAATTGCTCCAGGAACCGAATGTCGTTCTCAAAAATCAGCCGCAGGTCGGCGATCTTGAACCGGCGCATGGCGGTGCGCTCCAGGCCCATGCCGAAGGCCCAGCCCGACCACTTGTCAGGGTCGATGCCCGCCATCTCCAGCACGTGGGGGTGGATCATCCCCGCGCCCAGCAGCTCAATCCAGCCCTCCCCCTTGCAGGTGGGGCAGCCCGCGCCGCCGCACTTGTGGCACTGCACGTCCATCTCGCAGGACGGCTCGGTGAAGGGGAAGTGGTGGGGGCGGAACCGGGTGACGGTGCCCGCGCCGAAGAGCTGCTCCGCCAGCAGGTTCAGGGTGCCCTTCAGATCCGCCATGGTGACGTTTTTGTCGATGACCATCCCCTCCACCTGGTGGAACATGGGGGAGTGGGTGGCGTCCACCTCGTCCTTGCGGTACACCCGGCCGGGGGCGATGATGCGGATGGGCAGCTCCATGGTGTCCATGGCCCGCACCTGCATGGGGGAGGTCTGGGAGCGGAGCATCACCCGCTCGTCGGTGTCGAAGTAGAAGGTGTCCGACCAGTCCCGGGAGGGGTGGCCCTCCTCGGCGTTGAGGCGGTCGAAGTTCAGCTCAGCCAGCTCGATCTCCGGGCCGTCCAGCACGGTGAAGCCCATGCCGATGAAGATCTCCTTGATCTCCTCCAGGGCGGCGTTCATGGGGTGGCGGCGGCCCAGCCGGACGGGCCGGCCCGGGATGGTGACGTCCACCGTTTCCGCCTTCAGCTTCAGCTCCAGGGCGGCCTCCTCCAGCTTCTTGGCGGCGGTTTCCAGCGCGCCTTCCAGGCTGGCGCGCACCTCGTTGGCCAGCTGGCCCATGGCGGGGCGCTCCTCGGCGGACAGCTTGCCCATCTGCTTGAGCACCGCCGTCAGCTCGCCCTTCTTGCCCAGGTATTTCACCCGCAGCTCATCCAGGGCGGCGGCGTCCTTCACGCTCTCCAGGGCGGAGAGCGCCTCGGCGCGGATTTTTGCTAACTGTTCTTTCATGGCATAGACTCCTTTGATATTGGTTGTCGTGTCTTATTGGTACTGAGGCTCAAAGCCAAGGTAACGGGTTCCCTGAAACGTCAAACGCCCCCGGTCACCCTCTGACAGCGCCTTATACTCCCTGCCGGAGACGGAAAACTTCAGCCGGTCGCCGCTTTCCACCTCAAAGGTGACTACACAGTCGATGGTGGTGTGAAAACCGTGGGCGCCGGTGGGATCCCCAGCCATGGGCTGCTGGGTGGTGTGGGTGTGCCTGGATATCACAACGGCCTCCACAGTGAGACGGGGGGAATTGTTGTTTTGCACCCACTGGCGGACGATAGAGACAACGGCAAGAAGGAAAATCACAAGCACCGCCAGGCTGAAAAATCCGGGCATAAATACGCGACCTCCTGTCTGAAAAACAAAAGCCCTCCGCCCCCAAAGCTGGGACGAAAGGCAACCCTTCCGCGGTACCACCCGCATTCGCGCTTTTCAGCACGCACTCAAGGCCCCGTAACGGCGGGCAAACCGTCCCCCTCTCAGGGGCCGCTCCCGGGCGAACAAGCGGCACGCACCGGGGCGGCTCTCAGCCGGTGACCGCCCCTCTCTTGGACTGCGCAAGCCCGCTATTTTCCCGTTCCTCGCATTTTGCTTTTTCTTTTATATCATATTAACGGTTGAAATGCAAGGGGGAAAACCGTATAATAGCAGAAAACGGGAGGAGGGGACTGTATGAGCGAGCTGCCCAACCGCGCCGCCCGGACGGCGGATCCGGGGGACTTTCCCCTCCCCCGCCGTCCCCGGGACAGCCACAAGGGGGACTACGGCAGGCTGTTTATCCTGGCCGGGAGCCGGGGCTATACCGGGGCCGCGGCGCTGTGTGCCCGGGCGGCGGTGCGCTCCGGGGCGGGGCTGGTGACGCTGGCCGTGCCGGAGGACGTGTACCCCGTCCTGGCCGCCAAGTGCTGCGACGAGGTGATGGTGTGGCCCATGCGGTCGGACAACAGAGCCGTGCTGGACAAGGCCAAGGGCGCCACCGCCGCCGTCATCGGCCCCGGCCTGGGGCAGGGGGAGCGGGCGGAACGGCTTGCTCTGGCCCTGATGCGGGAGCTGATGTGCCCCATTATCCTGGACGCGGACGGTCTAAATATCATTTCCAGACATATAGATGTGTTGGACGAGCGGGCGGGGGATACCGTCCTCACCCCCCACGACGGGGAGTTCGCGCGGCTGTCCGGCTGCACCCTGCCCATCACCGAGCGGCTGGGGGCGGCGCGAGGATTTGCTCAGGCCCACCGCTGCACCCTGGTGCTGAAAGGGCACCGTACTATCACTGCCTACCCCAATGGGGACTGCGTGGTCAACCCCACCGGTAACCCCGGCATGGCCACGGGGGGCAGCGGGGACGTGCTGGCGGGCCTGCTGGGCGCTCTGATGGCCCAGGGACGGTACGGCCTGCCAGTACACGGGGCGGTGTGGCTCCACGGCAGGGCGGGGGATCTGGCCGCGGCGGACAAGGGGGAGTACGGCATGACCCCCTCCGACCTGATCGAGCAAATACCATACGCAATCAAAGAGTTGACAAACAACGAGGAGGAATCTAAATAGTGCGCAGGATTTTGTCTTGTGTACTGATGATGACCCTGCTGCTGTGCGCCTGCAAGGCGGGAGGCGGAGAGACCCCGGAGGAGGCGGCGCTGAACCTCCGGGACGCCTACCTGGCGGCGGCGGGTTGGAGCGGCGAGGCGGATATCACCGCGGCAGTGGGGGACAAGGTATTTGACTTTACCCTCAGCGTCCAGTGGCGGCGGGAGGGGGAGACGGTGCTCACCATCACCGCCCCGGAGCTGCTGGCGGGCATCACGGCCCGGATTGCAAAGGGGGAGACGGTGCTGGAATATGACGGGGCGGGGCTGTCCCTGGGCCTGCTGGACGGCAAGGGGCTCACCGCCGTGTCCGCCGTGCCCTGGCTGATGGAGCAGATCGACAAGGGCTACATGGCCAAGTGCGCCTGGGTCGGGGAGGGGGGCGGACAGTTGGCCGTCACCTTCCGGGATCCGGAGGCCAAGCCCGGGGAGGGCACGGAATATCTGCTGGCTTTCGATCGAGAGAGCCAGGCCCTGCTGTCGGCGGAGGTGAGCGTGGACGGGACGTCGGTGCTGACGGCCGCGTTCCGCAATTTTACAATGGAGTTGAACTCAAATGACACGGGAGACGGCGAGAACCTGGGCTGAGATCAGCCTGGGCAATCTGGAGCATAACTACTGGGCGCTGCGGGGCTGCGCTCCGGACAGCAAATTCCTGGGAACGGTGAAGGCCAACGCCTACGGCCACGGGGCCATCCCGGTGGCCCGGTATCTGACGGAGGAGCTGGGCGTGGATTACCTGGCGGTGGCCTGCCTGGAGGAGGCGGCCCAGCTGCGGCAGGCGGGGATCATGGCCCCTGTCCTGATCCTGGGCTATACCCAGCAGTCGCTGGCGGCAGAGGTGGTGGCGCTGGACGTGACCCAGACGGTGTTTACGCCGGATCTGGCCCGCGCCCTGTCCGAGGCGGCGGGGGCCGCCGGGAAGCGGGCGAAAATCCATCTAAAGGTGGACACCGGCATGAGCCGCTTAGGAGTGCTGGATCACGACCCGACGCAGGCGGCGGCGGAGATCGCCGGACTGTGCGCCCTGCCTCACCTAAAGCCGGAGGGGATTTTCACCCACTTTGCCAACGCTGACGGAGACGAGGCGTACACCATGCTCCAGTTCACCCGGTTTTTGGATGTGCTGAAGGAACTGGAAGAAAAATACGGCCGCACCTTTGAAATCCGCCATTGCGCTGCCAGCGCGGCTGTGTTAAACTATCCTTGTACCCATATGGACATGGTGCGCCCGGGCATCGCTCTGTACGGGCACTATCCGGCTCCCTCCTGCGAGGGACTGGACGGGCCGGGGCTGAAGCCGGTGATGACGCTTTACAGCCGGGTGGCGGCGGTGCGAGACTTCCCGGCGGGCACCCCGGTGAGCTACGGCTGCACCGCATCGTTTGGCGGGGACGGCGGACGGACGGCGGTGCTGCCCATCGGGTACGCCGACGGGTTGCACCGGACGCTGTCCAACCAGGGCTCCGTCTGGCTGGATGGCCAGCCCCGGCCTATCATGGGCCGGATCTGCATGGATCTGTGTATGATTGGGTTAGAGGAGGCCGCAAATGTCCACCCCGGAGACGTGGCGGAGATCTTCGGAGAGCACCTGCCGGTGGAGCGACAGGCAGAGCTGGCGGGCACCATCTCCTATGAGCTGCTGACCGCTGTGGCCCCTCGTGTGCCAAGAATCTACCAGGACGCATAGGATAGTCAGGGAGCCCGCCGGAGCGCCGGCGGCGAGCCGCGGCGGTTTTTCCCTGCCAGGACGGTATAAAAGCCGCCGCCCCGTGGGAGAATGATAGTACCCGGTCTACATAGCTGTAGCCGGGCACTATATCCGGCGGAGTGTGAGATCCTGTGGACAACAGCGTCAAACGCGGCGACATTTTTTATGCGGATTTGAGCCCGGTGGTGGGCAGCGAGCAGGGCGGTGTCCGCCCGGTGCTCATCGTCCAGAACGACACCGGCAACAAGCACAGCCCTACGGTCATTGCCGCGGCGATTACCTCTCAGACGGGCAAGGCCCGCCTGCCCACCCACATCACCCTGGCCTCCCACAGCTGCGGCCTGCCCAAGGATTCCGTGGTTCTGCTGGAGCAGATCCGCACCTTGGACAAGAAGCGGCTCCGGGAGCACATGGGGAAGGTGGACGATCAAGTGATGCGGCGTGTAGATAACGCCATCGCCGTCAGCTTCGGGCTCAGTCCGGAGCGATTGGTCTGAATTTAAAAAGCAAGCTCCTCCCTGCCCCCAAATGGGGCCCCGCAAAGCCGCCCTTTGGCTTTGTGGGGAGAGGAGGGGCAACGGAGCGTATGGAGCGTAGTTTACCCCGACGATGGGGCGGGCACAGAACATTTGTGAGGTGCGATACATATGAAAAAGTGGAAAATCGCCGCGGCCGCGGCTTGCGTCTGCTTCCTGCTCACCGTGGCCTATGCCGCCAACGCTGGTGGGGCCGACGACCCGCTGGTGACGTTGAGCTACCTGAACACCACCTTCCGCGCGCAGGTGCAGACTATGGTGGATCAGACGGTGGACAAGCGCAAAGCCGAGTTGGAGGACGCCCTGGCCAAGGTACTGGAGCAGAGTGGAACTGGAACGGCAGGCGGAAACGTGTTTTCCGTCGTCACCCTGAGTCAGGGGCAGACCCTGGTGGGCGACGTGGGGTGTGAGGTGATGCTGCGCATCGGCTCCGCGGTGTGCGGCTCTACGGACAGCGTGGGCCTCATTGACACCACTACCGGAGGGAACCTGGCCAGCGGTGGGGCGTTGGCCACCAACCACTTATATATGGTGACTATCAGCCCCCGGACGGTGACTGCTACCTCGGGGACGGTGAAGGTGCTGGCCCGAGGGCCCTACACGGTTCGGTGAATTTCGCTATTATGCACAGCCCTGCCGGAATTGGGCAGGGTTGCGTCATAAATATTTAACAATTTTTTCGCAAAAAATCCATGGTTTTTCCTGGGGAGCTGTGGTACACTGTGTTTGTCAGGAAAAGCGAGCCTGACGATCCAGACCTCCCCTGCTCTCATTTAACCGGGGCTGCTCCGGCCACAGGCCGGAGCCCCCCGGACAAAACGCTCCGAAGCCTATGGCTCCGTTTTTAGCGCCCCGCGGGTGTTCCGCGGGGCGCTTGTTTGGCAAAACACAACCACCAGCTCTGCTGGAGGAAAAGAAAAGCCTATGGCTATGGACAAAATAAAAGCTCCTTGATAGTGTGTGTAAGGTTTGCCGAGCAACACAACAGGATCAAGGAAGGTCTTTTGAACGGAGAAAGACATAAGTAGTTTAGAGCATACAAGGTGGAGATGTCAATACCATGTTGTGTTTGGGCTGAAGTATCGGAGGATGGAAATATATAGTAAATCAAGAAAGACGTAGGGTTTATATTGCGGAGACTGTGTGAGCAAAAAGGAGTTGGGAGCATAGAAGCGGAAGCGTGTGCAGATCATATCCATATGCTGCTGAGCATCCTGCCGAAGTATAGTGTATCGCAGATCATAGGGTATTTGAAGAGAAAGAGCAGCCTGATGATATTTGACCGGCACGCAAACCTGAAATGCAAGTACGGGAACAGGAATTTTGGGGCATGAGGGTATTATGTGGATACTGTAGGGAGGAACAAGAAGGCAATCGTATATACGCAACCAGCTGAAAGAGGACGAATTAGCAGATCAGATGACGATAAAAGAGTACTATGACCCGTTTACAAGGGAGAAGTACCCGCGGCGAGGAGGAAACGGAACGAGCCCGTTTACGGGTGGTAAGAAATCATAAGGCAAAGCCAAGAAGCCCCTTTAAGGGTTGCCTGAAAAGAAATGCGGTCGGCAAATCATTTAAGGAGCTGCTGTCAGCGCCAGTGATAAAATGTAAGAAAACGCCGAGGAAAAAATGTAATTATGTGGCGGAGAGGAGGGAAAAAAGATAGACTCCCCATAGGGCAGAAAAAGTGCCCGGAAA
>JAETOJ010000106.1 GCA_021768085.1 Bacillota bacterium
TCCGCCGTATGTGTGTGCCGCAGGACTCGGGAAACGCAGCCGGCCACCTGACAGGCCGGGCTCCAGAAAGGAGGTGTTCCAGCCGCACCTTCCGGTACGGCTACCTTGTTACGACTTAGCCCCAGTCACCGGTCTCGCCCTTGGGCGGCCCTCGCGGTACCGCACTTCAGGCGCCCCCGGCTCCCATGGCTTGACGGGCGGTGTGTACAAGGCCCGGGAACGTATTCACCGCGCCATGGCTGATGCGCGATTACTAGCGAATCCAGCTTCACGGAGCCGGGTTGCAGGCTCCGATCCGAACTGGGAGGGGCTTTCGGGTTCCGCTCGGCGTCGCCGCCTGGCTTCCCGCTGTACCCCCCATTGTAACACGTGTGTCGCCCCGGACGTAAGGGCCGTGCTGATTTGACGTCGTCCCCGCCTTCCTCGCGGCTTGCGCCGGCAGTCCGCGCAGAGTCCTCGGCTTAACCCGTTAGCAACTGCGCGCGGGGGTTGCGCTCGTTATGGAACTTAATCCGACACCTCACGGCACGAGCTGACGACAACCATGCAGCACCTCGGGGGACGTCCATAAGGACGGCGGCGTCTCTGCCGCCCGCGCCCCCCGTTTGAGCCCGGGTAAGGTTCCTCGCGTATCATCGAATTAAACCACATGTTCCTCCGCTTGTGCGGGCCCCCGTCAATTCCTTTGAGTTTCACCGTTGCCGGCGTACTCCCCACCTCCGCCGCACTCAAGGCCCCCAGTTCCGACGGCTCGGCGGGGTTGAGCCCCGCGATTTCACCGCCGGCTTAAAGGCCCGCCTGCGCACCCTTTAAACCCAATGAATCCGGATAACGCTCGCATCCTCCGTATTACCGCGGCTGCTGGCACGGAGTTAGCCGATGCTTTTTCTCCGGGTACCCTCAGGACCGGACGAGTCCGGCCTTTTGTCCCCCGGCAAAAGAGGTCTGCGACGCTCTGCGCCTTCCTCCCTCACGCGGCTTGGCTGGTTCAGCCTTCCGGCCATTGACCAATATTCCTCACTGCTGCCTCCCGTAGGAGTCTGGTCCGTGTCTCAGTACCAGTGTGGGGGGCCTTCCTCTCAGAACCCCTACGCATCGTCGGAACGGTGGTCCGTCACACCGCCGTCTTCCTAATGCGCCGCATGCCCATCCCCGCCCGCCCAGAAGGGCTTTCCTCCCCCGGGGATGCCCCCGGGGGATGTACGCGGTATCAGCCCCCCTTTCGGAGGGTTGTACCCCTGGCGGGGGCAGGTTGCATACGTGTTACTCACCCGTGCGCCGGTCGCCGGCGGGACGCGCAAGCGCGCCCCCCCGCTGCCCCTCGACTTGCATGTGTTAAGCCTGCCGCTAGCGTTCATCCTGAGCCAGGATCAAACTCTCCGCTGTTTTATGTTTCCGTCTTGCGACGAATCTCTCGAATTGTCCGTCCCGGCCTTCCGGTGTTGTCTCGGGCCCCCGCAAAACCCGCCCC
>JAETOJ010000049.1 GCA_021768085.1 Bacillota bacterium
CCCAAATACTTTCGATGGCCTATTCTGATAGGCTTGTACCATTGCGCCCTTTTCCTCTGCTCAGATATTCACTCCTCTTTACATTTTTATGCTTGACAACTCCTTAGCCGGCTGCTTTTGTCCTTCGCCCTTAAATCTGCCCTCTGGGCTGCCCTTGCCCCGCGATTTACCGAAGCCCAATGAGGCAAAACAGAGCGCTGTTAGGGCCAGAAAACGCCGTCGGGAGGCTGGATGCTCTGCCCAGTCTCCCGACGATTGCTTCTGCGTTGCTCTTGGCATTTTAACGGCAAAATCGTTTCCCCTGACAACGGCGCACAAAGGCTCCAACACCACGTTTCAATTTTTGAGAGGTGTACGGATGCCACCCAGCCCATAGGATGGGCACACAAGCCCTCACAAACGCTGACACCGGGCTTTGCGGTTTTGGACTATGGTGCCTCATACAGACGGACGGTCATTGGCAGAGAATAGTCCAGTAAAAATTCGTTACCTTGTTTCAGATTTGCTGACTTTTGGGTACTTTCAGCTTGCCGCAGAGGATTCCTCTATGATTACAGCGTGGTAGATTTTTCCTCTGGCACTTTTCAAAACCAGAACTTTTTCAACACTGTTTCAATTTTACCGGAGTGTTTTTCTCGCTGCTATTCGCTTCGTCTATTTCCTCTCCAATTTCGAATTGGTCCACCGGCTAAATTTGTAAAGCATACTCAAAAATATTGGTGATTCTTAATATTGCCATTTTCAAAGGGCTATAGTATCATGTAGCCGAACGATCTGTGAAAGGAGCCTTTGCCTTGAGCAAGAATGTATCGGAGCCCGCAGAAAAGCAGAGTCCCATGGAGCGCCTGTCCGCCTTCATCGTGGACAAGAGAAAGGCCTTTTACCTCATGTACATCGGCATCGCCATTTTCTGCGCCTTTTCCAGCGGATGGGTGTCCGTTAACGACGACCTGACCAGCTATCTGCCCGACACCACCGAGACCCGGCAGGGCCTCACCGTTATGGAGGAGGAGTTCGTCACCTTCGGCACCAGCCGTATCATGGTGGACAACATATCCTTCGCCCAAGCAGACGAACTGGCCAAACAGGTTCGGGCCGTGAAGGGCGTCAAGAGCGTGGAGTTCGACGGCAGCCCGGATCACTACGCCAGCGGCGGCGCCCTGTTCTCCATCACCTACGACGGCACCGCCACGGATGAGATCAGTTTGCAGGCCCTGGACAACGTGAAGGCCCTGCTGGACGGATACGATGTGTATATCACCGGCGACACCGGCGACTCCGCCTCCGAGAACCTGGCTTCCGAAATGCAGGTGGTTATGGTCATCGCCGTGGTCATTATCCTGCTGGTGCTGTTCTTCACCTCCCAGACATACATGGAAATTCCTGTGCTGCTGATGACCTTCGGCTTTGCGGCCCTGATGAACAAGGGCACCAACTTTGTCTTTGGGGAAATCTCCTTCGTGTCCGACTCGGTAGCCGTGGTGCTGCAATTGGCCCTGGCCATCGACTACGCCATCATCCTGTGCCACCGCTACACCGAAGAGCGCGAGCATTTGGAGGCCCGGGAGGCCGTGGTCACCGCCCTGAGCAAAGCCATTCCCGAGATTTCCGGCTCCTCCCTGACCACCCTGTCCGGCCTGGGGGCCATGTGCTTCATGCGGTTCCGCATCGGCTACGACCTGGGCCTGGTGCTGATGAAGTCCATCATCCTCAGCCTGCTGGCGGTATTTACTCTGATGCCCGGCCTGTTGATGAGCTTTTCCAGCCTCATTGACCGCACCCACCACAAAAACTTCGTGCCCCAAATCACCGGCTGGGGCAAGCTCGTGGTCAAGAGCCGGTTCATCATGCCGCCGCTGTTCGTGGTGCTGCTGGTCGGCGGCTTCATCTTCTCCAACCGCTGCCCCTACGCTTACGGAGAGACGGGCCTGAGCACCATGCGCCAAAACGAGACCCAGATCGCGCAGGAACGGGTAAACGCCGCCTTCGGCCCCGTCAATACCCTGGCCGTGCTGGTTCCCCAGGGGGACTATGAACAGGAGGGCCGCCTGCTCCGGGAGCTGGAACGGATGGAGGAGACGGACACCGTGCTGGGCCTGGCCAACGTGGATGCCATGGACGGCTATGTGCTCACCGACAAGCTCACCCCCCGCCAGTTCGCCGAGATGACCGACCTGGACGTGGAGGTGGCAAGGCTGCTGTACTCCGCCTATGCCGTGGACCAGGAAACCTACGGCCAGGTGGTTTCCGGCGTGGACAACTACGGCGTGCCCCTCATTGATATGTTCCTGTACGTCTACGATATGATGGAGGAGGGCTACGTCACCCTGGACGCGGACATGACTGAGACCATCGAGGACCTGCACACCCAGCTCACCGACGCGCAGCTCCAGCTGAAGGGCGAGAACTATAGCCGTCTGGTGCTGCAATTGAACCTGCCCGAGGAGAGCGAGGAGACCTTCGCCTTCCTGGATACCCTCCACGACGTGGTGGCCCGGTATTACCCGGAAGGCTCCCTGCTGGTGGGCAACTCCACCAGCGACTTCGATCTGTCCTCCTCCTTTGGCAACGACAACCTGCTCATCAGCGTCCTGACCATCGTATTTGTCATCCTGGTTCTGGTGTTTACCTTCAAATCCGCCGGGCTTCCCGTGCTGCTGATCCTGGTCATCCAAGGCAGCGTGTGGATCAACTTCTCCTTCCCCTACCTGCAAAATGAGCCCCTGTTCTTCCTCAGCTACCTGGTGGTCAGCTCCATCCAGATGGGCGCCAACATTGACTACGCCATCGTCATCGCCAATCGGTACGTGGAGCTGAAGCAGGCCATGCCGCTGAAGGACGCGGTGGTCGAATCGCTGAATGAGGCGTTCCCCACCATCCTGACCTCCGGCACCATTCTGGCCTCAGCGGGCATCGCCATCGGCGTACTGTCCACCACGCCCTCCATCGCCTCCATCGGGGTGTGCCTGGGCCGGGGTACGCTGATCTCCATTTTCCTGGTCATGGGCATCCTGCCCCAGATTCTGCTGCTGGGCGACATCATCATCGAAAAGACTGCGTTTACCCTGAAAGCCCGGCTGCCTGTCCAAAGCCAGAGTGGCAGCCTGCTGGTAAACGGGCACGTACGGGGCTATGTGTCCGGCATGGTTGACGCCGAGTTCAGCGGCGTGCTCCATGGCGCCATCAACGCCGCAGTAACGGCGGGGGCCGTCCAGAGCGCGGACGGGGCAGAGGCTTCCCCGCCTGAACAGGCGCTGGAACCGCCCCAACCCCTTGAGGCAGATGCGGGAGAGGAGGTAGAACGCCATGACTAAGCGAATCCAACGGCTGTCCGCCCTGCTGCTGGCGCTGTGCCTTGCGCTGTCCCTGGCCGCGCCCGCGGCTTACGCCGCTCAGGCGGAGGAGGCCGCTGTAACCATCTCCAGCGAGGATGACCTCCGGGCCTTCGCCAAGAGCTGTGCCCTGGACACCTGGAGCCAGGGGAAGACCGTCCGCCTCACCGCCGACCTGGATTTGATGGGAGCGGAGTTCGCCCCCATTCCCACCTTCGGCGGTACCTTCTTGGGCCAGGGTCATACCATCTCCGGGCTGCACATCAGCGCCGCCGGGTCTACCCAGGGCCTGTTCCGGTACGTCCAGCCAGCCGGCGTGATCCAGGATTTGACCGTTGAGGGCACCATAGCCCCCTCCGGCACCCGCTCCACCGTGGGCGGCATCGTGGGGGAAAACTCCGGCACCCTGCAAAACTGCGCCTTTCGGGGCACCGTCCAGGGCGAGAGCATGGTGGGCGGCGTCGCCGGGCACAACGGCACCACGGGCCAGATCATCGAGTGCACCGTTTCCGGGTCCATCAGCGGGGAAAACGCCACCGGTGGCATCGCGGGCCGCAGCCTGGGTCTACTGATGAAGTGCAAGAACAACGCCGGGGTCAACCTGACCCAGACCGAATCGTCCGTGGACCTGATGGACGTGGATGCCGCCGCCTTGGAGGAGCGGGCCTCCGCCGACGATGAGACCTACCACCTGCTCAGCGGCTGCTTCGACACCGGCGGCGTGGTGGGCTGGTCCAGCGGCGTGGTGCAGAGCTGCACCAATACCGGGGCGGTGGGCTATCCCCATGTGGGCTACAACACCGGCGGCATCGCCGGACGGCAGAGCGGTTATCTGGCGGGCTGCGTCAACAGCGGCGCGGTGAACGGCCGGAAGGACGTGGGCGGCGTCGCGGGGCAGGCCGAGCCCTACCTGGTCGTCGACCCCAGCGGGGACTCCCTGGAGCGCCTGCGGGGGGAGCTGGATGCCCTGGATTTGCTCATCGACCGGGCGCTGGAAGACGCCCAGAGGACCAGCTCCGATGTCACCGCCCGGCTGGAGGCCATGGGCAGCTTCACCGACAGTGCCCGGAACAGCTCCCAGAATATGCTGGACCGCATTTCCAGCTTTGCGGACGAGAACATCGGCTCCGTCAACACCACGGCGGCGGACGTCACCAACCTGCTGGACAAGGTGACCCCCGCCCTGGACGACCTGTCCGGCGTAGGCGGACAGCTGGAGGACCTGTCCGCCCGCCTGGGCGAGGCTATGGAGTCCCTGAAAGGCGCGGTGGACATCAGCGACGATGCCATGGCCCAGATCAGCGCCGCCTTGGGGGCAATGGGGCAGGCGGGGCGGGATCTGAGCGCATCGGCGGATCACCTCAGCGCCGCGCTGGACGACCTGCTCCGCAAGGTGAGGGACGCGGACGAGGATGAGATCAGGGACGCTATCGCGGGTGTGCAGGACGGGATCACCGAGTTGAGCGGCGCCCTTGACGCACTGGCGAAAGCGCTCCAGGATTTGCAGGATGCCACTGGGGATATTACCATCCCGGACTTGGAACACGAGCAGGAGGTACGGGACGCCCTGTCCGATGTTGTGGCCGCGCTGGGCAGCACCCTGGAGGCCCTGTCCGCGTTCAGCCAGTACCTGCCCGACTATGGCGACCTGGAAAACGCGGGCGCGGACCTGTCCGCCGCCGCCAGCTCCCTCAAGGCGGCGGGCCGGGACGTGGAAATCGCCCTCATCGACCTCCAGGCCGCACTGGGCAGATCCGGATCCCTCAGCGGCAAGCTGGGGGAGGCCCTGGGCGAACTCCAGGACGCGTCTGACTCTTCTGCGGGCATCGGTACGCTCCTGCGCCGGGCCTTCGATACCGTTAGCGGCGCGGTGAGCGATTTCACCGCCAAGGGCCCCGCCCAGTTCACCCCCCTGGGGGACGGCTTCCGCCAGGACAGCGGCGGGCTGTTTGACGCCTTGTCCGGCCTGTCCGGCGAGATGGAGGGGCTGAACCGGGCCGTCCAGGACGGAAGCGGCGCCCTTACCGCCGACCTGCGGGCCATCAACAATCAGTTCCATACTGTGTTCGACGTGCTGCTGGATGCCATGGCCGATCTGAAAAACCTGCCCGACCAGGGGTTGGATACGGTGTTTGAGGACACCTCGGAGGAGGACGTGGCCAGCCTCCGGGAGGGCAAGGTAGCCGACTGCCGCAACACCGGTGCCGTGGAGGGCGACCGCAACGTGGGCGGCGTTATCGGCGCCGTAGCCATTGAGTTCGATTTGGACCCGGAGGACGACGCCTCCGATGCATTTTCCTTCGGGGCCACCTATGAGACTAAGGCCGTGCTCCAGAACTGCGTCAACCTGGGCGGCGTCACCGCCAAAAAGGACTGCGTGGGCGGCCTGGCGGGCCGGATGGACCTGGGCACTGCCCTGGATTGTCAGAACTACGGCCCGGTGGAGAGTACCGGCGGCGACTATGTGGGCGGCGCGGCGGGCTATGCCGACGCCTCGGTGCGCAGCTGCTGGTCCAAGTGCGTCCTGTCCGGCGGGAACTATGTGGGCGGCGTGGCCGGGTGGGCCAGCCGTTTGAGAGACTGCCGGGCCATTGCCACCATCAACCGGGGGGTAGAGTGCCTGGGGGCCATCGCGGGCGGCGTGGAGACGGATGGCGTACTGTCCGGCTGCTGCTTTGTGGACACCGGCACGGCAGGCGTGGACGGCGTCAGCTATGCCGGACGGGCGGAGCCCGTCCCCTTTGAGGCCATGGCGGCCCTGGAGGACGCCCCTGCCGAGTTCACCGCCTTCACCCTTACCCTTGTGGCGGACGGCGAGACGGTGGCGCAAATCCCCTTCCTTTACGGTCAGGATCTGTCCCGCGTTGCCCTGCCCACCGTGCCCGAAAAGGAGGACAGCTACGGCGTGTGGCCGGAGTTCGACGTGTCCGGCACCCGTTCCGATGTCATCCTGGAGGCGGAATACGCCCCCTGGGTCACGCTTGTGGCCAGCACGGAGCGGCGGGAACAGCTTTCCCTCGCTTTCGCGGAGGGGCAGTTTACCGATGAGGCGGCGCTTCATGTCGCGGACAGCGCCCAGACTCCGCCCAAGGATGTGAAGGGCGCGGTAACCTGGGACGTATGCCTCACCGGGAGTGGTTTGGGCGGGGGTGATACCGTACCCCTGCGGCTCTTGAACCCCGATGGCGGCGACACCGATGTGTGGCAGTACAGGGACGGCCAGTGGGTGGCGGTGGAGACCCGGCGTAGCGGGCGGTATCTGCTCCTCACCATGGAGGGCACCGAGGGCACCTTCTTCCTCCAGCCCCAGGAGGGCGGGCCCTGGCTGGCAGTTCTGCCAGTTGCGGCGGCTGCGGCGGGGTTGGGCTTACTTTTGCTGATTGCGGGCAGGGTTCGGCGGAAAAAGAAAACAGCCGGGCTTCACAAGGAGAAAGCTCCGGCGGCCAAACCGTAAATTATTTTTCAAGGGCCCCGGAAATACAGTGCAGGGATACGCCTTGGTATCTTCTATTGGATCGGGTTTTGTCGGTCAACCACTCGGGCAACCATATTTCACCTGACCCAGATTCTGACCCAGAATGGGAAAGGAGCGGGTGGAAGCATTGGAGGGAACAGGGCCGGAAAGCACCCCACCCCGGAGCAAAAACGACCCAAAAGCACCGAAAAGCCGCCGCCAGCACCGCTGACCGCAGCTCATAACCCGAAGGTCGTCGGTTCAAATCCGGCCCCCGCAACCAAAAAAAGCCCTGAAATCGCAAGATTTCAGGGCTTTTTCTCTGCTTTTGTTGGAAAATAATCTGGGTCAAAAAATGGGTCAGCGCTTTGACCCATGCGCTGACCCATACGGGGAAACGATCCTTTAGTTCCCAACAGCGCCGGAGAGGATGTCCGCCATGGTATCTGCCGCCTGGCGCTGGGCCTGGGTGGTCACGTGGGCGTAGGTGTCCAGGGTAAATCCGGCGCTGTAGTGGCCCAGCATTCCGCTCACCGTCTTGATGTCCACTCCGTTTTGCAGCGCTACCGTAGCGAACGTATGTCTCATGTCGTGGAATCGAATCTGGGGCAGCCCTGCCCGCTTCAGCACCCGGTGGAGCATATGGAGTACGCTGTCTGGGGAGATGGGGCCGCCTGTGGGTGAGGGAAACACGTATTCACTGTTGGCTTTCCTCCTCTGCTCCTTGAGGATTTCCACGGCATCCTGCCCGATGGACACGCTCCGATAGGAATTTTTCGTCTTGAGCGGTGCCTCTACTACCTCGCCATCGATTCGGGCAATCTGGCGGCGCACCTGGATCGTGCCCCGCTCCAGGTCGATGTCCTCCCACTTGAGTCCCAGCAACTCACCCCGGCGCAAGCCTGTGGCCAACTCGATGTAGTACATTTCGAACACACCGCTCTCCCTGGCTTCATGCAGGAAGGATGCCAGCTGCTCGGTGGGGAGGGTTTTCATCTCCTGGTGTTCCAGTTTGGGCAGGGCGCAGCCGTCTGTGGGATTGGTAGCAATCAGCTTTTGGTAGATGGCGAAATCCATGGCGGAGGAAATCACTTGGTTGATGTTGCGTACCGTTTTGGCGCTCAGTCCCTTGGGCTGACGCTTGGACTCGATCCGCTCCACCCTGCCGCTGCTCATCAGCTTTTTGTACAGCTTCTGCAAATCCAGAGAGGATAATTTGCTGAGCGGAATTTTGCCGATGCTGGGCTTGATGTGGTTGTCGATATACCCACGGTAGGTCTTGTGGGAGGAAGGCCGCACCTTGATTTTCGCGCAGTTCTCGAACCACACGTCCAGCCACTGGCCCACTGTGTACTGCTCCGCCCGGATGGCGTCCACCCTGGCGTTTTTCTCAATGGCCCGCTGGAGTTTCACCTTGCACTCCTTCTGGGTTTTCGCCAGCACATTTTTGTAGATCACTTTCCCAGTGTCCGGGTCACGACCAGCCGTATACCGCCCCTCCCAGCGGCCATCGCTCCGCTTACGGATGTTGCCCTCGCCGTTGGCTCTACGCTTAGCCACATTCGTCAGCCCCTTCCTCGCAATTTCTGCGGTGGTCGATTTCCTCCTGCCCCCGTTCGTAGGAATAACTGCCGTTTGCCCCCAGATCCATGGCGATCCCCCAGGCCAGACGGAAGCCGGCGATGAAACTGGTCAACGCCATTTCTTCCTGTACCATGGTGTGGGCATCTACCAGCCGGAGCAGCTTTTTTCGTCCCTGCTTATCCAGCAGGGTGGCAACCTCCTGGCGTTTGGTTTCAAGCTCTTGGCGTCGCTTATGGTTCGGCTTAGGTGCGAACCTGTCCTCCAGCACCCTCATGTAGTCGTACATGGCGTGTCCCTCCTTCGCAGCGATACACCATACCACACCTTGGCGGAAATAGCCACTGAGAACGGCGAAGATTATCAGTTCAGACACATATTTTTGTACCGTGCTGGCGGCCTCCTTCTCTTTGTAGACACTGGTGCACTTCGCGCACTGGCACTCAGCGCCTGGGAGAATCTTTTCTTTGTTTTCAGCGGTTCAAATTTTGATTGTGGGGAGACCTTCCTCATGATGCCGATTTCTACGCCAAAAGGTGCCCTG
>JAETOJ010000107.1 GCA_021768085.1 Bacillota bacterium
ATCGCCATGGACATCAATGACTATGAGCTGGTGGAGGGCAGCGAGAGGGCGTATGGCCTGAACGCCCTGCGGTACGCGGGGGCGGGGGATGAAATTCTGGAACTGCTGGACGGCTTCACCGATTTCGACGCCCTGGGGCGGTCTGAGATGGAAGCGGACGGCGTGCGGGAAACCAGCTTCGGTCATGTGCGCTGTCTCAGCGGCCCCTGGCCCGAGCAGAGGCCGGAACAGGCCGCGGGCCTGGAGATGGGAGGTATCTGCGGATGACGAAACCGGACTGCGTTCTGATCGGGGAGGATGGGAACATTTTCAACCTCATTGGCATCGCCGCCCGCACCCTGCGCCACCACGGCCTGAGCGATCAGGCGGAGGAACTGCGGGAACGGATTATGGGAGGCGAGTGCGCCACCTACTACGAGGCGCTGGGTGTGATTGAGGAGTACGTCCATATTACCGGCCCGGCACAGGAGGCCGCTATGATGCCGGGCGGCATGAACTGATTGAATTTTTATAGAAGGGAAGCAGCGATATGAACAACAAATTTTATGGGGAGCTGTCCCGCCGCCTGAAGCGGGAGGGCATTACCACCTTGCCGGTGGAGCAGGAGCGTATGCCGGTGCTGCTGGACGGTCAGGAGGTCATGGCGGTGGCCCCGGGCGGGACGATCTTCCTCCAGGCGGAAACGGCGGACAGCCAGCCGGTGATGGACGCCTATGACGTTGTGGTCAGGGTCACTGCCCAGGTCTGCGAGTACACCGGAGCCATGGCCGCGGCGCCCAGGCTGAAAGCGTCCGGGCTGCATGAAAATTTCCGCCTGCTGACGGAATACAACGGCACGGTTCTGGCCGGACGGAAATTGGACTGGAGCCAAGGGTATCAGTTCGTCACCTGGATGCGCAGCCCGGATCGCGCCGCCGTGGCTCACGGCCACTACTATGACGGCGGCGACACATACGAGGCCGCCAAGCTGGACTTCGCCTGCCGGGCCGGGCTGGTGGACGAGCACCGCCAGTTCACCGATGAGCAGCTGGCGGAGGTTTACCGCTGCGTCAGTGAGACGCT
>JAETOJ010000108.1 GCA_021768085.1 Bacillota bacterium
GGTGGTGCTGGCTCGGGGCAGCCGCCCCACCACCCCCCGCCTGTCCCCCGGCTCGGCCCACCCCGACGCCCGGCGGGCGTATCTGGCGCCGGGCTTCGCCGCACAATAAAAATATCACTGGGGGGGGCAAGTATAACGTGCTCACTCGCCTTTGAACTGAAAAGGCGGGGCGGGGCCTTTGGCCCCCGCCCCTCTTTTGCCGTTTTGGGATGGTTTTCGAGCCCCCGCTCAGGGAAAGACGTTGCCGATATCGGCGGGGGTGAAGGAATACCAGATGGCGTCCTGCTGCTCCGCCCACTGGGCCTCGGCGGCCTCATACTCCGCCTTTGTGGCCTCCTGCTGGTTCACGTAATAAATGTATTGATCCGTCTCGTGATCCAGCACGCAGTAGAATCGTTTCCCCAGCCCGCCCGGATTCTTTGTACCCAGGTACAGGACGGCCACGCCGTGCTCCGACCCGGTGGGATCGGAATAGGAAAAGGTGCCGTTCCGCTTCAGATCCAGGAACATCCGGTAGCCCAATTTCACCCCGTATACTGTGCCCTTCAACTGGTACAGCACGATGTAGCCCCCCGCGTCACCTGCCACCGCGTCCACCTTCAACACCACCTCGGGAGGCTCGTCGTTGTTCAGATTCACGACGGCGAAGCAGCGCACGGCGGTGTAGCCGTCGTCCCCCAGGGGGAACAGCCCCGGGATATCGGACACGGATACCTGCCTACCGTCGCTTCCGCCTTCCTCCCCCAGCAGGGTGAAGCTCCTGGAGCCCAACAGCACCTCGCCGTACAGGGTATTGGCCGCTGCCGCGGGGGAATCGGCGGGGATCTGATCCGGCTCGTATTCATAGGAGACGGGGTTCACCTTCCCCTGGCGGTCTATGGACAGGGCCGCCAGCACACCACCGTTGCCGTACTCAAGATGGCCCACGTCACAGCCCAGGGAACAGGTCAGTTTACCGTCCTCAATGTGATAGTACACGATTTGCCCAAATTCGATCTGCTCCCCCGGGAAGTAGGCCACGCTTTTGGGGATGGTCACCCGATCCATGCCCGGGGCGGAGA
>JAETOJ010000050.1 GCA_021768085.1 Bacillota bacterium
GGAAAGCAATATGGCCAGCTCGTCTTCCTTTCCTGCTGTTTTCCGCCCGTACGTATCTTTTATCCTCCGCGGCCTGCCTGGACATTTCCCAGCCAGGCCGCTTTTCGACAGGCTGGGGGAGGGCCTTTCCAAGGCCCTCCCTCTCTTTGTGCGAAAGGGCCTGTCCGGGGGGTATACCGGAAGGGCCTGAAATGCGGAAACTGGGCCTTGAAATGTTTATGGGGGCGGCTTCTCAGCCGTCCCCTTTTGTGATACAATCATCATTGGATGAAAGTATACTGTTGAAAGGAGGAACCGGTATGTATCTCGCAGTATGCGATGATGAGGCTGAAAGTCTGGAGGCCATCGCCGGTCTCCTGGAGGACTGGGAGGCGGAGCGGCAGCTTCCCCTTCCCAGGCGTATGTTTTCCAGCGCGGTAGAGCTGCTGGAGGCGGCCCGGCGGGAGCGGTTCACGCTGTATCTGCTGGATGTGATCATGCCCGTTGTGGACGGCATGGCCGCGGCTCGGGAGCTGCGAACCTTTGACGGCGCCGCGGATATCGTATTCCTCACTTCGTCTCCTGAGTTCGCCTGCGAGAGCTACCGGGTGCGTACCCTGGACTATCTGCTCAAGCCGGTAAACAGGGAGCGGCTGTTCCGGCTGCTGGATGGGCTGTACCTCCGGGAGCAGCGGCCCCGGGAGGCTCTGGTTTTGAAAACCGGAACCACCATTGTCCGTGTTCCTTTCTCCCAGCTGGCCTTTGTGGAAGTCATGGGAAAGCGGCTGTACTTCAATTTGGTAAGCGGCGGGGTGAGGGAGGTGGCCGGCTCCCTGAAGGAGTATGAGGACCTGCTGCTGATCCGGCCGGAGTTCATGCGGGTGCACCGCTCCTATATCGTCAATATGCTCCAGGCGGCGGAGTTTTCCTCCAGCCACATCGTTACCTTCACGGGAAAGGAGATCCCCGTGTCCAGGCTGCTGTATCCGCAGCTCCACAAGGACTATATGGCGCTGCTGTTTGATCAGAGGGGGACGGCGGAATGATGTATCTGGTGGACATCCTCAACGGGGTCAACTATGGCCTGGTGTTCTTCTTCGGCGCGGCGCTGAGTGTGTCCGTGGCAGGAGGGTGCAGGGACAAGCGAGAGTGGATTCTGCTGTTTACGCTGTGCCCCCTCTTTCTGGCCCTTCAGACGGTCTCCTGGCTGACACTGGGGCTGGCCATCACCAAGCAGCTCTACCCCCTGTTTATCCACCTGCCCCTGCTGGCGGTGCTGGTGTTCGGGATGAAGCGGCCGGTGGCGATGTCGCTGGTCAGCATCTGCACCGGCTATCTGTGCTGCCAGCTCCCCCGGTGCGGCGACATCGCCGTAACCGCCGCCACCGGATCGCCGCTGGTGGGGCAGATTGTCTATACCATCATTCTTGCCCCCATTTTCCTCTTTTTGCTGCGGTATTTTGTGCCCGCCGCCCGGGGGGCCATGACTGAGTCGCCCAGATCCCTGTTTCTGTTCGGCGGCCTGCCGGTGATCTATTATGTCTTTGACTACACCACCGCTGTATACTCCGACCTGCTCTATTCCGGTAGCAAGGTGTTGGCCCAGATGATCCCCACAGTGGTGGGTCTGTTTTACATGGTATATACCACCGCCTATCGCCAGCAGCTTCAGCAGCGCAGCCAGACCCAGATGCAGAGCTCCCTGCTGTCCACCCAGCTCAAGCAGGCGGAGAAGGAGCTGGCCGCCCTGCGCCGTTCGGAGAGCCAGTCCGTCCTTTACCGTCACGATATGCGCCACCACCTGACCGCTATCAACGCCTTTCTGACTAAGGGTAGGTTCCAACAGGCCCAGGAGTATATCAGCGAGGTGCAAAGCGGCATTGAGGCCATCACGCCCAAGCGGTTCTGCGACAACGAGCTGGTCAATCTGCTCTGCTCCGCCTTCTCGGATCGGGCGGAACGGCTGGACGTTCGGCTGACGGTGAGGGCCGATCTGCCCACCACGCTGAGCATTCCGGACATCGAGCTGTGCGCCCTGCTGTCCAACGGCCTGGAGAACGCCCTGGCTGCCACCGGGACGCTGGACGAGAACCGGAGGTGGATCAGCTGTAGCTGCAGCATCCGGGCCAGCAAGCTGCTGATCGAGATCAAAAATCCCTGCGTGGGGAAGATCGCCATGCGGGACGGGCTGCCCGTGTCCGAGCGGGAGGGCCACGGCTATGGCTGCCGCAGCATCCAAACCATTACCCAAACCTGCCACGGCCTGTGCGAATTTACGGCGGAGGACGGCATTTTCACCCTCCGGGCGGCCATGCCCGTGCAAGATGGCAGGCCGGAGCGCTTTCCAAAAGGAAAAGCCCTGAAATCTTGAGATTTCAGGGCTTTTTTATGGTAGGAAGGGCTCTTCCGTTCCGACTCAGATCACCCGCATCCGGATTACGCCGGGCACCCTGCGGATATCCTCGATGACGCTCTCGTCCACCTTGGAGCCCGCGTCCACCATGGTGTAGGCGTACTCCCCTTTGGACTTGTTGGTCATGTTTTCCACGTTCACCCCGTCCGCGCCCAGCTGGGTGGTGATCTGGGCGATAACCGCCGGGACATTCCGGTGGATCACGCACAGGCGCTGGACGCCGGAACGCTCCATGATCACGTTGGGGAAGTTGACGGAGTTCTTGATGTTGCCGTTCTCCAGGAAGTCCCGGAGCTGGTCGGCGGCCATCACCGCGCAGTTGTCCTCGCTCTCCGGGGTGGAGGCACCCAGGTGGGGCAGAGCCACCACATGGGGGGCAGCCATTAGCTTGTTGTTGGGGAAGTCGGTGGCGTAGCAGGCCACCTTGCCGGACTCCAGGGCGGCGATGAGGTCATTGTCGTTCACCAGACCGCCTCGGGCCAGGTTAATGAGACGCACCCCGTCCTTCATCTTGGCGATGGCGGTGGCGTTGATGGTGTCTTTGGTAGCGTCCATGTAGGGCAGGTGGAGGGTCACATAGTCGGAGTTGGCGTACAGCGCGTCCAGCTCCTTCACCACCTTGATGTGGCGATCCAGCCGCAGGGCGGCATCCACCGACAGGTAGGGGTCGTAGCCGTACACCTCCATGCCCAGGGACAGGGCGATGTTGGCCACCAGCGCGCCGATGGCGCCCAGGCCCACCACGCCCAGGGTCTTGCGGTATAGCTCGGGGCCCACGAAGGCGGACTTACCCTTTTCCACCACGTCGGCCACCTCCACGCCGGAGGCGGCCTGGGCCTTCACCCACTCCGCGCCGCCCACTACGTCCCGGGAGGCCAGCAGCATGGCACAGATCACCAGCTCCTTCACGGCGTTGGCGTTGGCGCCGGGGGTGTTGAACACAACGATACCCGCCTCGGAGCACTTGTCGATGGGGATGTTGTTCACCCCGGCCCCGGCCCGGGCGATGCCCAGCAGTCCGGCGGGGAAGGCGTAGTCGTGGAGCTTGGCGGAGCGGACGAGGATGCCATCTTCGTTTTCCACGCTGTCGCCCACAGTGTACTGGTCGGCGGGCAGGCGCTCCAGGCCCACCGCCGCGATTTTGTTCATGGTTTTGATGTTATACATGGCGGTTCACCTCAAATGATGATTAAATAATGCTCTGTAGGGGAGAGACTTGCCCCGCCCGCCTTTCAGGGGCAGGGATCCTTTTCACGGGAGAGACAATTTTTAAAACGGTTCCTTAATTGGCCTTGTCAAAGGCCTTGATAAAGTCCACCAGCTTCTCCACGCCCTCCACGGGCATGGCGTTGTAGATGGACGCCCGCATCCCGCCCACGTTTCGGTGACCCTTTAGGTTGGTGAAGCCTGCCTCGGTGGCCTCCTTGACAAACTTGGCGTCCAACTCCTCGCTGGCAGAGCGGAAGGTGACATTCATATCCGAACGGCTGGCCTTCTCCGCCGCGCAGGTGAACAGCTTAGAGTTGTCCAGCACATCGTACAGCAGGGCGGCTTTGCCGTGCTTGATCTTCTCCATGCCCTCTACGCCGCCCTTGGAATCCAGCCACTCCAGCACCAGTCCCAGCATATAGATGCACCAGCAGGGGGGCGTGTTATACATGGAGTCCTTGTCGATCATGGTTTTGTAGTTCATCATCAGCGGGGTGTAGGGCAGCTCGTGGCCCGCCAGATCCTCCCGGACAATGGCGATGGTGAGGCCCGCCGGGGCCAGGTTCTTCTGGGCGCCTCCGAAAATGATGCCGTACTTGGACACGTCCACTGGTCGGGACAGGAAGTCGGACGACATATCGCACACGATGGGCACATTCCCAGTGTCGGGCACGTACTGCCATTCGGTGCCGTAAATGGTGTTGTTGGCGCAGTAGTAGAAGTAGCTGGCCTCGGGGTCCAGCTTGAGCTGATCCTGCTGGGGAATATAGGTGTGGTTTTTGTCCTCGCTGGAGGCGGCCAAATTGATGGCGCCGTACTTCTTGGCCTCTTTATAGGCGATGTTGGCGAAGTTGCCGGTGACGGCGTAGTCTGCCTTACCGGTCTTGCCGATGAGGTTCAGTGGCACCATGGAGAACTGGCTGGAGGCCCCGCCCTGCAAAAACAGTACCTTGTAATTGTCGGGCACATGGAACAGCCGGATGAAGTTGGCCTTGGTGTCGTCAAAAATCTTCTGGAACACCTTGGAGCGGTGGCTCATCTCCATCACGGACATACCGGAGCCCTGATAGTTGGTGATCTCGCTCCCCGCCCGATCCAGCACTTCCAGGGGCAGCATGGACGGGCCGGCCGAAAAGTTGTAGACGCGCTGAGTTCCCATGGTGACATCCTCCTCTTAATCCGCTGAAATTTACTGCTTTAGCGTATTGTATATATTATATGGTTGTTTCTCCCTGTTTGTCAATAACCAGATAGGCCAAAAAACCCGGTCACCCCTGTTTCACAGCCGTGAAAAAGGGCGAGGCCAAGCCCGCAATTGCCGCTTTTTAATACTAATCTGCCCCGCCGCCGCATATACATCTGCCAGTGAGGGCGCCGGGTGAGTGCAGGCCCAGGGCCCCGCACAGCTCAACAGCTCAGTGGGGAGTGTTGTCAGTGAAGGGTAACATGGAGGAGCGCGCGCAGGAGCTGGCGCTATACATTATTGAAAACAAGGCCACGGTACGCAGCGCCGCCAACCGATTTGGCATCAGCAAATCCACGGTGCACAAGGATCTGAGCGAACGCCTGCCCACCGTCAACCGGGGGCTGTACCAGCAGGTAAAGGAGATCCTCAACGAGAACAAGGCGGAGCGCCATATCCGGGGCGGAATCGCCACCAGGAAAAAATACAAAGGGGAGTAGGAGGCGCAGGCGGGGAGGGCCGTTCGGGGCCTTCCCCCGCTGCGTGTGAGGGGAGGGACAAGCGGGGATGGTGGTCAAGCTCAAGCTGGAGCACTCTGGCCTGGGATAAAATTTCTGATATTTGTGCTTGACATTCCCGGATCCTTGTGGTATAGTAAGCATCGTTGAGCGGACAGGCGGTAAAGTGAGCCTTGAGCTCACGCTTCTGTAGAGATTGCAGAGATAGTTGGGGGTATAGCTCAGCTGGGAGAGCGCTTGAATGGCATTCAAGAGGTCAGCGGTTCGATCCCGCTTATCTCCACCATTGAGAACTGTGCGAAAAACCATGAAAACTTAAATGTTTTCATGGTTTTTTGTTTTATTTTGTTCGATGTGTTGCCATTCAAATAATCGTTTCAAAGGCTCAAAAGCGCACAAGAAAGCGCACAACAGCTTGAAACGATGTGCAAAACCATTGATACACCAAAGAAAGGGTGTATTACAATGGCAAACATTAGAGAAAACAAAAGGAACGGAAAAGTTATTTCCTATCGCTTTACGGCCTGTTTGGGACGGGACGCAAATGATAAGCAGATACGGCGATACACAACATGGGAAATCCCGGATGGCCTAACCCCTGCCAAAGCAAAGAAGGCCGCAGAACAGGCGGCAGACGTTTGGGAACAAGAGGTAAAGGCAGAACATCAAAAGGAGAAAGAGTTGGGGCGAGCCTACACCCTTCCCCCGGAAAAGCGGCGGGACAGCTTTTCAGCCTTTATCAATGATGTGTGGTTTCCTCTCCAAATCTGTAACGGCAACGACAAGCAGACAACTATCACGTTTTACAAAAACATGAAAAAGCTGATTGTGGAATACTTTGACGGGATGATTATTCAAGAGATAAGCCCGATGCACATTCAAAAGTTTCTGGTGTACCTAAACAGCGAATACAAAACCCAGCGCGGGAAACCGCTTTCGCCTAAAACCATCCGTCACTATTTCAACGCATTGGGAATGATTTTCAGTTATGCGGAAAAGCAAAATGTGATTGCTAAAAATCCGATGCTGAAAGTAGACGCGCCAAAGAAGGATAAAAAGCCCGTAGACGCATTGACCCAGGAACAGGCTGCACAGTTTTTCCAGCTCCTGTCTGCCTGTCCTCTTGATTTCCGCTGCATTCTCCAACTGCTGATTACTACAGGCATACGGCGCGGCGAGTGCATAGGGCTGAAATGGAGCGACATAGACGAAAGGCATAGCACAATTACAATTGCTCGAAGTGTTGTCTACACTCCCGAAAGCGGTATCAGCGTCAGCACTCCCAAAACCGCAAACAGTATTCGTACCATTCCTATTATGCCCAGCACCTTACACTTGCTCCAGCAGTTGAAAGAGCAGACCCGCCGCAAATATCCCGACACGATTTTGAAAGAAGCGTTTGTATTCCCCAGTGAAAAGAATTTATTTCTGCCCCGCGACCCGAACGCAGTAACCCGGCGCGTCAAACGGTTCATGAAAAACAACGGCTTCCCTGACCTCTCCCCTCACGATCTGCGCCATAGCTGCGCGACCCTGCTTCTCTCCGAGGGCGCGGACATCAAGAGCGTGCAAGAAATTTTAGGCCATGCGGACGCAAGCACAACTCTAAATTTCTACGTCAAAGCAGACCTGAAACAGATGCAAGCCGCTACGGAAAAGTTAGCCGCCGCATTTAACCTCTAACCCCATCAAGGGGACAGGGTATCAAAGCCCTGTCCTCTTTTTCTATTATTGCGGCGGGATTTTGAAAATGCACTTTCAATAACGCGCAACATCTTTTCACATCTTTGCTACGGCTAACAACAACTTGGCAGGGGCGAACACTTTAGAACCCCCGGCGCAATAAACATCAGATCATCCGCATGGCCAATTCCGCAACGCAACTCACCAAATTCTAATCACTGCAGTCCTTTGGTACGAGCTTCGACAGCGCCTGATGGATCCCTTCCGCAAAGGCCAGATGGCCCGATTCAGAAAAATGCACACCGTCATATGCGAGGTCAACACCCCAACCGCCCGCATCGGCAAAGCCGACGCCCAGCAGCCGCGTGGTGTTCTCATAGCATTCTGCCAGACGGTGGGAGGTGGCTATGATTTTCTCGTCCTGCACCCAATCGCCCGGCGCCATAGGCGGCGGGGCAATCAGGAGAATCTCACGGGACTTTTCCCAGCCGTCCGCGTGGAGCAGCGCGGTCAGGAACCGCTCCATCCGATCCGCGCATTCTCTGGCAGACGGACAGGATGGTTGAAGCAGATCGTTGCTCCCCAGCATGACGGTCAGGATATCCGCTTCCTCGCGACACAGGGACTGAATCGCCGCATGGATTTCACCATCACCGCGTGGGATACAGCGGCCATTTTCTCCTCTGTTGATAACGTCCCACCCATATTCCCTCAGCAGGGCCGTCCAGCGGACGGATTGCGGGTACCGCCCGCCCAGATAGGAGCGGGGATCGTAACCATAGGTATTGGAATCGCCGTAGCACAGCAGACGGCGGCACATGGCACTCACCACTCCCGTTTGATCTCGCTTTCTTCAATCTGATACCGGCTGAGGAACTCGGCAAGGTCTTTTTCACCGCGGATCAGCATCAGCTCCTCAAACTTCCCGCTGACGGTATCCTTGAACCCCGCCACCTGTTCGCCGGTGCAGATGCTGGAGCGGATGACCGGGGTCTTTCCAGTTTTGTCGTAGGGGCTGATGTTCTGCCGTTTCCTTCTGCCGAACATCATTTACCCTCCCTGGAGTGCAGACGCTCCAACAGCGATTGGCAGCCCTCCAGCACATCCTGCCAAGTGGTCTCGAAGTCATCGGTGTACCACGGATCCGCCACATCGCCGGGGTGGCCGGTGTAGTCCATCAGCAGATAGAGCTTCCCGGCGAAGTCGCCGCCGCAGATGCGGTGCATATTCCGCAGATTGGCCCGATCCATCCCGATCAGCAGGTCGAACTGATCGTAGTCCGCATTGGTGAGCTGCCGCGCCCTCTTGCCCTCGCAGCTGATGCCGTGTTCGGCCAGCTTGCGCCGGGCCGGGGGATAGACCGGGTTGCCGATCTCCTCCGTACTGGTGGCGGCGGACTCGATGTGGAATTGGGCTTCCAGTCCGGCCTGCCGCACCAAGTCCTT